>CBKWJC010000018.1:0-82590 GCA_966674685.1 uncultured bacterium
AACCACGGGTGAAGTTGACTTGCAGCCATTTCTCTCCTATTTCCGATAAAGTCTAGTGGAATATTTCGCTGCTTCAGCAGTTGACGAAATTCATTGACTGACATATCGGCCAAACGGCTAGCATAGCCAAGCGTTAACCGACCCGTTTGAAAGAGATGTATAGCAATTTCCTGGCGAAACTCGCTGGGTGTAAGCTGAGAGGCTTGCAAAATTTCATCTGAAATAACAACACTCATAAGAGTCACCTGACTGACACACTTTTAGCGTAACCTAAACAATTTTGATGTCGCGCAATCATCTTATATAGGATTCGTGGCCCAAATTCGTCGTTGGGTTTTGAGATAGCGTTCGATGGAGTTTCCGGCCATGATGGACATGTCGCGGTTAGTTTTCCAGGCGTAATCAATGGGTTCTAGGTAGGCTCGGTAAGATGCGATCGCATCTTGATGAGTCTCAAAACTGCGATGTAATCCTTCAGATTCTTCGGTGAAACAGCGCCGCATTAGGTCTTTAGCGGCGGCATCGTCTAAATCAAATACGGGTGAAGTCAAAACCTGATAAATTGCGCCGTACAGCGCTGGGTCATACCAGAAAATGCCGTTGATGGCGGCTGAAACATGGAAGTGGTCTTTCTGGCAGCCTTGAATGCCGAGATTGGCGATCCAGGTTTCCCATTTCGTCGGTGCTGGCAGGCACTTAACGACTTCATGGGAGAGAATCGTCGAGCTGCTGAAGTGGAAGCTCTCGTCCATAAAGTGATAGTAGGAAATCTGGCTGGGAATGGGAGCGTTCTCTGGATCGGGGTGCTGCTGGTAGAAGTTGCTCAGCTTGTGCTGCACCAGCTTGCCGTTCAGCGTTCGCAGTCCGCGCACGGTGAAATACTGACAGGCCAGAAACGTATTATCTGCCGACATCAGGCCAAAGGCGTGGAGCTGGAGCTTTTTCCAGAACCGCTTGAATCGATTCGTATCGGCAAAAATCATCGTTTCGGTAAACAGCGATCGCATTGGATACGAAAACACTCGCTGCCCAAACAGCGCCAGTTCCACCTGCTCCGATACGGTTTTGAAGGCATTGATATGCGCCCGTTCCTGGTTGGATTCCAAGTCCAGCATGTCGCACACCTGCCGAAAGTCGTCTTGGGCAAACAGTCCGGCGGCACTGGTCTGATTGAAGTAAATGGTGGCGATTTCGGCGGAGATGATTTGGCTGTAGTAGGCCACCCAGTACAGGTGGTTGAGAATCACGCGCTGGTTGTCGCTAGCTTGTTCCCAAACGGGCGTACCGTAGAGCAGCGAAAACTCCTCAGCCTGCCAATACTGATCGCGACAGTCGGCATAGTTAAACCGCTGAGCAGCCTGATCGAGAAGCTGCGTATGATCCTGGGCTTTGTTGCGCCGATAGTTGATCTCAATCTTTTTGCAAAGACGGGGATGCTGGGTCAGGGTGTTGGACTTAGGGGTGAGGGGTGGCATGGGAGGGATGTAAAGGCTGTAGAGAAAGTAAGGCGCGAGGAGTGAGGAGTGAGGCGTAAGGACTGAAAGTAAAGGGCAAGTAGTAGAAAAGTAGGGTGCTGTATAACCCTTCCGGTATGACTACGCTAAAGCGAAGCGTAACGCACCGAACAGGGCTGTAGAAGGCTGCAAAGATTGGGTTTTTAATTTTGAATATTGCATGATTCCCTTAACTCAAAACTTGATATTCAATACTCAACACGCCTCACTCCTCTCGCCTCACTCCTCACTCTCCAAGCAAGAATCTAAATTGTTGATTATTAGTGGGTGGCTAATAGATATATTGCGCTCAAATAATGTGAGAAAGGTCGTAATGGGAGACAGAAAATATGGCGGCACTCAGCGGACAGAAATGCGTTCCTTGTGAGGGTGGGGTTCCTCCGGCGACGGAGGCGGAAATTGAGGAGATGAAGCAGCAGGTGCCGGATTGGCACATTAGCCGTGTGGATGGTTCGCCTCGGCTGCATCGGGTGTTCTTTTTCAGTAATTTCCAGAAGGCGATGGAGTTTACGCAAAAGGTGGGTGATGTGGCGGAACAAGAAGGCCATCATCCGGCACTGCTGACGGAGTGGGGCAAGGTGACGGTGACGTGGTGGACGCACGCGATTAATGGTCTCCACCAGAATGATTTCATTATGGCTGCGAAAACGGATGAGGTGGCACAGCAGTTTTAGGTAGGAGTTACGCGATCGCAACTCTCACCTAAAAAGTGCGATCGCACTTATTCCATCAGCCAGCCAAACAAGTCTGCAACCGTCAGCTTTAAATCGTTAGCGAACTCTGGCACTGGCAAGGGTGTTTGGGGTTCATCATAGACCGCAGTTGGCCGATCTGGCAGATAGACCAAAACTGATTGTTCGTCTGGATCAATCAGCCAGCCGATTTGAGTCCCGTGCTCAAGGCAGTGCAGAATGTTTTTGGTAACTTTCGTCTGGCTCTGATCGGGCGAGAGAATTTCAATTGTCCAGTCTGGAGCGATGGCAAAAACATTGGCGACCCTGCCATTGTCTTGACGCGGAATTCGATGCCATTGAAAAACTGCAATATCTGGAACTGTTGAGCGTCCACCAAATGTACAGCGTAGTTCGGTAAAGGCTCGGGCGATTTGCTGTGGCTTAACGATTGAGTTGATGGCAGGAGCAAGTTCGGTTTGAATCGCGCTATGTTCTCCCTGTGGCATAGGTTTTTGGATGATGTGCCCATTAATGTATTCACTCGCGGGTTCAGTTTCGGGCAACTGGAGAAATTCTTCGAGCGTAAGGGATTTAGCGGGAGTTTGTACCATGATCAGGCTCCCCATAGCGATCAACTAACTGTACTTGCTATTTTACGGTTGTTTTGCTGGTCATTGAGTGCGATCGCAACTCTCAAACTTCAAAACGCGATCGCACATTCAAGCAGCCAAAAAGTGCGATCGCATGTTTTAACAGCAAAATTTGAGTAACTATCTTTGTAGGATAGGTTAGCGTTAGCGTAACCCATGTGGTTTATTGGGTTTCATGCCTCAACCCAACTTGTAAAAGGTGCGATCGCACTAAAATTTCGCTTTAAAAAGTTTTTTCATAGTTTTCCGGTTGAACAGACTTAATGCTGGGAAAACTTAGACAAAGTAGATACGTTGAGAAAATGCTATGTCTAAGCCCCAGATAGAACTGTCGGAAGCATCTAAACAAGGTAATCCTAGAGCGATTGCAGCATTAATGAATCGCTCCCTTCAACCCAAAGGAATTACCGTGAAGGCTTTTATGCAAAAAGATCGACTCAACATAGTTCTAGAGTCTGTTGAAGTTCCTCCTCAAGCAGCTTTAGTGAGTTTCACACGCAAAGGGCTTAACAGTTTAGGCATCACAACTATCAAAACGGTCAGAGTACACGGCAAGCAGCAAGGTACAGATTCACCTTGTTGGATGGAGGAATTCAGCTTAAGTAGTTATGTTGAACCCGTTGATGCAATTGTCATCAGTTCAACGACAACAGCTCATCTTACACAGCCAACGCAAAAAGCTAAAACGACTACTCAGAAAAGCGCTATCGCCAAGAGGAAGTCTAGCGGACTTAAGCGTTCATGGATTTTGATTGCCGCAGGTTCAGCATCTGTAGTCGTTTTACTTGGATTAGGTGGTTTAGCATTTTGGTTACGTTCTGCCCAAAATGCAGCTATTGCAGATGCACAAGAGCTTATAGAAACAGGAGAACAAGGCGATGATGGAGGAAACCTTCAAGCGCTGAAAGCCAGTGAGGAAAATCTACAGCAAGCGATTGTTCTATTAGAAGATGCACCCAAACTTCCATTAATTAATGTTGCCAGCCTTGAAACAACGCTTAATGATACGCAAACAAAACTGGCAGAAGTGGAGGAAGAAATTGAGGCTTATGAAGCCCTTCTACCCAAAATTCAGGATGCTTTCGATCAAGTGTCAGCGCTTAACTCTAGTTTAGATGTTGGAATGAACTATAGAGATTATGGCTCTGAGGTTCGAAATGTTAAAGTTGCGATTGATCGTCTTGGTAGAGAATCCGGTATTTCTGATAATTCGATATATCAAGATTTAGAGACAGCTTACAAGCACTATGAGTTTGCTTATAACGTATGGAACTACTATATTGAATCCGACGAATCCCATAGCTTCTTTCCTGCTAGTTCTTCCTACGGTCAATTATTGACTGACAACTATAAAGTGCCAACGCAAAATATCGTAGGTACAAGCTATATTTACCTGGATACAGCTTTATCGAAGGTTTGGAGTGCCGCAGGTGAAAGTGTTCAAGAAGCTCAGGCTAAACTTGAAGCTGATGCTGAATGATTTTTGAAGGATAGGTAGTGTAGCTCATCCAGGTGTTGATTTCATGATGTAATGCAGCTTAAAAGACTTGTAGCCTCACTACAACAAAGACTGTACCACGAACAATATAGAGCTTTCTGTTTCAATTGATTACTACTATTTTGGCTTATGTCTGATCTAGATGAAATCAGAATTCCTCGTATAGAAGATATTCCTCCGCTAAACCAGCATCAAATTGATCCCAAAGAACTAGTTAGAGCTGCCATATATCAATTTGGCGGTCGTTTTATTGGAACAATATATGATAATGCCATAGGAGATGGTGATCACAATCCTGAGAAAGTGCTACATGCACTGCAATTTAAATGGTTGATTGAACAAATTCCTCAGATACAAAATAAATTAAATCGCTTGTTACAGATTATTCCTCCAGAAGATCACCCTGAGCCTTCTGATATCAGCGCGATCTTTGAAGCTGCTTATAGAGTTTCTAGAAAAACAGCCGATCCCAAAAAGAGGAAGCTACTTAAAGCTGCGCTCATTAATGCTTTTGACAAGGAATTATATCTTGAAGGCATGACTCTTCGTCTTATGGGAATTTTGGAAGATTTATATTACGGAGATATTGATATTCTTAATAGACTAAATATTGAGGTTCAGGGTAATAGTTCTTTAAAGAAATACTCACAAAATAGATTAACTGATCAAGAACTTCACCATATAGAAATTTTGGAAAAATATGCACTGGTGAGAGTGGCTACTAATTCAACTCCCCAACAGATAACTATTAGAACTCTTGGCCAGAAATTGCTCCAGTTGGTTTTAAAGGATTATCCAGATGATGATGTTTAGCACATCATATTTCTTGTGTGTCTGTTATTAAACCTATATTGACTCCAAAAGCCAAATCCCGTACTGTGAAACGTTAAGTTGCCAAGGCAAACATCACTGCGCGGCAACTGGATACCAAAAATCTAGTCAGCGCTACCCAGAGTTGGTGCAAGCAACCCTGGATAGCTAACCCCCGGTTGGTAACGGCAACGCGGAGGCTTGAGGGATCATACCCCAGAGCCACCCTGCATTGCACTTCGAATTGCGGGCGTGGCTAGGTTTTTGGCTTTCCTCCCGAAAGTCCAAAACCAAAGGAAACACAATGACATACCTCATCCTCGGTGCTGCCTCCAACGCAGCGCCACAAGCTGCTGCGGCTCAGCCCAGTCAACCAACTCGTGATGGTCGCCATCCCCTGCGGATTATCCTGCTCGGCACCCGCCCCGACATCATCATCACGATCAAAAACCTGCATCGGCGCGGCTTTGCCCCCGCTGATGAGTGGAGCCAGCCGATTCCCTGCCCCAGCGCCAGCGATGTCGCGCGCATTCTAGCTCAGCGTCAGCCGGATGACCAAATCAGCATTCTGACCCGCTATTTGGGTTAAGAACTGAGTGCTGAGTTACGCCTTATATCAGGTCTATGCATAAGAACCCAGTTTATTTTGGGTGAAACGTTTGCGGAGCAAACGTTTCACCCAAAATAAACTGTGGGTTTTCAACCAGACTTGATATTACTCCTCTCGCCTCTCGCCTTACTTTCTCAGCGCTGAGGCAGAGATTTGGAGCCATAAAAAAACAGAGGAGAGAACGCCGTGCATTCCCTCCTCTGCTTTTTATCTGTTTCAGAATTCAGAATAAGACTACTTCAGTTTCGCCGCGCGAAATGTTTGATACGCCTGCTCAGGGTGATAGAGATGACAGTAGTCCACAATCTCTTTCATCAATTTCCAAGAGAACTGGCGCTCTTTCAGATAGGGCTGCCAGTTTTCCTTCAGGCTACTGTGAGCCAACCGCAGATTGTAAGAGGGGATTGCGACTGACAGGTGGTGCGGTATATGCACATTGATGTCGTGGCAGAGAATCTCAATCCAGCGGGGATAGCGACAGTGAATGGTGCCCTCAAGCTGTGCAACCGCTTCATTCCAAGAATCAACGGGTTGAAAAGGCACGTCCATCGTGGTGTGATGCACGATGGTGAACGTGCTCATCCAGAAGTGGTAAACCAGCCAGGGCAACAGCCAGAACTTGACGAAGCCCCACAGACCAGTGGTGGCAATCAAAACCGGGAAGAAAATCGCGGCAAATACGAGGACGACAGTGATCGAGAGTTTCACCTTTTTGCGATCGCGTTCTGCAAACTGCGACGGGTCAAAGTGGATACCCGCCCAGTGAGCGATGGAACCCATCCACCACAGCCGACCGCGCAGCACCTCATACAGCTTTCGCATCACAACAGGGGTGTTGCGGTATTCTTCTACTTTCCAGGGTTGCCACGCATTGTCTACGTCCAGCTTGTTGGTGTGGATGTGGTGATAGTCATGTCCCAACCGCCAGCAGTGAAAGGGGTAGATCAGCGGCAGCATGGCAATGTGGCCGACTAAATCATTCACCCAGCGACGCTGAGCAAACGAGCGGTGGCCGCAGTCGTGCCCGATTACGAAGAAGCCCGTTAGCGCGGTACCCGTGAAAATCCAGGCAATCGGTAACAAGAACCAGGGGGAAACTGCGATCGCAACATAGCCAAGCGTCACGGCTGCAACGCTGAGTAACGCTTGACTCCAAGCTTTGCGGCGGTTTTTCTGGAAGCACTCCCGTGGCAGAGTTTTGATGATGTCCTTCAGTGTGATGTTATTGCGTGCCAGTGCTGACAGCTCATTATTCAGTTCAAATTGTTCAGTCGTAGCAACCATGAATTCGATCAATTCTCCATAAATGGCTAAGATAGCGCCTGCCACACCAAATTCGCTAGAACATAATGAGAGGGCAAGTTTTGCCGTCCACTGTCGTATGTACGAGTGTTGATGTCTAGTGTTGTGTCCCAGCTAAAGTCGCGATCGCGATTGTGTCCAGCCAGTTATTGAGATGGATTCGAGACGTATCCCTTCAAAGGTTCCCTTTCGACCATGACAATTACCAACTGAACGGGTTCGGTATGACGCTGATAAATGGGTGGTTTATTCACGGCGGACTCATCGCTACACTGCCTCAACTCAAACCTGGCATCCCAACAACCAAAAAGGTGATTTTGCTGCCGCATCGCGACAGCAAAATCACCCCTTCCGGTTCCCATTTTGTAACGTGCCAGATCTGAGTCAACGTACACTGCTAAATCCTGAGAGCCGTTAAAAAACCTTAACATTTATACCATGCTCATCGGCCATTGTTGCCGGACAAAATCGCAGATCTACCAAGAGTAGTAATGATTTTGTGCTAATTACCACCGGATGACGGTTGAGATGGAAAATACTGCCAGATTTTCACAGTTTTATCGAGACTGCCGCTGACCACAATGCTGGCATTAGGCGTCACCGCAACCGATTTCACGGCGTTGACGTGACTGCTCAAGGTGTACATCAGGCGACCAGACTGGAGATCCCAAATCCGCACCGTGGCGTCACTGCCGCCGCTGACCAAAATCTTGCCGCTGTTGCTGATGGCGACGGCGTTGACTTCGCGAGTGTGTTCAGTCAGCGTATGCAGTAAATTGCCCGACGGCACATCCCAGAGCCGAATGGTTTTGTCTTTGCTGGCGCTGGCGATGATGGTGCTGTCGGGGCTAATCGCCACGCTGTTAATGGAATTAAAGTGGCCGGAGAATACCTGCGTCATTGCGCCTGTTTGCAGATTCCACAGGCGCACTTTGTTGTCCAAACCGCCGCTCACTAAAAGTTGATTCAGTGGATCAAGTGCGATCGCTTTAATCATCCCCACCGAGCCCGTCAGGGTTTGCACCAGTTCTCCCCGATGGAGATTCCAAATGCGGATGGTTTTGTCCTCACTGCCGCTGGCGACAAAGCGGCTGTCTTGACTAATTACTACCGTGTTGACATCGCGGGTATGCTCGGTCAGCGTGTAGACTAAAGCGCCCGTACTGAAATCCCAGATTTTGACTGTATCATCATCGCTACAGCTTGCCAAAACGCGGCCATCAGGGCTGACGGCTACGTCATTGACACCGCGCGTGTGGCCCTTTAGCGTATGAATGTTTTGACCCGTGCGAGCATTCCAAACTTTGACCGTGTCGTCCATGCCGCCGCTGACAATTGACGGTGGTTTCAAGCACAAATCAACCGCCATCACCCAGGAGCTGTGTCCTTCCAGGGTACGAATGCAGTTCCAGCCCGTCCGCCGACCTGAAACTGGGGGACGCGAAGGTCGCGATCGCGGCGGGGCGGTGGGTGGGGACGAGATGATGCGAGGTGGCGAGGACGAGGGTGGAGATTGCGGTTGTGCCGCAGATGAATAAGCGTTGGCAACGTCTCCAGTCGATGCATTGAGATCCTTCAGCACATCATCGACAGACTGATATCGCTGGCTGACCAAATCTTCCACAAGCTTGTTCAGCACGTCGGCCAGGGCATCGCTGACGTAAATTTTGCGCTGTTCCAGTTTTTCCCGCCATAGCCACTTGCCGTCCAGGGGATTGTAAAGCTCATCGGGGCGGGTCAGCGTCATGAGATAGAGACAAGTTGCCCCTAAGCTATACAAATCGCTGGATGGGTACACCTTGCCGCTCCGCAGTTGCTCAATTGGTGAGTAGCCTTCGGTACCAATTTTGGTTCCCGGTTGCGACAGTCCCGCTGCCGTCAACTGTTTTGCCACGCCAAAGTCAATCAGCACCACTTTTTGATCAATACTGCGCCGAATAATGTTAGACGGTGTGATGTCGCGATGCACCACCTGTCGCTGATGCACAAACCGCAAAATCGGCAGCAGATCGCTCAGAAGCGCGCGAATTTCCGCCTCTTTTAGCCCTTGCTTCTCCTGCGCTTCTTGAGTTAGCGTTGGCCCTTCGATAAACTGCTGGACTAAATAGAGATACTCGTCCTGCTCGAAGTAGGCCAGCAGTGCTGGAATTTGTGGATGTTCGCCCAGTTCATGTAGCCGCACCGCTTCTTGATTAAATAAGCGGATCGCTTTTTCGAGCGACTTCGTGCCCTGGGTCTGAGGCGCGAACTGTTTGATTACACACTTTGTCTGGAGGCGATCTTCATCCAGCGCCAGATATGTCCGCCCGAAGCCGCCCTGGCCAATCAGTTGCACAGGTCGATAGCGCCCCCGCAGCATCGGAATTAATTTCTCACCACAGTGCTGGCAGAAATCTTGATCATCCGGATTCTGGGGTCGCTGGCATTTAGGGTTCAGGCAGCAGATCATCGATGGGTAGAAGCATGAAACGGCAATTGGCAGGGCAGCGATCGCAGATGGCAGAGCCTTCCGCGACATTATGCGATGATTCTCTAAAGCTTATCCCAGAGCCTTCAACTTCATAGCGACTCGATTCACAATTCAGAATCTTTCGGATCACAGGTTTGAGACGTTTCGGTCACTCGACGATGTGGTGGGATTGCTGATTTTAAGCCTAAATGGTGATGTGGGGGGCACCGCCCCCCACATCACCATTTAGACCCAGATTAAGCAACGCCGCGAGAAGAACTCTAGATATTTCTCAGATAAATTCAGTGTTCCCACGCAATCTGTTTTCCTGTCAGTGGGCAGCAGATATCCTTACAATCGGTATTCAGGTGATGATGACCAAAAGTAGAGATAGCGAGTTTAGAGAAAGTTTAGAGAGATCTGCGATCGCATATGGATATTAGCCAACTTCGCAAAGAGTACACCCAGGCCGGACTGACCCACGCCACGATTGATCCCAACCCCTTTCAGCAGTTTGAGCTGTGGTTCAAGCAAGCCTGTGATGCAGATTTACTGGAACCGAATGCAATGGTGCTAGCGACTGTACCTGAAACGGGGCAGCCCACCCAGCGCACTGTGCTGCTGAAGTATTTTGACACCAACGGCTTTGTCTTTTTCACTAACTATGAAAGCCGTAAAGCCCAGCACATAGCCGAGAATGATCAGGTCTCACTCCTGTTTCCCTGGTATGCCCTAGAACGGCAGGTTCACATCACGGGTACAGCAGCCAAGATTCCGACGGCTGAGTCGCTGAAGTACTTTCTAACGCGGCCCCGTGGCAGCCAACTGGGTGCATGGTCATCGCAGCAAAGCTCGGTGATTTCGAATCGCCAGCTTTTAGAAATGCAGTTTGAATCAATGAAGCGCAAGTTTCAAGATGGTGAAGTGCCGCTACCCCCGTTCTGGGGCGGTTTCCGAGTGCGACCAACGAGCTTTGAGTTTTGGCAAGGTCGCCCCAGTCGATTACACGATCGGTTTCTCTATACGCTGACGGCATCGGCTGGCACGGCATCATCCGGTGAGTCTCCTGATCAGCCTGATTTGGCAAATCCTGAACTCTGGGACGTTCAACGCCTGTCACCATAGAACTCACACATAAGCGCACCGTCTACCGGGTTGAGTTGTAAATTACCATCAGTGAAAAATATGGTAACGCCAGATCGGGATGATTGGCCAAATCGCGATAGATTGTTTGACGCAACTGCGTGGCCCGTTCGATGACATAGCTGTGCTGGAGCAACTGTCGCTGGTGAAGGATGTTCCAGACTTGTGGATAAACCGAACTGACTTTCATTAATACGACCACGTCAGCCCAGGACAAGGCTGTTTCCAGTGCCTCAACGCAGTAAAGCGTCGGCAAAATCGCGAGCTGCTGATGCTGAATCGTCAGCGGAATGCCCAGCATCGCTGCTGCTGCCATTGGTGAACAAACCCCTGGAATAGTGTGTACCTTCGCGTCGGGATGGGCCTGCTTTAGTGCCTGGGCTAAATAGGTGAACGTGCTGTAAAAGCTGGTGTCGCCTTCCGAGGCAAAGGCCACATCTTGCCCCTGAGCGAGGTAGGGCCAAACTGTTGCCGCCGCTTTTTGCCAGGCGGTTTCAAGTGCGATCGCATCTTGTACGTAGGGAAAATGCAGCGGCAGCCGAATTTGATCTCCCTTCAGCCACGGCGCGATAATTTGCTCAGCAACTCCTTGACGCTGCTGAAGTCCGGCTGGAAAGGCAATCACAGGTGATGATTGCAGTCGGCGCAGTCCTTTGACGGTGATCAGATCTGGATCACCTGGCCCCACCCCAATTCCGTAGAGCGTTCCCATCTCTAAATTCATGGCGATGATGGATCAGGAGTTGATACGTTATCGGCTTCGCGCTGTTGGTCTCCATCTGAACGAACGGCTGTATCCCGTTCTAAATTGGCCTGTTCAGCATTCATAACCTGTCCGTTATCTGGTTCAGATGCAGTTTGGCTGTTGGATTGAGCAGAGCTTGTTGAATTAGCTACGCCAGTAGTAGCAGTAGGCTTAGATTTGCTACTAGTCTCCTTTGAGGCGGCGTTGGTCTCCACTTTGACCTCACTGGTGCTGTTTTTAGCAGGTGTGTTCGGCACGGGAGCTTCTTCAACTTCCGGTAGGGTTTCAACCACCAATCGCGCTGGACTCTTACCGCCTGAAAGCCGCTTCAGCAGCTTGGGCTTCGGATCATGCAGCAGATAAATAATGCGATCACCCGCCTGCCATTCATGATTTGCCACTGCCACCAGCAGTTGTTCGCCCCGCTCTACGAGTAGCGGAATTAGTTCTCCAGACCGCATCAGCGCTTTCAAATGCGCTTGTTGAAATAGCACTCCCGGCTGACGCAGAGTAGTTTGCCCCAGCTTCACTGCCCCATCTGTGAGATAGCCGTTCCAGGTTTTAATCGGAAATTCGGGCATAAATGCCTGCTGCACTTTTGTCTTAGCAGGAAGCTTATTGTCCGGTTTACCGCTGGGATAAATCGCCAGCACCCTTGGTGGCTGAAACTCATCAGAGGCTTGTTGGGCAATCACCGCGTTCACTTCACCGTTATTGGTGACGGCCAAAAACGTCCCTACATTGGCCAAGCCTGCTTCTTCTAGAACTTTGTTATCGAGGGCACTGCTGATAAAGACCTTAATATCTTCAGCTTCAGCCTGCTGGCGAGCCTCCTCTTGCGTATCGATCAGGACAACCGATTCTCCCCGCTCCTTGAACAGGCGAGCAACCAGCAAACTGAGCGGATTACAGCCGACAATTACTACGCCAGTCGCCTGATGGGAGGTCAAATTGAGCAACCGCGCAATCCAACCAGCGGAAAGCCCCTGGAGGAACACAGTCGAAATAATAGTCAGAAAGACCAAGGCTTTAATCGAGTCGCCACCGTTGATTCCCCGCTCCGTCAGCAAAATCGCAAATAGGGAGGCCACGGAAGCGGAAACAATTCCCCGTGGTGCAATCCAGGCCAGAAATAGCTTCTGTCGCCAGTTGAGGTCACTATTCCAGGTGCAGAACCAGATAGTAATCGGTCGCACCACAAACATCAGAATTGCAACGGTCAACACCGCGCCCCAACCCAAGGCAAAGATACTGGCAATCGACAAATCTGCCGACAGCAAAATAAACAAAACAGAAACGGCCAGAATGGTGAGCTGTCCCTTAAAGCGGCGCAGCAGGCGCTCCTCGGGTACGGATAATGCCCTCACCACGATCCCAGCGATAACCGTTGTCATCAGCCCTGACTCGCTACGAATCGTCTGAGCCAGACCGAAGAGTCCCCATAGCCCAGCCAAAACCACCAGGTTTTTCAGATCCTCAGACAAGAAGGTGGCTTTTTTGAGGATAAATCCTAGCAAAGCGCCGCCGATGAGTCCAATTAAGGCTCCCAAGCTGAGTCGAATCAGCAGTCCGCTAATTACGGCCCAGGGATCGGTATCGCCGTTGAGAATAATATCGAGAACAACCACGGCCAGAATCGCGCCGACCGGGTCGATTAGTACCCCTTCTCCTTCCAGCAGGGTGGCAACGGAGCGATCCACCTTGACTTGTCGCAGCAGTGGGTTAATCACTGTTGGCCCCGTCACTACAACCAGTGAGGCATACAAAAATGCGATCGGCCAGGGGAACTCGGCTAGCCAGTGAGCGGCCATACCGCCGCCAATCAAGGTGATAAAAATGCCGACGGTGACTAAATTCCGTAAGCTGCCCGAAACTCGCCCCAGCTCTTTCAGCTCCAGGTTGAGGCCACCTTCAAATAGGATCAGCGCCACGGACAGGCCGACCATGACTTCTAGGCCAACGCCCAGTACGTGAGGCGACAGAATTCCCAATCCGTCCGGCCCAAAGGTGATGCCAAATAGCAGCAAAAAGATGATGCTAGGCACTTTTAGATACTCAGCCACCACCTGAGCACCAATTCCTGCCAGGACGGTGAGAACCATCTGCAGTGTGATTTCAAACGGTGCATCCATAAACGTCTAAAGCGCGCAGCGGGCTATTGGGCACACGCAGAGTGCGCTAAACCGCAAAACATCCCTAACGATTTTGGCGGTTGGAACAGTTGAGTGTGATGGTCTGACACAGCAGTAGGGATTATGTAGACTTTCTACTTTACCAAGTTATAGCTCTAATCGGAAATTCGTGTAGTCTGTCAGGTGAAACACGGGGAGAAAATCGGGTTAGGGAGTCATGACGTGTTGGTTGGATCTGCCGATTCCGTTGGAGCGAAATGGATAGCGACTGGTGAAGGGTTGAGAGCTAGGGAGCAGGGGAGCTAGGGAGTAAGCGTAATCTCAAAAACTGCTGCTGATGTTGGGTTGTATACTGTTTAACCCCAACCTCCTGAAGAATTTTTGTCAGTTCGTTGGGGGCAGGTATTAGTTTTTGAGCAGCAAGTAGTAAACTTGGCCTTCGCCATTGACGAGTCCGGCTTGTTGGCCTGCTTCGATGCCTGTGCCCATGAAGACATCAACTCGTCCTGGCCCACGAATGGCGCTGCCCGTGTCTTGGTCAAGGACATAGCGGCTGGTGGGTGAGGTTGAGGTTGCCCATGCCCCAGTGTTGTCTCGTCTCGGCAGGGGAGCGTGGATTAGTGCGATCGCACCGGGCGGCATGATAGATTTATCCGTTGCAATTGAGCGCATGGGCGTCACGGGAACACCTAAACTGCCTGTGGCCGGACGACCATAGGTTTCTTCAAAGAAAATAAATCGCTGGTTGCGCGGCAGGTACAAATCCAGTTCGTCAGGATTGGCTTTGAAGTAATCCAGCAGCAGCGGCAGGGTAAGTTCTTCCAGGCTAAATTTTCCGGCATCAACGAGCTGGCGGCCAATACTGGTATAGGGATATTCTGTTCGCCCAGCGTAGCCCACGCTCATGGTGCTGCCGTCGGTGAGCTGCAATCGAGCTGAGCCTTGCACCTGCACCAAAAAAGCTTCTAACCGATCGCGCAGCCAAACCAGTTCAGACCCTCGCAGTGGCCCCTGACTGCCCTGAAGACCATCCGATCCTTCCAGTTCTAGACGAGTGGGATGGGGTAGCGGCCAGCGGCTCAAACCTGCTGGGGGCGAGTAGAGGGGGTAGCGATACTCAGCCGTCGGTACGCGACTAGCCAAATAGGTCGGCTCAAAGTAGCCCGTAAAGCTGACGCTGCCCTGTCCATCGTGTCCCACCGAGCGGTAGAAGGTAAACTCCCTTTGTACGGCTTGCTGAAATTCGCTAGCTGATTGGCTGGATAGCAAAAGCTGACGAAACCGCTGCAAACTGCGATAAATGCGATCGCGACTAATCTCCGCTACCGGATAGTTGCGATAGGCCGCAACCGCTTCAGCCGATTGCAGGTAGCGCAAACTGTTGTCAATCGAGGCAATCAGTGCGGCTCGGTCGCCAGCTTGTCCACATGCGCCCCACAGCCGCTCATCCAGTCCCAAATCTGGAAATGCTATAGCCGTCATGTCCGTGGTGGACACTGGTTCCAGGGGCAGTGTGGTTGGCGATGGTTGTTGGCCGGATACTGGACTCAGCCAGAGCCCTAGTCCGAGTCCAAGCAACAGTCCAGTTCGTTTGAAAACTCGCATGCGATCGCAATTCACCTAGCAAGTGACCTAACTCAATGTCTAGTATCGTTCGACGCTAGAGCTAAAGATCGGTTCCACCCGGATGGCAATTACCTTAGAGGGACGAATCACCATGTACTCGCCCTGAATATTCTTGATCGGGACGCTGATAAAGTCATCGGACGTGCTCTTGGGGACGAGTTCGCCGCTGTACCACTTTTGGAAATCTTGAATGGTCGAAAACCGCACTTCTTCGCGGTGTCCACCGTCAATCAAAATATGAACCACAAATTCACTGGGTGTTCTGGGCATAATCTACCTTTACTCAAAACGCACCGTCCTCATTATGGGCTGGTGATGTCCGAAAATAACGCACATCCACAAAAATCAGTAAATTTTAGGATTTGTGCTGAACGAAAACACGTCCAGATTACAGATTCCATTTAATGTTGCGTGGGGGCGAATGGCCTTTGTCCCTACCAGATAACTTGCCTACAGACCTAGCGTGCAAGGAGATTAAAGCGCTGTAGCCGCTCTTTCACCAGTTCCGGCAGACTCTTACGCATCTCGGCAGCGGTTTGAAAAATCAGTCGATTTTGACCGGGTAGGTCAAACGGGAACTGACCTGCGAAATCCGTCCGCTCCATTTGGGCCAAGATAATTTGCTCTGGCCGCTTACACTGCAAGGCATAGCCAACTTCGACGCTGACCTGCGGGCTAGGCAAAACCTGGGGCGGTGTACCTGGAATTTGAGCGATTGGCGTGCCGTCAGCAATAAACAGCAGACTCTGGCGCAGCTTACGCATGAGTGTACTC
This sequence comes from uncultured bacterium, assembly GCA_966674685.1. Lineage (GTDB taxonomy): Bacteria > Cyanobacteriota > Cyanobacteriia > Phormidesmidales > Phormidesmidaceae > Thainema. Next base: position 15,928 of record CBKWJC010000018.1, read on the forward strand.
TGGAGCCGAATCGGGCCTTCGGTCAGCCGATGCGATTCTTCTAGTGCCAGCGGTAGACGTAGTTTCGGGTTTAATTTTTCGATGACCGTGGTCAATTCTTCCCGCAAGATCGAACTGGACTCGCTATATTCTGTCTGATAGCTCAGGAAAATCGTTGGCTCCAAATGCGCCATCACTTCACGCTTGGTGAAATACAGCTCATGGCTGATCAGATCAACATTGGCGACCATGTAGCCACCACTGCCCTCGATATAAAACTCGACCATTTCCCCCGCCAGATAGCGCTGAAACCAATCCGACTGCTTCACATGATCAGATTCATCTAAAAAATCAGCCCGCAGTCCCGATCTCAGCAGGCTTTTTTTACTGAGTCGCAAATCATGGGGACGCTTTTCTAATTCTTGAATCGGCTCATACTCTTCGAGATACCAAGCTTTCAGCGCAATAATGGCCATAATTCTGCGTCTACCTGCCTTATTGATTGCGATCGCAGTGGGCGATAAGTGGGCATAATTAACGCCATTTTAACCGCGCTGATTGAAAAAATGAGCAAGAATTCAATGAACCGAAAACCTTCGTAATCCCGGAATGGAGCGTTTCGTCCCCAGTTGTTCCCACTTGTTCACGGATGCAAAAGTGAGCGGTGGAAATCAACAATAGCGTTAGCAAAGCCAAGCATAACAAAACGGACGGTCAATCAACGCAGCGCAATGATCAACTGTCCGTTTATGTATTTGAAGCTGTAAGTTTGCGTATCGAAAAACAAAACTAGGTGTAGAGCATAACCCTGTTTTTCACATTAGGAAGTACTAAAAATTACCACCTAATTAGCAATTCAAAGACGCAAGTTTCCTTTAAATCAACAACACCCAAATCGGCTTAGGGACTTCTTCATATTCCTTGATCATGGATAGAGATTATGACTGAATCGCAAAATACTTTATGCACATTTCACGTTATTTATCTCAGCCAAATTGCTCCCTCTTTTCAATTTGAAGAAATATAAGCAACTGGATTTGGGTGCTGCGGTTGACGAGACAGACTTAGATTAATCAGAGGTTCTCTCCTTTTTCTCAACTAGCTGTATCTGTCAGGGAAGCATCTCTGCTTCAATTACAACTATAGCCCCTTGACCTTTTGCGATCGCGGTTGGTTTAACAAAGTTTACTTTTAGGGTGAAGTGCGATCGCGACCCCTGTTCTAGATGGGGATCGGTCTTTGTGTATTGCTTGTGGCTCTACAACGCTACATCTAGAGTGCGGTGATTAGCATCTTTAAATGCTCCAACTATCCCTGCATAGAAATACACATCAATTACATTTGTTTTCATTAAAACAGATCAAATTAATAATAGTAGTTTGGCTGAATTGGCCTGTTGCAATCACGAATGAATTAAATTCTTCACATTAACCATTCACATTGATCAGTTGAAATATATAGCCAGTAAAATGGATGCCATAAGATCCAATTGAATAGAAGATCATTATCTCTCTAAAATCTTCTAAATTTTCTAATCCTAATTCATATGCATTAAACATACGTTAAACATACTGGTGGTGGTATGTAGGTAATGATTTTTGGTGGTGTGGGCAGCGCCCACACCACCAAAAATCGTTACGGCTTGAGAACTGCCAACATACTTACTTGAGTTAAAAGCTTTGTCCTTCGGCTTCAATCCGCATTGATGGTGCTTGCAACTATAGGCGTACCATATTAATCCTTGCTATCCTGATGCGATCTCACTCATCATCGGTAGTAAGTCACCAGCCAGCACCCACACGACTAACTCTTAACTAACCGAATAACTATCGCACGACTCCCTCTAACTCGATAGTAAGCAAAATTCCGGACATGATATTTGAGCATGACATTTGAAATAGGTGGCGCTACAACTGTTACAGTTACAGTCGTTTGTCCGTTTATCACTCAGTTTAGATTTCGCATTCATATCCTATGCCGTCCAACGAAGCCGCCACCGAACGCCAGCAGCTTGAGCAACTGCGCCAAACTCTGCAATCTGCCAGCTATGCCTACTACGTGCTGGATAACCCGATTATGGAGGACACAGTTTATGACCGTCTCTATCGGGAATTGCAGGATATTGAAACGCGGCATCCAGAGTGGATTACACCGGACAGCCCTACCCAGCGAGTGGGAGAGCGACCCGCGACGCAGTTCAAATCGGTGCGGCATAATATTCCGCTGTACAGCCTGGAAAATGCGTTTAATCAACAAGAACTGACGGATTGGCAAACCCGCTGGCAAAAGATTGTGCCAGATGTGTCTCAGTTTGAATATGTAACTGAGCTAAAGATTGACGGATCTGCGATCGCATTAACCTATGAAAACGGCGTTTTGGTGCGTGGGGCGACCCGTGGCGATGGTGTAGAAGGCGAAGACATTACCCAAAATATTAAGACAATTCGCTCGATTCCGCTGCGACTGAATCTGGAGCATCCTCCGGCTCAGGTTGAGGTTAGAGGCGAGGCTTTCTTGCCGCTGGATACGTTCGCCCAGATTAACCAAGAGCGGGAACAGGCGGGCGAGGCGCTATTTGCGAATCCCCGCAATGCGGCAGCAGGAACACTGCGCCAGTTAGACTCGCGGATTGTGGCGCAGCGGCGGCTGGATTTCTTTGCTTATACGCTACATCTGCCGGGACAGAGTAACTCGGTTGAGGTGTCTGTCCCCGATAACGAACCAGCTCCCGCCCAGATGCCGCCTCGCACCCAGTGGGAAGCACTGCGCGTGTTGCAGGCGATGGGGTTTAAGGTGAATCCTAACCGCCTGGTATCAGATTCGCTGGAGGGCGTGATTGCCTATTTTGATGACTGGGATACGCGGCGTCACGACCTGCCCTATTTAACGGATGGCGTGGTGGTCAAATTGAATAGTTACGACCTGCAATCAGAACTGGGCTTTACCCAAAAATTTCCCCGCTGGGCGATCGCACTTAAATATCCCGCTGAGGAATTACCAACCAAGCTCAAAGCTGTGACGGTACAGGTGGGTCGCACTGGGGCGCTAACGCCTGTGGCTGAGCTGGAACCTGTACAGCTCGCGGGCACCACCGTATCGCGAGCAACGCTGCACAATCGCGATCGCATTTTGGAACTGGATTTGCATCTTAGCGACACGGTGATCGTGCGGAAAGCAGGAGAAATCATTCCCGAAGTGGTGCGTGTGCTGCCGGAACTGCGGCCTATGGGAGCCGAGCCGTATCACATGCCCACCCACTGTCCCGAATGTGGTCAGCCCGTGGTGAAGCCAGAGGAGGAAGCCGTTACTCGCTGTATCAATACGTCCTGTCCGGCTATTCTACGCGGATCGCTGAGCCACTGGGTCAGCCGCGACGCAATGGATATTAACGGTGTGGGCGAACGGCTGATTCAGCAGTGGGTGGAGCAGGAGTTGGTTCAATCTGTGGCCGATTTGTATGACCTGACGGTGGACAACCTGCTGCCGCTGGAGCGGATGGGCCAAAAGTCCGCCGAGAAATTAGTGCAGGCGATTCAAGATTCCACAGCGCGGCCTTGGTCACGGGTACTCTACGGGCTAGGCATTCGTCATGTCGGTAGCGTCAACGCCAAATTACTGACCGAGGCATTCCCCAGCGTGGAAGCACTGGCAGCGGCATCTCCAGAAGACATTGAACAGGTCTACGGCATTGGTTCTGAAATTGCTCAGTCGGTTTATCAGTGGTTCCAAGTACCCGCGAATCAAGCGCTGATTGAACGACTCCGCACCGAAGGGCTACAGCTCAAGGCAGAACCGACTGCACCTGGAACAGAACCTGCAACGGCTTCAGCGCTGACTGGACAAACGTTTGTCTTAACGGGCACGTTGCCCACTCTCTCTCGCCATGAAGCCAAAGATCTAATTGAGCAGGCAGGGGGCAAAGTGACAGGTTCCGTCAGCCGCAAGACCAATTACGTGGTTGTAGGCGAAGATGCCGGATCAAAACTAGAAAAAGCGCAATCTTTATCGATTCCCCTCCTGACTGAGGCGGAATTGTTAAATTTGTTAAAGCCAAGTTCATAAAGCTTGCTGAATTGTCACAGTCGTCAACCCTTGATTTTTGAGCATCGACGGGTATTTTTTGCTGCCAAATCAATACCTTTGGCGATCCCCACTGAGTGCGATCGCATTTGCGGAAACGTTACGAATTCATTAGTCTTGACTATTAAATTCGTAAACAAATCCTTCACACTGTCATGCAGGATTAACGAATCATCCACCGATCCGCTCAAAAATTCAGAGGTTAGCGTCCTATGTCGTTTAGCGATGCTGATATTCAAGCCGTTTTGAAAGCTGCTGCCGCTCAGTGCGATTTTCTGGGTAGTCCACTCACGCCCCAACAGCGTCAGGTCTTGCAGCAGGTGATGTCTGCCCACCGCACGACGACCTCGAACGCACCTGATCCTGATTTGACAACGGATCAATCAGTTGCCGAAGATGCAACGCCGCATCTTGATTCGGACTTAATCTTAGATCAGCCTCAAGATCGGCCTGATGGTTCACCGATTAACAACGCAGATGAGGCAAGACAGCAAGCGATCGACAAATTAGAATCTGCCCTGCCCGATACCCATCAATCAAACTCGAATCATGCGACAGATGATAGTAGTGATGATTCAACCGACAATCCGCTGGACGACATGACACCGGAACACCGCAGTACGTTTCTGGCCTTTATTCAGCGGCAAAGTCATCAAACGGAAAACTGGAAGACTAGTTTATTAAATGATTGGCTCAGCGGCAGTAGTTCCGGTGAGCTTCAGTTTATTCGCGATTTCTACGGCCCGCAGTGGCTAAATCGGGTGGAGGCTACTCATCTCGCTAAATATCTGGAACCCCATGACCTGAAGCTGAAAGTTGGCGATCAGATTGAAGTCTCCAATGGCCTCTGGGAATGGGTGCAGGACAGCGGCCCCTGTTTACGGGAGTGGGTAACCTGCACCGTTATCGCCCTGCGAGAAAGCGAAGATGATGCCTTCACGACACCGGACAGCTATCGTCAGTTCACCACCTGCACCGTGCGATTTGAAAACGGACGCGAGTTTGAGATTCAAGGCATCTATGAATGGAATCGCTACAGTTGGCGCTGGCCGGAACCAGATTAATTGGCCTACTTCGTTTTCATTGTATACACACCGCCCCAGTCATCTGGCGGCGGAGCAACCTTGTAATCCTCAGAACGACTGATAAACAGCTTGCAGGCTTCATCGGATCGGCCCAGTGCCTGTGGACTGAGATTGTAGGCGTCCTTAAAGATGCGAATGGCCTGCTCAAAATGACCGTTGGTGTAAGCGACTCGTCCTTGCCGGAACATTTCTAAGAAGGTTTCCAAATCGGCTGACAGCGGGTGCTCTTTGAAATCGAGCACATCGTAGATGCCGACGGGTTCATTCTTGCCCTTCACCCGAATCAGATCCAGTTCGCGCACCCAGACCATTGGCTTACACATCTCATAGGTGTGCTCGCTGATCACGATGTCGCAGCCGTACTGTTTGGTGATGCTTTCCAAGCGAGAGCTGAGGTTGACCCCGTCGCCAATGACGGTATATTCCATTTTCTTCTGGGAGCCGATATTGCCGGAAACCACTTCGCCGGAACTAATGCCAATACCGATCCGAATTTGGGCTTCCGACTGACCTGCTCGCTCACGGTTGAACACCTCTAGCCGATGGCGCATATCGAGCGCTGACTTGACTGCGGCTAGCGCATGGTTCTCCAGCGGCAGTGGCGCACCAAAGACAGCCATTAGGGCATCGCCGATGAACTTGTCGAGGGTGCCTTCACAATCGAAAACGGCCTCAACCATCGTTTCAAAGTAGTCGTTGAGCAACCGCACAACTTCCGCCGCTTCCAAATTCTCAGTTAGGGTTGTGTAGCCGCGAATATCGGAGAACAGGATGGTGACTTCTTTCCGTTCGCCCTCCATCAGCGCATCTTCACCCAGCGCCATTACTCGTTCGGCCACACCGGGCGTCATATAGCGGTAGAGCGTGGTCTTCATCCGCTTCTCTTGGCTGATGTCTTCCAAGACCACCAAACCGCCCCGGACTCCTCCTTCTGGGTTAGTCAGAGGATTGACCGTTAAGTTAATGCTGCGCTCCACCTGCTGAACCTGGGCGGCGGGAATCAAGCGCGGCCAAGGCATGGCTTCGGCGGCTGGTGTGGACTCATGGCCGTTGCCGTTGGTGCTTTCGGATTCCGGTGAAGGTGCGATCGCACCCTCAGTTTGCTCTAAATAACAGCGATTCCAGGGCAGATAAACATCGGTATTCTTCGCAGCCGGAATCGCCAAAATCGACAGTTTTGTGCCACTCTCTATGGTTTCTACTGTGTTCTGCAAGCCATTTACATCACTCTGTGCCGACGAAATCTGAGACGCGATCTGAACTGTATCTTCGCCGCCCGGAGACAGCGTGTAAATGCCTACACACAGTCCTTGCTCTGGCACGTACTGCCGCACCGCATTTTGCAGACTGTCTACTAACCGCCCTTGCAACCCATCTAGCGGCACAACTTCCCAAACAAAGCGATTCAGCAGGTTGGATTCCCAAAGCTGTCGCAGCTTGCTGTTGACGGCCTCCCGGCTATTGGCAGCTTTGCTACGGGCTTTTTGCTGCTCTGCCGAATTTTGAACGCTGTCATGCTCGTTACTGGCTTTTTCCTGGAGTGGACAACCCAGCAGTTGGAGAGCCGCATCGTTAATCGTGACAATTCGACCCGACATATCCGTGGAAATCACCGCATCGGACAGGCTTTGCAGCATGTCTTTCTGGTACTGCTTTTCCACCAAAACGTTTTCAAACAGTTGGGCATTCTCCAGCGCCACACCTGCCTGGATGTTAAACGCCCGCATAAACTCTTCATCCGAGTTGGTAAAGCTGCCCTGATGCTTATTGATCAACTGCGTGACGCCAATCAGTGCCCCAGAGGAGTTGAAAACGGGCATACAGAGAATATTGCGCGTCAGATAGCCCGTGCGCTTGTCGGAACTGGGGTCAAAGCGGGGATCTTTATAGGCATCTGGAATGTTAACGGTTTCGCCCGTTGAGGCAACGTAGCCCGCAATTCCTTTATCGGCGGGAAAGCGCAGCTCAATGATGCTGGTGTTGTCAGCGTTAGCGACTTTTGACCAGAGCTGGTTTTTATCGCGATCGAGCAGAAACAGCGTACTGCGATCGGCACTCATCAAGTCACGGGCTTCATCCATCACCACCCGCAGCGTTTTTTCGAGATCCAGGGTTTGTCCTAAGCAGGACGTTGCCTTCAGCAGCGCTTCCACTCCTTTCTGGTTGCGAGCCGCAATGTAGAACTTATTGCAGCTTTCTAAAATAATACCGATGGAGGCCGCGAATTCTCTAAAACTGCGCTCATCCTGCTGATCGAACGGTGCGTTGCCGATTTTATTTAGCAGTTGCACAACGGCCACGACCTCATCATTCGAGGTGAAAATGGGCAGGCAAAGAATGTTGCGCGTCCGGTAGCCCGTTTTCTTATCGACTTCGGGGTTGAACAGCGGATGGCTGTAGGCATCGGGAATATTCAGGCACTCTCCCGTTGTGGCGACCTGCCCGGCAATTCCCTTACTCATGGGAATGCGGATTTCCAGGGAGTTTTCGGCAATTTTTGACCAGAGCTGCTTCTTCTCCCGATCCACCATGAAGATCGTGGTGCGCTCAGCCTGCAAGATCTGACCAATCTTGAGCGTAAATGCTTCCAGGATTTGCTCCAGCATTCGCTCTAGATTTTCATTATTGATCATGTCGATCGCCCGCAAAAAATGCTCAAATTCGCGGGTTATTTGATCGAGCAGATCAATAAATTTAGGCGTGGGCAGATCCTGAACACGGTGAGTCAGATTAGCAGAGTTGTTAACCTGAGAAATCGCAGCCAGCATGCTGCTAGGAGTCGAGGAAGTCATAGTGTGACAGCACTCAAGAGAGACCCGGTCAGTCGAATACAGTGGCTAAGTGACTATAGCCTATCCCTAGATTGCCACGGGTAAGTTTGATAGTAACACCAGCATATTCCATTTTCCGGGAATAGGCTGTTCGCACTTACGGATCGACGGAGCCGCGATCGCAAATCATCACAAATTGCAGAATGGGATGCTAAAACTCTAACGGTTTACTCCCAAAACCGCTAGCAGCCTCGTATACAGAATCTTGAGACACCCTGTTGTAAGGGCGAGTTTGGTTGATTCTGCTTAATTTAGATGTCATAACTGACGGCTAAACCCGCCCCTACGTAACGCTAAATCGAGCTATGCGGCCAGTGGCAGAGATGGACGGGCTGACAACACAGTTTGATAGAACTTTTGCAGTTGTCGCGTTGCTGCTGCCCAGCCCCACAGTTCAGCTTCAGCCCGCGCATTTTTTTGCAGGAGCTGGCGCTCATCCATGCGGGCGAATAGTTTCTGGGTTGCTGCGATCGCACCATTTTCTTCCAGCGGATCAAACAGATAGCCATTCACGCCGTCAGTGACGATATCGGGAATGCCGCCGGAGCGAGCCGCGACCACAGGACAGCCTGCTGCCATTGCTTCTAGTAATACCAAACCTAATGTCTCGGTGCGCGACGGGAAGATAAAGGCATCGGCAGAGGCAAACGCTGAGGCGAGGTCATCGCCAGCTAGGTAGCCAACAAAATGGGTGGGCGTATCTTCAAAATGCTTTTCCAGTTCAGGCCGATAAGGGCCATCACCAACGAGAGCCAAGCGCGCATTGGGAATCGATTCTAGTACGGGCTTGATATTAGTAATCTCTTTCTCCGCCGATAGCCGACCCACGTATAGCAGTAGCGGATCGTCAGGGTGACCTTGGCTCAAGTGCGATCGCATGTCTGCACGAGCCTGATCGGGACGGAATAACTCGGTATCTACTCCCCGCTGCCACACTTCCACCCGCTCAACGCCATGCTCCGTCAGTTCAGTCTGCATGGCGGTTGAGGTACAAAGATTGAGAACAGCCTGATTATGTCCTGCTTTAATCAATTCCCAGAGAAATCCCTCCAGCATGCCTAAGCCATAATGCTCCAGATACTTAGGCAGATGAGTATGATACGACGCGACCAGCGGTACCTGTAAGCTTTTGGCGTAGTACAGCCCAGCCAGTCCCAAAACCGCTGGATTCACCACATGAATCAAATCGGGATTAAAGTCTTCCAGCACTTGGCGAATGGATGGACGGGGTAGCGCTAGCTTCAGTTCTGGATAGAGCGGTAACGGAAACCCAGGCACCCCATAAATTTTTGCCCCCATATATTCGGTGAGCCCGCCTTCGGGAGAGACAACAAGCACCTGATCTCCCATGCGCTGTAGGTGCTCTACCGTATGTTTGAGGCGCGTGACGATGCCATCAACTTTCGGCAGGAAGGTTTCCGTAAACAGGGCAATTCGCATAACCTTGCTATTGATCGCTGATTTAAGTAAACGACTGGTTGGAAAGACGCAGGGGTCGGATTTAGGTGTGTTAGATGGGTGGGCAGTGCCCACCCTGCACTTGAGAGCCTAATTTCGAACCATGAAAGGTGAGACGGAGGACGAGGTTAACGACGCCACTTCACCTTCGGCAGGATCTGCTCCTTGTCAACCCGATGCTTATACTTCACAGCAAAGTTAAGTAGTGAATCCAGCAGCGAATCGGATAGGTAGTGCGGCTGCAGTCCCAATTCCAGTAGGTTGGTATTTTTGGCGTTGAAGTAGTGATCTTCTGCCTCAACCCGAGGATTCTCTAGGTGATCAATTTCGACATCGAGACCCATCGTGGTACCAGCCTGCTTGACCATCATGGCCAAGTCGCCCACGCTAAACATTTCAGTAAACTGGTTGAAGACACGGAATTGACCTGGCTCTGCTGGGTTTGCGATCGCAAGCTCCACACAGCGCACAGTGTCACGAATATCCAAGAACGCACGAGTTTGACCACCCTTACCGTAAACGGTGAGGGGATGACCAACAGCAGCCTGAATACAGAAACGGTTGAGCGCCGTACCAAAGATGCCGTCATAGTCCAGACGGTTAATCAGCAGTTCGTCCATGCCCGTTTCTTCGGTCAGGACACCATAAACCACCCCTTGATTCAAATCCGTAGCTCGTAGCCCCCAGATTTTGCAAGCGAAGTGAATGTTGTGCGAATCGTGTACCTTACTGAGGTGATAGAACGAACCCGGCTGCTTCGGATAGGGCAGGGTATCCTTCCGACCATTGTGTTCAATGGTGATATAGCCCTCTTCAATGTCAATATTGGGCGTACCGTACTCGCCCATCGTGCCTAGCTTCACGAGATGGCAGTCCGGGAAGTGGTCGCGCAAAACGTACAGCAGGTTCAGATTACCCAGCACGTTGTTGGCCTGGGTTAGCACCGCATGTTCACGGTCAATCATCGAAAATGGAGCTGAGCGCTGTTCTCCAAAGTGAATGACCGCGTCCGGCTGGAACTGAAGCATAGACTGTTCCAGGAACGGATAGTCGTTGATATCGCCAACGAACAGGTCAATCGTTTTGCCTGTTAAATCTTTCCAGCGCTGTAATCGCTGCTGAATCGGAGCAATCGGGGTCAGGGTATCGATGCAAAGCTGCATGTCCCAGTGCCGACGCACCAGGTTGTCGAGAATGCCGACCTCGTATCCGTGGTTTGAAAGGTGGAGCGCTGTCGCCCACCCGCAATATCCATCGCCGCCAATAACTAGGACTTTCATGTGCTCAATCTTGCTTGCTGATACTCGCTCAATCTACCAGGTTTATGGATCATCTAAACAATCCAGTTGAAAATTTATTTTGACTATTTTGCCTTACTATTCCATTCAATTCGAAGTTAGGCAATGGGTTCCAGCAGAATGCTGATAGCTTTCCACAAAACAAGCTAAATTCGCTATCTGGTGTTAGCGTTAACCCTAAAGAATAAAACTAAGACAATAGGATATCGCTTAATTCAATTCTTATGAACCCACTTAAGAGATGATTTTTCTCAATTATTCGCTTCCCGTTCAAATCAGTTGATTAAACGGACACTTCATGCGAATAATCACCCCAGCGCACAAAGTAGAACGGCCCCGCCACAGATCCCCAAACGTGTTCATCAGTCTCGGGATCGCGTCCTCGGTCGTGGCTAATAAACTTATCGGCATCAATTTCAAAGGTGCTATCAAGATAAGTTGTTTGACCTTTGCGAACAACTGTGCATTGTTTTCCTGGCTCCACATATCCCTGAAAACCATGCTGCGTGCGCTCGACAATCATGTTGCAGCCTGGCAGCTTTTCAACGTCTTCTGCCTGCATTTGGCCTAAGAGAGCCAAGTCACGCGAGGCGCCGTAGAATTTTTCTGCGTCTTTGATGATGTAGTTTTCAATCTCTATTTGGCCGTTGCGCTGAATCAGGTTCAGAACCCGCGATCGGTAGGGGCGATTCAGCATGTAGTCATACGCCTGTTCCACGTAGAGACTCATGCCGGAGAGGAAATTGTTTGGCAATGGCCGCATGCAAACCCGAATATGGGCAAAGAACGGAGGATTTTCAAAGGCTTGTTCCTGGTTACTAAAGTCAGCCGCCATCAGACGAGCCAAGCGCACCATGTCGTCGTTCAATTGTGTCATAACGCTGATGAAATATACGATTCAGACCCTATACACAAGGCCGTAGAAGCTAGATGATCCCCATTTTAGGATGATTGATCCCTCCAGACTCACAGTCAGCTCAATACAAAACTTGCGGTACAGGACTGGGATCAGCAGTTTCAGGGGTGGTTAATCAAACGATAATGTCCCATTAATTACCTTGGAAATGCAGAATGATAAAAGTTTTAGTCTGATTTCAATCTCTTAGAGATACGGGTTTGAGTTCTCTTTGGGCGCAACTCTATCAAATTAAACGCTATGAAAATAGTGCTAATAGTGGATGCGAAATAATAGGAATTGGGTTGTTTGTTCAGTTCTAAAATTATTGTCGCTAAGCAGTAGTAAACTTTGACTGCCATCAGGTAAGCGGGGGCCGAGAGTCATTCCTTCGAGATTGTCAAGTTCAATCTCTAGATCTTTCAGATCTAAAAGTAGCCGCTTTCGAATCGGTTGAATCGTTGAAATATCTCCCTTCAAGGATGCGATCGCAGATGTATCAGTAGCGGCACCCGTGGCAATCTGATACAGCTTTGCGCCGAAGCCCCAAACGCCTAGAGAACGCTCTAGCGCTAGGAAATGTCCCGCCTGATCTAGCACCATCAGTTCTGACAGACCGCTGTAAACCGTGCCCAGTTCATCTGGCGTCATCGGGTATAAATGCTCCGAAATCAGTGTAGTTTGGTCGTCGCCAATCAGATAGTGCAGCAGACGATTGCGGACCGCTAAGCTTTCACCCGAAAGATCTAAATCTTGCATTAAAGCGGATTCAGTGGCGGTAAATAAGCGAAACGGCTCAACCATTGGGGAAGCTATGCCGACTGGGTTGATCGTTAGCGCTTCAAAGCCTAAATTTTGCTGAATGCCCGTTTCAACGATGCCTTCGTCCGTCTCGATCTTTTCAGGTAGGAAACGAGCCGGAATTTGTAGGTCTTGCAGCCATTGTCCAGTGGCTAAATCAAATTCCGCGATGGTTGGGACAGCACCACTGTAGGCGACGCCCTCACTCGAAATGAAAACGGTATCGCGCGGGGATAGTGCAATCCCTTCAGCGTCCAGAACATCGGCTGGATAAGGCTCACCGGATTCATCTAACAGAGTTGTGACTGACTCCACCTCTAGCGAGGCAATTTGAGGGGCAGAGTTTTCCGGATCAACCTGTAGGCGAAGCGTGTAGAAACGAGCTGCTGATTGATGGTCGTCCGATACCGCATAAAAGCGATCGCGGTTTCGGTCATAGACAATTCCAGAGAGTCCCCCAACCCTAGTGCCCTCAAATTCAAACTCCGTTGGCCAGCTAAATTCATCTAAAAATTCAACTGAGATCGGTAAGAACAGCCGATCTTCCGCACTCACCTGGGGTAGGTCACAAGCCGTGAGCACCATCGTTCCGGCTAGGAGAGGCAGCATGACCAGGTGGCGGAGGTGTACGGAGGATAATGCTGATAACGCTGATTGGCAGGTAGCTGAGATTGGGAGGGCAAGCGATTGGAGCAAAAGTGCGATCGCAGATAGTACACGTAACATAGGTTTTTTTATTGACGTTTATTGACGTTCAGGTATTGATGTTCAGTGAGAACAAGCCAAAGAATAATCTGAAATTCGGTTGAAAACCCCTGTTTATTTTTTGTGAAAGGCTTGCTTAGCAAGCCTTTCACAAAAAATAAACAAGTTCCTATACACGGACTTGATATAAGACTGTGATCAACAAACAACCATCAACAGAAAAGCGCGCTGTTAGCGCGCTTTTCCAGTTTTTTAACTATTGCTTTAGTCGGTTTGAGAAAATCATGTATGTGATAGTCTCTCTGCAAACTTGGGTCAAGGCTAATTTGCTTTGATGATCCAGCTTAGTTATGGGATTGAAGCATTCAGTGCCTACGCTTTTTGAGGCAGCTTAATTTTCTTGGCTAGCCCCAGCTTCTCTAGTGTCCAAATCGTTATCCAGGTCATATCAAATTCCCACCACTGCAAACCGTGACGAGCCGAATATTGATAGGCATGGTGATTATTGTGCCAGCCTTCGCCGTAGGTCAGTAATGCAACCCACCAACAGTTGGTAGACGCATCGCCAGATTCATGGGAGCGATAGCCAAACTTGTGGGTTGCACTATTCACAAACCAGGTGCAGTGATAAACCGCGACGAGGCGCACAAAAATGCCCCAGACGACAAATGACCAGCCGCCAAATCCAGTCAGCTCGCCCAACGCATATAGAAGAACGCCCAGTCCTGCCTGGACAACTAAAAAGTACTTTTCAAAGAACTGATAAATCGGATCATCAATAATGTCTTTTGTAAAACGAGGCAGTTCTGATCGGGCAGGCACGTCATAGAACATCCATGCCATATGGCTCCACCAGAAGCCCTTGTTGGAGTTGTGATGGTCGTTAGCCTGATCGGAATAGGCGTGGTGATGGCGGTGTAAACCAACCCATTCAATCGGCCCACCTTGACAAGCCAAGCTGGCGCAGAACACGAGAAAATACTCAAGCCATTTGGGGGTTTGGAAACTGCGGTGACTGACCAGACGGTGCAGCCCTAGTGTAATGCCCAAGCCACCCGTAACCCAGTGCAGGAACAGCATGATTCCTACGGCTGGCCAGCTAAAGTTGCTGGGTAAGAAGGCAAAGAGCGCTCCGATGTGAATGGCCGCCATAAATAGGATTGTCGGCCAGGAATATGGAAGTTTAGTTGTTGTTGCAACAGTCATGCGATAATCTCAATCGTCAATTTTGAAGCCCAATCTGCACATTTCGCGGTCAAACTCCCTGAAAACCTAAGCTATGGACAGTTCAACGTCGATTCAAGACGCAGAAAAGGCACTCTTCCAGATTTTTTCCGGAATTGATGCACAGGTCAAGGAAAATCTCCGGCGAGTTCTCACTGCATTTCAGAAGCACCGTGTCGGAGTCCATCATTTCGCAAGCGTCACGGGTTACGGACATGGCGACTTGGGACGACAGGTGCTTGATCAGGTATTTGCTGATGTGATGGGAGCAGAAGCTGCCGCTGTGCGTGTCCAGTTTGTTTCTGGCACCCATGCGATCGCATCCGCCTTGTTTGGCGTCCTGCGTCCTGGTGATGAACTCTTAGCCGTTGCGGGTTCCCCCTATGACACACTCGAAGAAGTGATTGGACTTCGTGGACAAGGTCAAGGCTCCCTACAGGACTTTGGCATCACGTATCGACAGTTAGCACTAACCGAGGCAGGCAGCATAGACTGGCCTACACTCGCCAATGCAGTCCGCGATCGCACCCGGATGGTGCTGATCCAACGTTCCTGTGGTTACTCTTGGCGACCTAGCCTCTCCATTGTAGAGATTCAGAGAATAATTGACTCAGTTAAGAGACAGAATCCAGAAGTGGTATGTTTCGTCGATAACTGCTACGGCGAGTTTGTGGAAGCCCAAGAACCGACGATGGTGGGGGCCGATCTGATGGCGGGTTCGCTGATTAAGAACCCCGGTGGCACGATTGCAACCGCAGGCGGATATCTGGCCGGACGGGCTGATTTAGTTGAGCTAGCCGCCAATCGACTCACGGCTCCGGGCATTGGTACGGCTGGCGGAGCGACGTTTGACCAGAATCGATTGCTGTTCCAAGGGCTGTTTTTGGCACCGCAGATGGTGGGTGAAGCGCTGAAGGGTAATCATTTAACCGCTCAGGTGTTTCATCAGTTGGGCTATCCCGTGAACCCTCTACCAACCGCGCCGCGTCGCGATGTGATCCAAGCGATTCAGTTTGGCTCACCTAAAAAGCTGATCGCCTTTTGTCGCGCCATTCAGCAGCATTCACCAATTGGTTCCTATCTCGATCCGGTACCAGCGGGGATGCCGGGTTACGAAAGCGAGCTGGTGATGGCGGGCGGCACATTTATTGATGGCAGCACCTCCGAATTTTCGGCAGATGGGCCGCTACGGGAACCCTATGTGGCGTTCTGCCAAGGCGGCACCCACTGGACACACGTTGCGATCGCGCTTGAAGCCGCCGTAGCCGCCGTGGGCGCTTGCGCCGAATAACTTATCCCATTTCAAAGCTAGAAGGGCGATGCTTCACAAGTAGCATCGCCCTCCTCTGAGTATGTAACCGCACTGGATAGCAACCGAGAATCTATAGCGAACGAAACTGACCCTCAATATATTCAGGGCGACAAGCAAATATCGTGTAGCCGTTAATCCGCATCAGCGAAATCGCATTGCGATCGCACTCGATAACTCGATAATAATGGCCCTCTTTTGAAATTAAAATCGTACCTTTTTGAACAGACATGGCTTAAACAAATAGTTTATTAATGGTTCCGACATAGTCATGGTGAGGTGTCAACGAAGCAAACCGCTTAGATCACGCAGTTCCAATTGGCTAACGGCTTTAATCGGTCTAGTGACCACAAAAGTTAAGTTAAAGTTAAATTGCTTTATATGTTGACTATGCCGTTTGGTATAAATCGCGACAAGCTATCTTTAAGCAACTTTACTGTTGTATAAAAAAGTTGATGAGAACATAAAGCGATTGTGGGAGAAAATGCAAGGTTTCTTTACAGTTTCATCCGTGGCCCGTTGGTGAAATTACTGTGAACGCGATTATTCCCATCACTGATCTAGGTCTGCCCAACCTGCAGAATCAAACCATGAGTGGCTGTCGCGTCACGGCAACAAACCTAACTTATAGAAAATTCAATAGTTAACTGATAGAGAAGCGACTTAAAAAATCACGATTTGTTACGGACTATTTCAGTTCGGTCACATGTAGCGAGTAATCCCCTGAGCGAGGATTAAGGCCATGATACGATGCCATTCGTAGCTTCTAGAGACGTGGAGTAAGTACCGTTGACACTACGGGTTGCTGTTGTTGGGTCCGGTCCGGCAGGCTCTTCGGCTGCCGAGACACTTGTAAAAGCAGGTATCGAAACCTACCTGATTGAGCGGAAGTTGGATAACGCAAAGCCTTGTGGCGGCGCGATTCCGCTATGCATGGTAGACGAATTTGATTTGCCACCTGAAATCATCGATCGTCGCGTCCGCAAGATGAAGATGATTTCACCATCCAATGTTGAAGTCAATATTGGCAGCACGCTGAAAGACGACGAGTACATTGGTATGTGCCGTCGGGAAGTACTAGATGGATTTTTGCGCGATCGCGCTAAAGAATTAGGTGCCAAGCTGATTAACGGCACGGTACACAAGCTAGAGATTCCGGGTAACGACCGTGATCCCTACATTCTCCATTACGCTGATCACTCCAATGGCAGCCTGACGGGTGAGCACAAGACGCTCAAGGTTGACTTGGTGATTGGTGCCGATGGTGCAAACTCCCGAATTGCGCGGGCGATTGACGCTGGCGATTACAACTATGCGATCGCATTCCAAGAGCGCATCCGTTTGCCCGAAGACAAAATGGCCTACTACGAAGATTTGGCCGAAATGTATGTTGGTGACGACGTTTCACCTGACTTCTATGCGTGGGTCTTCCCGAAGTATGACCACGTCGCTGTCGGTACGGGCACCATGCGCGTCAACCAGGCCAAGATTAAGCAGCTTCAGGCTGGTATCCGGGAACGAGCTGCTCATCGCCTTGCAGGTGGTGAAATCATCAAAGTTGAAGCTCACCCCATTCCTGAGCATCCCCGTCCGCGCCGTGTTGTCGGTCGTGTCGCTCTGGTCGGTGACGCCGCTGGTACAGTTACCAAGTCCTCTGGTGAAGGCATTTACTTTGCGGCCAAGTCGGCCCGCATGTGCGCTGAAACCATCGTGGAATTCTCCCAGAATGGTCAGCGCGTACCTACAGAAGCTGAACTGAAAACCTACATCAAGCGTTGGGATAAGCAGTACGGTATGACTTACCTCGTCCTGGATCTGCTCCAGCGGGTATTCTACCGCTCCGATGCAACGCGGGAAGCCTTTGTGGAAATGTGTGCTGATATCGACGTACAAAAGCTCACATTCGACAGTTACCTTTACAAGACGGTAGTCCCAGCCAATCCCATCACCCAGATGAAAATTACCGCCAAGACAATTGGCAGCTTGCTACGCGGCAACGCTCTAGCACCTTAGTAGTTTCATAACCCCTAGAAGCGAGATTTGTTGCCGCTTAGCGACAGCAAATCTCGCTTTTTATTAGCACAGACCAGCTTGAGGTCTTTACTCTTTATATCTATCTGAAGGATTTCGGCAGCGATCCCATCTCACGGTAGGATTGTCAGGATATGTCAACGTGCAAAACATCAGATTTTTTAGCTCGGACATTTTCTGCCGTTTGCGTTTAGATTACAGAGGTTTTATATGAGAAAGTTCCTATCTCGCCTGCTCAGTTTAGTAATGGTTGCCTTCATCGGCTTAACAACCGTTGCCTGTTCTGCTAATGTTGCTGCTACGCTCTCTGGTGACTATCGCCAAGATACATTGGCTCTGATTGATACGATGAAAGCGGCACTTAATGCACCTGAGGGATCAGATATTCAAGCCCAAGCCCAAACCGATGCGCGCCAAATGATTAATGATTATGCCGCACGCTATCGTCGTGATTCCTCCGTACAAACGCTGGCATCTTTTACAACGGTGCGGACAGCTTTGAATTCTTTGGCCGGACACTACAGCTCCTATCCCAATCGCCCCGTTCCTGAGAAACTAAAAGCTCGCCTAGAGCGCGAGTTCCAGCAGGTTGAGCTAGCGCTGCGTCGAGGTGGCTAAGCGTGGCTAGATAGCTGGCTAACTTATAATATGTGTTGTCTTTAAGAAAAGGGGTTTGTCTGTTGACAGACCTCTTTTTTTCTCAAGCGTAATACCCGTTCTACGAATTAGCACTACAGATGAGACCAGTGATCAGCAAAACTTATTTAGCTTAGTTTCACAAACAGCAGTAGGTTGTGCATTGCGTCAGTTTATATGTAGCTTATATGCAGCTACTGATGTCTTGGGTGAGATGTGCGATCGCACTGGCCCAGCCCTGACAACCCGGCGCATCGGCAATGCACCAGCCGCGATTGGCTAGCTGGGGATGCGCCCCTTTCAAACCGGGGATAACAACTGGTATATCGACAACTTCCAGCATGGCAAGATCATTGGGGCTATTGCCCAGGCCAATAGTTTTGATTGGGACATCGGGTTGCGATCGCTGATAGGCATCGACAAGTTGCTGCACAGCTTTACCTTTTCCCGCACCCGGCCCAATCAAATGGGAAAAGCGATCCCCAACGACGACCTGGAAACCTGCTGCCTTGACCGCTTGCTCAATCTGCTCAGCAGAGCGCTGCTTAGGCGTAACGAACGGCTCCGTGAAGTCCCGCATTTTGGCCTGTTCCGCATCAGCAGCAGATAAGCCCGTCCGCTCCACAACATCTGCCACAGCCATGTCGCCAAATCCAATAAGCTTAAGCTCCAAAGCCTGTGCTATGCACCCCAGAGCAGCCCGCGCCTCAGCATAGGTACAGCCAAGCTGTAGCAGTCGATAGATACCCCAATCCATTGTTTCGGCAATGTCAAAGCGTGCTTCAGCCTGGGGAATAAACACACCACTGCCGTTCTCAACAATAAATGGCTCAGTTAGGCCGACAGCCTGACGCAAGTGCTCAACTTCGGCACGAGTTTTACTGGTGACCGGAATGACTGGGATTTGCGCTTGCTTGAGGCGCTCAAGCTGAGGCAGAGCCGCTTGATAGTCGTAGTCATCCTGATTCAACAAGGTTCCATCTAAATCAGTAAAAATCAGCAGCACTGGTTTCGATTGGGTTTCTAACTCGGCATGAACTGAAACGAAACAGATGCTAGATCTGAATCTGCATTTCATCATATAGCCAGTTGATCACTTGCTGGCGTTCTGCTGGCTCAAGGCTAAACATACCGTTCATGCGGGTGCGATCGTCAATCGCTTCCATGTCAGCCAACGTGAAGAGTCCGGCCTTATTGGCAATTTTGCACAGCAAGTCATCCCGGTCTTCTTGATTTTTGGCATAGCGATAGAGACGGGCCTGTTTGCTGAGATAGGTCACATCATAGTTTTCTTCGTCGAGCCGCTGTCTGAGATCCTCAGGTACTGGCTCAGATTCAACCATCTGAGCGTAATCGGTATCTAAGATGCCAAGATCGACAATTTTGGGTTTATCACTCACAGTTTATTACTCACTGAATGCATCAGTTTATCAAGCCATTTGATAAGACTGACCTGTTATAGTCATTCTGTTTGGGTGGGTTAAAGGGATTACGACCCAATTGCCATTACCCTTATTCCGTCTGTCTAGCTTCAGGATGTCACTCTTCTCCCAAAAGCTCGGCAGGTTTAATAAAGCTGTAATCTGATCCCGCCCGTTTGACGAACAAATGTCAACGACTGGTCAGAATAAAGATGGCATGTTGAGTCAGTTGCATGTACGAGGAGCATGATTATGCTAGCAAAACGAATTCTGCCCTGTTTGGATGTGAAGGCTGGACGGGTCGTAAAAGGCGTCAATTTCGTCGATTTGCGGGATGCGGGTGATCCGGTTGAACTCGCTCAAGCCTACAATGAGGCCGGGGCAGATGAACTGGTGTTTCTCGATATTACGGCTACGCATGAAGACCGGGATATCATTTTTGACGTAGTCTATCGAACAGCTGAGCAGGTTTTCATCCCGCTGACGGTGGGTGGAGGCATTAGCTCCTTAGAAACGATTAAAAAACTGTTGCGTGCCGGGGCTGATAAGGTCAGCATTAACTCATCGGCGGTGCGAAATCCAGATTTTATTAGTGAAGCCAGCGATCGCTTTGGCTGCCAGTGTATCGTGGTGGCAATTGATGCTCGTCGCCGCTCTGATCCGGAGCATCCGGGCTGGGATGTCTATGTGCGGGGAGGACGAGAGAATACTGGACTGGATGCGATCGCATGGGCCAAAGAAGTCGCCCAGCGGGGTGCAGGTGAGTTACTCATCACCAGTATGGATGCCGATGGAACCCAAGCAGGATATGACTTAGAGCTAACGCGAACCATTGCCGAGCAGGTAGAAATTCCGGTGATTGCTTCCGGCGGTGCAGGTAACTGTGATCATATTCGTGAAGCATTGACGGACGGTAAAGCCGAAGCAGCCTTATTGGCGTCGCTGCTGCATTACGGTCAGCTCACTGTAGCGGAAATTAAAGACCATTTGGCTCAACATCAGATTCCGGTTCGGCATCTTGTCCCCAATCCGCTGTAGACATCTAAGTGTCTCTCATAAAAGCTTCCGTTTTTAAAGCAGCCGCACGGCTGCTTTAAAAACGGCTCCTTACCCAAGTCTGCAAGCCCACTTGTTACAGAACAACCCAAGGGTGATGTTGCCGCTGCATCGCGGTGCAGCATCGCTTTTCCGGCTTCCGGGGGAATGGTGCAAAATATGAGCCAGGCTATATGTGGATTTCGTAACAAAAAAACTGAACGAACTGTGCCAATAAAATTGGGATCTTTTAAGATTTATCGGACGACAGTTAAGATTAACTGTTGTTACAATATGTAAAATAAAGCTCTTAATGATAAAGCTAACTTAAAAGCTCCCCCATAGCATGTTCCTTATCATCATTGCTGTCATTGGCATGGTTGCTTGGTCACTGCATCTCATGCAGCAAGCAGTCGAAGTCCAAGAATTTTCTCTCATGTTAGCCGGTTGCCTAGTGGCGGCGGCGGCAGCCGCCATGATGGTGGTCTATTTTTTGATGGGAGACTACGTAGTTTACATGACACATGCGTCGCATACGACTAGTTTCTTTCGGGTCGTTTCCAGCGGTGTTGAGACGGTAACCAGCTTTTGAGCATTTGCGGAGCGGCTTAAGTACTATCGTCTTGCGTCTGCTGTATCCTGAGTGAGGCATTCCAGTAGGAGACTAGTATGGCTTGGCAGCGGCCCGACGATCGCAAACCGGATCAACTCCGTTCAGTTAAATTTGAGCGCCACTTCACTCAATTTGCCCCCGGTTCAGTTTTGATTCACTGTGGCAATACGCAAGTACTTTGTACGGTCTCGATTCAGCCTGGAGTGCCGCGTTTTTTGCAAGACACCGGACAGGGATGGCTAACAGCAGAATATCGCATGTTACCAAGCGCCACGCCTCAGCGACAGGCTCGTGAGTTGATGAAGCTGTCGGGGCGTACACAAGAAATTCAGCGGCTGATTGGTCGCAGCCTGCGAGCTGCCCTGGATATGAAACTACTGGGTGAGCGGACGTTGTGGATTGATGCGGATGTCCTACAAGCCGATGCGGGGACGCGGACGGCAGCAATTACGGGATCTTATGTGGCCATGCAAGATGCGATCTCGTATCTGATTCAGCAGGGAGAACTAGAGCAATCTCCCATCAAACAGCAGATAGCAGCTGTTTCGGTTGGCATTATTGAAGGGGAAGCCTATCTGGACTTGAACTATCCGGAAGATCTCAAAGCTGAGGTGGATTGCAATATCGTGCTAGACAGCCATCTTAATGTAATTGAGATTCAGGGCACTGCCGAAGAACAGAGCTTCAGCCGCTCTCAACTGAACCGGATGCTTGACCTAGCCGAAAAGGGAATTACGGAACTAATGACAGCGCAGCAAAACGTCCTCAGGAATGGGTTTTTTTTTTTTGGTGTCCAGTTTGTCAGGGAGTTTTTGGATTTTGCCCGTTGAGACCTGGACGTGATATCTGTTCCGCCGCGTCGCGGCGGCACAGCTATCCTGCTGAGTTTTGGTGCAAGATGTGAAGATTGGAATCGGTCATAGCAATAATGTCTTTCTAGGATTTTCTATGAAGCGAGTGTTTATTTCCACAACCTTAAGCCTAGCGGCCTTGGGCTGGTTGGGAACGGGTCTGTTGCCAGCACTAGCAACTTCTGATTTGCTGGCTCAAGTGGTCGAAGGCATTGATCTAAGCCGAGCAAAGAACCTGGCTCGCCAAGCGGCTGAAGAGCTTAATGGGGGTTTGGGTGAATACCGAGCTGAGCCTTCTATGCATGGCCCTGCCCGCCAGTCTCCTTACGTTGAAAACAGCGATGGTTCCTGGACGTTCACATTCCGGGGTCGGGAACCGGGATCAGCGGAATACACGGTTGAGAGCGTGGTCAATGTCTCTTCTACTGGAGGTATTGCGGTGGAATACAACGGCCCCATCCGGGCTACGACCGTCTTTCCTGAACCGCCCCCGGCTGACGCGGGTATTTCCTCCGCATTCGAGCGAGTCAGTGCTAGTCGTGCTAAGAACCTAGCCCGTCAGGCCGCTGAGCGTATTAACGGTGGTCTGGGTGCTTATCGAGCCGAACCCGCGATGCACGGCCCTGTAACCGATGCGCCCTATGTCGATAATGGGGATGGTACTTGGACATTCACGTTTCAGGGTGGTCTACCGGGAGCCGCAGCCTATACGGTTGAAAGCGTAGTAACGGTTAGCACAACGGGCGATATCACCATTGACTACAACGGTGATGTTCGCGAGTAATGTCTCTGCTGTACTGGCGCTCAGACCGAATCCAGCTAAAGTCTTTGTGAAAAGCAGGTGCAGCCTGCTTTTCACAAAAAATAGAAACTGATTTTGATGAGCAGATTGCGTACAGCATAGCTTGATTCAGCTTTTGCAGCTCGTAAATAAGGAACCCAAAAAGCCTTTTTCCCGATGTGGTGGAAAAAGGCTTTTTGGGTTTGTAAGGAAGAGTTTACTTTTGTGCTTGATAGCGAGCTTTAAACTCTCGCTGCTGCTGTTTGTGGTCAACAATGGGCGTGGGATAGCCACAGCGATCGCACTCTGAAGCAGAAATTTTGCCTGTCACTAAGGCTTCAGTATCAATGCTACTCAGTTCCGGTAGCCAGGCGCGAATATATTCAGCATCGGGGTCGAATTTTTGAGCTTGACTGGCCGGATTGAAAATTCGCAGCGGTTTTGGGTCAAGCCCACAGGAGGCGCTCCACTGCCAGCCACCGTTATTGGAAGCCAAATCGCCATCATAAAGCTTCTGCATAAAGTACTTTTCGCCCCAGCGCCAGTCGATGATTAGGTCTTTGGTCAAAAAACTGGCCACAATCATGCGGCAGCGGTTGTGCATCCAGCCGATGGTGTTGAGCTGACGCATGGCGGCATCGACAATGGGATAGCCTGTCTGCCCCTCGCACCAGGCTTGGAAATGCTCGTCGTTATTATCCCAAGGAAAGTCGCGAAACTGGTCGCGGTACGGCTCATCGGCCAGATTCGGGAAGAAATAAAGGGCGTGCTGGTAGAACTCGCGCCAGGCCAACTCCTGCTGCCAGGATTGGATATTGGCACGGCTGTCGTCGCTGCGGGTGCGGCTGTAGGCATCCTGAGTGGCTTGCCAAACCTGGCGAACCCCAATTGCACCGAATTTCAAAGCCGCGCTGAGCTGGGACGTGCCCGGATGAGCCGGATAGTTGCGCTGTTCGTCATATTCCCACAAACCGCGATCGCGAGCTGACTGCTGATCACCGTTACAGAATACGTCCAGTCGCTCTTGAGCCGCTGCTTCACCTGGATCAAGTGGAAATTTACCATCCCATTGAAAGCCCAAATCTTTCGCTGTGGGCAGTTCAATCACGCCTGCTGCCTGAGCTGCTTTCTGCTCGGCTTCCGTTAGTGGTTCCAGCTCGGTCGGCGCATCATAGGGTGCCGCTTTTGCTCGACTATTCCAGTTCCGCCAAAAGGGAGTATAGACCGTATAGGGCTGATCCGAGGTTTTGGTCATAATCTCACCGGGCGCGTGGAGGAGCTGATCCCAGCCTGTTTTGACCGCTATATTCTCTTGTTTGAGGGCATCGGCAACGGTGCGATCGCGGGTGCGGGCATAGGGTTCAACATCCCGATTCCAGTAAACAGTATCCACTTGCAGCGTCCGCGCCAGCTTTGGCAATCCCTCCGTGGGATCGGCCTTTAAGATTAGCAGTTGTCCTCCTGCTGCCTGATATTGCTGCTGCAGCTCCCGGAGACAACCCAACATATAGGTCACGCGAGCCGGAGCCACATCATCGCGATTCAAAATATTGGGATCGAGGCAAAAGACGCCAAGCACCCTGGCGCTTTCCTGTCGAGCCAATGCCAATCCCCGATTATCGGTTAAGCGCAGGTCGCGGCGATGCCAAAACAGAATCTTTTTTGTCATGGATCAATGAATGAATAATGGCTGCAAATTTTGTAAATAAATGAATTCTTTAGATTTGACCTGGGAGCTACCCCTACAGTCTGGGGACACTAAATAAAAAACACCCCAGACCCCATTCAAGCATCTGCCTCTTGCCCTCTTCCAAGTTGTTTACCACTAGAGGTGTTCCTCAAAAATTACTATTTTGGATGCAACTACCGAGAATAATTCCTGAAACAACCTGGTGTTCACTGGCCTGCACGGCATTTATCCGGACAGGATGGTGTAATCGAATGACCCAATTTCAGCGAAAACTCATGGAACAAATGACATCATGATTCACCCCACTGGCTTACCCAATCTGAGTGATCGCTGCCGAATTGATAGAATTTCGAGCCAGGACTCTCGTACTCATGCGAAATCTGCTTGCAAAAACAGGTTTGATGTTTTGTGAAAGTTAGATATAGCCTGACTTTCACAAAACATCATGCAGGTTCTTTCTATCGGATTCGGTATAACTATCAGTCTTGATGGATGATAAAGTGCTCACCACCTATGGATAAGCTATCGCCTCTCGATCTTCCATATCGATACTTACGGGAAAGCCAGTCGGGCGGCTTGCGCGACTGGTTAATGCAGACAGCATCATGGCAACAATTCCTTGATTTTGCTCCCATTGGGACTGCTATTGTGCAACGCAATGGCACATTTGTCTATGTTAATCCGGCGTTCTATATGACGTTTGAGATCAACAGTCAGAGGTCGCCTGGACTATCCCTGGTAGAGTTTATCCAGCCGCCTGATCAGCCAACCTATGCCGCACTGCACCATCAGTTGTGGACGGGGAAGCTGGAGCAGATTGAGATGGTTTATACCTATCGGGCTGATGATGGCCAGGTTTACCCTGTTTTGCTCAAAGAAATCCTGCTGCCTGTGAATGACTCACCGATTGATCCGCTGAGCATTGTGCAGGTGTTGAATGTTGCGGCATCCTCACTGCGGTTAGCGCCTGGTCAGGCTGAAACGAGCGCTTCAACAGAATTAGCCACGACGACCACCTATGCTGAGAGCACGCTGCGTCATCTCAATCAGTCCCTAGAGCGACAGGTAAAGCTACGCACGATTCAACTGGAATTGGCAAATCAGTTTGAGGCTACGCTGAAGCGGATTACTGATAAGGTGCGCGATAGCTTAAATGAGCAGCAGATTCTGCAAACGGCGGTGGAAGAACTTGCGATCGCAGTCGGCGTGTTTGGCTGTAATGCTGCTCTATACGACTTTGATCACCATCTGTCTCGGGTAGTCTACGAATCCACCCAGTCTGCTGGATCACGGCAAGGTCGTGCAGCCCAGATGGATAAATTTCCTGAGCTTTACAACCAGCTTTTACAGGGTACGTCGTTTCAGTTTTGCTCGCTTTTGCCCCATCCAGAACGAGGTCGATCTGCGCTGCTGGCTGTCCCGCTCATCGACCAAGACCAAGTAATTGGCGACATTTGGCTAATCAACCACAGCTACTATGGCTTTCGAGCAGAAGATCTTCGCCTCATGCAGCAAGTCGCCAACCAGTGCGTGATTGCGCTGCGTCAAGCCAAGCTCTACCAAGCAGCTCAAGCCCAGGTGAAAGAACTGGAACACTTAAATCAGATCAAAGATGACTTTTTGAGCACTATCTCCCATGAGCTGCGGACACCGATGGCGAGTATCAAAATGGCGACGCAAATGCTCAGCATCATGCTGGCTCAGCTCGACCAAATGCAGCTCGGTCAGGCTGATATGACATCGCTGAATATGAAGTCGCGGCTTCAGCAATATCTGGATATTCTGCAAACCGAGTGCCAGCGAGAGGTTGATTTAATCAATGATTTGCTTGATTTTTCGCTAGACGATTCCGAGCTGCGGCAGTCTCTATCTGACGTGCCTCCTGTCTTGACTCCGACCAGTCGATGGGCCGGACAGCTTGACTTGGAGCAGTTAATCCAGCAGTTGGTTAGCGAATATCAAGACCGATTACAGGCGCATTCCCGGCTGCTCCAGGTCGAACTTTCCGCCGATCTGGACGATATTGCGCTCAATGGTCAGCGGATGCAGCGGATTATTCGAGAACTTTTGGAAAACGCGATTAAATACACACCCGCAGGTGAAACCATTCAGATCGCGGCTCAGCGACTGCACGATACTGTTTTTATTCAAGTCAGCAACTCCGGTATCCACATTCCAGCGCAAGAGCTAGATCACATTTTTGATCCGTTTTACCGGATTCCCCAGTCCGATCGCTGGCAGCATCGCGGCACGGGTTTAGGCTTAGCCCTGGTCAAACGCTTTGTTCACAGCTTGAACGGCACCATCACCGCCATCAATCGCGATCGCAATTTAACCATTACGATTCAACTGCCTCTCGCTGCGTCGAATCAGCCCAAATCTGCGATCGCGAATTAGCTAGAGTCACCATTTTACGTATCTGGTAGGGGCGAATGCCATTCGCCCCCACGTAACGTTTGTGGTTCGAAATTATTTTCTGTCTAAATGAAACCACCCTGCTTTTTAAGGCGATTTAGGAGGATTTGTCCGGGATTTAGACGATTTATTTAAGATGTGTATAAGCAATAGCTTCTGGGAGCGCTAAGCAAAATAGCCCTTGATGCAGGCATCAAGGGCTATTTTGCTGAAATATCAAAGTGCCTTACATCAGGCCCAGTTGAGACAGAATGCCTTGTCCGGTGAAATATTCAGTTGCCAAACCGATGACAAAACCGAGCATCGCCAAACGGCCATTCCAGTTTTCTGCGAATTCCGTAAAACCGAACTTTTGCTCTTGGTTATCCATGAAAGTTACCTCTGCTGTAAGTATGAACAATATTCCAAAAACCGCAAATTGTTCAGCTAGAGCCAAGCTAGACCGACATTGCGTCAGAATCTAGTCCCCAATCCTTGCGTAAGAAAGCCTGGTACATGTTTTCCCGCAGCATCATTTGCTCTTGCAGCTTGATCAAGAACTCCTGAGCCTGTTCACGGGACATCCGCTGAACCTGATCAGAAAATGTCCGTAAGTTAAACTGCTGTTCGAGAGATAAATGTGCAGAACTATCCATGTCCGTCTCCTTAACACGAAGTAAAGGGTTCCTGAAGGTGAGCAACACCTAACTAGCTAAACTGCTTGTATCCGTGTAGCTGCGGCGTTACGCATCTCCTTGAAAAATAACTTAACACAAAGCATTACGATTCAGCAATAAAACTTGCAAAAATGCACCAATAGTAATAATAGGGTTTGGCTATTTGTAGCGGTTGCCACAGTTTTGTACGGGGCGGTCGGTGCTGGATAGGAAAACTGATGCAAGTGTTGAGAACTGAATGCTGAGTGCTGGGAACAGCCCTCTCACCCCTCCCGGCTCAGTTTTTGAGAGTTGAGAATCGATTGATAGCCCAAGGGTCAAAAAGATGGATTTAGCAGCAAAAGCTTCTCGAATATCTCAAAAAGTTGTTCTGATCACAGGTTGCTCGTCTGGAATTGGCCGTGCATTGGCTTACGAATTTCATCATGCTGGCTATAGTGTTGTTGCAACGGCTCGGCGACTGGAGACACTGCAACCCTTGCAAGAGGCTGGCATGCTGATTAAAGAACTAGACGTGACTAATCCTGCCCAGATCCAGTCCGTCTTCCACAGGATTCAACAAGAGCAGCAACGACTAGATGTGCTGGTCAACAATGCCGGATATGGTTTATTTGCACCGTTACTCGACTTATCGGCGGATCAACTTGCACAGCAGTTTGAGACGAATCTGTTTGCGCCGCTGTGGTTGATTCAGGCTGCTGCACCAATGATGCGATCGCAACAGTCTGGACTCATCATCAACATCGGCAGCATTTCTGGCATCATGCCCACACCGTTTTCCGGTGCCTATGCCTCATCCAAATCGGCACTGCACTGTTTATCGGAAGCACTACGCATGGAGCTAGCACCGTTTGGGATTCAAGTAATGACCGTTCAACCGGGAGCGATTCAGTCGAACTTCGGCGATGCGGCTCGTCAGCACACAGAAGCGAATTTAACCGATCAATCTTGGTACTCCAGTATCAAGGATACGATTCGAGCCAGAGCTGAACTGTCTCAAGTAGATGCAACACCGACTCAAGAGTTTGCCACCCAGCTTGTACAAGCGGCACTGCGTCCCAATCCACCTGCTGTCTTACGCATCGGCAAGAAAAGCAAGCTGTTGCCATTCTTGAAAAGGATATTGCCACAACCCTGGCTGGATCAAATCATGCAGCGTCGATTTAGTCTGTGCTCGATTGAAACTCAGATTTCCAAGTCTCAAAATGGTGATTAATCACAGCTCGAATATCTGCTACTGCTACATCAGCTTGATCAAATTTGGTAGAGAGCAACTGCGAATTGAACCTGTATTATCCAGTCTGGGTATGAGAACCCATTTTTTATGAAACGTGTGTTCCGCAAACGATTCACAGAAAATAAATGATGAATTTTCAACCAGACTGGATATATGTCGGTCATCTAGAATTTGGATCGTGATTTGCATAATTCGCGACTTTGAAACAATCCACTAAATAAATGCTCTGATGTAGGCTCAGTCTTACACCGATCATGAATTCTTTCTGGCACAATGAAACAGATTGATACCGGATTAGTTTTCTCGTTAGCAAAACTGCAACCACGCTGATTCCGATCCAAAGATTGACTATCTTGGGAATAAAGCCCTCCACTCTTGATTTTGGTATGACTGTTTCTTCATCCGCGAAATCCTCATCCAACTTTTTAACCGAACCTTCAACGATTGCTATTGTGGCGTCGGTGGGGATTCACGGGTTGGTTTTCGCATTTCTGCCTCTGTTTTCTAGCGGCACCTCCAGTGCAGAGATACAGCCACCAGAACCCGTGTCCGTGGTTGAGCTGACTCCTGAACAGCAGCAGCGACTGCCCGACTTGGAGCGATCGCCGCGATCGCTGTTGCCATCTAGCCCATTTGATTCGGGTTCCTTCGGTTTAACCCCGCCGCCACCCAATGGGGACTTGTTTCCAGGAGCCGATTCATTTTCGTCGCCTTCTGCTAGTCGAGTGCCTCCATCCCCGATTAGCCCAGGCGGAATTATTAGCCGTCGGCCTTCTGTTTCGTCGGGTTTACCATCAACGCGCTATCCTACTTCGCGCTCCATTCCGGGATCTGTACCTGCTCCACGGGTCGCGACGCCATCAGCTCCTAGTCAGCCCCAACCACAGCCCCAACCTAGCGCACCTGCTACTCCAAGCGATCCGCTGGCTACAGGTACGTTTGGCACCAGTGGCAGTATTCCGACTTTGGATGATCTGATTGCGCGATCGCGGCAGCCTAAACCGCTGGAAGAGGGAAATGGGAACGCTGAAGATTTAATTCCCCCTGTTACACCTGACGATTCATCCACGCCATCCGACCCTGAAGCCAGCCCCTCTCCACAAACCAGTCCATCTCCAGATGCTGAAGCGGATGATCCCGGTGAAGAAACGGCAAATCCCGATGAAGAGGTTGCTGTTTCGCCGTCGCCCGCTCCCTCACCAGAAGCAGGCACCGCAGCCGCAGAATATGCTCAACTGCGCGAACTGTATAGCTACAATCCCGACAATACAAGCGGGCAGGCAGCTAGCCAGAACATGGAGAACTGGATTGCCTCGCTACCGCCAGAAATTAGTGAGGGCGAAAATCTGAATCTCGATGAACCCATTGATTTGACGATTGAATATCCGCTACGTGCTTGCTTGCCAGGGCAGGAACCCCGAAATGCATCTATTGGAGTTGTTGCTGATGCCGACGGTGAATTATTGGAAGAGCCACAGTTGCTCCGCAGTACGGGCTACAAAGGGCTAAATGAAGATGCATTACAAGCTGTGCAAACCTACGATATACCCGCTGGAGAAGGGCCAACAGCCTACACATTTCGGGTTAACGTAGACTATGACAGTGAAAATTGCCTCAGTCCTGGCACATCTCCTTCGGCAGCTGGGTAGGGTTCATTCCACTTGGCGTCTCGTCTAGTTACTGAAAGCGTCCAAGCGTCCAGATGAAAGGTGCGTAAGGCGACCTTTGCATCCGAACGTTTTATAGCTGTAGTCAGTTAGGTTGGGATATGGACATTGTTGTGGTGCAGTTTCGCTGCACCACAACAATGTCCTGAGCAAGGTGACTATCGCTATAGTTTTTATTAATCGACTCGGATAAAACTTAGCGATAATCTGGGCAGAGCGTGATGAAGATTGCTGCAAGCGACCAATGGAATCGATAGGCTAGACGCTGGTATTAATAGAGATTCATTTAGTAGCCCTTGAACGATCATGGCGTTTGGGGTGCAGGGTCTACTCGGGCTGTGAACTGTCATGCCTGAAGCCGCTACTATTCATATTCATTCTGGAAGATTGATTCATATCGCTCATGCTAAGACTCATTACCGATTTTGATGGCCCGATTATTGATGTGTCAGAGCGATACTATCGGGTGTATCAGTTCTGCTTAGCAGAAACCCGATATCCATCCCAGTCTGTCGCGCCATTAGAGAAAGCCGAATTTTGGAAGCTGAAGCGGGCGCGGGTGCCCGAACGCAAAATTGGCCAAATTTCCGGTTTAGATGCTGAGCAGGCGCAGCAGTTTGCCCGACTGCGGCGAGAGAATGTTCACGCGCTGCCCAATTTAATTCACGATCGACTCGTGCCA
The DNA here is from genome assembly GCA_966674685.1 of uncultured bacterium. Classification (GTDB taxonomy): domain Bacteria; phylum Cyanobacteriota; class Cyanobacteriia; order Phormidesmidales; family Phormidesmidaceae; genus Thainema. The sequence continues at coordinate 47,308 of CBKWJC010000018.1, forward strand.
GGTGCGGTGGAAGCCCTAGAGCGGCTCCAGGCAGAAGGAGTTGAACTGGTGGTGATGACGATGCGAAAACAGCGCGAATTGGAACATGCGCTGGATCAATATGATCTGCATCGCTTTTTTGCGCCGCGCTGTCGATATTACCTGGAAAATGACTATGTAAAAACGACCGATGTGCAGGAAAAGCCGCTGCTGATGGAGCGATCGCAACTGGAACTGGAACCTGCGGCTCAGGTGTGGATGACGGGCGATACGGAAGCGGATATCGTTGCGGCTCAGCTCCATGGCGTTCCGGTGATTGCCCTGCTGAGTGGGATTCGCGATCGCAATAATCTAGCCCAGTACAATCCAGATTACATCGTTGATAATCTTGGTCGGGCAGCGGATATTGTTTTGCAATCGCCCTGCACAATGTCAGCGTGCTAGTGTTTCAAAAAGCGAAGGGTCGCCACATCGCGGCGACCCTTCGCTGTGTATGGTTTTGATTAGCGGGAAGCGGTTTGGCCAGAGTAGGTCAAAATGCCATCTGCGATCGCATCGGCGATTTGGTTACGAGCTGTGATGCTGTTGAATCGAGCAGCATCTTCGCGGCCTGTGACAAAGCCCGTTTCGACCAACACGGCAGGCATCGACGTATTTTTAATCACGTAGAAATTGGCCTGCCGCACACCGCGATCGCGCATATCGGTATTACGCAAAATGCTGTTGTGGATCGTTCGCGCTAGATTGAGGCCAGATGAGTAATAGTAGGTTTCTAGGCCGTTGATATCCGGACGGCTCATGCTGATGGCGTTGGCGTGAATGCTAACGAACAGGTCAACATTAGAGCGCTCAGCCATTTGCACCCGTGGACTGAGATCAATCTCGCGGTCGTCGGAACGAGTCATAATAACTCGCACGCCATTTTGCTCTAGTCGGCTGGCGACGCGCTGGGCAATCGATAAGTTAATGTCTTTTTCCTTAATGCTGCCAATGCCAACTGCGCCCGGATCTCTGCCGCCATGTCCCGGATCGAGCATCACCACGAGACCCGTTTGGGGTACAGGCCGAGTGGTCGGAGTAGTAGTGGACGGTGCTGGTGTGGCGATGGGGCCGCTATAGGTGGAGATGACGGCCTGTAGGCGAGTCGCACTTGCAATTCGCTGCTGCATGTTTTGAGCAGTGGCTCGGTCGCGATAGAGGCCAATTTGCAGCGATGGCTGACCGTTAACGACCGTGCGGAAGGCACCCGGTTCAACGGCGCGAACCTGCGCTTCTTGACTTTGGGTTTGGATGGGAACCGAGACGCGGTAGTAAACGTTGCCTGTAGAACTAGATGAACCCGTTGAGGTAGAGGGGGTAGTTGGAACAGTCGTTGTCCCCGTTGAGCCGGATGTGCCGGACGTTGAGGTGGAAGATCCTGATGAAGCAATTGTGCCGTTATAGGTACCCAGTGACGGTCTTAGGCCAGCGCGACTAAGCTGCTGAATTTGGCTGGTGGCCGCTATGCGATCGCGGAATAGGCCCGTCTGCATCACCAACTGTCCGTTAATCGTTGTACGGAACGCATCGGGTACAATTGCTTGAACCCTGCCTTCCTCACCGGGATTAACGGGAACCGTTACGCGGTAATACGTACCACTCGTGCTGGTGCCAGAGGTTGTAGAAGACGGAGTTGAGGTGGTTGGAACAGAGGTAGAGGGAGGTGCAGGCAACTGGGGACGATTGGAACCTGCGGTGGGAACGGAAACCGAACCACTGGTTGAACCCGAAGTTGAACTGCCCAATGAACTGCTCGATGAACTGGTGGTTGATCCGGTGCTGGAGCTGGTTGATGACGAACTGCCCGATGAACTGCTGGTAGACCCGCTTGAACTTGGTGGCGCAGCGGCAACCGTTGAAGATGACCGTAGTTGGGCCAGGGTTTGATCATTGGTTAGGTAAAAGTGACCGAGCGTCGAGCCGTTGTAGGTGCGCTTGGTCAATCGCCAGCCGGAATTTAGCCGAATCTTGGCAAAATCGTTAGTTGCGCCACCGACCCGACCAATTTCTAACGTCGGCAATGTCCGATCGGAAGCTGGGGCGGCATACAGCACGATATCGTTATTCTGCTGGACAACCCGCAGGCTGTAGCGCCAGTTCATATCCTCGCCACCGAGCCGCACGGAGTAGCCATTGCTGTCGGTGCTGCGGCCACAGATGCCCGAAAAGTCAAAGTTCAGCAACAGCGGATCAACAATCGTGGGATTACCGGCCTGTTCTTGCCAGCAGGAGCGACTGCTGCTGACTTGCTCTAGGATGAGCAGTTGGTGAGACGATCCATTGTTGACGGGGGCAGCAACTGCGATCGCACGATTGGAGCTAATTTCCTGCTGCCCAAACTGGTTTGCCATTGCCGCAGGGCTAACGGCGAGATGACCCAGCGCAGCAGTCGTTGTGGCAACAGCCAGGGTTGTCAGACGGTGAATAACGGATTTCATGGTGCCAATTCTGTGATTCTGTGGAGGAACGTAAACTTTCTGATTCTGATTCCGAAATTCAAGCCCTGCGCTATGGTGTTAGTCCTAGCAATTGCTATTCATAGGATTTTGATGAGACGGCTGTGCCGTTCTATCAAATTCTTTAGGGCAAACAACATAAAACAGAACTGATTCAGTCTGGAACCATCATCCACAGAATCCACAAAAATACTGGGTCAATTTGTTGCACTTGCTGTGCTGTCCTGACGCTGGGCACCTTTCAACGCGATTTTGCGTCATCGAGTTACTTATATCTACTTATATCTACGGATAGATTTTTAGCTGACCTGACCCAATTTTTGCAGCGGCACAGTTAACACCGGATTAGTTGTAGAGCGTGTTGGCAGGATTGAGGACTTTTTGAGAACGAGACTGGCACATGGATCAATGGATTAATTCAGAGATAGCATCACCACAAGCGTCCATGAACTGTCCATCGCCATCGGCCAATTATGGACGAGTGGGTGAAATGTCAGAAATCGGGTTTCTGCGATCGCGTTACCAACCCGCTACCCAGACTCAAGAAATTCTGTTTCTCAAGTGCGATCGCACGTCCGCATTTATATGAAGCAATTTTCTATTAAACAAAAGATCAGCCTGATTCTGGGAATTGCCTGTTTGTTGATTGCCACTCATCTGCTGTCGGTGTCTGGATTGGTAAGTGCCCATCCCACTCAGTCGAGGACAGATGAAATTCGTGGCGTTTGGCTGACCAATGTGGGCAGTAGCGTCTTCTTTGCGCCTTGGGGAATTCACCGAGCGTTGCACCAACTGGCCAGCCTCAACTTCAACACGGTCTACCCCGTCGTCTGGAATCGCGGCTATACCTTTTATCCCAGCGATACCGCTCAACACATCATTGGGCATCATCAGGCACCGCTGTTTTCGGTCATGCATCCTGGAACCGATGTGCTCAAGAGCTTGATTCGAGTTGGGCATCGGCATCAGTTGAACGTCATCCCCTGGTTTGAGTACGGATTTATGGTGCCGCCTCGCTCCAAGCTGGCCGTAGCTCATCCAGATTGGCTGACGACGACTGCCAACAGTAATCCGGAGAGTGCGACAGATTGGACAGTTCTTTTTAAGCGAGATAAACCCGCGATCGCAGATTGGACAAGCAGCGCTAATCTCTGGCTGAATCCCTTCCATCCAGAGGTGCAGGACTTTATTCTGCAACTCATCCTCGAAGTGGTCACCCACTATGACGTAGACGGCATTCAACTGGATGATCACTTTGGACTACCGATTGAAATGGGATATGACCCAGTGACAATTCAGCTCTATCGGCGATCGCATCAGGGACAGTCTCCGCCAGTGAATCCCGCTGATCCGGAATGGGTGCGGTGGCGGGCCGATCAGATCAGCGCCTTTATGGGGAAAGTGGTTGAGGCCATTCGGGCGGTCAAGCCAGACTGCATAATTTCCCTTTCTCCCAATCCTCAAGACTTTGCCTACAGCCGCTATCTGCAAGACTGGCAGCGCTGGGTGGAGCAAGGCTGGATTGATGAACTCGTGCTACAGGTTTATCGCAATGAGTTGAGTCAGTTGCAGGCTGAACTGTCTCGCGCTTCAGTGAAAGCCGCTCAGCAGCAGATTCCAGTTGCGATCGCATTGCTCAGCGGCATTTGGAGTAATCCGGTCGGCATCCCCCAGCTTCAGGCACAGGTGGATCTGGTTCGCCAAAATCAGTTTGATGGTGTTTCATTCTTCTACTGGGAAAGCTTAATGGGCTACTTGGCCCCAGAGTCTCCGGCTCAACGTCAGCACTTTCTGAAGACGATTTTTGCAGATTCTTAGGAGCGTGAATTTAATAAATTGGCAAACTGTAGGGGCGGGTTTCGCCGTCAATTCTATGACGACACGGTGCAGATTGGTCTACTAAACCCGCCCCTACGCAATATCGAACGTATTTAATTCACAATCCTTGGATGACAAAATGCGCCCAGAAACTCTTTCTCTACAAATGTTTCAAAGCTCCCGCTATCTTTTTAGTATTGCTTGGATCGCGGCAACTGTGCTGGGCTTTGTGGTCAGCCTGACCGTAGTGGTGGTTGGAGAGCGCTCCAATCTGGGCCTATGGCAGGGGCTGCTGGGTGGCGGCATTATCGGCCTATTTCAAGGCTTGGTGCTGATGGGATACGGACTGAGAAGCGGCTGGTGGATTGTAGCCAATGCCCTAGCTTGGGGTGTTGCAGGTGCCAGTTCAATCGGTGTGGTTGGCTGGTTTGCCCCAGCCGGATTGTCGCTGCTGTCAACTCGGCTGGTGTACGGCGCATTCGACGGCTTGAAAATTGGCGTCATGACTGGGTTTGCCCAGTGGTTTGCCATTCGGCAATCGGTGCCTCGGTTTTCTACCTGGTGGATTGTCTGGAATACGGTTGCCTGGATGATTGGCCTCGCTGCTGGATGGGCGATCGCAGGAGAGCTACGTCAAGTTACTAATCTATTTGCGAGTGAAGTGTTTGGACTGGTAGTTACCTGGCTAATTGTTGGCTTGATGAGTGGAATCGTGCTCAGTAGAAGTTTATTTGATTAACCGAATGAAAGCTGCGATCGCACGTTACCAACTTTTCCGACTAAAGAACTATGCAGCAATCAGATTCCGCTGATTACCATGTGAGGCTGGGCACTTGGTAATGGTTAGGAGACGCGCATGGTTACAACAGAGCAACAGGGTTCTACACAGGAATTGTGGTGGCAGAACGGGATTGTTTACCAGATTTATCCACGATCGTTTCAGGATAGCAACGGCGACGGAGTTGGTGATCTGCGGGGAATTGAGTCACGACTGGGCTATTTGGCGGACTTGGGCGTGAGCGCCATTTGGATTTCGCCGATTTTCCCTTCGCCGATGATAGATTTTGGCTACGACATCTCCAACTATTGCGACATTGAGCCAATGTTTGGCAGTCTGGAGCAGTTTGATCAACTGATGGAGTCTGCTCATCGTCATGGCCTGAAGATTCTGCTGGACTTTGTGCCAGGGCATACATCTGATCAACATCCCTGGTTCACCGCCAGCCGCTCCTCCCGCGATAACCCCAAGCGCGACTGGTACATCTGGCGCGATCCTGCCGCTGACGGTGGCCCACCGAGCAACTGGATCAGCGAGTTTGGCGGTTCAGCCTGGACACTGGACGAGACGACCGGGCAGTACTATTTGCACATTTACCTGTGGCAACAGCCGACGCTTAACTGGCGCAATCCAGAGGTGCAAGCGGAGATGCTGAACGTGATGCGGTTTTGGTTTGACCGAGGCGTAGACGGCTTTCGGGTTGACGCGGTGGAAAACTTGGTGCCCGATCATCTGCTGCGGAATAATCCACCCAATCCAGACTGGCAGATCCACATGGGGCCAGCCCGCAGTCACTTACGCGTCTTTACGGCGCATCAGCCAGAGGTGCTGACTGTAGCTCAGAATATGCGGCAAGTGGCGGACGAGTATCCCGAACGGGTGCTGATTGGAGAAGCCTATGGCTCGATCTCGGAAGTGATGGCCTACTACGGGCAGAATCACGATGGGTTTCACCTGCCGTTTAACTTTGAGCTGATTACGGCAGCGTGGGATGCAAGGAAGCTGGCGGCACTGGTGGAAGCCTATGAGGCAGCTCTGCCGCCGGGGGCGTGGCCTAACTGGGTGCTGGGCAACCACGACCGACCGCGAATCGCGAGTCGTGTGGGGCCAGAGCAGGCGCGGGTGGCGGCAATGCTGCTGCTGACGCTACGGGGGACACCGACGATTTACCAGGGTGATGAGTTAGGAATGCTAAACGGAGTAATTCCGCCGGAAGCAGTGCGCGATCCGTGGGAGATTAACGTGCCGGGGCAGGGGCTGGGTCGTGATCCAGTGCGAACCCCAATGCTGTGGGATGACAGCGCAAATGCGGGCTTTACAACGGGTCAACCTTGGCTACCGCTGTCGCAGGCTGCACCTGTGAGCGAACAGGTGGATGATCCAAAATCAATGCTGTCGCTTTATCGCAGGCTCATTGCGCTACGGCAGTCGGAGCCAGCCCTTTGTCGGGGGGCATATCGGACGCTGCAAGTTAATGAAGGTGTGTTTGTCTATGAGCGATCGCAGTTTGATCAGCAGGATCAGCAGGATCGACGGTTTGCGATCGCGCTCAATCTCACGGCAAATCCACAATCGCTTCAACTCACGGGACGGGTAGTTCTATCGACCCGACCGGAGCGGGCAGTTGGTGATGCGGCAACGGATTTACTGCCCAATGAGGGACTAATTCTGGGTGAGTTGATCACCTAAACCTGACTCAGTTCAATCACATGCCCATCCGGATCTTGGGTAAACAGTGCCGCTCGTCCCGATGCACTGGGCTGTAGGGGATAGCCGTTTGCTTCGAGTAGTGCCTTAACCGCTGCTAGATCATCGACACCAAAGGCAATATGCGGATTTCGACCCCATTTTTCAGCATTGTGGGGTGCAGTTGTGTAGGTTGAATCTTCAATCAGATGAATTTGGTAGTTACCAAGCTGGTACCATGCCCCCGTATAGGATAAGGGGCGATCAACCTTGGCTAAACCCAATACGCCACCATAAAACGCCTCAGCACGATCGATATCGGCAACCAGCAGGGCAGTGTGCAAGGGCTGAATCAGGGGCATGGGTTTCTCCTAATCACATTAGGGTTGGTATTAGGTCATGATGTCTTGTGAGCAACACCATTCACATAGAGCAGTAGCCATATTGATTGAGATCATCGGCAAATTCTGAAAACGTTCTAACGTTGAATTGTGTAAATGTCTTAACCCAAATGGCGACAGCTATAAAACTTATTCTGTCAAAAAGCTGTTAGGAAACAAATACTTGATGTGCGATCGCACCGAAAAGGGTTGATAGTGCTGGTTTCTTGGGCTGAGAACTGCTTCGCCTACAGATTCAAAATCGCACACCTTGTTAAGCTGATTAGGGTGCCATCGACTACAATCCTAAACAACCGTTGAGCTTTTCCCTGTCGGCATGACCGCTCCTCTTTATTGCTCTCAATACCACGAAAATCCATCGGGTAGTCGCTTTTGCCGCTTCTGTGGAGAGGCACTGATGGAGCCAGCGTCCGGTTCTGATCCATCGGCTCAGACGATTCTGGGTATGCGCTATCGTGTCCTGCATTTGCTGGGACAGGGTGGATTTGGTCGTACCTATTTGGCTGAAGATCTGAATCGGTTTGCGGAAAAGTGCGTTCTGAAAGAATTCGTGCCGCTGGTGCATGAGGCTGATGCGCTACGCAAGGCGGAGGAGCTATTTCAGCGGGAAGCAGGGGTACTGTATCAGCTCCAGCATGACCAAATTCCCCGATTTCGCGAACTGCTGCGGGTGGGACAGGATCAAGACGCCACGCTGTATCTCGTACAGGACTACATTCCAGGCCCCACCTATCGCGAAATTTTGCAGCAGCGCCAGCGCGAAAAGCGGACGTTTACCGAAGATGAGATTTTAGAGTTATTCCGCCAGTTGCTGCCCGTGTTGCAGTATTTGCACAATCTGCGGGTGATTCATCGGGACATCGCGCCGGATAACCTGATTTTGCGAGATACAGACAGTTTGCCCGTCCTGATTGACTTTGGTGGCGTGAAGCAAATTGCCGCTCAGGTGGAACAGCAGTTGCGATCGCACGCTTATGCGGCTGCTCCCACCCGTCTCGGCAAAGCTGGCTATGCGCCCGATGAGCAAATGCAGTCTGGAGAAGTGACGCCATCGTCGGACTTGTATGCGCTGGCGGTGACGGCCCTGGTGCTGCTGACCGGGCAGGAACCGCTCAGTCTGTACGATCCTCATACCGTCACCTGGCACTGGCGGCGACGGGTGCAGTTGAGTCCTCGCCTGAGTCAGGTACTCGACCGCATGCTGGCCTTTCGGCCCAGCGATCGCTATCAGTCGGCAATGGAAGTGATGCAGGCCCTGGGTTGGCAAGCATCCGCCCCGTCTGCCTACGGTCAAGCGGTGACACCTGCTCGGTCAGTGCCGCCACTCCCTATCGCTACACCTGTGGCTTCTGCGGCGGCCTCGGCATCTGTGACCGGACAGGCCACCGTTGCGGTTAGCCCCCGTGCGCCGCGTCAGGCAAAACGATCAGCCAGCAAAGTAAAATCTCGCCGTCAGTCAGAGGCTAAATCGCGATCGCAGGCCATGCCGTTTCAACCTGCGTTCAGCTCATCATCTGGGGGCGCACTGGCCGCGATCGCACCTAACTCCGGTTTGCGATCGCAACCTCAGCGGCGAATCGCTCCCTCTAGTCGGACGATTGGACAGGTCATCTTATTTGTTCTGCTGCTGACCGGAACGGTATGGTCAATTTGGCTCGTGTGGTGGTTGGTGACGGACTGGGAACCGTCGTCCCGCTTGTTTTCACCCCCTGTTGCAGTCAGTCCAGATCCACCCGATAGTGGTTCTCCCAGCCCTAGTGCAGAGGCTCCGGAGACCAACGAACCCACCTATTCTCCGGCAGAACGGGCGCGCAAAGCGGAACTGCGGCAGCGCCGCGAACGGCTAGAGGTGAGCGAAGGCATCCTGAATACGATGACCAATCAGCTTTTTTTCCAGCGATATCCGGAAAAAGAAGGAGTGCAATTGTCTAGTTCTGCCGCTGATGAGGTTTGGCGTAAACGCTGGGATGACACGGCAACTGACGTGCTGAAGCAGATTGACGATGCGCTCAGCAGTGAAGCACGGCAGAATTTAGGCCGCTATGACAGCAGCGATCGCGACCAGTGGGAAGCCGAGACCAGAGCCGATCATAATGTCAGCGGTCGTGCCCTCTACGATTTAACCGATGCGGCGTTCAAAGAGCGCTTTCCTGACTTTGCCGATGAACTGACGAGTGGAGAACTGCTTGACACTCCAATGGGCCAGGTTTGGCACGGGATGGCTTTTGATCGGCTGCGCGGTTTTCGCGATGGGGATGCCCTGGAAGAAATTAAGCTGGATGACAAAGATGACCGCACGATTGAGCGCCAGTTACGCCCCGGAGAAGGCAAGGTTTATACAGTGGAGCTGTCGGACGAGCAAGACCTGAAGGTGCGGCTGGATGCTCCAGATGATGAGGCGCTGCTGTCGATTTATCCACCCCGCTTGGAGGAAGCTGATCCCTTACAGGAAGACAGCGACGACTACGATTGGTCAGGTGATTTATCCCAAAGCGGCATTTATGAAATTGTGGTGGTGTCGCGCTCAGATGATGCGTTTGATTATGAACTACAGATCGAAGTGGATAAATAGGATGAGTGCATCATGGATCGATGGTTGATTTATGGGCTAGTTGCGATCGCAGTTCTGGTTTTACTCGCCATCATGCGCTGGCAGAAGACCATGCAGGCGGTTCCGGCTGGGCTAGAAGTCGAGCCAATCCACTCTCCAAATGATGTGCCGCTGCTGAACTTAGATCGCCTCATCCCCTACAGCCAGGAATTTAAGGATCTGGGCTGCGTTCACTGCATGGACGGTCAGATGAGCGCCACCGTTGGCGAGTTTACGCCTGCCTTCGTGCGACTGCTCCAGCATCCTGAGCAACAGTACTGGGTGTTACTGGCTCAAGCGCTACCCAGCGAGAACACCAGCCACATTCCGACCTGCACCATCCTCAGTTTGCTGAATGACGACTGGCTGATTCTCACCACCACCGAACGACCAACCCTGATGACACCCCAAATTCAGCTCGATCATCAGCCGTGGCTATCGCGCCCCAGCGCCGCCCCAACGCAGCTAATTGAGATGCACATGCAGTTGCGATCGCAGCTTATCTCCGACTTGAACTTGACTGTACAGGATCAAGCCACACCAGAAGATGTTTGGATTCGACTCAAGGAACGTGCCTGGCGACAAAAGCAAATCGCCAAGCGCCAAAATCCCGCCGTCTCATTTTTTAAACTGCTGCCTACGCTCTTAAAGCCCCAGTCCGACTGGCTCGGCGATTATCGAAAATAAATCGAGAAGAGGCTAAACGTTATCGCCCTGCCAACTCCCACAGGTACAGAAACAACGTCGTCCCAATTAGCCCTGCCGCCGCATAGAAGGCCAGCGTGACGCCAAACGGAATCGCTACAGATTGAAAAAACAGAAAATTAACCGAAACTGGTGTACCGTTTTGAGCAGAGATGATTGCGATCGCAGCTACCCCAACGGCAAATACAGCAGTAAGAATTAAGCGAGCCATAATGACCAGCGAATCGAATCGTATGTATCGTGAAGTTCCATTGTATAGCAGCAGTCACGTTAGTCACATTGGCTAGAACATTGGCAAACTTTAAAATTCAAATAGCAACGGCTAAAGCGTTTTTCAATCTAGTGTGGTGCAGACAAGGGGCTTAAACCCCTTGTTGATAAAAGTTGGGCGTACCTCGCCAGCTTGGGAAATGCTGTATAAGTGAATGTATTAATACATTGAGGCGGCAGTAATTCACCTGTTGACTAAGACTGAAACTTTTGTATGTCATGGATTCGGGTTCTGCCTTCTTACTTCTGCCTTCCAGCACTAGTCCAATAGACTGAGATCTCTCACGTCTATATAAGTGCTCAAACTATAGACGGATGAGGATTACAGCGATCATTGCGTTAGATAGATGCATTGTTCTCATAAATTTATGAAATCGCTGTATCATCATGACTCAACTACCTGAAATTCATCCATCCTATTGGATTACATCTACTCTTGATACCACTTATCCAACGCTAACTGAAAATATCTCAGTCGATGTTGCCATTGTTGGGGCTGGTTTAGTTGGAGTCACAACCGCTAAATTGCTAAAGCAAGCGGGTAAAACTGTTGCGTTACTGGAAGCTAACCAAATCGCCGCCGGAGTTTCGGGTCATACTACAGCGAAAGTCACCTCACTGCATCAGCTTATTTACGCTCAGTTGATTGACAGTATTGGTGAAGAAAAAGCTCGGCTCTACGGAGAATCGAACCAGGCAGGCATTGAGCGATTGGCCGCCTTTGTGCGAGATGAGCAGATTGACTGCGATTTCATGCGGAAAGATTCCTTTACCTATGCTCGTTCAACCGATCAGCTCAACAAAATTGAAGCAGAAGTAACAGCGGCTCAAAAGCTGGGCTTGCCTGCCAGTTTTGTGAAAGACTTACCTTCTTTGCCGTTTGATATCGCTGGAGCCGTCAAGTTTAGCAATCAGGCCCAGTTCCATCCCCGCAAATTCATTCTCAATCTCGCGGCTAAGATTCCCGGTAATGGTAGCCATGTCTTCCAAAATACCCGCGTTTGCACCGTCAAAGGCGAAGAACCCTGTCGCGTCATCACCGAAAACGGGCCAACCGTGGTCGCGCAAGATGTCATTGTGACCACGAATTTGCCGATCTTGGATCAGGGCTTGTTCTTTGCCAAAACCTATCCCAAACGGTCTTACATCATCGGTGGCCGCATCAATCCCGATCAAGATCCGGGCGGTATGTTTATCGGCACGGGGCAAAGTTATCGCTCGCTGCGGACGACGCCGCTGGAGGATGGCGGCACGCTGCTCCTGATGGGAGGTGAAGGCCATAAGGTTGGTGAAGTCAGCAGTACAGACGAGTGCTATCAGAAGCTGGCCCAGGACATGCAGAAGTACTATGGTGTTACGCCTGAATACCTCTGGTCAACTCAAGATTATGTGTCCTTTGACAAACTGCCCTACATCGGTAAGTTAACGCCAACCAGCAACCACACCTATGTCGCGACAGGATTCAGCCTCTGGGGTATGAGCAAGTCATTCATGTCTGCCATGCTGCTGTCCGACTTGGTTCTGGGCATTGAAAATCCCTGGGCTGAACTATACGATGCTACGCGGCCAACGCCCTTCGTCACCAAAGAATCGCTCAAGCAAAATCTGGAAGTGGGAACCCACTGGATTGGCGATCGCATTAAAGGCTTGTTCGACAGTCCTCAAAAACTGGAACGCGGCGAAGCAAAAGTCACAACTGTTGATGGCAATCGCGTTGCCGCCTATCGAGATGAAACGAACGAACTGCACATGGTATCTGCTGTCTGTCCTCACTTGGGCTGCATTGTGGACTGGAATGAAGCAGAAAAGAGCTGGGATTGCCCCTGCCACGGTTCACGCTTTAGCTGCGATGGTGATATTCTGCACGGCCCAGCGGTTAATAAGCTGAAGCAGCGCAATCCAGTGGCGCAGTAGCATTGATCTCCACTGCCTAGAAAGTGCCACTGTCTAGAAAGTGATTTGAGCGAGGGGGCAGGGGAGCAAGGGAGCCTGTTGTGCTGCTAGAGGTTGTAGTTGTGCAAAAAGGAGGTGAGATCGCATCGCACCTCCTTTTTTTGCTTCTCATTGTCACAAGCTACTAGCTACTGGCAAAACAAAGCACTACTCCGCCGCTTCCTCAGCCTTAGAAGCCGCTTCCGTCTCAGTTTCATCTGTTGCAGCCGCCGCTTCCTCTGCATCTGCACCCGTTGCCCCTGGCGTCAGGACAGAGTTACCCGCAGCCATTTGATTAATTTGGTCTTTGAACTCTGCCGGAGCAAGAGCTGATGCGGTCGTAAATAGACTCTTGGCTTCTTCAGTCTTACCCTGCCGCTGGAGCACAATTGCCTTAGACAAAACTGGACGGAAATCTTGCGCGTTGCCCTCAATCGCTTCGTCGTAAAGTGCGATCGCTTCGTTGTAGCGCCCCTGCTGAGCATACACTTCGCCGAGCAGCAGCTTCACAGAAGTAACATCAACGCTACCCGCCTGCACTTGGTTAGCCTGCTCCGCCGTTTGCAGCGTGTCCTGTAACAGACCAATTGCGGCCTGTGGGCGACCTTGATTCACAAGCAGACTAGTCAAACCGCGCAGCGCATTCATGTCGCCCGGTCGCTCCGTTAGAGCTGAGCGATAGGTTTGGGCTGCGCCTTCTAAGTCACCCGTTTGCTGCTGCGCCTGAGCCAACAGCACGGCATATTCAGGCTGACCTGGGTTCAGTTCAACCAGCTTTTTGAGCGGTTCAACAATGCCTTCAATATCGTTGAGCTGAATACGCGTATCAATTAGTCCCCGCAGCGCTGTTTGATTATCCGGTTCTCGCTGCAACACTAACTCATACCCCTTGGCCTGCGTCTCCAAGTCAGCCTGTTGGGCTCCGGTTGCTGCGGCTCCATTCGGATCAGCCGTTGCTGAATCGTTATTGCGCCGAAGAGCAGAGCTGATGCTGGGAGCGACAAAAGAGAATGACAAGCCCGCAAAGGCAACTACTGCAATGATCAGGACAGTACTAACTAACCAGCGATTCCGCTTATCAAACACAACTGCGTTCCAAAAAACTTCACTGTCATTCTAGAAGCGGAACTGAGAAATTGTGGATAAATTCAGCTTTAAATCTGTGGTGTTTGTGAAGAGAATGGTCTAAATACTGATGCTGGCTAAGTTTGAGCGATATCGGCAGATGTAAAGTTATACACAATTGGGTTGGTAAGTCGCTGCCTACAGTCTTGTTGACTAGCTACGAGGCTGATTGCGCTACATAGAACAAGTGGGAGGGATCGCACTGTGATCCCTCCCACTTGGGTTACTTGGTACTGTTACTTAGTAAAAGATGCTTTTTAAGGTCGTTTCTTCAACATGCGAGCCGCACCAAGTGCAACCAAGCCTAAAGCCGCTGCGGATGCTGGTTCAGGAATGTCTTTAACAACATCAGGAACGTCAGCTACAAACAGCGTTGCATGGGACAGTCCGAGTGGAACGCCTTGTTTGTTAGTGGCAACTCCATTGGTGATCCAGCTACCGCCGAGGACATCTTCGGCACTTTCAAAGAAGTAAGCGCTCCAGTAGTTACCCGCTTTGAGACTGATGACGAATGGGCCGTTGATAGAACTGTCAACGCTCCAGTTTCCGACTGTGCCGTCAGAATCAACGTCAAAATTCAGTAGCCCGCCGCCGCTGTCGGATTTGCCAATGAAGTCCCAGTCGGTAATGCCATTAAATACGCCAGTGGATAGTTGATCAAAGAGCGCACCAGAACCGTCACCTTGAGCATCGTTGCCGCCAAACTGACCAATACAGTCTGTTGCACTCATTGCGCCGCCGCCAACCAAATCAAACGTGACAGAGCCAGACTCGCAGTTCACGGTTGATGTGGTTGTCGTGGTTGTCGTTGTCCCTTGATCCTGATTTTTGTTATTTCCACCACCCTTATCTGATGGCTTGGCCTCTGCACTCATGGGTGCTAGTAGGATTCCAGCCATCAAGAGGGTTCCAAACAACAGCTTTGATTTCATGTTGCCCAAAATCCTTGTTGAAACTCCGAAGGTGGCAATCCGTACCAAATAGATATAGCTGTTAGATTTAATACTGGACTGCCAATCTTAAGTTAGCAGTAGAATTTTTGCCCTATCCTCAGTGATATCTGGGGATAAGCCGGATCTTGTTCGACTCTTCACAAAAATGGCTGACTTAAGTATTTTTGCCGTTTAATACAGTGGATCTAGTATTAATACGGATAGATAAATCTTAAGCGGTGAGGATTTCAGGTGATGACTTCTGACGCTTGAAAACAGACGTAGCGACGCACTAGGGCTGAGGTGGTTGGGTAGCCTTAACGGTATTGTCCGTCTTGGGTCGTACTTTGACGCGAATTGCGATCGCAGTAATGTTGTCGTGGCCGTTGTGCTGGTTACCGAGGTCAATAAGGGCGTTGATGCCTTCATCGAGGCTACGGTTTGGATCTAACAGCGATTGAACATGGCTTTGGCAGTGAGTTTCCAGGAGGTCATTGTCGCTCAGGCCATCGGAGCATAGTAACAGCAGCGTATCTTCCGACAGCTCTAGATATTCAATATCCGGCACGACAAATCCATCATCTCTTGGCCCTAGGGCTTGGGTTAGCTGATAGGCATCTGGGCGACCATAGGCAATATCGGCTTCAACTCCCCGCTGGATTTCTCGCTGCCCAACTTCATGATCGGTGGTGAGCTGCTGTAGACCCAAACGACGGCTAAAGCGGTAGAGACGGCTGTCTCCGACATGTGCCACCATGGCATGGGTATCTTGCAGCAGCAGCATAACTAATGTTGTGCCCATGCGGCCACTGCCAAGCCGATCGTTCTGCTGATTTTCGTTGTAAATTACCTGATTAGCTTGCCGGATCGCTTCGATGACGGTTTGTTCGGACGGTAATTGTGACCCCTGCCAGTGGGTTTCAAAGTAGGCTCGCAGCACGTCAACGGCTAGAGCGCTAGCCACTTCGCCCCCTGCATGTCCCCCCATGCCATCACAGATCAGATAGAGACCGCGTGCATGAATTGTGCGCTCTGTGGCGGTTTCAACTTTACTCAGGTCGAGCTGAATGCTGAAGGCATCTTCGTTGTGGTCGCGACGACGGCCAATATCGGTGCGTCCGCCGTCCTCAATCCACAGCAGATTCATGGGTAAAACGACAGTGGGCGAATCTTCCTCATCGTCATTGTCGGCTTCATCCCAGGCGGAATAGAAGTCATCCTCCGCATTGGGGGGGAGATCCGCGAAAAGAGGATTACTAGAGACTTTCTCTGATCCACTGGCTGGTTCTAGTCCTGATGTAGAGGCTGATTCAGGTTGGGCTGAGCCACAATCCGATGGGCCTGATGGGCTTGATGGGCTTGATGGGTCTGATAGCTGATCATCTAGGGGTTGATATTCCACAGTTTCAAATTCGAGGTCTTGGTTGAGTTTTTCAACAACTAGCGCTTCTGCGGCTTGCAGGGTATCTGCGATCGCACTAAGTTGCGATCGCACCGCATCGACGGACTCAATTTCATTTTGAATCAGTTGATTACAGAGCGCATGCACAGATTTGGGTAGCGACGCGTTGAGGTGCTGCACGATCATCTGCCAGACCCGACCCAGTGCCGCTAAATCCAAATGAGATGGATTGGATTCATCTGAACGATTGAGCTGATGCGCTACAAATGAATCGCTCCATCGATTTGCTGAGGTCTGCGTTGAACCTGCCCAGGCGGCATCACTTTTCACTAACCGCAAACAAAGGCAATCATCCTCGTCCAAGCACAAATTGTTGATATCTAGCAAACTTTGGCGACAGTGCCATTCACCTAACACCTGCCACAGTTGCAGCGAATCGAGCAGCCAGCGCAGCACTAGGAGCGGTTCTAGGTCGGCTTCCTGCCCTCGCTCTGTAAGAGCCAACCAGTCGCTGCGATCCTCAATCAGCAAAACTGTTGTGCCATCACAGCTCCAAGCATCGTGCAAATAGGGCGTTGCCGGAGCGAGTTCCACCTCTAGCCCAAAGTAGGTCTGGGCCAGACCGGGGAGTTTGGTCTTTGCTTCCTCATCCAGCGGATTAACCTGCGACTTGAGACGTTGAACAGGAGAAAGTTCCAGTGGATGCTGGTCAAACACAACTGCCTCCAGTTGAGCCGCCGTTGGCTGCGCGGGTTTGATAACTGTTGCAATCTGATAGCGCTGTTGCGGATCGAGATAGTCACCGGGCTGTATTTTGGCCCAGGACTTGGCCGCTGCGTTTAGTGGTGGTGGCGACGGATCTAACCCATATGCATTGACCGACCGATCTGCCGAAGTTTGGGTCGCTACCGTGTCAGACCGAGCGATGACTGCGTAAAGCTGCCGCCCAATCACGGCATCGCAAACGGGACAAGACTTTGCACCACAGTCCACCATCGCCCCGCAGTTTAAGCACTCGACCTGGGTAAGCGATGCACCACAGGCTTGACAAAACCGATGGCTATCTGGATTTTCGGCTTGGCATTGATGACAAATCAACATGGGAAAATGTGGGAATGGGGACGGGGGTTAGCCGCTGACTGGATCGTTGGATAAGTAGCTGCATATCAATCAATAGCTTAAAACCCGGGGGGGAACGCCCCGCAGGGGTTCTCCCAGGTTTTAGCTGTGTTTATTTAGGCCAGCCTACTTATTTAGATGCAGCGCTCAAGTCCTTTTTACCCTAAAGCAAAGATGGCTAAAACCTGAAATAGGTCTAACTTGGCTAAATAATACACAGGTTGTTTGCTGCTTTCCGTTCAAATGTCAGAGGACTTTATAGATTAGTTGAAAAAAATCATCTGTCAAACCTTAGCAGAAGTCAGGCTGTTGCTGGTGTGATGCGGTAGCCCCACCCCGCTTCTATACGGTCTACCGCAACTCAATCTCAAATCAGCAACTCGTTCAGAGCTTCTTTAAGTTTCGTATTTCTTGAGGCGTGAGCTCTCGCCACTGTCCGGGTTGCAAATTACCGAGCCGCAAATCCGCGATCGCAACTCGCACCAGTCTCAGCGTCGGATAGCCCACTGCCGCCGTCATGCGTCGCACCTGGCGATTTTTCCCTTCTGTCAGCGTCAACTCCAACCAAGCCGTTGGAATAGACTTGCGGTAGCGAATGGGTGGCTCGCGGGGCGGCAACGTCGGTTCCTGTTCCAGCAGCTTCACCTGAGCTGGTTTCGTTCGATAGTCTTTGATCGTTACTCCCCGACGCAGTTGCTCCAGGGCTGAGGCATCGGGTATCCGCTCAACCTGTGTCCAGTAGGTGCGAGGATGGTTGTAGCGCGGGTCACTCAGACGATGCTGCAAGCGACCATCATCGGTCAGCAGCAGCAAGCCCTCACTGTCGCGATCGAGCCGCCCCACAGCATAGATGTCTGGTACAGAAATATAGTCTTTTAAGGTTTGTCGATCAAGCTGCCCATTGAGTTCAACATTGGTTCGATCGGTGAACTGGCTCAGCACATTGAACGGTTTATAAAATATTAAATAGCGAGACATGCTTGATTCCCGAACAGCAGTCCTTTGTTGCCCATTAGCGTTCATAGCGGTAGTCATTTGGGTTGGGGATTTGTTGTGGCGCGGTGAAGCCGCGCCACAGCAATATCCGTGTCCGAATAAAGCTGACTACGGCTATACGACTCAATTGCGATCGCTATACATTACGTGATGTTACAGAGATGTTGCGAAAGTCTTTAGAACAGAGCGATCTAAAGCTTACCCTCTTAACCTAAAAATACGAAATTCGTTGATCAATTCCCGCACTCATCTTGAGTCAAGGATTGGGAAAGACTAGTACTGCTAGCCTTTCTCACTGCTAAAGGGAGCTTGAAACGGCAGTGGCTCTGTCTCTGAATTTCGGATAAAAACCATTAACGTATATGAAGAGGACTGTCATGGAGCCAGGAACCCGCTATCGGTTTGTTTGCACCCTGACATTTGGTGATATTTACGGTCAGATCATTGTTTGGCTACTGGTGTTGTTTATTAGTTTGGCCTCTGCGCTTGCCCTGATGGGAGCAAGTCGCCCTGTCTATGCATTAGCGTCTGTTGGATTAGTGTTCGTCTTGTCGTTGCCTTTCTTGCTCTTTGCCTTTGTGACCACTCTGTTGAACCACATTGAGTTCAAAGCTGTGGAACCAGCAGATGAATCAAATCAGGCATCCTCTGGTAACATGCCGAATCAAGCAGCCCGCGCTGTAGGTTAAAGCAAGACGTCTGCATCAACGATCTAGTAAAGACAAATATTGCCGCCGCAGTGCGGTGGTGTTTGTTTGGGTTTTTGACCCAACATTTAGTGCGATACCCTGCATTTATAAAGAATCTCCTTACCTTTGGGTGAGGAGTTTTTTGTTGCGTCAGGATAGAGGAAGATCAACACCAGAAAGTCTATGATTGAGCACGATGTCGTTATTGTTGGCGGTGGTCTAGCGGGTTCAAGAGCAGCCTTAGAAATTATTCGCACCCATCCCAGCCTAAGCATTGGTCTTGTCGCTAAAACCCATCCAATTCGCTCCCACTCGGTCGCCGCACAGGGAGGAATCGCCGCCACACTGAAGAATGTGGACGATGCCGATTCCTGGGAAGCCCACGCCTTTGATACTGTAAAAGGATCAGACTACCTTGCGGATCAGGATGCGGTTGAAATCCTGGCCAAAGAAGCTCCGGATGTCGTTATTGATCTGGAACATATGGGCGTGCTGTTCTCGCGCTTAGAGGATGGTCGGATCGCGCAGCGAGCCTTTGGCGGCCACTCCCATCGGCGCACCTGCTACGCAGCCGATAAAACGGGACATGCCATTCTGCACGAGCTGATCAATAATCTGATGCGCTATGGCGTCACGATCTATGACGAATGGTACGTCATGCGCCTAATTCTGGAGGAAGGTCGCGCCAAGGGCATCGTGATGTATCACCTGCTGGACGGGCGAATCGAGGTGGTGCGTGCCAAGGCGGTGATGTTTGCCACAGGTGGCTACGGTCGGGTGTTTAACACCACGTCTAACGACTTTGCCTCGACAGGAGACGGATTGGCCATGACTGCGATCGCAGGTCTGCCGCTCCAGGATATGGAGTTTGTCCAGTTCCATCCCACGGGTTTATATCCAGTTGGTGTCCTCGTTTCGGAAGCCGTGCGGGGCGAAGGGGCGTACTTGATCAACAGCGACGGGCAGCGCTTTATGGAGCACTATGCGCCCAAGCAGATGGAGCTAGCGCCACGGGATATCACCTCTCGCGCCATTACCAAAGAAATTCGGGCGGGTCGCGGCATCAAGCCGGACGGCAGCGCAGGTGGGCCATACGTTTACCTGGACTTGCGCCACATGGGGCGGGAGAAAATCATGAGCCGGGTGCCCTTCTGCTGGGAAGAGGCGCATCGGTTACTCGGTGTGGACGCTATTACCGAACCGATTCCGGTGCGACCCACGGTTCACTATTCAATGGGCGGCATTCCAGTGAACTTGGACGGTCAAGTCCGCAGCGGTGCCGATGGTTTAGTAGACAACTTCTTCGCGGCGGGAGAAGCGGCCTGTGTGTCCGTCCACGGTGCCAATCGTCTCGGCAGTAACTCACTACTGGAATGCGTCGTATTTGGTCGCCGCACCGGAGCTGCGATCGCACAATACGTCCTCGATCAAAAACTACCGGATGTCGACTGCGATCGCTACATCCAAGAAGCCCAGGATCAGATTCAGGCGCTGCTTGATCAACAAGGCACCATGCGAATCCATGACCTGCGCCAGCAGTACCAAGACTGCATCACCGAGCACTGCGGCGTCTTTCGTCAAGCCGATGTCATGCAGGAGGGCGTCGAAAAGCTGGAGGCACTTCAGGCCAGCTTTGGGCAAATCTATCTAGACGACAAAGACAAGCTCTGGAATACCGAAATTATTGAAGCGCTGGAGCTGCGGAACCTGATGGTGGTTGGCCGCATGATTCTCACCTCGGCACTGGAGCGCAAAGAAAGCCGCGGCTCCCACTCGCGGGAAGATTTCCCGACGCGGGATGATGCCAATTTCTTGCAGCACACGCTGACCTATTACTCACCCGCTGGCATCGAATTGAGCTATCGACCCGTTGCTTTGGGTATGTTTGAACCGAAGGAGCGAAAATATTAGTCCAACGTCTGACTATAAACCCCCAGTTTGGTGAGAAGCTGGCTAAGCTCGTTTCGCATCAAAACCACCAAGCGGGTTTAACCATAGGTTCGGTGTAATGACTTAAGGGATCAGGGAAGATGCAGAAGGAAGTTGCTGAAGCATTGGAGCAAAAGGACTACCGCACGGTGGCTCAACTGCTCAAGCAGTGGCAGCAAGAAAATTCCAAAGATCCCTGGTTTCGGCTGTACGTCGGTCGCTTTCAGGAGGCGACAGGGAAACTGCAAGCAGCAGAAGTGACCTATCGAAAGCTGCTCAAGGTTGCAACCGTGCCCAAGGTTGTGACTCAAGCTCGCCAGGGTTTGCAGCGTTTAGATGAAATTGAAGCCCAGCGTCGTCAGCAGGCCATGCAGGAGGCAACGGCGGAGCCGAGCGAGCAGGAGCTAGGGCTACTGGTCATTGAGCCTGTTGTTGGGGAACAGCGGCGCGAGGTAGCCCAAGGGTTCGCCAAGGTGATGCAGATCGAACCCTATCTGGCTCAAATGCAGCTTCCCAGCCGAGGCTGGCGACTGCATCGAGTTGGTTCGATCGGGGCGCTGAACTTTTATGTCGATGAGCTGCGGCAGGTGAATGTTCCGGCCTTCTGCCAGCGAATTTCGGCCTTGCAGCAGGTTCATGTTTTTCGTGTCGATCGGTTCAAAATCCTCGATCCGAAAGCCACAGCAATTTGCCACAGTGAAGATGACCAGTTGGGGGCACTGGCATTTGATTGGTCAGAGGTGAGCCAGCGCGTAGAAGGCCGCTTGCCAATTCTAGAATCAGTGGTGGATTTGGGGCCGTGGAACAAGCTCCAGCGCAAGGAGCGTACCCAAGACTACATGCAAATCTGTGACCTACACCTGCCGGGACGCAATAGTATTTTGCGAATTTGCGATCGCACCTATCAGTTTCAGCGCAGCGTCGAATTTGCCCCCACCCCCAACGAACCTCGCAATCTCATGCAGGTGACCAATCGCATTAGCTGGAATCGACTGATTCATGAGCTAAATCAGCGAATAACGGGGCCGATTCACTCCGATTTCACCATATTTGGCGAAAGCGCCCTGGATTTCGTCGAACTACTCGGTTCCAGCTTCAAATCCCACATTGACATCGCCCGCCAAACCCGATCAAACTGGGACGATGCATTTCATCTTTATAGTAGTTTGTTGTTTATCCAACGCTAGACGTATCGGTACTGGGACACCGCCCCCACCCCAATTTATACCTCAATCCGACACGCCTACTCTGAAGGCTAGGATCGGCTTGTAGAAACGGATTTGGGACTAGATCACAAGCGGGCAGTGTTTTCAATCAGTCTAAGATCACCCGAATATCACCCACAGCGTATGGGTATTGTCACTGAAATCCCCTTGTATCCGTAGTAATGTATTCGTAGCTTGAATTCGGTGCATCTCAAGTTAATTGACGATACAATTTCCTCTTTCTCTCATAGCGCTCGCATCACGTCTTATAAGACGACCAGCTTAAGGTGCATAGCTGAGCCTCAGTGAGAGATATGTCCTCTTAAAATCAGGGCGAATTAGGCAAATTAGCTGCAATTAACCCGTTTTCCGCATCCCCAATGTTTGAGTACAGCGTTTGTTTCACCATGTGCTTTGTGATGACCAGCCTTTTTTCTTCTTCCAAGGTGACCTCTGTCGGGAACTGGGCCAATCCGCCGGATCTGCTGCACCGTTCAGGGTTGATTGCGTTGCAAGTTTGGAGGTGCGATCGCGCATCTATTCTCCTGATGCGTCGGCATTAGCTAGCTCCGTTCGTTGAAGATGACGTAACCGATTTTCAAGGAATACGGCTTTTTCAGACGACTTACGCTCAACGCTTGAATTCGCGTGGCGTCAATACATAAATTTTTAGCATAAACAAAATATTCGATGCAGTGCTGTCCTCATGGAAGTGCATCACTCCGGTTTATTTCAACTGACTTGAATGACGTGGGGTCTCGATAAGATAAAGCTATGTGTAAATCTACTTATTCTCATTCTCTGTTTTGATGACTGCACCATTTGACTAGGCAATGCTCATGATTGTGGATCGAGTCTTGACTGATGTGTCCCCCAACTCTTCTAACCGCAGACAGCTGATGGATCGAAATCCTCGCGCGGCGCAGGAAGCTATCTATGCCTTTTTACTCGATGCTGTTAAGCATTATCCAGCCGAGGAGGTTCTAGAAGAGTTCAAGCGCCTTTTTATCCAGCATGTGGATACTGTCAGCTCCAATACGCTGCCAGCCCTATACGAAATTATTTTTGCCAATGATGCACGGGAGTTTCGCAACACGCTAAAGCGCTCGTGCTACATTTTGATCAACAACTGGGAAACCTCACGTCAGCATCAAGCTATTCAAGATCTCGTTCTCCTGTTTGAAGATCCGCTGATTCAGCGTCGGACTGTTTCACCCACTCTCAAGCGGCTCAGGTCATGGCTGAGTGATTTTGTTCATAGTAAAGACTACGACGATCTAAAGCTGTTTGCTGCTCGTTATCTGCCGCCTCAGGAGCGAGAACAGCATTGGACATCTCGCTATACGGCTTATTTATTAGCTGCACAGTCAGCCGATACTGATAATCCTCAAGAACAAAGAGATGCGGCTCGTTTAGCTGCACAGCAGCTTCGGGATCGCTTCAAGCTAGACTTGGCTTTATATACGGCCAAGTCGCAAATGGCGCGATCGCACAGCGAGATGCCGAATAATCCAACCGGGCTAGGCGATGGCGTCTTACGATTAATTAAAACGATTGTGATGCGACGCGGCACCTTTAGCTATGCCAACCTCGCCAATATTTTTGTGCGCCAAGTTCAGGGCGTTCGCTACGAAAGTTTTAAGAAAAGTTTGCTGCGCTATCTGCTCTTCACGCTGCCAGATAAAGAAGCGGCTCTTGCTATTCGCCAAAACTTAGGAAGTCGATTGAACGAGCTTTATCTCGATTATCATGATGTTGAAATTAATGATGCGCTGCTGCTACGCACCTGTAATCGGGTAATCGAGTATTTGACGACAGAAGATCGCGAATCTCCCTCTCCGCTCTTTTGCATTCTGCTAGCCAACGGTAATCCGCTGCCCATCGTCAGTGTGTTGTTAAAACTGATTTTGATTTGTCGCAAGTCACAGTCTCATCTTGAAGCACAGATTGCCAATTTAATTCGCTACTACAAAGACGAATCTGAAGAGAATTGCCGCTGGGTCATCAACTTTTTTGAGGTTTTCAACATTACGTTTACGATCTACACGGAAAATGTTGAGTACAGTCTAGTCAGAACAAGTGCAAACGCTTCTATCCATGCCAGCCCAACGATGGGGCAAGCGTCCTTAAGGCTGGATGCTTATCGAATTTTTTCCCAGATTCGCCAACAAACAATGAGTTTTGGTGGGTTGAGCGAGGGTGAAGCTGCGATCGCAGATGAGATTCTCAGGCGCTCAGCCGATATTGATTTTCTAGAAGACTAACTTTCTTTCTGAATTGAGTGTCTCACGCGCTACAGCAGTTTTCTGAGGCTGCGCTATTCTGTAAACAGCAGATGATAAAAGCTGTAAAGCTGACTTCTGGAACACCTGACGTATTTTGAGGTTTCTATGGCAAACCCATCAACGCTCTATAGCGCTTTTGAAGAAGAAACTCAGGTTTGGAACAGCCTGAAGCAAGCGATCGCAGATAGTTCTGGTTTCCGGCGCTGGAAGCTAGAGCAAAGCCGCGATGTCCAGAATACGAGCTTAGAAATTTTGGTGAGCCGCTATCTGCGTGAGACGCTGGAAACGCTAGCCTACTAGCAAATCGTGCCTCTAGCGCCTGGTCTGGAGGAAATAAACAACATTTTGAATAGGGCGTTGGCAAAATCGGATCTGTTGCCAACGCCCACTTTTGCATGCTGTCTCGCGTTTGTCATCCAGTTTTACGAATTACAGTGATTCCAGTTAAGAATGAGAGAACTGCTATAGCCCTACAGATGAGGTTAGTGCTGAGTTTTGAGATTTGATACGGAATCCGTATCACTCCATTACTCCGTTACCTATCTACTCATCTACCCTTTCGCTCTACCGATCTCTACAGCCTCTATACTCCCCTTACTGCCTCTGGTGAATACTTTATGGCCTGCGGGCTACGATGGTGCGGTGGCGGGGATCGCTGGCAACAGTAGTGCTGTGGATGAATCCGATTTGCTCCAGAGCTGCTTCTATATTGAACGTGTAGTAGTCATCGCTCCAGGGTTCAGTGCTTTTCATGAGTGTAAATAGCACCGGGGGCAGGTTCTGAATCACGGGGGATGTGGGATTGTTGTCTGCGATCGCAACATGTCCGCCCGGACGCAGCAGCCGATAGGCTTCTTGAAAAATTGCAGTTGTGGCCTGTCGAGGCAGTTCATGCAGCACAAACTGAAGCGTAATTAAATCAAATGACTGGTCTGGAAATTCGGTGTGCTCGGCTTTGGCATGAACCCAATCAGCGATTTCGTGGTTGACATCGCGAAATTTTGCGACAGCCAGCATGTAAGGGGATAGATCCAGTCCCACGGTTCGGACGGGGGCTGACGGTTGATAGCCTGATTGTTGAGCATACTGTTGAGCATAGTAACGATGCAGGCTGAGCGTCGAAATGCCCACCGAGCAGCCAAGATCCAAAATGTCGCCGACTGGACTGGCGATTTGCTCGGCCAAAACCTGGTGAAAACTGGAGCGTAAGCGGGCTTGAGCCGTTTGCCAGGACAATTTTTCCCATGGCCAAATCCGTAGCGCCATTGCGTGGGTCGCGGATTCGGCTTCAAATGCTGCGATCCAGCACAAATTGCCCTCAGCATAAGCATGGAATGGTACCCGGTAGTAGTTGGGATACTCGACCGCTGGATTTGTGATGTTAGCCAGTGTGGCCTGAATGCTAGATGCTTCTAATTCACGATAGTTTTGCTGCCAGGGGATGCCGTTCTTTTCAGCCGTCCTGATCAAGACCTGACGGGCCTGTCGCTTCATCAGCGCATAGAGGGGCTTGATTTGAATCAGCAGATTGACTAGACGAGAAAGGATGTTCTGTCCAGCCCAATCGGGCTTGAGCTTGGTGGGTTGAGAAACTTTAGCGGTTTGGATGCTCTTAACAGTCATAAATTATGCAACGGTAAACCAGGCTATGATTCAGCTTTACATTCTAATCAGCGGCTTGCATAGCGATAGTCACATTCACTCACATCTTGCACCAAAACCTGCTGGATAGGTGACATCGCACTTATCAGCCATGCAATCGAGGTTACAGAATTGTTAGCTGGTTGCTACGGAGATTTCGGTTTGACTTCAAACTCCATCTTGGAACGGTAGAAGCAAACATCAAATTCAAGAAAGAAGTTCGTCTGCCCTAGAATCAATGGGGTGTTTGGGCGCTGTACCCACGCAAAAAGCAGTTGGACTGGCGGAGATTCTTCAATTTGAGCGATTGCAGCAAAAGGCATTGCTGGTTAATTGCTAAGATTGCCTGACAATTGAATAACAGCTCTGTGATCGTCCCAAACCCCGCCTAGTTGAAGACCAAGTTCATATGACAGAACATTCACCGTTGCACCACTATCCACTAGACCCACCGCTTCAATTTCCTGATCTTCGCGTCTCAGCATTAATGGAAGTCTTGGCAGGCTGTCAAACTCATTTTGGGTTGGGCTGGTGATTGAATACTGGAATCGCATATATCAATCACTGACGAACATCGGGCTGTTTGAAAGCTTCCATCAAAGCTGCGCCCGCTCCAAAACAATCATATGGAGTGGGTAAGTCATAAATTTTGAAGGGTTCCAATGGTGCAATATCCTGAGCCATGTCTAAATCCTCAGCCAGAATTCGGATCAGTTTCAGTTTTTCTGTTGCAGAGAGTTGTCGGGCAGCCGGAAGCACTTCAGCAAGTGTCATGATTCCTTTCCTCTTCTCAAGAAGTCACCTCTCCAGAGTACTCTACACCTAGCTAATCAGGCTTAAAGCAGTTTGGTTTACTATTTCAGCTTTTGCGATCGCAGTGATAGGTCGCAATTATTAGCCATTCACAAAATGCTGATTTGTAGGGAATGTAAGGTGCGATCGCAACCCTCAACCTAGCGTTACCAATTTTCAACACTAGCTCTGTGTATTGGTTGGTTAAACACCGACTACACCAAACCTTCAGGAAGCTTTGGGTAATTAGGTATACCATCATAAGGTACACACCAACTAGCTTTTGATTCTGTATTTACGTGTGCAACAGGCTTTAGATCAATCGGTGTATCGATGGTTGATAACGTCACACTAAAGTAGATGTTTTTATCCGGCGCATAATTCATTAACCGTGTGCCACAATTAGCACAAAATGCACGATAACCACCAATGTCATTTAGGTGCTCTCTTAAATAATTGTTGTCATCAGAAATAACCAAAGTACTGGCTTTGGCAAGTGCCACTGTTACGTAATCCGCACCATGAGCCTTACGGCAAAATTGACAGTGACAATTGAAAATCTTTTCTGGTATTAGTTCTACTTTATATTTGATAGAACCACACAGACAACTTCCTTCAACCATGTTTAATCTTTAGGTAAATAACGTTCTGGCTGAGCGGCTTTCGCTCCCTACATGACGACACTACAACATTAGTCAACTCTGATAGTCCGCGCCAGCCAAAAATTTATGTCATTGCGATCGCGCTTATTAGCCATTCACAAGATGCTGATTTGTAGGGAATGTAAGGTGTAGATCTCAACTGGGAACTACGACGTAACTTTTAACCTGGTGATGCTTTTACCATCAGAACCCTTGATAGCAGCGTTTTTAGTTTACCTAACGTTCCTGTTGATTGGCTATAAGTAATTTTCTAACACAGGCAAAGCTTTCTACCAGTCTGCTCAACAGGAACATTAGCTCTCTAATACACAAAATGCTATATCCTAGCTTTTCAAAAAATCAAAACATCACTGAAGAGATACAGTATTTGCTAACCCTATTCGGCAAGTAAAAGCCAACTTAATGTATTAACTGGATTGACTTATATATTCATTGCCATTCCATCTGTAGATCGTGTCATGATCACAAACTATGTCATGTACATTCACTGTTGTAGTAGATAATATACCTACTCTTTTACAACCACCGCTGCTTTCAAATCCTCCTCCTTGAGAAAAACTTACAGACCATACGACTCTACCCCATCTGTGCCATAATCGCCCTATGATTTTGTCTTCAATACCATCGCCGTCAAGATCAAATAATATTTCTTTTACTTCATCTATCTTTTGAAAATCAAAATCTTCTGATTTCAATTCAACAAGAGCAATGATTTCTTTACGCTCAGATTCTTCTACCTTGACAGCATTACCTGCATCTAATACAAATCTCTCCTTAATCTCAATAGGCGCATCGGTATTCATACCTTCATTTGCGGATGTCGTAACAACACTCCATACTCCTTTCCACTCCTGAATCTCTGGTTCACTCCAAGAAATCCCCCCAAACTCACTGCTTCTTTCAAAATGGCCATCTCCTAGGTAAGAGATGAAGAAAAAGCTGTTGCCAGTACCATTTCCACCACACGCTACGATGTTTGTAACTAAAGCGTCAACTGAACCGTTTTTGTCATAATCTCTTTGATCAGTTAAATCAAGACATAAATTCTCTTCCTCGCTTATTAACTCATAATCTTGCCCATTAATGTTGGCTCTGAGGGCATCGAAAGGCGAGTTTTGAACAGAATTAACAAAGTAAGAAACCTTGTCCCTTAGAAGGGCAGTACTGATCTTCTGATTGCCAACTACTTGTCCATTGATAACCGTGTTACAGTTAATTACAATCCCAGAGCTGTCTCTAATGTTTGAGCTGCAATCACCATGAGTTTCCTGAGAAGTATTACTGTTTAATTTTTTATCTGGTTGCGGTTGAAATCTTGCATCTTGAATAATCCAAGCCAATGCAATTCCTCCAACTATAGATACTAGAAACCCAGCGAGTAGATTGCGAGGTGAGAGTGGATTATCTGTCTTATTAACGCTGGGAGACCCCTGACCATTTAACGATTTATAGACTTCAGATTTTCCTTCTCCTCTAGGTTTTGGAAGATTATTTAGCTTGCTCACAATAGAACCTCAAACACAATTGGTTCATGAACCTCGACAATGGTACTAACCTGGCCTCTATAGAGGTTGAGATCGGGTAAATCTTCAGTAAGAGCGACTACATCTAATGATTCCACCAACGTTTTCCTCAAACCTATGGGATGTAACAAGTTACCAATCGGGAAAAATTTTCTAGAAAATAATAAGGATTGAGCATTAGCTTGCTCACTATGCCCAATCCTAGGTTTGCTATTCAAAATAGCTGTTTATCAGAATTAACCGAGTTTCTCCTCCGTTTTGGCAATTTCTAGCATGGTCTTCAGTACCGTATCCGGGTTCAAGCTAATCGAGTCGATGCCCATTTCGACTAGGAAGGAGGCAAACTCAGGATAGTCGCTGGGTGCTTGGCCACAGATGCCGATCTTGCGACCGTTGGCTTTGGCCTTAGTGATCACCTGGCGCACCATTTCTTTCACGCCTTCGTTGCGTTCGTCGAAAATGTGAGCAACCAGAGCCGAGTCGCGATCCAGACCAAGGGTGAGCTGGGTCAGGTCGTTGGAACCAATCGAGAAGCCGTCAAAGACTTCGCTGAACTGGTCAGCCAGGATGACGTTGCTGGGAATTTCGCACATCACGTAGACCTGGAGACCATTTTCACCCCGCTTCAGGCCATATTTCTCCATCGTTTCCAGTACCTTGCGACCCTCGTCGGGAGTGCGGCAGAACGGAATCATCGGAATGACGTTAGTTAGACCCATGTCATCGCGGACGCGCTTCAGCGCCTTGCACTCTAGGCCGTAGGCTGCCGTGTATTTTGGATCGTAGTAGCGAGATGCGCCGCGCCAGCCGATCATTGGGTTTTCTTCCTTCGGTTCAAACTCGCGACCGCCGATCAGGTTGGCGTATTCGTTGCTCTTGAAGTCCGACATCCGCACGATCACCGGATTGGGATAGAAGGCCGCAGCAATCATGCCCACGCCTGTGGCCAGCTTATCGACAAAGAATTCGGGCTTGTCGTCATAGTTGGCCGTGAGCTGGGAGATTTCCCACTTGGCCGCCTTGTCTTCCAGTTCATCGAAGTGCATCAGCGCTAGTGGGTGGGCTTTGATGTGGTTGGCAATAATGAACTCTAGGCGAGCGAGACCAACACCGTCGCAGGGAATAGCGGCTAAACCAAAGGCTTCTTCTGGATTGCCGACGTTCATCAGGATTTGGGTATGGGTGCGCGGCAGGTTGTCGAGCTGGGTTTCCTGGATTTCGAAGGGAACCATACCCGCGTAAACGCGGCCTTCTTCACCTTCGGAGCAGGAAACGGTCACTTCCTGACCGGTCTTCAGCACCTCTGTTGCGTTGCCGCAGCCGACGATGGCCGGAATGCCCATCTCACGCGCAATGATGGCAGCGTGGCAGGTGCGTCCACCCTGGTTGGTGATAATGGCGTTGGACTTCTTCATGATCGGTTCCCAGTCGGGGTCGGTCTTGTTAGTGACCAGCACTTCCCCTTCTTGGAATTCGGCAATCCGGTGGACATCCATGATCACGCGGGCTTTACCTGCACCGATCATTTCGCCTACGGCTCGTCCGGTGGTCAGGACATCGCCTGTGCCTTGCAGCCGATAGTGCTTGATGACGCTGCCCGATTTCTGAGACTGGACGGTTTCGGGGCGAGCCTGGACAATAAACAGCTCACCCGTCAGGCCATCTTTCGCCCATTCAATATCCATTGGGGTTTCTTTGCCCCGCTTGGCGCTGTAGTGGTCTTCGATAATGCAGGCCCATTTCGCTAGAGTAATGACTTCATCATCAGTAATGCAGAATTTTTTGCGATCGGGGTCGGCCACAGGCACGTTCTTAACTTGTTTGCCGCCGCCGATGTCATAGATCATCTTGATTTCTTTGCTGCCCAGCCGCTTTTCGAGGATGGGGCGCTTGCCATCTTTTAAGGTCGGCTTGAAAACGAAGTACTCATCAGGGTTGACGGCACCTTGAACCACGTTTTCACCCAAACCGTAGGCTCCGGTAATCAAAGCTGCATTCTTGAAGCCCGTTTCGGTGTCGATGGAGAACATGACGCCGGACGAGGCTAGGTCGGAGCGCACCATCTTCTGGACGCCGACGGAGAGGGCCACACTGAACTCGTCGAAGCCTTCAATCCGCTCTGCATACTGATGCCGATAGGAGATGGCCCGGTCGGTAAATAGCGACGCGAAGCATTTATGGCAGGACTCGACCACTTCCTTGACGCCGTGGACATTGAGATAGGTTTCTTGCTGTCCGGCAAAACTGGCATCGGGTAAGTCTTCTGCGGTGGCTGAGGAGCGGACGGCTACGTCAAGGTCACTCGTAATCGTGCGGCATTCTTCGGCGGCTGCACCCGTGAGCATTTCGCATTCTTGATTGACGGCATTGTAACGATCGCACAATCGGAGATAAGCGCTACTAATCGCAGCCTCAAGTTCAGGAGGGAAAGGGGTATTGAGGACGAGTGCCCGCGCCTGCTTACCGCGA
Source organism: uncultured bacterium (assembly GCA_966674685.1). Lineage (GTDB taxonomy): Bacteria > Cyanobacteriota > Cyanobacteriia > Phormidesmidales > Phormidesmidaceae > Thainema. The sequence continues at coordinate 78,731 of CBKWJC010000018.1, forward strand.
TCGCGCAGATTCATCACATCATCTAAATCCAAATCGGAAAACAGGTTCCGCAGTTTAGTTTCGAGTCCTGCCTTTTCAATGAAATAGCGATAGGCATAAGCGGTTGTGGCAAAGCCAGTTGGGACAGAAACGCCCTTGGAGCCGAGCTGCTGGATCATCTCACCGAGGGACGCGTTTTTGCCGCCGACCATTGGGATATCGTCAATGCCAACTTCCTCAAACCACAGTACAAATGCATGTTCTCGATCCGACTGATTACCAGAGGAGTAATCAGATGCACTATCTTCGGATCGATGATGAAGCAATACCATGTCAACCACTCCTGAAAGTCAAGGTTGGAGAGCCTTCATTCTTGCCGTGTTGCTACTGATTAGACGCTTATTCTTGCTAACGATCTTGAAGAGTAATCAGCTTAAAAGATACGTTCAATCAGGTTGAAGCTAAATCCAACTCGACAAATAATGAAAATGCTGGAATAAAGTATTTGACTGAGACTCAGCTTAATCTCGCATCATTTTTGCTATTAGCAAAATCAATTAAGCTGCATCAAATTAACTTCTACACTTATTAGTGTACAGATTAAGCTCAGCGAATTGAGTTTGCTTTTACAAATTGCAAGATCTTCGCTTTCAATCCATTAAGTGTAGCCAGTTCAGCCCAGTCCTCAAGCTTTACGCTTAAAATACAGGCCAGACGAGAGTTCTATGTTTTGATGAATGTATCTGATGAATTCAAAGACAAGAGAGAAATAGCTTTACTCGCGCTTTTATCGACTTTCCATAACTGATTGCATTTGGCAACAAGAAAGTTGTTTATTTCCCGAATTTAACTGACCAAATAAGACAATAAATATGTTGTTTATTTCGTATGTTTGTTTTGCTAGATTAATATGCGGATGTTATCTCTATCTAATCGTTATTCGGCAACGCTGCGAGCTGTGACTTAATATTTTCTGTCTATCTAAGCGTGTAGCCATAAACTTATGTCGGATGTGTTAGCGCTAGCGCAACGCATCAAAGAAGTGGTGCGTTGCGCTAGCGCTAACACACTCTACGGCATCGTTTAATTTTGGCCATCTACTTAGCTGAGCGGCTAAAGCGAATTTGGGCAGATCGATGAATGAGTAGAACGATTGTCAAAATAGCGATTTTAATGACCACTGGAGCAATCACAATGCCGCTCAGTAAGCAGATAACTGCAGGAATGCCGATTAAGATGCTCTCAACCTCATTCGGCACGCGCCAAGCCCAATAGCTAGCCAAAAGCGCGATCGCAATTAGAACTATACAAATCCAGAACATAGCGAGATTCTCCGCAGTTGGGTCGGTAAGTCACTAAACCAATTCCAACGAAGACTCATGTGTCAGTTGAGGCGTGAGTGATCGATGAGTATAGATACAGCTTCAACCTAGCGCTTTCCTTTTCCTTAGTATTCCCATTTTGCTCATGACTCACATTTGTCTTGGGAACCTAATGTGATGCGATATTCGCTCATAACAACCATGTTTATTTTTGCGAAAGTTAGGCTATGCCTAACTTTCGCAAAAATATAGTCATGATTTTGCGTACTAACCCTATATGGTTCCTTGCTCTTTGATGGCGACTCGTGCAGCTGTCCGCAGAATCTGTCCCGCCAGCACCGCAGCGCCAAATCCATTGTCAATATTCACGACGCCGATACCTGCCGCGCAGGAGTTGAGCATCGTCAGCAGGGCCGCAAGGCCGTTAAAACTGGCCCCGTAGCCAATGCTGGTCGGTACCGCAATCACCGGACAGTCGGCCATGCCTGCCACGACGCTGGGCAGCGCGCCTTCCATGCCCGCCACTACAATCAGCACGTCCGCTGACTGCACCACGTGGCGATTGTTCAGCAAACGGTGAATTCCGGCCACACCCACATCCCAGAGCCGCTTCACCTCAAAGCCAGATAGCTCTGCCGTGATTGCCGCTTCTTCCGCCACCGCTAAATCTGCCGTTCCTGCCGACAGAATGCTGATCACACCGGGATGACGCGGCTTAATTTCCGCTTCCACTAGGGCACAGATGCGCGACTGGGCATAGTAGTGCAGTTCTGGGATTTCCGCTTGCAGTTGAGCATAGACCTCCGGCTCGATCCGGGTTGCCATCACGACCGGGTTGCGGCTCCGCATGGCGTTGATGATGCCGACAATTTGCTCCGGCGTTTTCCCAGGCCCCCAAATCACCTCTGGGAAGCCCGTCCGCAGCGATCGGTGATGATCAATGCGGGCATATTCCTCTATGGGTTCAAAATCAAAGTGCTTCAGCTTTTCCAGCGCGATCGCAGGATCGATTTTTCCCTGGGCAACGGCTTCGAGTAACTGTTTGAGAACTTCAGGTTGAGTCACGGTTTCGGTTAGTGAATCAGTAGGGTAGACAGTAAGAGTGAGAGTTGAGCGAATTTTGGAGAGCGGTCGGGCAGGGGGGCAGGGGAGCAGGGGGGAATGGGAGCAGGGGAGCGAGGGGGCGTTTGTATTAGTTAGTCTTTATCATTATCGTCAATGTCTGTATTAACATCTGTCGCGACTTCTGGCTCAGCTTCGTCTGTATCGTCATCTCCAGCGATATCGTCTTCATTCTCTGCTGATGTGAGGCTAGTCTCTGGCTCAGCGTCAACCGCCGCAAAATTATCCTCTAATTCCTGAGTCACGTCTGCCGCTGGCTCTGCCACCTCTGGTTCCGCAGTAGGCTGATCAGCCGAATTGGCCTCCTCATCTGATGTCAGCTCGGTTCCTACTGCCATCGAACCTTCTTCTTCTGCCAATGCGCGATCAGTGACTTCGATATTCTCGTCTACCGTTTCGTAGACTTCATCCGTTCCAGCCGCAGACTCAACCCACTCATCCGATTCATCATGGGATTCATCAGCCGCGATCGCACCCTCATCTCCCTCATCTTCCACTCCAGATTCAGGTTCACTTAGATCTGCTAAATCTGCGATCGCACCTTCCTCTCCTTCATCCTCACCCCATACATCATCAGCATCTGAAGCGGTATCTGAAGCCCCCAGATTGGCCCCCTCTCCCCCCTGCTCCTCCCGCTCCCCAAGCTCCCCATCCCGCTTTGGCAAATCAACCGCAGCAGTCTTTGGCTCAGCCTTCAACTGCGGCAAAATCTTCGGAATCCGCAAGCCGATTAGCGTAAAATCCTGCGGAATCTCCGCCAGTGGATAGGCTTCTGCATTTTCAACTGACTGGGGCGAAACCAGCAGCACATGCAGCACGCTTAAGGGCACTTGTAGAAACAGGTTGCAGGCCAAAAATGCGATCGCGGCTACTAGCAATCCTACAAGGCGGAGCTGGGAGGAAATCGGCGTAAAGTCTGCCGCAATGGGAGCCAGCTTGTAGAGCTGCCAGAGTGCCCAGGTCAACACTACGGGCGCAATTAGGGTAAAACCCTTGGCTACAGGCGTTTTGAAAAAGCGAAGCATTTGCCGCTGCTGGTCGCTCAATTTTTCTGGCTGGAGCGCCACAGCCATCAGGCTAAAAATGTAAAACGGGCGCGTCCACTGCATCCACAGGATTGGCCCAATCCCGATCGCGGCTAGAATGGCAACTTCCAAAACGGGGGGCAGCAGCGGATAGCCAACCGCTAAACCCAGTAGGCAAACTTCTAGCAGGATCGGCAGCGCAGCGATGCCTGCCAGATGAATCCACAGATAGGGATCAAGTCGAAACGATTGCATAAGAATATCCGGTGAATCATTGGAGCGCCTCAATATTTTAAGGGATTGAGTTCATCGATTCCGTCTACTCACATCTTGCACCCTGCACTTTAATCCACGATCCTAAGGGCTTGTAAAGAAATAGATTCATGGTTTTAGAATAGGCCAATAGGTGCAA
>CBKWJC010000019.1:0-80179 GCA_966674685.1 uncultured bacterium
TGCGCCTTTTTTTTGTACACCCCCTCTTCCCCAACCCAAAACGGAAGGGGGGTTTTTTCCCCCCTCGATTCTTCCCCAAAACTACTCTTTTAGGTTTATTCATTGTAAACAGCAAACTGTAGCGAACTATGCTTCAGCCTGGGTGCGATTTTTGGGAAATAGGTGCTTGAGTTGGATAGTGGCAAGAGCTGTGACCAGAGTACCAACTGCGATCGCAACAATATATAGCCCCACATTTTGCACCGCATTGGGAATTGCCAGCACAAAGATGCCGCCATGAGGCGCGCGCAGCGTGCAGTTGAACAGCATCGATAGTGCTCCCGTCACCGCTGATCCAGCAATGCAGGCGGGAATGATTCGCAGTGGATCATTGGCGGCAAAGGGAATTGCGCCTTCGGTGATAAAGGAAATTCCTAAAACTGAAGCGACTTTTCCGGCTTCCTGCTCGGCCTGGTTAAAATACTTCCGGGCCACAAAGGTAGCGAGAGCGAGTCCCAATGGTGGCGTCATGCCTGCCGCCATCACTGCCGCCATTGGCGCGTAGATATTTGTTGCCAGCAGTCCTACGGCAAAAGTATACGCTGCTTTATTCACAGGTCCACCCATATCTACTGCCATCATTGCGCCCAGAATCAGACCCAGCAGAACTGCGTTCGTGCCGCTCAAGTCTTCTAGATAAGCTGTCATTCCGTCCATGATGAATCGCACTGGTCCACCAAAGACATAGACCAGCAGCAGTCCAATCACCAGTGTTGTGAGCAAAGGAATGACTAGGACGGGCTTCAAGCCTTCAAAGTTAGCTGGCAAATTGATCTTGTCGCGGACAAACTTAGCCACATAGCCCGCCAGGAAGCCCGAGAGAATGCCGCCCAAAAAGCCCATGCCGAGATTTGCAGCTAGTAAACCACCAATCAGACCCGGTGCCAGACCAGGCCGATCGGCAATGGAAAAAGCGATGTAGCCGGACAGCACAGGCACAATCAGCGTGAAAGCAGCTTCTCCACCGATTTGCATCAGTGCGGCACCGAAGGTACCAGGTTCGGGTTCAATCCCAAAGACGAAAGACAGGGCAATGATCAAACCGCCCGCTACGATGACAGGCAGCATGTAGGATACCCCGGTCAGCAGGTGCTTGTACGGCCCAGAGCGCTTTTCCGACCGTTCAGCTTTAGCCCGCTGCACCTCGTCCATATAGCCCTGCCCGCCGCCCTGACTGCTGCCGAGTATAGGTGCATCCAGTGCATTAACGACAACTTCGCTGCCGCTGTGAATTGCTGCTTTAGTCGAGGTTTGATATACGGGCTTGCCGTTGAAGCGAGCCAAGTCTACGTGCGTATCTGCGGCAATGATGACCGCATCGGCGCGTGCAATCTCCTCGTCAGTGAGCTGGTTCTTTGCTCCCACTGACCCTTGCGTCTCGACTTTGATATCGTGGCCGAGCTTTGCGGCTCCTTGCTTCAGTGCCTCGGCGGCCATGAAGGTGTGGGCAATGCCTGTGGGGCAGGAGGTGATGCCGACAAAGAACCGTTGGGCTTCGGCAGGTGGAGCAGTTGTCTCAACGGTTGTTTTCGGGACAGCGTGAGTAGCCCTATCAGCTATTGGATCGGGAACCACTGCCCCTCTGGCTGCACCATTACCTGGCAGCGGATCGTAGGGATGGGGCGTAGTGGTGGCTAAGCTGGGCAGTTGCTTCACCAGTGCCACTGCGTTCTGAATCACCATTTCCGTATTGCGGATGGCTTCACTGGTCGAGACGGCGTAAACGGGCTTACCCACAAAGCGATCGCGGTTGAGGAACTGGTCAGCTCCCACAATCACCACGTCGGCCTGCTGAATGTCGTCGTCGCTGAGTTCTGTGATGACAGCGCCCGTTTGGGCTTCTACCTTGAGATCGTGACCCAGAGCAGCCGCCGTTTGCCGGAGGGCTTCTGCCGCCATCTGGGTATGGGCTTCGCCAGCGGTGCTGGCGGTAATGGCAACAATTTTAGTCATGAGTTGTGATGTAGTGAGTTTTGTAAATCTAGGCAACGGAGCGAACAATAACGCGATCGCACATGTCCTGAATTGCCGTTAACGGCGGTAGGCGAGGCCCAATCTGGCTCAGTGCCCCCATTGAGCAAGCTGTAGCGAAAGCCGCACAGTCGGTCAGCGATTTGCCGCTCACCAGCCCTGATACAACACCCGCGACCATTGCATCACCCGCGCCCACTGTGCTTTTGACATCGATCGCTGGCGGTTGAGCATGAACAGCCTGGTCGCGATCGACAAATAGCGCTCCCTCGGCTCCCATCGAGACAACGACATAGGGAATGCCCGACTGAATTAGCTCCCGCGCAGCGGCTACAATATCTAGCTGGCTTGAGAGAGAGACCCCTAGCAGCTCTTCTAGCTCTAGCTGATTGGGCTTAATCAGATCGGGTTTAGCGGGTACACCACAGCGCAGCGCATCCCCACTGGTGTCTAGCACTACCCGTTTACCCAGCGCTTTTACAGAACCGATCAGCAGGTCATAGATGTCATTTGATAAGCCGCCTGGAATGCTGCCCGAAAAGACGAACCAGTCGCACTGCTGAGTGAGAGCGTTGATCACGTCCTGAAGTAGCTGCACCTCTTCATCTCTAGGCTCTAGGCCGGGATAGTTGATGTCTGTTACTTGACCTTGGGCATCATCGACAATTTTGATGTTGATGCGAGTTTCACCCGGAATCCGGACAAAGTGATCGGCAATGCCTTTTTGCTCAAACAGTTGGTGGAATAGAACAAGATTCGCTTGGCCCAAAAAGCCGCTGACGCTGACCGCATGACCGATATCAGCGAGAAAGGACGCGACATTGACGCCTTTTCCGCCCGCATCATCCTGCTTCCAGCTTACCCGGTTGACGGCATTGGCTTGAAAGTTAGGGATGGCAACGGTTTGGTCGATGGCAGGATTGAGGGTGATGGTAGCAATTCGCTGATTCATAGATCTCGCACCTCCGCTGCCGTCCGGCAAGCTAAGGCTTTCTTCGCTAGGCGCTGCATTTGCTTCATAGATGTGCCCCGCAGCTTGGCCTTAATCTTAGGAATGCTAGGGATATCCATACTCAGCTCCTTTACGCCTAGTCCAGCCAGGATCAGCGCCCCCAGCGGATCGCCAGCCAAACCGCCACACACGCCGACCCACTTGCTCGCATCGGTCGCGGCTTGCACCGTTTGCCGAATCGCTCGCAGCACGGCTGGATGCAGCGCATCAGCCTGTTTGGCCAGCGTGGGATGCCCCCGATCCATTGCCAGCAAGTACTGAGTCAGGTCATTGGTGCCGACCGAGAAGAAGTCTACCTCCTGGGCAAATTCTGCCGCCATTAGTACGGCAGTCGGCACTTCCACCATCATGCCGATCTCAACCGGAGGAGCATTGAGCTGCGATCGCACCGACTCCAACACCGTTTTAGCTGCCCGGATATCCTCCAGCGTCGCAATCATCGGGAACATGATGCGGATATAGCCACCTGCGGCGGCTCGCAGGATGGCCCGTAGCTGCGTTTCAAACAGGTCGGTACGCTCCAGGCAGAGCCGTACTCCTCGAATGCCCAGGAAGGGGTTTTCCTCCGCAGGCTGATTCAGGTACGGCACATGCTTATCACCACCGATATCCAGCGTCCGCACAATCAGCGGCAGACCATTCAGCGCCTGAGTCATCTGGCCCAGCGCATCGTACTGCTCGGTTTCACTAGGCGGATTGGAGCGGTTGAGGAACAAGAACTCGGTTCGCAGCAGACCAACCCCCTCACCACCCGCCTGAACCGCCTGAGCCGCTTCAGCAGGGTTACCAATGTTAGCAACGACTTCGATCCGATATCCATCTGTCGTGATGGCGGGCTGGAAGCGAGTTTGCTGCTCCACGTCCCGCAGCTTGGCTCGTTCAGCTTCAGCCTGCCGCGCCTGCTCCAGATCCGCTTCGGTGGGCTGAGGGTAAAGACTGCCGCCATCACCGTCTAGAATGGCGGTTTGTCCGGTCGGTAAGTCTAAAATTAAGCGGCCTGCCCCAGCTACCGCTGGAATATTCAGCGATCGCGCAATGATTGCCGTATGGGAAGTGGCACCTCCGGCAGCGGTGCAGAAGCCGCGAATCTTCTCAGGATCGAGTCCCGCCGTGTCGGATGGCGTTAGATCATCGGCCAGTAAAATGACTGGATAATCCGGTAGCTCTAGCCCTGCATCATCTGACGCCACTAGCCGCGACAGCACCCGCTGTCCTACATCTCTGACATCAGCCGCACGACCTGACAATACCGGATCGGCCAGCGCTTCCAGTTCCTTGGCGCGCGTCTCAATTGCCTGCTGCCACGCCCAAGCTGCACTGTGATTGGGCGGAATTTGGTCAATCGCATTCTGTCGTAGTTCCGGGTCAGCTAGAAACTCCTGATGAGCCTGGAAGATGGCCGCCTTTGCTTTACCCGAACGGGCTTTAACGGCAGTGTAGAGTTCCGCTAAATCCGATTCAGCATTGGCAATTGCCGCTTTCAAACTGGCAATCTCGGCCTCCGCATCCTCTGCTGTTTCCGCAAACTCTAGTTCGACTCGGTGAAAACGGTAGAGAGGTGCGATCGCAAGTCCCGGTGAAGCCGCTACGCCGTTAATTGCCTGACTTTCCAGCTCTAGGGCAGGCAGTTCAATGAGCAGTTCAGGAGCCGCTTCTTCCTCTTCTTCCAGCCCTTCCTCCACTGCTTCCTGTAGTGCGGCCAGCGCTTGAGCCGCATCATCCCCTTTAGCCATCACCCGCACGATGCCATCTCTACCGACGCCCAGCTTCAGCAGCGACATTAAACTTTTCCCGTTGGCCACCTGATCACCGTAACGGACGCGCACTTCCGCCTCAAAGGATTTTGCTAAATCGGCAAAGACTGTTGCTGGACGAGCATGGAGTCCTGTCGGTGCATCAATTTTGAGATCAACATACTGATCAAACTGATCAAGTTCGGCTGCGTCGGGTTGGTTACTATTAGCCGCGACTCCAGGCTGCGATCGCGACTCTGCTCCAGTTAATCGATCGACAATCACCTGAGGATCATCAGTTGCCACCAGTTGATCAACGGCAGCCGGATCATCCAATACGTGGGTCAAATTCGTCAAAATTTGTAAATGCTCGTCTGATTTGGCGGCAATACCAACCACCAACCGCACCATTTCGCCCGGATTCCATTTCACTCCATCGGGTAACTGCAACACGGAAATGCCCGTATTTAGAATCATGTCCCGGTTTTGGGGTTGACCGTGGGGAATGGCGATACTGTTACCCAGATAGGTATTGGCCTGTTTCTCGCGCGCCAGCATACTTTTCACATAGCCTGGTTGAATATGGTCGTTTTCAACTAAAAGCTGACCCGCTTGACGAATGGCATCGTCCTTATTTTTTGCGATCGCTTTCAGGCGAATATTGGTTGACTTTAAATTGACCATGTAAACTTCTCTCGCTGCGGTGAAAATTAAATAGTTTTATTCAGTAGGTTGGCTAACAAGTGGCACATATAAATAAATGTATCTCTAAAAATCGAGAGAGCCTCCCTCCGAGACACACTCGGTTTTTTGAATGCCTTTATTGAAGCCAATCTACTGATCTTGCATCATTCAAAATGGAAACTAGAAGAGGTAATACTGCCCGCGATGTGGCGGCAGCATCACCCTTTTGGGTTTTACATCTATTGATATGCAGCTACTTAACTCTAATGTTTTAGAACGTTTATCCTTAATTTCTCAACTCCCGAAAGAGAGATAGGGTAAGCAATTCGCTGATATGTACCCAAATATTCACCGTGAATTCTATCAGCAAATATCCGGATCTGAGTCAGCAATAATTTGAAACAGAAAATAGCCTGAAACCCCCTGATTCCCGGCATCCAAGCTGTGCTTAGCCCTAAACTGAGGCTACACCTTCATTTTTAAGAAACAGCGCAAACAATGAGTCAATCGTTATCTTTTCTTTGAAATTATTTAAAGAAAATTATTGTAAATTAAAGTGACGTTTTGAGAAACGGGATTATGCCTGCTGTGCTCGATTACCGACATAGCAGCGAAAAGATTTAAGTCGTAACCATATACTGACGTGGGATGTAAATAGGTTGGCATAAATGTCTATCTAAAAAACCGGGGGAGCGCCTCTGCGGGGCGCTCCCCCGGTTTTTTAGATAGACATTTTATTTGTATGTAGCTACTTATTAGCGCTAGCACAACACATCAAAGCGGGGTGAAGCAGCGCGCTAATATCGTTTCCCTTGACTGGAATTCTATAGGGATGTCAGATCACTAGAAAATTCCAATCCATGTCCGGGAATACTCAAGATAAGCGTGAATTCTTCAGTATGTGACGCAACGGCTATCTTGCACCATGTATGAACTGACCCTGACCCAAATCAACGTTCAAGGAGCATTGGCTGAAACCTACCGCTGTAGCCTGCACCAGATTACTGACGTGATTCGCATTGGCCGCGACCCGCAGCACTGCGACCTTGTACTACGAGAACCAACGGTGTCTAGAATTCACGTTGAGCTTTTCTTCAAACCCAACTGGCAGCAGTTTTACGTGCGTAATCTCCAGCCCCAAAATCCACCCTTGGTCAATGGCGGTTTGCTCATCGAAGGTGAGGCTGCTATCAGCCTAGACAGCGTCATTCAGCTCGGACAGCTAGAGCTGAAATTGACCCGCATTCAACTGGTTAGCTTGGCCGGATCAGCAAACCAGCTAAGTCAACCGCTGCGTCAGCAATCTAGCGTTGGTGGGACAACAGGGCTACCTCCGCAGTTTTGGGGGCTTGGTCAAGAGACCAAGGAGGCTGCGATCTTCGCCCAGACGGCAAAGCCGAACGCATCTCCACCTCCACTCTCTTCTACTTCAAATTCATCATCTCACTACGGCTTAGAATGTCCCAAATGCCAAAGTGTTCATCCGCTGGGATTAAGAAATTCTGCATGTCCTGGCTGCGGGCATTTTTTAGCGGATGCAGAAAGTATTCTGGTTATGGCAAGCTCTCGATAGTGTGATGCTCCATGAATGAGCATGAATTCCCTGGTCAACCCCATTGCCAGCTCAGTTGGTACGACCCCTTTACCCGTCAGCTTCACGCACCAAAGCTATATCCACCGATCGCCTTTGGTCGCATTTTTCAAGCCATGCCGTCACAGCATCAGGGGCAATCTGTCGCGTGCATGGTGCTAAACGATGATCAGGTATCTCGCTATCATGCCCTCATCACCTGGGATCAAGGCAATTGGCTGGTAACCGATCAGAATAGCGCCAACGGCCTGTGGGTGAACGGTGAGCGGTGTTCTCAAGCGAATATTACTGCTGGCCACATGATACAAATTGGCCATCATCAGATTGAGATTGTTTCACTCTACCCCATTCCACTCCACCCCCCCTCAACCAGTCAGCCCCTAACTCAACCCCCATCCCTCAGCGCCGATACACCGACTATTGAACCTCCTGACTATGCCACCGATCTAGCTACTCACTCCACTCCAGAGCAGGCTACCCGACTTCCCGAAAGACAGGATTCGCGCCTTACTCCGCATGCTTTACCTCCCCAGCTTCGCGATACCGTCATCCCTTTTGATCCCAGCACTGGTCTACCCCAGCGAGACCGCCGATCTGTTACAGGCAGCGGCTTTCCGCCCGATAGCTTTTTGAAGGCAGAATATGTGTCGCTAGCAGACCTCCAGCAAACGGGTTGGTTTGACTCGGCTACAGATCACGTCGTCTATGCTGCGCTGGGAGCTGGATTGGGCAGCTATAGTTGGGTGGATTATCTCCGCATTTTTGGTGTTGCAGCGGCAGATATTGTCGCTATTGGTACTCAAGAACAGCCCTACGGCAAGTATAAACAGCTTTGCCTCAACTCCCAAATCCCGCTGCATGAGCGATTGCGCTCCAACTCAGACTCTTGCCCGGATAATATCTGGGGCTGGCCTAGCTATGCTCTACGGGAGGCGTGGCGTGATGCGTATAACGGTCGGCTCGATCGGGCGCTGCGCTATCTGTGGCAGGTGTTTGCGGAACCGACGCTGGCGGAAACCTACACACCTCGATCCGGCAACGTTTTTGCCTCCATTGATCGAGAGGCAGCCCGGATTGGCTGGCCTGACATCTATCGCTACGGCAGCATTCGCGCCATTCGTAAGACGGACGATGGTCGCTATGCGATCGCATATTCCCAGGGTCGAGGCCACTATCGGTTTCTGGTTGCTAAGTACGTGCATCTAGCCACGGGCTATCCAGCGATTCGCTTTTTGCCGCATTTGCAGGACTACCGCGATCGCACTCAGGATCTACGGTCAGTCGTCAACGCCTATGAAGCACATGATCACGTTTATGAGCAGTTAGCGGCTCAGGGTGGCACAGTGCTGCTTCAGGGTCGGGGCATTGTCGCCTCGCGAATTTTGCAGCGAATTAACGAGGTGCGGCGCACTAGTGGGCAATCAGTAGACGTCATCCATTTAATGCGATCGCAGCTTAGTGCCAAAGACGGCCATCGCTACGGCTGGGCACGGCGACAAGTCAAGCACCACTGGGAGTTTCAGCCGTTCAACTGGCCAAAAGCCTGCTGGGGCGGCGATCTGCGCGACACTCTAGAGCAGGCAGACTATAAAGCGCGATCGCAACTGCTGCGAAACTGGGGCGGCACCACGACAGCCGATCGGCAGGACTGGCAGCGGATTGTGCGGCAGGGACTACGGCATAAGTGGTACCAAATTCGATTCGGCACGGTGGAGCAGGTCATACAGGCTGATCAACGCTTGCAAATTGCCTACAGTGAACACGCAGCAGGCGTTTCCAAAGGTGTGGCGATTTGTACGGCTGATTTTATTATTGACGCGACTGGGCTGGATGCCGCCGTCACCGAAAGCCCGCTGCTGGAGGACTTGGTGCAGCGCTATCAGTTGCCGCTACTGGATAATGGGCGCTTCGTTGTTTCCAATGAGTTTGAACTGGTTAATATGCGCTCCACGCCCGATGCCGCCAGCAGTCCCACCGCCGGACGCATGTATGCCGCAGGGGTGATTACGCTGGGCGGCCCCTATGCAGCCGTCGATAGCTTTCTGGGACTCCAGTATGCGGCTTTACGTTCCGTGGATGATTTAGTTGCGATCGCAGCTCCGGGACTGCGGCATCTCGACGGCTGGAGTTCGTTTGCCCAGTGGCTTAAGTGGACGAGGAAACAAGCACCATGACACCGACCCTACTTGGACGCTGGCAAACCCGTTTGTTATTACTGATTACTATCGGTAGCTGCATCACTCTACCCTTTGCCCTCGGCTGGATTGGCCCACAGCCCAGTCTGGTATACATTTGGATTTTGATGTACGTAGCGCTGTTTGGCCTGCTCTGGGATGGTCTCTACACGCTCTTGCAAAAGCGGCGCTGGGATCACGATTGGCCCGGTGTCTATCAGTTCATTGCCGGGGTTGCTGAAGCGGCGCTGATTGTCATGCTCATTGGCAGCACTGGCTTACCCGGTATAGCTCCCGATAGATTTGATTTGCAGTGGTTTGCCATTCACTACGGCTGTGTGTGGCTGGGAGTATACTGTGCGTCTCAAGCGGCGATGCGGATTTGGTTTCCCCGCTGGCGATTTCGGGGTGGGCGCTGGCTATAGTTTCTTGATTTGTGGCTTCGCTTAGAAAAAAAGGAGGAACTTTGTACCAGAGTTGGAATAGCCCCTTTTTTAAGGGGGCGGCGACAGCGGGGGATCATAATAACTGCGCTAAACGAGTACAGTGCTGCCGCAGAACAACCTTCTAGGCTTTTGTGGATTGAGCATATTAAACCCAAAATTTGATGTCACGATATTATGAAACACTAGCCGCTAGTCATATTGATCCGTTTTTGTTTGTCAACACATGAATTGGCTGCAAGATATTACGCTCTTTGGTTTGATTGTCCTCAGCGTACACGTTGTGGGTTTTCTGAATGCTGCCCATGCCGTGATGAATGTGCGCCTATCCCAAAGTGCGACCGCTTGGAGTATCAGCCTGATCACCTTTCCCTGGATTGCCATCCCCCTGTATTGGACATTGGGACAAAGCAAATTCAGGGGCTACACCGACGCTATTCGGCAAGCTTATAGACAGTACGAGGAACGCACCCTCACCATCGTTCAGAATCTTTTTCCCTATCTCAATGCCCTGCCAGCAGAACTGTCTCCCCTAAAAAAAACAATTCAAACCCTAGCTGAAGTTCCATTCACATCAGGTAACTGTGTTGAGCTGTTGATTGACGGAGAGCGCACTTATGAAGCTCTATTAGCAGCAATCGCCGATGCCCAGGACTATATTCTGTTTCAGTTCTACATCATTAACGACGATGCCAGTGGTCGCCGTTTTCTCAAAGCACTGACCATAAAGGCGCAACAGGGAGTGCAGGTATATGTACTTTATGATGGCATTGGCTCCCATAAAATTAGTCGCCAGTATCTAGCTGATCTGGCTGAGAGCGGTATTCACGTTGCTAAATTTAAATCGACCAAAGGTGGTGGCAATCCCTTTCAAATTAATTTTCGCAATCATCGCAAAATTGTCATTGTTGATGGTGCGATCGCATTTACAGGCGGCTTAAATATTGGCGACGAATATGTCGGCAAGGTGCAAAAATTTGGCAAGTGGCGCGACACGCATCTCAGTCTGCGCGGCCCTGCTGTTCAATGCTTACAAATCTCGTTTCTGAAAGACTGGTACTGGGCCACGGGCAAAATCCCTGAAACCCGCTGGGACGTGCAGCCTGATTCTCAGCATAACGAAGCTGTTCTCATTTTGCCCTCTGGCCCCAACGACACGCTACAAACCTGCACTCTCTTCTTCAACAGTCTGTTTGGTCTAGCCGAGTCCCGTATTTGGATTGCCACGCCCTACTTTGTACCCGATGAACCGACCCTAGCAGCGCTCAAAATGGCTGCTCTGCGCGGCGTTGATGTCCGGATTCTCCTGCCCGATCGCCCCGATCATCTGATTGTCTACCTGTGTTCCTTTGCCTACTACGAAGAGTTGCAACATACTGGCATCAAGCTCTACCGCTACAAAACGGGCTTTATGCACCAAAAGGCCATCCTGGTCGATCACATTCTGGCTGGAGTCGGCACGGTCAATCTCGACAATCGCTCATTTCACCTTAATTTTGAAGTGATGGCCTACATGGCAAGCGGCTCTGGGCTGAGGGATGTTGAGCAAATGCTCCTTGCCGACCTAGAGCAGTCCTACCTAGTCGATTTATTCAGCTTCGAACTGCGATCGCTATGGTTCCGACTAACGGTGCGAATCGCTCAGCTTATGGCCCCACTGCAATAGACATAACAAAAGCAAGGTAGATTCAGGTCATGATTGCTGACCTAATACTTTTGTTAAGGAAAAACGGTGAATTGCACTCGATTGCCTGAATAATCACCTACATTTCTGAATAAGAAAGAAGTTCTGTAGGATGCCATTTCCATGAAACTTCAAAACAGGCTGACGATTGTAATTCTGGTTATTTTTTTAGGTGGCTGGTTGATTGCTGGTTTATCAGCATTCACTCTAGAACAGCGCAATGCTGAACAAGATACGATTCGTACAGCTCGACTACTTCTCAACACTGCGGTTGCCGCTCGCAACTACACAACTGATCAGCTTGAACCCCTATTGGATGGCCAAGAAACAGAAGAATTTGTCAAGCAAACGGTTCCTTCTTATACAGCGCAAGAACTATTTAAATATCTAGGAGAAGACTACAAAGGATATAGCTATCGAGAACCCGCGCTCAATCCAACCAATCCAAATGATTTAGCAGAGGGCTGGCAGGTTGAACTGATTCAATATTTTATTACCCATCCTGAAGTACTTGAAATTACTGACCGCCGGATTGAACGTAGCGGGCAAGAAACGCTATTTGTTGCAAATCCAATTCGGGTTGATTCTCCAAGCTGTTTGGAATGCCATAGTACACCAGATGTAGCGCCTGCGTCTTTAATTAATACCTATGGCACGGCTCATGGCTTTGGTTGGCAGCTTAATGAAGTCATTGGTGCTCGCGTCATTGCAGTACCAACGTCACTACCTAAACAACAGGCAAAAACATCTATCCTTTCGTATTTGCTCATCATTGCCAGTGTATTTGTGTTGGCCTATGTGACAGTTAGTGCTGTGGTTCGTAAATGGTTAACTACGCCGCTTAATCAAATTGCCGACATGGTTGAAGAAATTAGTCTTCGCAAAACGGTGGTTGACACTCAGCTTCCAGAAACCCGCTTAGATTCTTTAGGTCGATTGAGTAAAGCTATCAATCGGTTGCTAATCAGCCTCAATAAAGCCCTATTAAAATAATTAAATCTCTAAGGAAGCCCAATGTTAAAAACAAGAAGCCTTTTAGTCGCTGCACTGATGGGACTGCTGCTATTTGTTTATGTTTTTCTACTAAACAACCAGCAGATAATGCCAGGTTCAATACTGAAAATCACTGAGGCCATTATTTTAATCTGTGCCAGCATTATTATTGTTGACATCTTCTCTTTTTTTCTAATCAATATCTGGTTTGTAACGGCTCGAAAAAAGCAGCCATCTGATTTATTAAAGCTAGTCGTTTCAGCTCTGTTATATGCAATTTGTGCGTTTGTTGTATTTCGCTTACTCGGACGAGATATTACGGCTCTGGCAGCGACTTCAGCTTTACTGGGTGCAATTTTTGGCTTTGCCCTACAGGCTCCGCTCGGCAATTTCTTATCCGGTATTTTTCTCCAGTTTGACCAGCCGTTTCACGTTGGCGATCGCATTCGGGTACAGGGATATGAAGGCGTGATTACGACGATTGATTGGCGGACAACCGATATCCGCTTAGCTTCTGGCGAAAGGGTACATATTCCGAATGGCGCGATCGCAAATGATTCTATCGTTGTGATCACAGCAACGCATCCGGTCTATCGCACGATTGATTTTGTGGCTCCGGCAACAGCTCCACCCAATCAGGTGCTAGATGTTGCCTACAGTGCTGTACTTCATCAAGCTCATCCCAATATCAATCTGGATCAACCAATCTTGATCAAAATGTGGAGCTATGGCTTAAGTGATGTGCAGTATCGATTATTTTATTATCCAAAGTATTATGATGAAGCCGAGATTCATACCGATCCGGATCTGCTTCGTCGGATTTGGTATGCACTGAGCCGTGCAGGCTTTGGTAATCCTTACACCCCTGATACAACAAATCAAAGACAATTATTGATTGCAGCTATTGAATTTTTCCAACCGCTTAGCTCTGCGGCGCAGCAAAAGCTGATCGATCACTCAACAACGCTAGTTTTTGATGCGGAAGAAGCACTCGGCTCGTGGAATTTGCCCTCCCATTCCATGTTTTTAGTCGTAAAAGGAGGGGTATCAATTGAACAGCAATTACTGCCTAAATTAGGAGTGACGACAGTTAAAGCATTTAGCTTGCGGCCCAAAACTCAAACAACTACCACGTTGAGTCAGAAACAAATCGATCAGGCGGCTATTCAATTAGCGCATCATCTTGGGCCAGTTGCCTTTTCGCTGACGGAGCAAGCGGCTGAAACCGCAATGTCTGCCTATTGGCTGTATCAAAATTTAGCGACTGAAATTCTTGATGTCAATGATCGGGCGGAGTTTTTAAGTCATCAACCTCCAGTTCCGACAGAGCAATTTAGTCGAGGAGACTGTTTTGGAGAACTGTGTTTGTTATTAGGCCAGCTTCTTCCGCCTATAAAAATAGCGACAATCGCAGAAACGGAGATTTTAGCGATTACATCGACAGCCGTTTTAGCTGCTCTTCAGCACGATGGTTATGCAGTTGAGTCGCTAAGCCACCAGGCCGCACGGTACTATCACACTCATTTAAGGGGAACGCTACAAGCGTTATCTACCGACCAGCTCAATGAACAACAGATTGCGGCTCGCATCCAGCAGAATTTTGCGGCTCGCATCCAGCAGAATTTTGCGGCTCCTGTAGTGGTTGAGTGACACTCCCCGCCCTAGAAGGGCGAGGCTTCTTTAGGTTAGGCTAAAACTAGCCGGAATCAAGTTACCCCATCGAACCAGATGACGCTGTTGCGATCGCAGGTTCAGCCTCTGCTGTTTTAACCTCGGTACTTGTACCTGATGAAGCTGAATTGAGGACTTGCCCATCAATGACTGGGGAGTGAGCCGCCAAATCATACTCATAGTCATTGGGCAGAATGTGAACTTTGACATTGCACAGAGCCAAATCTTCATCACGCAGAATCTCTGAGAGATTGCTATAGCTGAGTTCTGCCATATCTACCACCGTTACAGCTCCTTCACCTACTACTCGAAGCCGATCACCGTCCACCACCACGGCTGTATTTTCATCAATGCCTAAACCCAGTGCAATCGACTGCTGCGCCATCGCCGCCAACAGCCGACCAATTCGGCCTCGCTGGGCAAAGTGTTGATCGATTGCCACTCCCGGCAAAAAGCCCATTCCTGGCCCCATCATCACAATCTCAACTCTGGGATTGGTTTCAGAATCACCTTCGACGATCATCATGTCCGGCATCATGGCCGCTCCCGCACTGGTGCCACCAATCACTAAGCCCTCTGCATAGCGTTCATGGAGCAGTCGATCAATCTCAGTATCTTTGAGAATTTCTGTGATCCGAGACTGATCGCCGCCCGTAAAGAACACCCCAGTTGCTTGCCGAATGGCTTCTAGGGCGCGGGGCGCATCTGCATCTTCTCGATAGACAGTATCGACAATTTGAATGTCTTCTACGCCTAAACGTTCAAAGGTTCGGATATAGTCATCACCGACTTCGCGCGTTAGTTCTGTTGCAACGGTCATGACTACAATCCTGGCATTTAATCCTCCAGCACAGCGGATAAATTCGCGTAAAACCCGGCATTCGCCGTCTCGATCTTCAGCTCCGCCAATGATCACGAGCTGTCCCTGTTGACGAGTTGTAGCCATAGAGCCTCCAAAGCCCCTCAAGAAAGAAAAATAGATACAGTAAAAATCAGCAACTTAGCTGCTGATTCAAGCTTAGTCATCTCGTATCGCGCACTAATTCGTATCTTGCCCGAGAGGGCAGAAAGGGTCTTGCCCGAGAGGGCAGAAAGGGTATTTTGTCGCCGCAACGCATTGGCAAAATACCCGCTTGGGTTTTGGTTGTAAGGTGCAAGAGCAAACATTCGTACTTCCCCAGCATACGTTGAGGCTCTGCAAAATTGTCTCTGCCTGCGGACAGAATGTATTTTCTGTTACCATTTACTACTTTTATCATGTGTCTATGCGATAGCTACCATTCGCTGTCATAGACTACCGTTGCGATCGCAACCCTCTTCACAGCCAACTCCCTCTCCTCTGTCTGGCCGACGAATCGAATATATCTCGGGGTAGAAGGAAAAAAATCCTTTTGCCTCATAAGATGCGAGTCAGCTTCGGACTCTGAATTGGCATTTTGTCCGACCTGATTACCAAGAGGTATATTTCTATGCAACGTATGCGTTCAATCCTAAAGCGCGTAGTTAGCCGAGTGGCGCTCGCGCTAATGCTGGTTGGTCTGTTCAGCAGCCTAACTGCACCCGTTCTGGCAGCGAATACTGACTATTACGGCACTTCCCGACCATCGGTTAATGAGTCCATCGATCAGCAAGGTGTAGTATCCGACCACGGACAAAACCAACAGCTTGAACAGGCTCGCGATCAATCTCAGGCCGTAGACTATAAGCGAGAATCCTACGATCAAATGGCGAAAGAAGTCGCGCAGCCCCGTGGAGTTGAAAAAGAATACGAAGAGAACCTCAAAACCTATCGGCAATCGCAAAAAGATCGATAATAGCAGCGTTTTCCTTAGGCACGGTAGTAGCATAGCCGGGTTCTGCTGCTCAGTTTCGCTAGGTGATGTGTCGCGCAGCGCGCAGCCCATTACCTAGCGCCCCCCATCATACTAAAGCTGGCAGACGAGTCGTGCAGAAAAAAGCCAGAGGTGTTCAATATGCTCGACTCTAGTTTACGAAATGCCAAGCACTCATCTGCTCATTGATACGGCCTAGTTGTCTGATGACAATGCTACGATAGCGTACCGATCAGGTTGAAGTGTAAAACTCCACTAGCATTGGTGCATGGTCAGATGAAGTCAAATCTGGAATTACCACGGCACTATTGGGTTTAACGCTCAGCCCCCGATAAAAAATGTGATCGAGCGGATGAGAAAACAGAAAGCGCTTCAGATACTGATGATGCTCATCCGTGAATTGAACAGGCACAAGACCTAGCCGAGTCGCTAATTCCGTTAGCAAATCCATGCGGCCAAAGTGCCAGGTGTTGAAGTCACCAGAAAGAATAATTGGCCCCTGATGATGCGCGATCGCACTTTCTAACTGATAAAGCTGAGCCTCAAACTTCGCCGTACTGACAAAATTGATACCGTGAATATTCACCCCCATCAGAGTTTGATCCGTTTCGGCCAGTGGATACTCTGTAATAAGCGCCACCTTCGGAATATTGAAGAATGGTTCAGAATGCTCAGTTAACAAACTTTGCCAGGCAGTGGCATCAGCCTCAGCCACCGTCAAAACACCAAAGTGAGTTTGTAGAAATGGAGTCTGAAAATTAGGTGCAAAATGCCAACCTACTCGCGAACTCGGAATTGGCGATCGCTGATTGATCACGCGAGCCTCCTGCAAAAACAGCAAATTGGGAGTATGCTGCCGAGCAATAAACTGAAAATCCTGCCGCCACTGGGGTTGATGATTGTGTTTAGCAACATTCCAGTTCAACACCCGGATCGAACACCCATCCAGAGCCAACTGCGTCCCCGGCTGATGCTGAATAATCGTTGCAGTTGCCTTAAATAGATTCATGACTCTATTTTAAAGACCATCAACTGTTTCTCTTAACTGTGGCTACATATCGGTTTTTGGTGAGTGAGGCGAGAGGAGTGAGGAGTAAGGCGTAAATTCAATCTTACTCAGCACTCAGCACTCAACACTCAACACTCAACACTCAGCATTCAGCACTCAACATTCAGCACTCAACACTCAGCACTGAATATTACCCAATACCGGGAGGCACCCGCTCCTCCGGCGACAATTCCCGAATCACACGACAGGGATTTCCCGCTGCGAAAACATTGGGTGGCACATCTCGCGTGACCACACTGCCTGCCCCAATCGTACTGCCATCGCCAATTCGAACGTTTGGGCAGATAATGGCTCGGCCACCAATCCACACGTCATCCCCAATCGAAACCGGAGCCGCTAACTCCAAGCCCGTCCGGCGGATAGGCACGCTCAACGGATGATAAGCCGCATAGATATGCACTCCAGGAGCCAACATCACGTTATTACCAAATTCCACGCGATTACAGTCTAGAATCACGCAGTCATAGTTCATATACAGATTGTCCTTGGCAAAAATATGACAGCCGTAGTCGCAGCGAAAGTTTGGCTGAATCACCGGATTTGTGCCCACTTCACCAAACAGGGTTCGAATCAGCTCTTGACGCAGGGCTAGGTCATCCGGTGCAGTGGCATTAAAACGATATAGCAACCGCTGCGCCTGCAAATACATCTCATATAGCTCTGGATCACTGGCTAGATACAGCTCGTTAGCCAGCATTTTTTCCTGTTCGGTTTTGTCCATTGGATCGCATTCCTTTGAATTGAATAGCGCTCAGTTGATGCGAGTAAACCGCGTCTCATCCTACGGTATATCAAGGTTTGTAGTGATTTCAGTTAAGAATGAGCGAGCGAAAGAGAGTGCCTCATTCTAAGGCACTCTCTTTCGCTCTTATCTAGAACCACTATCAATCTCTAAAAGCAAGTATGATAATCATTCTCATTCCATGCTAAGCTTGACGAAATAATCACTCACATCTTGCCCGATAGCAGTAGCCATATTGGTTAGGCTGTCTAACTGAGCTGATTACAGCTATAAGCTCGGTGATTTGCTGCTGCACCGTGGCGACAAAGTTCACCTCTTCTGGTTTCAGTTCTTAGGGTGCAAGATGTGGTGATCATCGGCTCTGTTTAGGTTCTTGAGGTAAAGCCAAGCTTGGGGGAAACGTTGCCCCACAAGTTTGGGTTTGTCTCATATCTTGCGCCTAAGGTTAACCGGATCATTAATGGCAAGTCTGTGTATACAGCATTTTCAGTCTAGTAAGATTCATAGGAATGTCTCTCTGCCTCCAGCGGAGAGACATTCCTATGCTCTACCAGTATGAAAAACGCTGTAAGAATCCAATTTATTTGTGTGAAATGCTTGTGCTGCAAACGTTTTACAAAAATAAATAGGGTTCTTGTACACGACTGGATATCAGACGTTATATCAAACGTTATTCAGGTGTGGATAAGTGGGTAATATGTGGCGATCTTTCTGTACGAATGCTGGATTTAAAGTGGGTTTCGCGTTCCTGCCGTTCACGCTAGGGCTAGCAGCCTGTGGTGATTTATCCTCAAGTGGGTTGTCTAATTCTGCCAATAGCTCACAGCCCCAGATTGAAGTTGAAGCGGAAGCGCCGACTGTTGTTGCCACGAATGGTATCCTGTGCGATCTAACTCAGCAGATTGTGCAAGATACGCTGGAACTAACCTGCCTGCTTGAACCGGGCCAAGATCCCCATACCTTTGCGCCTTCTCCGTCAGCGGTGCGTGCCATTGAAGAGGCTGATTTAGTGCTGTACGGGGGCTACGATTTTCAGCCCAAGATTCAGGGCATGATCAAATCATCACTGTATAAAGTTGCCGTTTTTGAAGCCGCCGTACCGAATCCCCGTATGGCTGATCCTCACGATCATGATCATAGTCATGAAGATACGCACGCAGAAGATCATGATGATGGCCATGAGCATGATGCAGAGCAGGCTCATGACGATGCGGATGAAGGACATCAAACAGAACAGGCAATGGCTGACGGCCAAGTACCCGATCCCCATGTTTGGCATGATGCAACCTATGGTGCAGCGTTGGTGGATGAAATTGCCACGCGTCTGATAGAGGTGGCACCGGATCAGGCTGGAGAGTATCAGGAGCGGGCTGCTGCCATCCGTCAGGAGTTGATGGATATTGACCAGTGGATTCAGGCTCAAATTAACACCGTGCCGGAGAGTAATCGCCTTTTGCTCACGACCCATGATTCGTTTGGTTACTATGCTGATGCCTATGGTTTGACAGTCGCGGGTGCCCTCAGTGGTTTAAGTACCGAGGAAAAACCGTCGGCTAATCGGCTGACGGAAGTTGTAGATCAGGTGAAACAGGCTCAGGTGCCTGCCATTTTCGCTGAAACCACAACGAGTCCCGATTTAATCAACACAGTGGCGCAAAATGCAGGCGTGACTGTCGCCGAAACACCACTGTTTGTTGAAGGCCCTGGTGGTGCTGGTACAGAGGCTGAAACCTACCAAGAGATGCTGATTGTTAACACCTGCGCGATCGCAACTGCTCTGGGTGGAAACTGCGATCGCAGTTCTCTGTAATCTCTAAGCTGTACCCGGCTGAATGGCAGGAAAGACAACCACATCACGGCACTGTTCTCCGGACGTAAACTCAACCAGTTCAGCCAAAGCGGTTCGGGGATTAGCCGTGCGACCACTTGGCAAAACTGCGCCCCAGAGTTCAACTTCAATGATGATGGCACGGCAGAGCTTAGCGCTCCGGAGATCCGCCGAGGTTAGATCAGTCTGCTCTAGCATGGCTCCCAGCAGTTCTGCACGGTAAAGCGTAGCGCGCTTTAGATTGGTATAGCGGAGCCGCGCACCGCCCATGCGAGCTTGGCTAAAGTTAGCAGCTTGGCAATCGGCCCGATCTAGATTAGCCAGAGCCATATCCGCCTGACAAAAGATGGCATTCTGAAGCTGACAGCGGCTTAAGTTTGCTTTAATCAAATCTGCTCGACTAAAATCAGCGGCACAAAGATTGGCACCGCTGAGATTTGCGCCATTCAAATCCGCTCCGCTCAAATTGGCATTCTGCAACTTGGCACCACGAAAATTGGCGTTATTCAAACAAGCACCGCTTAAATCCGCATTGCTTAGATTAGTGCCATTGAAATCAAATCCACTCCAATCGGTTCCACTCCAGTCCACACGGTTCAAATCTAGCCCACTGAAGTCCCGATTTTGCAGGGCTTTAGCGAGTAAGTCTCCGCCGAGACGATTAATTGGGTTATTGAAGGTCATTGCACCTGATCTCCACTAATATTACGATTGGGGGTTATCGGAAAAGGGAGATTGAATCAGGCTGGAATTGTCTGCTCGCCTGGATCGCGTAATATCAAATCCGTGTATGAGAACCCGATTCATTTATGTGAAATGCTTGCTCCACAAGCATTTCACATAAATAATGGGTTTTCTATCGGATTACATATGACTGATGATCCAGGCGCGTCTTGTCCTTGGAGAACGATGGTTGATGGCTAGGAAAGTTAATTAGATTGAGATGCGCCCATAACTCTAGGTACAAGACCGAAATCCATTGATTTCAATCTCGGTGTCGGTCAAGCAAACTAAAACAGACATGTTGATTGTGTGTTGGTGATGTCTGGCGAAATGCGGCTGCTGGCTAGCTCAAACTGAATTGCTCAGAAATGACTCAGACTCAGTTTGATGAGAACTCCGTGTGAGTCATGTTGATCTGAACTGAAAACAATTGGTTCTGCATAGGAATACGGAAACAAGAGATACAGCGAAGAAACCCATTCTCACTGCTCAATAGGGATTAATAGGGCAATGTATCCTAATGCAGACCAATTTTCGACAGCAGCACTGGTGAATTCAATGTTGAAATCATTGCATGAATCCTTACAATCTCAAACACCAATAGTTCAAACTTACGAATTGTAGATTTAGGGAAAATATGAACTGCGATCGCACCTTATAACTGAGGTTAAATACCCCAAACGCGATCGCACCTATCTCATTTAGTAGCAAAGATCACTAAATTAGTGCGATTTCTGAGTCGAAAGTTAACTACTAGCCTGGGGTGATGTTGGTTAAAATTCAACCAAATAAAAATAGCAGATTACTTAAACCAGCCAAAATACACATTTTTTAACCTAAAAACCAACTCATTTAAGGGTCAACTCATCCAGCCGAAACCCAACTGAACCGTAATAGTCAAACAACAAACTTACCCATCCTCAATCTAGCCCATCCACCCCCAATCCAACCAAACCTATTAACCATTAACTATTAACCACTAACCACCCATCCACTCTCCTACCCATCCATCTACTTCCCTCCATCATGACCCACCCCGACCAAGCCCGAGCCAGAATCACAGGCGGTTATCTGATTGAGCGGCTGATCGCCCTGCGGACATTTGATCAAAATAAGCCTCCTAGCCAAAACGAACTGGCTCAGCTTTTCTATCCCGATAAAAGTCCTAAAACAGGACGGGACTATATTAATAAACTGCGGCAGGGAGAGCGCAGTCTGACCACAGGGGAGTTAGTTGATCTGCTGTATCGTTTACAGGAGTATTATCAGAGCCAGCAGCAGTACCAGCGGCGCACCAGCGATCGCACATCTCAGTCCTGCCACACCAGCAGCTATGTGCTAACGCCGGAGGAAATGCTGGTGCTGCTGCAAAAGCTGGTGCAGTTGACCCCGGCTGAGTGCCAGCAGCTCAGCCTGCCAGCGGGAATGGAAGAGGTTATGCTGCAACAGGCACTACTGAATCTCAGCCTCTACCAAGATCAGCGCGACTATGAAACGATTATCAGCCTCTATCGCTCCTCGATTGGGCTGGCCTTTGTTCAGGAAACCTCTTCGCCGTTTGGTGGTCTGGATGACGTGCATCGCTACATTGAGACGCTGGTGGAGCAAGATCCGCCCTATTTACCAGCGGGTCTAAGCCGCAGCAAGCTGGATGAACTAGCCAGCAAAGCCAAGCGGGAAATTGATCGCATTTTGCTCAAGTGCGGCGTCGGTCAGTTTCAGTTTCAGTTTCCCAATGTCTATCGCCAGGGGCAGTCGGCCTACATTCAGCAGTATTTACCGCGCGGTTTTGTGCGTCGTCTCACGCAGGCGGTGATTGAAAATGAACTGCTGACCCAGGACTTCCCGATTTTCATCAAGACAATCACGATTCAGCAGATTGGCCCGTTTCCGCTACGCGTTGCCACTCAGCCGGATGATCCGGGCTTGCTGCTGGGCAATCTCCTGCGCTTTGACGATACGGATGTAGAAATCGCCTCGCAGTACGCTAATCGGGTAACGGTACATTTTTATATGCGCTTGCCTGCGGACTATCAGTCTGATTTTCCGGCCATTTTTGAGCAGCTTAAAAGTCAGGATGATACGGGATTACGCATTGATTTTTCCCTCAGCAGTACGGGCATTGGGGGCACATTGTCCCATGTGATTAAGGTGATTAACCTGCTGCTGTTGACCGATAACCAAAGTCTGCGATCGCAGTATTTTCCGATTGCCCATGACGTGCTGATCAATCAGGAAATTATTCGCAGCAACATGCCCTCACCCGTCTGGTCGCATAGTCTAGTTCAACTCTGCAAAGTTAAGACGCTAGCCGCCGCAATGGATCAGAGTAAAACCGTGGGCAAGCTCCAGCTTTATGAGCAGTTTTCCTTTGGCGATCAGGTGGGGCGAGGTGACTATTGCGGATTTGATCTGATTCTCTGTTCGGCCAATGCGGCACTACAGGCGCGACTGCGAGCCATCCGCTACACCGAAATTGCTCCCGCCAACTATGGACAAGAACTCTGCCGCCGGATTGAGCGGCTATATCTGCTGCAAGAGGCGATTTCCTACGTGGAATCCTATCCGTTTTCGTCCTTCGCACTGTCCAGTCGGCTGCGGACAACCCTGTTGCGATCGCTCCAAAACCGCGCCTTGACAACGGCTGATCCCTATAGCCTGTTCGATGCCTGTTTGACAATTGCTCAGATTGATTTAAATGAAGGAGCCTATCGCCGCGCCTACAGCTATCTGGATCAAGTAGCCGTCCTGAAAGGCTTATCAGACAGCGGCATCAACTGGCTGCGGCGCTTTGGTAATGAAAATCAGGCCACGCTGGCTGAATTTGAAATTTTCTCGGGCGCACTGATTACCCGCTTTGAACTCTGTCGCGCCCATTATTTCTATTTGGTCGATCGGCGGGCAGAGCGGGGCAGGCGCGATTTTCTGCCCTCCTATATTTCGCTTGATGTAGATGAACGTACCTTCAACCAGCGGCTCGTAGACGAAGCTTGGCAGGCGCTCAATCGAGCGGAGGAACACCTGAATATCCGTCTAGCCAAATATTTCATCATCAACGAAGTCTCCCAGGGCTTATTCCATCCCCACAATCAGCTCCTGGCCGAAATCTACTTCTTGAGAGCCAAACTGCTGATTTTTGCCGCGCGGCAGGTACGCGTCGAAGAACCCAGCTCACCCCACTACATTCCCACCGACAGCAGCGTTGCGGGCACCTTCCGCGAGACAGAAACGGCGATCCACAGCGGTCGGCTCTACCTGATGGAAAAGGCGCGCCTCTATGCCGCCAGCAACGGTAATGAAGAACAGTATGCCTGCTATACCGCCTGTCAGGCGTGGCTGTATCTGATGGCAGCCTTCTCGTCAGTGCCTGAGATTAATGTGCAGGTAGGGACACAGCCGTTACGACTGAATCGCGATCGCGGTTTGAACTGGGCTAGACGCCTGCGCGATCACGCCTTGATTTCCTACGCTGAAACGGGGCAGCGCTGCTATTACCAAATCAAAGAAAACAGCGGTCTGTCCGATGATTTGAATCCGCCCTTTGGCAACTATCGAATCAGCGCCATTCCCCCAATTAGTGAAATGCTGGCTGAGCATTCACCCGGCCAGGATCAGGATAGTGGCGTTCTGTATTTAGACATGTCTTTACTATCGGTGCGGCGGGAGTGGTGTGGTGCCAACGATGCTGACAAATCTAGCGGCAGAATCTACCTGTTTGGAGCTCATGCCTGCTACCTATTACTGGCTAGAGGGCTGTTTCACCTGTGCAGCAACCAGTTGACGGAGGGCGACAATGAGTTTGAGCCTTTGGTGGAGCAAACCGACGATCCGCAGCTTTGGGATCGCAAGCTTCACATTGCTAGTCGGCTGCTCAATTTGGCTTGGGCCATTGCCGATGACGGGGCGCAGGTGCATCAGTCTGGCGAGGATGGCCAGTACGATATCCGGCGCAACTTCATGTCTCGCGATTTTGCTAACAGTGATGTGGGCGGCGCTGAGCCGAATCCAACCGACCCGGATGTTGCCTCTGTACGCGATCTGTATCCTCATCGCGTCACCGAAATTGCCGATTTGGGCCGTGTTTTTGCCGCCGCCTGCCTGACGCTGCGGTTCTACACGGCTCCAGTTGAGCAGCAGCAGCAGCTTGACGAACGGATTAGCTGGATTTTGGGTGATTTACAGAGTTTGCGCCACTGTAGTCGCTCGATTACCCGTCAAACTCTCCGACAGCAAGAACGCTATAACGGCCACATGACGGTCTATTTGGAGCGCTGTCGGGATATATTAATTGCTGAGTGTCAACATGCTAAGGAGTTACATTCTGGGGAGGAGGTGCGATCGCATCTGTCTATTGATCAAATCATTGACCGCCGCGATCAGCTTGTACATCAGCTTTTCACTGCCCTACATTCAGATTCACCATAAGCAAGTAGCTAGTTTCACATTTTGCCCTAAAAATCCGAAGAGGTTATTTTGCCGCCGCAATGCGGCGGCAAAATAACCCTTTTTGAAAACTAGCAACAACTATCCTTTCGCCAGCAAATCCTCGGCGGCAGCCGCATCTATGGGTCGAGCAAAGAGATAGCCCTGAGCAAACTGACTACCCAGGGTGATGAGATAATCCCGTTCATCGGTTGTTTCCACTCCTTCCGCAATCGTTTTCACACCTAAGCTGCTGGCTAGCGCGATAATGGCTCGTACAATCGCTTCATTTTGGGGCTGTACATGCAGATTATGGACAAAGCAGCGATCAATTTTCAAAGTATTAATTGGATACTGATGCAAATAGCTGAGCGACGAATAACCCGTACCAAAATCATCAACTGAAATTTGAATATTGCGGCAGCGAAGCTGTTCTAAAATCTGAGCTGCAGCTTTGGCTCGTTTCATCAAGCCATGTTCAGTCACTTCAAAATTTAAATATTGACCATCAATTCTGTATCGAATAAGTAATGTATCAATTTTTTTTAAGAAGTCAGTTTTGGAAAAATGACGGGCTGAAAAATTGACACCGACTCGAAACGGCTGCTGAATTAGACCTTTAGTTTGCCATTCCGTCAGTCTTTGACAGACTCGCTTCAGCACCCAAAAGTCGATCATTTCAACCAGTTCCGACTCTTCAGCTAGCGGCATAAAAGCACCGGGCTGAAGCAATCCCTTAACCGGATGCTGCCATCTAACTAAGGCTTCAAATCCGTATAGCTGATTGGATACTAAATCGACAATAGGCTGAAAATGGAGAATAAATTCATCGCCTTTAATCGCGCGTCGAAGTTCAGCCTCAAGGCTAAAACGATCGAGAGCTAACTGATGCAAATTAGCGCTAAAAACATAGTGACAACCTTTGCCAGATTCTTTAGCTTTATACATAGCGGCATCCGCATCGCGCAAGATATGCTCCGGTGCTTCGTAGTTGGGATTCCCAATTACAATGCCGATACTCACGCTGGTGGAAAACTCATGCTGTTCAAGCTGATAAGGTGTTTTAACCTCTTGCTGAATTGCCTCTGCAATGCGAATTACGCTGGCTTCATCGGCAATATTTTCCAACAGAATAATAAACTCATCACCGCCTAGACGTGCAATGGTGCTGCCTGCAGGCAAGCATGATTCAATGCGCCGTGCGATCGCAATCAGTAACTGATCGCCAATGGAATGTCCGAGAGAATCATTGACCAGTTTAAAGCGATCGCAATCTAGGAAAAACACTGCAAACCGAGAATCCTCATGCTCTTTGGCATCCTTGAGCGCTAGCTTCAGCCGCTTCATCAGCAGTGCTCGATTGGGCAAACCCGTTAGATCATCGTGCAGCGCCAAATGGAGTAGTTCTTGCTGCGCTTTGCGCCGTTCCGAAATTTCAGTTTCGAGCTGAATGGTGCGTTTTCGCACCCGTTTTTCCAGCTCAGTATTCATGATTTGCAGCTCTTGCTTAATTTGTCTGAGCTTAAGCTGAGTGTCAATTCGAACGATAACTTCTTCTGCGTGAAATGGCTTCGTAATAAAGTCAATTCCACCTACTTCAAACGCTTTGACTTTATCAATTGGAGCGTCCAATGCGCTAAGAAAAATAATTGGAATTTCTGTAGTTGCTTCTTTTGACTTTAACGCTTTACAAACATCATAACCGTTAATATCCGGCATCATGACATCTAGTAGAATCAAGTCAGGCTGGGCTTCCTGGGCAACAGATAGGGCAAGTTCTCCTGAGATAACGCTCCGCACCTTATACTGTTTTTCCATCAGTAAGGCCGATAGGACTCTCAAGTTATCTGGCGTGTCATCAACGATTAAAATATCGCCTTTATACTGCTGCATTTCTATAGATTTCCCACCCTAAAACAGTTCACATAGAGCTATTAGCATTCTGATTCTGTGCTTCGACATTCTAACTTTAGTCGCTCGTTCGCGACCTGAATAAGAATGTCATAACGAAACTGATCAACAATATTTTGAATTATTATTGACAGTTGGGGATGGGCAGTCTGCTGTTCTTGAATTAACTCAAGAATTAACTCCTTATCAGCGACCTTAGCGGCCTGCCAAAGCGATTTGATCCACTCGAAAGACAAATTAGCAAGGTGCTGTGTGAGTTGTTCTGCACAGTCATCGAGTGACTGTAACCGAGGACCGATCGAGGCTTGATCAATTTCCCTATAATCGTAACGCACCCCAATGTGCTCAGCTATTTTTTCTAAAATCAAACTTTCTTGAAATGGCTTTCTAACATAATCGTTACATCCGGCTGACAGGATAAAAGCCCGTTCGCTGTCTAAACCACTGGCCGTCAGCGCAATAATGGCGGTCGCTTGTCCTTTAATATGGGAGCGAATACATCGTGTCGCTTGATAACCATCCATGATTGGCATACGCATGTCCATCCAAATCAGCTCTGGATTCCATTGTTCCCAAATTTCGACTGCTTCTCGCCCATTTTCAGCGGTTTTGATATCAAATCCGAGCGGACTCAAAATCTGCTGAAGGAGGTGACGACTTTCCCATCGATCTTCTGCAATTAAAATTCGCCGTGGCAATTCGCCCTTTGCTAGACCAACTATTTGTCGTTTTGGCGGCAGGTTCTCGGCTGATGTGGGACTGCCTAATGTCGCTTGCATGGTGAAACAAAAGCGAGAACCAATCATGAGATCGTGCTGAGCAGAGGGAACTGGCTCTACGTTAGGCTGTCCAGGCGTATAGGTCATGTCGCGACTGGTAACGGTGATTTGGCCGCCCATCAGCTCGACAAACTTCTGAGTAATGGGCAGACCCAGTCCCGTGCCGGAGCGAGTGTTCAATCCCACTTCACTCTGAACAAAGGCTTCAAATATTTTTGGCATATCATTTGCTTCAATTCCATAGCCAGTATCCTGTACTTCAAACAGAAGAATTAACGCTTGGGGATTGTTTATTTCTATAGAGTCTATAGCTTGATCAAGAGCTTGGCTACGGAGGGTAATGGCACCTTCTTTAGTGAATTTGAGCGCATTACTCAGTAAATTCACTAGAACTTGGCGCAGTTTTCCGGCATCCGCCTGGACGTAGGTTGGCAACTTGGCATCCGTTTCCATGATGAGGTTTATGCCCTTTTCATGTGCCCGTAGCTCAAACATGTGGCTCAGATCGGTCAGTAACTGGCGCAGATTGAAATGAGTCAGATGCAGTGTGTTGTAGCCTGCCTCGATTTTGGACATATCGAGTACATCGTTAATCAGCTCCAACAGATGTTCACCGCTGCGGTTAATAATATTGAGGTTTTCTTTTTGAGTACTGTTGAGACTGGTGTCATGGGCCATTAGCTGACTAAACCCAAGGATGGCGTTGAGGGGAGTCCTCAGTTCATGGCTCATGTTGGCTAGGAACTCGCTTTTAGCTTGATTTGCCGTTTCGGCAATTTGTTTGGCCTGATCGAGGGCAATATTGGCCGTACGTAAAGCATTTTCCTGCTGTTTGCGATCGCTAATGTCGGTATGAGAACCCGTCATGCGGATCGGTAAACCATCTGCATCAAACAGCGCCCGTCCCCGATCTAAAATCCAGGTATACTGCCCCGACTTATTGAGCAAGCGATATTCAACTTGGTAATACTCGGTACGACCCGACAAATGCTGATCGAGCGCCCGCATCATGCCGTCTAGATCATCGGGATGAATTCGCATCACCCAATGAACTCGCTGATTGGGAAATTCATCATCCTGAAAGCCGATAATCTCCTTAAAGCGCTTGGAGTAAAAAATTTCATCTTCCGAAATTTTCCAGTCCCAGATGCCGTCGTTATTACCGCGAATGGCAAGCTGCCAGCGTTCTTCGCTTTGGCGCAATTCTTGGGTGCGCTGTTTGACCAAGGCTTCTAACTGTTGCGAATAGGATTCCAGTTGCGATCGCGACTGGCTGAGGTTCTTGATCATGTGATTGAAACCTTGCACTAGCAAATTTAGCTCTCGTATCCGCGAGGGAGCAATTGATGTGTAGTGGCTACCCTCGGCAATGGCTTGACTCGCTAGTCCTAACCGCTGCACAGGCCGACTAATCCAGTGTGCCAAAACTAGGCTTATTCCAGTAGACGTGACCAACGCTAGCAGACAAAACAGAATGGTGTTGCGGGTACTGGCATTGATCTGCGCTGTGAAATCTGACTGAGGCAGCACCGACACGCCGAGCCAGTGCAATCCATACTGATCATGAAACGGATTCACCTGCACCCAGTACACCTCCCCCTCAGCCCGAAACACAAACTGCTGCCTGGTTCTAATCTGGTGGAGGTCTTGAAACTGAGTCAATAGTTGTTGAGTTGTGCGCTGGAGGAGTAAGTGTTGAGGAGGAGGTGTTGATGAACTGGTTGATAAGAAATCAGTTGATAGCGAATTAGTTGATAATGATAAATCAGCTAATGGAGAATTGGTTAATAATAAATTAGTTGATGGAGAATTAGTTGATGGAGAATTAGCTGATTTTGGATTAGCTGATTTTGGATTAGTTGATGGCAGATTGAGTGATAATGAATCAGTTAATGGCGAATTAGTTGAGGATAAATTGCAGCGCTTCTCACGCTGTTGGAGTACGGATATGTTGTTCTGCCCGAGGCAAAGCAACACGTCTATATACCTCACTAGGTTGAAAAATGCTGTAGTTGAGGAAAAGTTAGTTGATGATGAATTAGTTGATAATAAATTAGTTGATAGTGAATGAATTGGTTGCAGAGAACTGAGAGGAGAAAGAGAAGGATTTGAGATTTGCTCTGTTGAGATTTGATCGGTGGCAGAGAGACTGGCTGAACTAGCAACAATGGCTCCATTGGGTTTAATAATAAACGTTTCGCTAGCTGGACTAGGTCTGAGTTCTTGTAGAAACCGCTCCACTTCTTGGATAGTAAAATCAGCTCCTACTACACCTTGTAGAGTTTTATTCGTATCAAAATAGGGACGGACAAAACTAATCCCCAGCGTAGGGGTATCATCCATACTGATGAATTCATATACTTCCGTCCAGGCTGGCCGACTTGACTGCGCTGCGAGTTGATACCAAGGACGCTGACGTGGATCATAGGTGATCGTGCGTAAGCGTTTGCCAACTTGACCATTGGGTTGAATCTGATAAATTGCTAGCTGGTTATCGGTTTGACGGTTTTTGAGGCTGAAGACTAGGCGACCATCAGGGCGTCGATGGATCTCGACATATTCTCCCTGAGCATTGCCATAGTAAATATAGTTGACTGCTGGAAACCGCTGGCTCTGACGAAAAAGATGAGCTGACCAATCAGATAGATCGGTCAGCTCAAGCTGCTCTAAATCGAGCGCATCAATATTTCTCTGAGTAATTAAAGGCAGGATTGAAGTATGAGCTTCTAGCCGATCATTGAGCCGATCGCTTGTTTCATCCAGCAGTCGGGAAGCCAATGACTGCACGGCTTGCTGCCCATTGCGGTGGGCTAGCCAACCCGTAACGGTGACGGCAACAAATACCTGCGCCACAAATGGAATAATTAACAGCGATCGCAGCGACACCTGTACTGGAGGTGGCTGTTGCTGTCGCTGAGGTGAGGGTTGCGGGGCTGAATGCATCGCCAATGACTGAACTTCGACCGTTGAAATCGATCTTAGTGTTTTTCATTCAGCGAAGCATACGTAATAGCGCCAACTAGCCATATATAATAACACAATCGATCAGGCGATGACCCGCGAATTCACGGACTGGCAAATTTACTGATTGCGCTAACGCGCCACTTCACACAGCTTTAATGCGTTGTGCTAGCACCAATATAAAGTCTGGTTGAAACCCAGTTTATTTTATGTGAAACGTTGGTGGAGCAAACGTTTCACATAAAATAAACTGAGTTCCTGTACACAGACTTAACATCACACATTTTCCATAAGTTTATGGCTACCGACTTACTTTGTAGTGGAATGCTGGGGCGGCATAATCACCTTATGCGCTAATCTAATCTGCTTTAGCAACCAGATAGCCCACCACGTAACATCTAGTTCCCACCAGCGCCAGCCCGCTTTCGCTACATGAGGATACGCGTGATGATTATTGTGCCAGCCTTCTCCATAGGTCAATACGGCAGCCCACCAAAGATTGCGGGAGTTATCGTCACTCTCAAATGTGCGGTAGCCCCACAGATGCGTCACCGAATTAATCATCCACGTTGTATGCCACAGCAGTACAGCGCGTAAAAAAACGCCGTAGATTACAAACGACCATCCACCCAGAACGTAGAGTAGAAGAGCGATTGGCACCTGTAGCAAGAAGAAGTAGCGATTCAGCCAGCGGTAGAACGGATCGCGCACTAAGTCAGGCGCAAAGCGCTGATACTGCTCATACTCAAAGAATTCGGGTCGGGGATAAAAAATCCACAGCATATGGCTCCACCAAAACCCCTTACGAGCCGAGTAGGGATCTTTTTCCTCATCTTCCGTAAAGCCATGATGCAAGCGGTGTCCAGCTACCCAGAAGATGGGGCCACCTTGGAGCGCTGCTGCACCGATTAGTGCGATCGCATATTCCAACCACTGGGGCACCTGAAAACTGCGATGGCTCAGTAACCGATGGTAGCCCAAGCAGATGCCAATGCTACCAAACAGCCAGTGTAGCAACAGCATGACGCCCAGAGCTGACCAGGAAAAGAACCAAGGAGCGAGTAATGCGATCGCATGGATACTGCCAAAAAACACAACAGCACCCCAATCCAGTCTCAAGGGTTTACCCGAGACAGTTAAATCATTCAACGTCATACAAAACCTCTTTCCTCAACCACACAAACACATACGAACCTGATCCAAACCCATCACTAGCCCTGACTTGCTCAACCCCTCTACAGCCCTCTACAGCCTTAGCTTCAGTGCGTTTCGTGTTGCTCAACACACCCTACTGGCTAAATTGCTCTCGAAAAGTTGGCAATAATGCGATCGCGCAAATAGGCATCGAACACAGCGGCAATATTGCGAATCAGCAATCGGCCAGCGGGCGTCACGTCAATTCCATCAGCGAATAATCTTACTAAGCCATCAGCCTCTAATGCTTCTAAATCAGCTAATTCCGGCTCGAAGTAGACATCAAAATCAAGATGATACTTGGCTTCAATCTCTGCTTTTGACAACCCAAAGTGGCACATGAGCTGCATGATCACCTCGCGGCGAATGATGTCATCGCGATGCAGATTAATGCCTTTTTCAATTGGAGGCTGCTGCTGCTCAATGGCTTGGTAATAGTCTCGCAGCCGCTTATAGTTTTGGATGTAGGCATCGTGCAGCATACTGATAGACGTGAGACCAAAACCCAGTAACTCTGTATTTGGCTGCGTTGTGTAGCCCTGAAAGTTACGCTTCAGCAAGCCATTGCGCTGCGCCACCGCCAGTTCATCATCCGGTTTAGCAAAGTGATCCATGCCGATATAGTAGTAACCACTGCGGGTCAATTCTGCGATCGCCATTTGCAGAATCTCTAGCTTCTCTTGACCCGATGGCAACGCAGCTTCATCAATGTTCTTCTGTACGGGCTTGAGCCAAGGGACATAGGCAAAGTTGAAAATTGCCAAGCGATCCGGGTCTAAGTCAACAGTGCTCTGAATTGTGTCGGTAAACGTTTGCAGCGTTTGATAGGGCAGTCCGTAAATGAGATCAACGTTAACGCTGTCGTATTGCGCCCGCCGAATCCAATCCATCACGTTAAACAGCAGTTCCTCAGATTGCACCCGATTCACTGCTGCTTGCACTTGCGGATTAAAGTCTTGAATCCCAAAGCTAATCCGGTTAAAACCGATCTCCCGTAGCGCTTGAATGTACGCTTGGTCAACATAGCGGGGATTAATTTCAATTGAAATTTCGGCTTCTGGCGCAAAATAAAAGTTGCGACTAATGACGTTCCACAGCAATTTGACTTGGTCAATCGTCAAATAGTTAGGCGTGCCGCCGCCCCAGTGCATCTGGACTACAGGCTTATCAGAGTCCAGCTTGGCAGCTGTCTGCTGAATGTCTTTAATTAAATAATCCAGATAGGTTAAAGCAATGTTTTTATTATTAGAAATAATGACATTACATCCACAGAAATAGCAGGCGCTTTGGCAAAACGGAATATGAACATACAGCGACAGCGGTGATGAGCGCTGGTTGAGCGCTGTAATAGCCTGTTTATAATCGAAAGCGCTGTAGTCTGGGCGCAGTTCCGTCGCTGGCGGATAGCTGGTATATCGCGGTAGGGGCTGGTCGTATTTCTTCAGCAGCTCCGGATTAAATTGCACGGCAGGCAGCAGGTATTTCATAGGATGGATTCTCCTCTGGGATAAAACAGGCGCATTGATGTGTAGGGGCGAATGGCCATTCGCCCCCACGGGATCAACGATTTTGTAGGTTGGGTTGAGCAAAGCGAAACCTAACAGAAGCAATATGGCTATGGGTTTCAGGATTCATACTGGTAGGCAGTACTATCCTGTAAATCCGCACATTTATTGCAGGGCGAATAGCCATTCGCCCCTACGGGGTTAAATGCTGTATTCAGGTGTGGGTGCTGGGTGGGAACCTGCCGCAGGCCGTTCTGTTGCACCGGGAATCGTTTGACGGGTCAGCAAATCAAAAACATGCTCACCAATTGCGGCTTTCACGTCATCTTCAAGCTCATGAACGACATCTCGATTCAGCGCGAAGGCATAATTTGCCTCATCAACAATATGCTGAATCATAGCGTTATCCACTGGTAACGAGTTCAACGCATCACGGTACTTAGCTTTGAAGGCTCGCTGGATCTCCACCGTAGGCAACTGATCAAACTCATGCAGCGCAGTACCCTGACCTTCAGGCAGGTTTAGCGCCGAGCGGATGATCCGCTTTAGTGCCTGCCCACCCGACAGATCGCCCATATAGCGGGTGTAAGCATGGGCAATCAGCAGCGCCGGATCAGTATTTGAAATCTCATGAATTCGATCAACGTAAATTTGACCAGCAGGTAAGGGTTCAATTTGCTCATCCCAGTTTTCACCATAGTAGAACGCCAAATCCCGCTCTAGATTAGCGGTGCGACTCAGCTCTGGGAAATACATTGGGCCAACGACCGGATGATCCTGATGGTGACGCATTTCGGTTTCCAATGCGCTGTAGACCATGTATAGATTGGCTAATAGCTTCCGAAACGGCTCTCGTTCCACAATGCCCTTCAGGAAGCATTTCATATAGGCTGTATTCTCGGCAGCCGTATGAGACTGTTGCGTTCCGTCTCGTAGTCGCTGGGCTAAATTATACGTCATGGGAGTACCTCTCGTTGCTTGGCATCTCTTCATTGCAAACTTTATAGCTATTTAGCGATAAAAGTCAAACAATTGCGATCGCATTTACACACGAATCCCTCAAATCTCTACACCACCTCCCATAAAACAAGCGCTATTGATCCCACAAGTACATTTCTTTACGTTGCTTTGCCGATGACCATCTGGTCAAACATCATCATAAGCTGTATTATCACCAAATAGTTATTTAGCATTGGTGATATTGAGTGCTATGGTCAACTCTTTGCCTCAGCCCACTCTCGACACAGCAATCAAGACAAAAGCCATCCGGGAAAACATCCTCACGCCCCGGTTCTACACCACCGACTTTGACAAGACGGCAACCCTAGATCTATCCAGTCAGGAAGCCGAGCTACAGGCTATGCTGGAGGAGATGCGGGCGGATTACAACCGCTATCATTTCATGCGGGATGAATCGTTTAATCAATCTTGGGATCACATTACTGGAGAAGCACGGCAGGCGTTTATTGACTACCTGGAGCGCTCCTGCGTGTCCGAGTTTTCCGGCTTTTTGCTGTTCAAAGAACTCTCGCGCAAGCTAAAGAACCGCAGCCCCATTCTGTCAGAAATGTTTAGCCTGATGGCGCGGGATGAAGCGCGGCACGCCGGGTTTCTCAACAAAGCAATGGCTGACTTTGGCTGCACAATGGACTTGGCCTACTTGACCAAGAATCGGGTGTATACGTTCTTTCCCATTGAGTGGGTGCTGTACACCGTCTACCTGTCCGAGAAGATCGGCTACTGGCGCTACATCATTATCTATCGCCATCTCGAAAAGCATCCCGAAAATCAGTTTTACCCGCTGTTTCGTTACTTTGAGAGCTGGTGTCAGGACGAGAACCGCCACGGCGATATTTTTAAGGCATTATTGCGATCGCAACCCCAACTCTGGAAAACCTGGCGTTCGCGCCTGTGGAGTCGGTTTTTCCTATTAACCGTCTTTGCGACTCACACGCTGACCGTACATGAACGGGCTGATTTTTATCACACATTGGGCCTTGACCCGACAGAATTTGACGAAGAGGTGATTCGCCAAACCAATGACACCGCCGCACGGGCTTTTCCCTCGGTGCTCAATACCGAGCATCCCCAATTCTTTGATCGCCTACACCGCTGTTCAGATATTAATTTGCGGATTTCTGAAATCAATGCGTCATCTCAACCCAAGTGGCTAAAGACGTTGCGTAAGCTGCCGTTAGTCGGTGCGATCGCGGGTCACTTGCTGCGGATTTACTTCATTAAACCCATTGATGCAGAGGCACTGCGAGGAACTATTCGCTAATATAAAGCCTGGTTGAAAATCCATCATTTACTTTTTCATGAAATGTTGGCGGAGTCAATATTTCATGAAAAAGTAAACAGGGTTCCTAGAGCTATTTTAGGTTATTTATGAATATGCTATCTCGGCGGAGTGACACGTTCATAAATGACTTTGTTCATAAGCTATAGTAATTCTAGATAAGAGCGAGAGAGGAGAGTGCCTCAGGATGAGGCACTCTCCTCTCTCGCTGTCTCATTCTTAACTGGAATCACTATATTTAGCGAAGTTACAGATATGGACTTGGATATT
Organism: uncultured bacterium; assembly: GCA_966674685.1. Lineage (GTDB taxonomy): Bacteria > Cyanobacteriota > Cyanobacteriia > Phormidesmidales > Phormidesmidaceae > Thainema. The sequence goes on from CBKWJC010000019.1 coordinate 35,531, forward strand.
ACACCAATCTACTTGTGAACACTTGGCGACAGTCGAATGGCTGAATCGTTCCGTTTTCATCAGTTGCAATAATAGCTAACGGTGCATAATAATGTTTGATGCCATGTGGAGGAATAGCTAATGCATTTCTAGAGGCTTTTTCTCTTGGCCATTCAATATCTCCGGTCGCTGTGCGAGCCGGAATTAGCCAATAGTCTCCGGGGCGATAAATGCCGGGTTGAAACTGGATTTGAATCCCGTCTTCAATTAACTGCCAAATCTCTGAATGATTGTTTTCAGCTATCAGAATTGGGATTGCTCCATCAACTAGTTCGCTACCGCCATAGTTCGGATTACCTGCTTGATGATCCCATCGACGTAAATAGGGATGTTTACTAGGATCTCTGCCAGTGTTACCGAAAGGAGCCTCATTAAGAGTAACCTGTTGAGTTACTAAATCAATTTTCTGGATTTGCAGTAGCTTTTGGGGTTGGTTGCGATACGTATAATCATCATCGACAATTTCAACCCAGTCGTGTTCCTTCAAACCAAAGCGGCTGTCATAGCCCAAATGTTCAAGGGTAATGGTTTTATCACTTGTAAAAATAATCGGAAATATGACGGCACTATTTTCTCGCGACCACTTAAAGGTTGGTTGATCTCCACTGGAATGAATTTCTACTCGATAGAGCTGATTTTCAGCTCCTCGGTAGCGAGCGCTCGGCGAAATAATACAGAGATCTTTATCATCGCTGGAGCTACTTTCCTTGACTTTGGCTTTTAATGTTGCCAGTTCAGAGGGCGCGACAATATCTGGCGATGTGAGGTACAGTGCTTTGGGATTAGTGCGTAAAATGTTAGCTGCCTCTTTGAGTTTAGCAAGCAGGCTATCGTCAATTTCAGCAGTAGTTGATTCAGGTTGTTCTCCAGCAGAATCAGATATTTCAGTAGGCTGATTAGCCTCTTTTTCTAAATCTAGAATATCTTGCAATATATTAGATTCATTTCCTTCTGGCTGGGCTAACTGTTGCGTGAGTTTAACTTGCCAAATGACCTGCGATCGCGCTGCGGTATCCACTCCATTCAAAGCGCTCTCACGAATGCTACTTTGAGTAGAATCAGCATCCTGAATTGAGTCAATATGACGCTCCCAAATATCTAAATAGACTAAGAACGGCAGTTTTGGATATTCATATTCCCCATGAATGGGCAAATAGGGCTGATGTTCATAGGAGGCATTATTTTGAGTGTTTTCACAAAGTAGTCCCTCAACGTAGTAGCGTCCTTCAGAGATGACCAAATTCTCAAGCTGGCTATTGTCTAGGACAGGCGCGATCGCAAATCCGGCGTTGTTGGCTGGCCCCCCATGTGGCCCGATCAAGTCGGTAGCCAGGGTTTGCAGGTAGTGCAATAAAATTGAGACCTGCTCATTAAAATCCGCATCAAGCTGTACTCGCCCCTGCTGCATGAGTACGCGCAAGAACTGCTTTTGCGGGGTGTAGGTGTCGCGAGTAAAATCGCCTCGATATTCTCCTTGCATGATGATGTCTCCTAGCTAGCGTAGAGGATGGCAGCCGTCATGTCGGCTGGCGTATATTCGTCTAGACGAGCCTGCAAATTGGCCGCTCGTTGGGGTTGATAGAGGTGATGAAAAACACCCATTTCCGATTCATCGTCGGCTCCCTGACTGATTTCGGTTGGACAGTAATTTGCCAGTTGGCAATAGGTCGGGGTGCCATAGCGAGTGCTGTTAAAGCGAGGCCGCACACGGTTACACTCTCGCTGACGGGCAGCGTTGACCGCTTCCATCGTTAAGGACTGCCCATCGGTAGTCAGCTCTTGCTCAATGGCTGCGATCGCAAGATCTGGCTGGCAGCGGAATCGGCGCGGGGTACGAGATCCCTTCCAGTAGGAGCAGAAGCGCATACAGCCGATTTGAGACCGCGCGACCGTAATTTTGCCCTCCAAAATGCTGTTTTCGGCCAGTGCGATCGCATGCACCTGCACTTTGCCAAATACCGTACTGCGGATGACGTGTAGCATGGCATGAGCTAACGGATAGCCAGGGGCACCAATCGCTTCTAGCTCCGGGCTAGTGGCATCGAGTACGCTATCTTGCAGATGAATTGCAACTGGCTCCGTTTGCACTTCATCTTGATTAATCTGGAGAGACCCAATAATGCTGTGATCAATCGTGACCTTACCGTGAATGTTCGATAGCTCTAGGCTGGGTTCCGCTGGCCGACGTGGATCGCAGTTTGCATCTAGGCTCCAGCCAGGTACCAGAGTGCTGTGACGGATGGTGAGATAGGCTTGAACGTTTGACCGATCTGAGGCAGGTCGCGGCATCTGCGATCGCGGTTGTTTCGGACTCTGGTCTACAATTTGCTTATTGAGATTGCCGCTCGGTTGCTGTACCTGTAATCCGCGTCCGGTAAGCAACAGTCCATCCAGAATCAAATGGCTGTTGGGCGCTAGAGTTACACTGAGGGCATCCGGCAGAGCCGTGTACCAATTAAGCAACCTGAGGACGGGTCGCTGGTGATTGGCAGCTCGAATCTGTAGGGTTTGATTTTCGCCAATTTCTAAATTAATTTGCTCGACATAAACATCGCTATCAAGAATTTCAATCATGGCCTGTCGGGGCTGATCCTGCTGCCACTGTGCGATCGCATCTGTAATACTCCGGAATAGTGGCCGATCAGCCGGGGCATCCCGGTGTCTATCTACCGCAGTCAGGGCTGAGTCAAAGCCATTGCTGCCTGGAAACAACTGCTGCACGGGGTAAACCTTCTCGGTCGCAGCAAGGCTATGTTCAAAAGCAATTTCAAGCAGTGCCCGATTGAGACGAATCAAGTCTGCACCAGTCGGTTCTTGCAAAATCAGATCGCGCAGGTGGCGAGGTAATGCTGCACTGTCAAACCGATTGTCCTCATACAGACGACTGGTAGCGATGATGTGATTGAGGTTATCTGCTACAGCCTTTAAGAGGCTGTCAGCAATGGGTTCTGCCGGATCTTGAGCATCCAGTTGAGTCTGCGTTGAAACAGAAAGTTGCGATCGCAAATAGTCAGTTAGAGCCGAGGATTGCTTCAAGTCACTCACGAACCGATTGGCATCTTTGAAGTCAGAGGTTTGAATCAGCGGATTTTCGACAAAGGGAATGAGAGGACGCTGATATTCGCCTCCGCCAATATCAGCACTAAAGCCATAGTGATAGCTCACGATCACCCCCTGGCGCGGTCGTTGACTGGGTGGAAAGACAATTCGCCCTAATTCTGGATCAACGGCTACAAATCCGGGACGCGGTCGGTACTGCCAATCGCTGAGATCCGCCGGAATAATTCTGTCCGCTGGAATTGGCATAGCCGGGGCCGAACGGCTCTGCTCAGTAGCCGTTTCTGTATTCTTCTCGGTATCCTTATTCGAGGTTGGTGGCCAATCGGGTGCCCAAATCGCCAGCGACTTGCCTGCTCCGTAGTAGTCTGTAGCCGCTTGAACTCGCCGTGTTCCGTCTGCATCAACTACCCTCTGTTCAAATGCTCGCCGCCGAATCGGAGCCGGAACATTGAGTTCACCCGCAATATCGGTGGGTGCTTCCTCGGCAATGGCTTTGGTATACAGCGGGGTATCGTTACCCAGCACACTAAAGGTGTAGCAGTTGGAGCCAACTTCTTCTAGGCAATAGGCTGGAGTTTGCGTGACGGAATAGGCGTTCAAGCGCCAGACAAACAGCCCAACGTTCGGCAGATTATAGCGACCCGGATCGTGTTTAGATTGAATCCTCCGAATATCAACAGTGTGCGCGAACGGATCAAAGGGGCCATTGAGCTGATCCAGTTTCCGTCCCTGTCGAATATCAACTGTCTGCCCTCGATCTAGATGTAGATGATTGATGGATTGATGGATGCCCAGTAGCTTGTAGAACTCAACGGCTCGGGCAGGCCAGTTAGCCACATCATGGGCAAGCAGTTCTAGCAATGCCAGTGTCCCTTTTCGACGACGGTAGCGAATAGTATTGGCAACTTCCCGGCGTGGCATCAGAATGCGATCGCGGGCCTGTCCCTGAGCCGTGTCAACCTCACCTGGGCTACCGACAGCAGCAACAGGCTGATAGCCAATCAAATCGGCAATATAGGGCACCGTCCAGTCTTCACAAGTCTCAATAAACCAGTTTTGATAGAGCTGATCAATATCAGCCTCAACTACATCAACTTGCTCTGAAATCGCCTGAAGCAGCGATCGCAACGGTTCCCCTAGAACGTGATCGCGCTGCCGATAAACGGAAGGAAGGAGTTGGTAAAGGCGATTGGCGTGGGAACTCATGTTATTTCCTCCAGCTTCAGGGTTTCTGGCAGTTCGGGGCTGAGAATGGCAAGTTGAGCAGGCCGAATAGTTCTAGTTGCACCGGGGATCAGGTTGGCAAGACTAACAGGAATACGCTGCCGAGGTTGCGGCGTGGTCGTTACAGCAGGCTGTTGGACTGCTTCGGGCGCAAACTCAGATGCCATCTTTGTTGGTTCATCGGCTTGAGCGAGCTGCGACAGCTTTTGTGTCAACTGAACCGGATCTTCTGCTTCAGATTCAGAGACGCTATCTAGCACATCAACATCGACATAAGCCACTCCAGGCACACGTTGAATCGTGCTAATGACTTCACTTAGCCGGACATCCTGTCCTAAATCCCGATGCTCAAAGCTAAAGGTTTCAAACAAGGATGCTTCGACAGCCGTTTTAACCGCCTCCCATAGGTAATCCGGCAGAATTTGAATGCGAGCCGAGACGATAAGCAGCATCAGTTCGCGCACCGCAATCTGCACAGGCTGATAGGGATCACCAAAGCGTTGGAGCGATCGACCCAGATTGCGATATAAATCCGAATTTTGAGAAATGGGAATATTGTCAGTTCCTGCAATGGTCAAATGAATGAGCTGGCGGCGACCATTCGGAAACTGCTGGACATCCGCCTTAGCAATTCCGGCATAGGTGCGCGCAAAGTTGGCATAATCTTGCACTGATACCAGCCGATCCAGCGTTGTAACGGTAATGGGAACGTTGCGTTTGGCTTGCAGTAAGGTTTCTCTGTTAGCTCCCCCAGTGGCAGCAAGGGGATTAATCACGCCCTTGACTCCTAAGGGGCGAGTTGCCAGCAGCTTAATCTGCTCAGGCTTGACGTTGCCGTCTTTGCCAATCCCGTCTCGATAAACGGCAGTGACGTTTTCTAGGCCACTGGGTAAGCGGGCTCCATGTTCACCATCGCCAAAGATAATGTGCGTCTTGTCGTCATTATCCGTCTGGGTGACAAAACTGCGATCGCGCTTCCCAGCCGCAGCTAAGTTACTTACCTCATGCCACTCGATATCATCAACCCGTACCACCAAAGTGCTTTCAGTACCGCTCGGAGTAGGAGCGGATAGATGCGTAAGAGGCGACTTACTCAAGCTAAATCGCTGTAGGGTTTTACTGCCGTCTCCACTACCCAGCACTTCCCGACGCGTTTCACCATGAGTTGCTTTCACAACATTGCCGTAAATCGTGACTGTGTCGCGCTTATACTTATACGCTAGTGGCTGAGCTAGCTGCAAAAAACTGTGAGTGCGATCGCCCGGTAGATCAATTTGAATCTCGCTATTGTCAGGGTTCAAATTGTTACTTAAATTGCTGTTTGAATTGTTACTTGCATTGCTATTTGAACTGGTATCTGAAGCACTGTCTAATGAGTTAGGACTGATCGAAAGCAGTGATACTTGAGCGACCCCCTGCCGCACTCCGGCCAGCATCACTAGCTCACTTGCCCTAACTCCCTCAGTCACTCCCTCCGGACGCTGAATATCAGCTCGTTCTCCTGACACAATCAGCCATTGTCCAGGTTTCAACCCGTCATAGAGACCCGCCAGTTCAATTTCAAACGGCTCGCTCGTATCTGCATCTTCGCCGCCGATGGCATATTCAATCGGATCTAATATTTCTTCCGCTAGTACAAGCTGTTCACTTTGGGCATAGATCGTAGTCTCTCGCAGTGGCGCGAGCGTTCTGTCATTAGCATCCAGCCATTCATCTTGTAAGGTTAGCTGGGTGACTTTGCCCGTAATGCCATATTCAGCTTTTGAGATGGTTTCAACGTCGCTAACTTGACTAATCACCTGCCGATTTGGATGATTTACAACCACCCAGCTCCCTGGCAGAATTTCGTCGTACTGAGCATCTAAAGCAATGACGCGACGCAGGTTTTGCGAGACGGGTTCGAAGGTTTCTTCGCGGATTTGTACAAATGCTGACTGATTAGAGCGATTCTCTCCAACTGTGATTTTTTGGTGGTCTAGCATGAGACGCTGCACCATATCTGGCACAAACTCTATGGTTACGACTTGACCATTCGCGATTTGAACGAAAGTTTGACTGCCAGCATCCTCATCGTTGGTTAGAATAACTCGATAAACTCGTTCTAAATCTGAAAAATCAAAGGTGATTCTAAGCTGCTCGTTTGGCAAGATTGTATCTGATTCGAAAATTTCAAATCGCAGCGGATTAGTAGGGCTATCACCACCAAGTAGAACAATACTGTAGACTTTATCTGATCTCAGACGGAGATTGTCAGCAGATAGCAATTCCGCCCTAGATTCAGGATCTATTATCGTGAGCTGATGAGTATCAAAACTCAACAATTCTACGGGTCGGCTGACAAATTCTGATACCCATGCAATTGCTTCCTGATGGTTGAATTTGACTTCAATGCCGTTCCTATAGTGGGATGCATTAATGACTTTAACTCGCACTTTATCATCCATCGGCAAAATCAATTCGTCCTTTTGAGCAGAAAGCAATCTGAATCTTGCAATCTCTCTTCTCTCTAATTCTGAAATATTTTCTCTTTCTTCTAACTCAAAAGCATAAACTGAATAGTTGTTTCCAGCTTCTTGAATATTAACTAGATTTCCAGCTAGAGGACTTCCCTCAGCCTCTCCTGTTGGTCTAACAATTAGTGTCAGATTTTGATTGTTGACTACAGTATAGTTTGTAGCCTGAAGGGGTTGGATGGACTGAAACAGAAGAGTTTCATTGTCATTATCACGAATATAAACATCAACGGCTCCTACGTCTGGTAAGGCATGAATAAAACGCATTTTTGCCGAAGAACTGGAAGAGTTAGATATCGAAACACGAACCTTCTGTTGATTGACTAGAGTGTCGATAGGCGCTTCTTCTGTTAAAGACAAATCTATATTTTGCGATATTGATCCCGTCGCAACCATAACTTCTGCCTGTAGTGATGAAGTTCCAACAGTTGCTGCTAATGGAGTTAATGCACTCGCTACATTCAAAACAGAGGAACCAGATTCAGGTATATTGATTCTGCTAAATAAGCTGATTTCTACAACCATTGGATTAGCTAAAGGCCATTCTTCATACCCGATCGGATGTCCCTGATTATCTTGATAGATGGGTTTAAGCGGTGCATTGTGACCAAATGGTGAGGCTTTGACATTGAACTTTTCAATGCTTTTAGCGGATTCAATGGCCGGGGAAGATGGAACCTCAGTATTGCGCCATGCTGTATAAAAACTAGATTTAATTGAGGGCTTGAGGTTGACTAATAGTTGTGGAGCAATATCAATAGTAGGCGCAAATGTCTGTGCTTTTGATCGCTTTAACTGTTGAGAGTTAATAGGCGGCAGCGAGGGTGGTTTAACTAAAGTTTGGATAGTACCAGATAAAGTTTGCAGCGCAACGGATTGTTGTACTTGGGATAGCTGAACAAACCCAATCTCTCTATCGGAGTTGACTACAGTATTCGACCTTATGGAATGGATTCGTCCTAACGCTGAAGGTGTAAAAAACTCAACGCGAGTTTGTTTGCGTTCTAGGTCAGGCACAACCGTTTTTACCTGCCGCAGAATCTGCTCCGCTTCACCTTCGCCAAACACGATTAATAGGGGATCGTTGGGCTTAAGCTGAGTAGTTGTGTTGGCAACGAAAAGTTGGGGTTGATTATCGATGGTACGGCGAGTGATGAACTGAGGACGACTGAGACGAGGCTGTAGCTGGTTCCAGTCTGTACGAGCTTCAATATCCTGCTCAGTTTCAAACGACTGAGGCATTTCGCCGGGTGCAGGTACGCTTTGTGCCCGCGTTCCTAGAGGCACTTTGGCATTTTCATTAAAACCAGGCTCCATTGTAAACGCTAGATAGACGCTGGAGGCAACGCCGGGACGAAGCTGATAGTTAACTAGACGTGCTAGTTCCAATAGCGATCGCCGTTCTGTGGCGGTGCGTAGATAGCCTTCATTGGCAATGCGCTCCTGGTAGAAGCTGAGTACATCAGCCACGGTAGCCCAGGCATCCAGAAAGGCAATAGCCGGATCGCTGGGATCACGAGTCCGCAGTGCAGCTAGAGCCGCTAAGTCTCGACTGGAGAGACGGGCCAGCATCGTTTCGAGGAAGGTGGTGTGGGTACCAACTCGATAGGTTAGTGTCGTCAATCCTGGACGATTGGCGTTTGAACGGGGAGTGAGGGCATCAAAGCCATTGCAGCAGTTGTGGTTCATCGTCCACCTCGCACATGTAAAATCAGCTTGCCGTTTTCAGGGAAGCTAGGGTCATTGTCAAGTTGCGCCACTTCCAGCGGATCGAGTGGTAATAGCCCTTGCTCCAGTTCACCATTTGGCCCTTCATGTAGGCGTTCCAATCGATTCACGGCAACACTTGCAACCCCTGTAATTGCCTGAGCTGTCGCCACTAGATGACTAAGAGCAATACCTTCACCAAAGCTCAATCGGTCAGGATGGAAAAAAGCTGGTTCGCCCTGGGCTGTGGTGCTGGAACTGAAGGCTGATAACAGCGCAGCTTTAATATGGCTCCGGATAAATTCGGGCTGTACACAAATAGTCATCTCAATATGCAGTGGCACCAATACAGCCGCCTGCACAACCACATCATGGCCGATGCGGCGATAGAGATGCAGTCGCTGGAGAATCTGCGATCGCAATTCCTCCGACAGCTCTGTTGTGCCCAGCGGATCAACGGCTACCCAAATTTCTGGCCAACTGCCCGTCCAGCGCAACACGGCTGTTGCTCGCTGCACCTGATCTGCAAAGTCACGCATGACCAAGTCGGCATAGTCTTGAGGGGTAATGGCTCGCTGCAACTCCTGCCGAAATCTGCCGGGTGCCAGTAGCTTCACCTCATCCATTGACTCAGGATTAATGCCGCCTGTAGCTGGAAATGGGTTGCGGGGTTCTAAGCGCAGGCCATCCACCAGATTGGTCAGTACAACAAACGCGAGGGCTTCAGCGCCGATATTGCCCGCTGCTCCATTGCCGATTCGATAGGTTGCACTAAACTCCGTATGAGCAGCAGGTCGTTGCCCTAGTTCACCATCGCCAAACCGTAGATGTGCCCGTCCGTCATTGTCCATCTCGGCCACAAAGTGGCGATCGAGAGGCTGGCTAGCCAGCAGATCCCGTTGCGGCATCCACTGACCTTGGGCATTTATAACCGCTAAATGAGGTAGTGCTTGGCGTGGATTTTGTTGCAGAAGCTGGCTAGCTGGCAGCGGCAGTAGTGGCTGACCGAACGTGAGCGGCTGGTAGCGCAATGTGGGATTAAACGTGCCGGGAATGATTTCGGTCGGCACGGCATGATCTTCGGCAATGCAGTGCGATCGCACCTCTTTTTGGGGAACTTTGCCTAATGGTTCTTGGCGGATTGTGCGACCGTGGTCGGCCAGCACGATATTTCCCCGTGCAACGGTAATCGGGTGAATTAATTCACAGACAGGAGCAGGGCCAATGGCAGAGATGCAGAGAGAAAATGGCAGGGCATCGGCGATGGCCCATTCCACTTCTAGTAATGGAAACGGACGACCATTGGCATCCGTATAGAGTGGATCTTCGCTGGTCGTAACATGGGTTAGCTTCACAGCATGGCGATGAGCCGGATTGGCATCGGCTGGGTCGCCCGTTTTAGCTCCCAGCACTTCCTCAAATACTAAAATGTCGCCTGCTTTGAGCTGCAAACGCCGCTCCTGAGCAGGAACTGGCACAGGGGAATCCGGATCAGTATCATCACAAGCCTCTTTTGGAGAGAAATAGGTTTGGGAGTAATCTGTGGCTGTATCCGATACAGTCGAATCAATGACCCATTCATCAATTAGCGTCGCCGTGGTTGCGCCCTTGGGTAGACAGCACTGACGATCTCCCCAGGTATAAAGCTGGATTTCGTTATGGGCTTCATACAGGGTTAAGCGCTGCCCCGGTACGGGTTCAAAGACTTCATAGGCATCTGGTGGAATAGACTGGATGCGATCGCGAGTGAGCACTGCACCCGGATCTGGAGCTGTTTCATATCGAGTAATAAAATACGCCTGGTCGATTGGCAGCTCAAACTCAGTTGCTCCCCTGAGTGCGATATGCACCCAAGTGCGGGCATTACAGCCCTCATGCATTGGGTAGTCAATCAGCCGCGTATGGCGGCGCAGCGAAATCCTCTGTCTGGAAGTATTCAGATAGGCTTCAGTCGCAACGGCATCCTGGTAGTAGCTGAGATGATCACCGACATAGGCCAGTAGCTCTACCAGCGTGATGCCCAGATCCGGGACGTGGCGCTCTTTCCAGTTGGGTAGCAGCAGACTAAGTCGATCCAGAATGAGCTGCCGGAAGCTAGCGTAGTCCTTGGCGAGATAGTTGATCTCCGGATTGTCTATTATGGGTTCTGATTGTGGTGACTCAGAGCGACAGTCTAAATCGCTGGGACAGCCCGCCTTAAAATTAAAAGTGAGCTGGGCATATCGCGGGTCAAAGGCTGGATGGGGCCGATCGCTCGGACGACCGTCTTCCTCTAAATCTACAATACAAAGCGTATAGGGAGAAAAGTCCCCCGGCTGATCAACATAGACCCGCAGATAGCTATCAAGAGTGGGATCTTCTTGCTGTTCCAGTTTAATTCCCACCACCCGAATATTGCGAATGCGGCGACCGCCTTTAATAACTAGATTCTGAGCCTGTAGCTCCGTCGGCAATGCACCCATAAAATGAACGCATAGCGATCGCTGATCTGCACTGACCTCCAGGAAATCTAGCCCGTTGCTGTACTGGCGCACCCGATGACGGCGCTGCTCGTCATGACAGGTTAGTTGTAGCGTTGACTGGGGCGATATCATGGGGCACCTCGTTCAAATGTTTCTGTGCGCTGTTCTCCTGTCAGACGGATGCCATACTGCACCACAATACGGAGGGTGGCATCTCGGCTTTCGACCTCTAGTGCCTGCACCTCGATCACATCTCCTAGCCACCGCTGGAGTGCTGCTTTCATCGTGAATTGCAATGCTGTCGCGAGTTCCGGACTATTGGGTGCAAAAATTAACTGCTGTAAGCCACTGCCAAAGTCTGGACGATTGACTCGCTCACCGGGATTGGTAAAGAGCAACTGTTCAATCAAGTTGCGGATGTGCTTCTCAGTCCCTGCCGTGGCCGTGCGACCCAGGGCATTGAAGTGAAACGGAAAATCCAGATTCGTCAACATCACGTCCCCCTCACCCGCGTTTGGGTCATAACCACGTTCAGCCCCGTTCCGGTCGGCGTACAGGTTGCCTGACTGTCCTGTAGCAAAACGGCGACACCACTAGCTTTGACCCGCGTTGCCGCACTGAGCCACTGAGCATTAACACAGGGGCCATTACCTGCGTTGGGTGGAGGTAGGGTGCAACCTGCGATCGCATAACTCGTGGTTTGAGTCACAATCGGCTGTCCTCCCACTTTGACCCGAGGGTTGGTGTTCATGGGCTGTGCTTGTCCCGCATGGAGACACAGCACCGACGCCCCGCTATGCAGCAAATATCCCGGCATTAGGTCACCTCCAGCGCACTACCGTTAATCGCTACCTTGAGTCCTTGAATCTGAATGCTGCCCTGACCATTGGTGATTTCAATTCCAGTTGCCGTCAGCTTGATCTGCATTCCTGCCACGGTTTCAATCGTGATTCCGCCTGCTCCGGGTGTGTCATCCAGCGTCAGCGTCCCCACATCTGTCTTCAGCCGTTTGACCTGGGGCAGGGCTGGCGAAACTGGAACTTCCCCCGCTGCCCAAAAACAGCCCGTCCAGATGGGATATTCCGGATTACCACCCTCAAACTCAATCCATACATTGGCGTTGAGCGGCGGAATCAGAAATAAGCCCACCTGATTGCCCGCATAGGGCAGAGCAGGCAACGCCCAGCCACTATCCCGATCGCCAAAGATATCAGGCACTCTAGCCTTGATGCGGCCCTGCATCAGCGGGTCTTGGTTATCGGTGACGATGCTGCGATATTTACCGTAGAATGGAGAGCCTGCTGAGTTCATATTTTGCTCCTATATCGTCGCACCGCGACCTTCACGGGTTAGCTCGAACTGCTGCTTATACGACCCACGCCGGATTTGATGAGTCACTTTCTTGACATAGTACGTGCCGCTATTTGTCCGGCCTGCACCCGCCACCCTCACTAGCTTGCGAGCTTGCAGCACATGACCATAGCGCACCGTATCGACTTCTCCCTGCGTCGTCGCCACTTCTTCTGAACCACTGGCCGCAACTCGCGATCGCAACAGGGCCTGGCTCAGCGATAGCTGAGCTGTCCCGCGCGGAATCGTCGTCCGCAGCGGGCGCACAGCCTGATTTGCCAAAGACGGTTGCGTCGTTGTCGGCATGGGAATTGAAATCCGCTGACCCGTCGTGGGTTCCAAAATGCTGACCTGCGGTTCTGCCGCCGCTAGTGCATCATAGCTAAAGGTCATCGGCGTATCTACGTTTGACTGCGATGCCTGATTAATGGTTAACAGCGGTTGCGGCAGTCCCGCTAGATTCTCCGGCCCCCAGAAGGCTCTGTTCACGCCAGGTATAGCCGTTGGCTCAATGTAGAACACAAAGCCATTGCGCTCAGCCAACTCCTTAATGTACTGCAAATCAGTCTTTTGCTGGCTCGGCACCCGCTCAACTTCTACTGGTACATCTTCTGTTGGTGTCACCTGTGGCGTTAGCCCCAGCGTGGGATAGTTACCCAGCAGCCGCAGCACAATCGCGGAATCAGGCTGATTGGGATAGGTTTCATTGCGCTCCTCCAAATCGAGCATCTGAGAAATATCCCGACCATAGACATGCAGAACCGATCCACCCGGCTCAGTACTAGCCGTCGTTTCATGACGAGTAATCACCCCATCAATGAGCACCTGCGGCAGCACTCCCACCGTAACTACGATAATCACTCGGCTTGGCGGCTCCAGCAGCGGGTTGACTAACAGGTCATAGTCCCGTAACGGCTGTTTCGTCAGCCCAAAGCTCAGCTTAAACCCGTCAAACCCATTGTCGTTATTCTCAACCTCCAGATTGATCAGCGCATCCACCAGCTCATAGGGAACTGGGGCTGGCACCGTTGCACCAATCAACAGTTGGAGGCGTACCCCTTGATCAAACATCACGAGCCTCCTAGAATCAGCGGCATGTCCAGCGAACGACCAATCTCAGCGGTCGTTTCATCCGGATGCATCACTCGATTGGCATCACATACCCGCCAGAACTGTTCGGGGTCGCCCAGATAGGTGGCCGTAATATTGTCAATGCGATCGCCCTCTACCACGCGATGAATAGCTTGGGTTGGCGGCACCGTCTGTGGTAAAAATCGTCGCCGCAAGTAGACAATCTTCTGTCCGGTTACGGTAATAAGCTGAGCCGTTTCAGTCTGGGCATAGCGGCTAGTGGGGGGGAATTGCATGGCGTTCAATTAGCCTCAAAACAGGTTTATGCCAGCGCCAGCTTCCTGCACGCTGTTGAAAATATTGGTCGTCGCCAACGCTTCTTTGGCAATCTGATGAGCTATAAAGATGCTGTGGCCTGCATTTGTGGGTTTTAGGTCGTAGTAGCTCAGCACGTTGAGCGTCAAATCTGCCTTCGCGCGAATGGGGTTGAGCAGCGTATCGTAGGCTTCCTCGGTAATGCTGAAGCTGGTCAGCCGCACAGGTACAACCCGAGCTGGCCCCCAAACAAACAGCGTCATCGGTGCTTCCGGTGGAACAATCTCGATATTGCCCACCTGTCCTAACGCCAGGTTCTTAATCACTGTCAAGCTCTTGGGATACAGCAACATTTCCAGTGCTGACAACGTGGGATACACCCCCGAGGTGACGGCGACTGGATTTGCCTGCTCTAGCTGGTCGGTGGCGTCGATTTCAACACTGAGCGTAATCGTCTCCTGCGGGGGACCAGAGAGCCGCAGCGCTTCTCCCCGACTGCCCCCTTCTTGATCGCCACCGCCACCCATTGTGCGCGCCTGCACCTGACGACTCATCGTTTCCGGGTTGTACTGAAAAATAATGACGCTCGCCAAGGGGTTTGCTGGATCCATACCAATGATGGCTCCTTTGAGTAAACGGGGTGAACCAGGAAAGGTAGTCATAATAAAATAAACAAAGTGAATCTGTTAGCAAGAACAGTCGCCCCCTGCTGAAAAGGGGTTTGTGTCAAAAATGAGGAGAGCCGTAAAAACTTGAAATGCTTGCTTGACTTCCAGTATGAGCAAGCTGTTTGGCAGATCACATTACCTGTGCAGGTCATATTTGAGGAGAACAGCTCCCAGCTTCTAAAATATGACCCTACCTGTCGCTACAGTGGTCTTCGAACAGTTCCTCAGGTGGGATAGATACACCCCGAAACGCTTGTCGGTGCGTATCTTCGCATGGCACACTGGTGCCAATGACGCGATTAATTTGCTCTGGAGCCAGCGTAATTGAGAAAGAGCCTCTGCTCTGGGGCTGAGGAGGATCCAAAAAGATGACAGCTCGCCTAAGAACTCGGTAGAGTGCCTGCGCCCGCTCGTCTCGACTCAGCGATCGCGTTCTGCTCATGCCGCTGCGAAAAGCGTCCACTTCGGTTCGAACATTGCCCAAGATAGAATCAGGGATGTCTGAACCAATGACATGAGCTTGCTCCAGCGGGTCAGGCTGTCCAGCAGCAGGAGCTTGTAAGGTGCCAATCAGGTGAGCAGGCAGATCCCGGTTGGACACTTCACGGCCAACTGTATTTTCGCCAAAGAGTTCGGCTCGCCCTTCGACTGGATAGGTCGCTGTCAGAGCTGTCTGTAGACGCTGACGGGTTTCAGTTCGGATTGTTAAACCTAGAGCAGCGATTACAGCCGCTCGAAGATCCCTTTGAGCCTCCAGCGCCCGGTCTTCCGCAAGCCGCTGGTTGCCTTCAAACCTGCCAGATGGATGGCGAGCTAAAGGGCCTTCGGGGGAAGCATTACCCTCAATTCGCCGGATAGTGTAGCCCTCTCGCAGACGGCTGACAATGAGATGCAGCGCGTCTTGGTACGCCTGCTCGGCTCCAATGCGAGGAACGGTATCGGCGTACTCAAAGAAGAGAGGCACGGTTAAGGGTTGAGGCGTAGGGGGCGATCCACTACCAGGAGTATCGGATGTGCGATCGCGCTGCCAGCACTGGTATTCAATCTGGGGTTCAGAGCATCTGCATGTATAGCAGTCCGAGGACGACCCAGCCGGAATGCGCTCTCCGGTAGTCAAGCCAAAGGTAAAGAGCACCTGGGTATTGGGCAGCCCCGTCGGAGGGAGTGTCCGCTCAACATCGACTCCCACCTGTAACGCCTCTGACCCCAATCGGTAGCCGACTGAACCCGTGAATCCAAGCACTTCTGAAGTGCCAGCATCGCTCTGGCTACCTGTGTATCGACCCCGGAGGCGAATTTCTACCGGGCCGAAATCTGTTCCTAGTCTTAAAGTGGCGGCATCTTGTGACCCTGCCAAAGCGGCTCGTAGCGCTTCGTAACTACCTTGTAGCTCAATACGAAACTGGCCGTCGGCGTATCGCAGCAGACCGCTAATTTGTCCTTCGGTACTCCTGGCTGGGCTACCACCTGCGCCGCCGCCTAACTCCAGTCGGAAATTACGAAGTTGAAGCGTAAATCGCACATTGCCACGAGTGGTCGAACCCCCAACTGTTGTCCGCGCCAGTTCTTCTAGAGAACGACTGGGATCAGAGCTACTGGTCGCTGCGGGCAATCCAGAGATAAAGGAGCCAAAGCTACTGATTAGCTCACTAAAGTCTAGTTCACCCCGTACGCTACCTGCGGTGCTACCCCGGCAGGCGCTCGCCTCAAAAACCGCTCGACCTCCAGGCTCTAGGCGACTACTTGAGGAGGATCGAGTTTCTGCCCGACGGCGGCACTGCCCTGGCCTCACAATTCGATCAACCATGACCTCGTAGTCAGCAGTCGTCACGGTACGCCGCTCACTGTAGCGAGAAATGATAGGAGCAGTCGCGTGCTGGAGAATTGCGGCAGGTTCTGTCGCCATCGTCGCTGGGGAAGATACGGCAAAGCTTCCTCTGGAGTGTGGACGTTCTCCAGTCCTTTGCGGCAGGATGGCGGTGGGCTGCTGCTGACTGACATGAGTAAGCTCATGGGCTAACAGTTGTCTACCGGAGGTTGTTTCCGGCGCATACTGCCCAGTGTTGAAGACGATGTTTCTGCCCAGCGTGTAGGCTCTTGCGCCCAAAGCTTGAGTAGATGCCGCGTCGGTATGGATGCGAACCTGAGAAAAGTCTCGGCCAAAGCGTGGCTCGAAGAACTGTCGAGCGGATGCGGGGAGCGGTTGCCCTACGCCCTGTAAGGACTGAACTCTAGCAGCAACTTGTGGGGCGACTTCGGGGGTCGTTCCTGATATTTCTTTGGCCTGTAATTTTTGCTCCTCCTCGCACTTGGTACATTTTCGCTGAATGGTTGGGAGTTGCGATGGCCCTTGAGGGCCGGTCTTTGACCATCGCACTGCTCCCGCAGTTTCGCTAGGAGCAGGCATCCGCATGACCTGCTCAGCGACTCGATCAGCCTCCTGCTCGTACTTATCATTGGGAGAACCAACCGTAAGCTTTGCTTGAACAACAGAGTCACTCGAAGCATATAGCGGCACTCGGCTGAAATTGAGGGACGCTGCTGGGATTTGATCTGTCGCAGCAATGGGAGCGGCGGGAGTCTTTTGTTGATAACGTCGCCGTAGCAGTTCTGTTGGTTCCGTTGAGCTATTAGAAGATGTACTTTTTGCTTGGGGTTGCGATCGCATCTGCATTACCTCCCGGTGAACTTAGGCAGATCTATAGCTGTTAGTTTCTAATTCAGCCTTAGGTAAGTCTCTAAAGCATCCTTAACAGAATGATCACATCAATATCAGAACAGTCAGAATCGGGTATTTCATCGCTACTATCAAACCTGATGGCTTAGGGAGTAATTTTGATCTTTGGCGTTGACTGTGGAGAGAAACCAGCATACCCTCAGCTTTGGAAAAAGTTGTGCTGACTTTGTGTTTTTCTATGTGTTTTTCTATGTGTCCAGAGCTAAGGGTTTGTTTCTTCGTCACTCCGTTCACAGCAGTCAAGTCCAACATGACTCAGAACTGATTGAACAAAGGTCATATTTCGCGCACGTGTAGCTCGGCTACGCGGCGAACCAGGAGTCTCAATATTGATATAGCGAGCACCATTTCCTAGTCGTAAAAATAAGGTAGATAGGTCTGTTACAGATTCATTACCGCTGGTTGTTGCTGTTTGTTCTTGTAAAACAACATTGACATCTTGCTGCCGCAGTGTGTTGAAATCTGTGATATTTGTGACCCAAATTACATCATCTGGTCGTTCAGGATTACCTACATGGCAACGACCAATTTCGGGTAAATTGCACCATCTAAAAATGTTTGTTGTTCCAGAAGCATCCATTATTCTGAAGCGAATACCTAGCCTCTGCCGTAGTTCATTTCGCTCCTGACCTTCTGGATTAATCTCTGCATTCATTTCTCTATGTAAGAAAACATCTTCTCGTAAAAAGTCTCCTCGTAAGCGGTTACGGCTTTCTACAGATGTCCCATGTCGAAATGATTGAGTATCTTGGATTCGGTTATTGTGCAAAGCAACTGTCGGCAAATTGAAATTATTGGAGCAGTCTCTTATAGTAAGGAAAAACCGCATTTGCTGAGCTGTAAAGTCGTTATGTTGAGTTATATAATCTCGGCAACTGTTTGTATCACGTGTACACTGCTCTTGAATTAATGGCGAGAAGAGTTCATTTGGATCAACCGTACAAGCTCCGTCGCGACACTGTACTTCGGTGTCCCCAACAAATAATTTATCTCCTCGTTGTTCAGTATCTGAGCGAGTAACTCCGACTGCTGGAACTCTTCGTCCACCTCGATTTGGCATAATAATTGCCAGATTGTATCGACAATTTTGGTGTAGTTCCTCTGCAGCTTGACGAGCATTTTGCTCATCGTTATGGATGAATATTAGGCAGCCACAAGCATTCGTCGATGGTCTTAACTCTAAACCGCGTTGTGGACTGCTGGTAGAGCCTACTTGTCGTTGAAGTTGAGGTGGAGTTAGAGATGATTGTTGCTGCACCACATGGGTCAGCTCATGAGCAATAAGAGCTTGTCCTGTACGGGTATGAGGCTGATATTGATTGCTGCCGAAAACAATATGCTGCCCCAAAGTATAGGCACGAGCGTTAATTGATAGTGCGGATGTAGCGGCCTCTGTTCCTGTGTGTATCTGTACATGGCCAAAATCACGAGCAAAGCGAGATTCCATAAATCGCAACGTCTGTGATTCCAGAGGTTGTCCCTGCGATCGCAGTGTTTCATAAACCACTGGCGGTATTGCTTCTAAGTTATTCTGATGACTGGATTGATGCGGCAGCGATTTGCTCATTGGCACTCCTGCATCACCGTCAGTAGGTACGCCATGCTCTGGAAAACACTCGCCACTGGGAGGCTGATAAGAACGACAGACGTATGGGCTGACATGACCATCTGTGTGAACAGTAGTTGTCATAGCACCAATTTTGTACCACTGTCGATTCTGATCTTGAACAAAATCGACATCATCATGCTCAAAGTCTGACCGAGAGCGAGCGGGAATTTGATAAAAGTCTTTATCGTCTGACCATGCCGAAACCGGAGTTGATAAATTGTTGATAACTTTCCCATTGAATGGGGGGTCTCTAGGTACTTTTTGTAAAACCGGAACCTGAAGGGACGAAAACCTGTTACTCTTCATCGCGTCCCATTCGTGAAGGCTTGGGGCAGGTATTCGCATCACTTGTTCTGCAACCCAGTCGGCTTCTTTTTCCTGTTTGTCATAAGGTCGTCCCACCGACAGCTTGGCTTGGATTACAGGTAAATTTACAGCAGCTCTGTCCTGTCTATTTCCTTGATGCTTGATGTAAGCTCCGCTGTCCATTTTATGTCGTCCATCAAATGGGCGCTTACGTCGCAAAATACTACTTCCGGAGAAAGACGGAGTAGTCGAAGTTAGCTGAGCTTGAACAGCGGTTTTGCAAGTCATAGTGGAACTTCCAATGAAGGACGTCGGCTGTTTGTGGGCGATAAATGAGGCTGAGAAAAATCTATCTAAGACAAATCCATCGACAGAGTCGTGTATGAATCAGCATTGAGTAACGGATCTGTACCTCCACCAGGATAAGTGGGTGTTGAACCAGATGCTCCATGCCATCC
Organism: uncultured bacterium; assembly: GCA_966674685.1. Classification (GTDB taxonomy): domain Bacteria; phylum Cyanobacteriota; class Cyanobacteriia; order Phormidesmidales; family Phormidesmidaceae; genus Thainema. The sequence continues at coordinate 55,050 of CBKWJC010000019.1, forward strand.
GGAATATTCATCTACCGTAAACCTGGAGAAAGCGGCATGTAGAGACTCATGGAGAATGCAGCCAGCTTGATATCGCCAATCTGCCCCCGCTTGAAGTGTCGGGTTGACGCAGATAGTAGCTGCATGTGAACCCGGAACCGCATGACCACAAGGTCCCGGACAAAGTGCATCTGCTGCTGAACAAGTGAAAGGAATGGTACTAACTTCTTGGTAAGCAACACGCAGCCTATCGCGGATTAAAGACGCATTTGCTCGAACTCCATAAGTCGGGCCAAAATTGCGTCGTAATGCGGCTACTGTCCGGTCGGATAATGGTGCTTCTCCTAGCTGGGAAATTGCTTTGAGCAGCCATCCTCTGGCGTTATAAATGGATTGATGAATAGTGTCTCTTTGTGCATCTGAGCACCCTGGGTTTGCTCCTAAACGTTGTAAGTCCGGTATTGCAGTGTTGATCGTGGCGGATTGTTGGATTGTATGGGTCAACTCATGAGCCAAAAGTTGTCTACCTGAGACAGTGTCCGGTGAATACTGGCCTGTGCCCAAAACAATGTTTCTTCCTATGGTGTAGGCTTTAGCATTCAATGCTTGAGTTGACTGGCTATCAGTCTGTACTCGGATATGAGAGAAGTCTTGACCGAAACGGGGTTCGAAGAAGCTGCGGGCAGAGTCAGATAGAGGTTGTCCACTGCCTTGTAGAGACTGGATTCGAGATGCAACAGCAGGTGTCACTTCAGGCGTACCACCTGGCCTCTCTTTCATTTGTAGCCGCTGCTCGTCGTCGCACTTGGTGCATTTGCGTTGAATTTTGGGCGGTTGCGATCGCACTCCTAGCGTCCCAGTACTCTCTGGCGCAGGCATTCGCATAATCTGCTCAGCAACCCGATCTGCCTCTTTTTCGTACTTATCGTCCGGCTGGCCAACAGTGAGTTTCGTTTGCAGCACAGGTAGCTTTGGTGCTGCGGACTGACACTTGGTGCAAGCTTCACCACCTGTTTTGTGTTGTCCACAGGAAGCACATTTGCGCTGTAAGATACCACTTTGAGACAGCGGATGGTTAGTAGGGGCTGATTGGGTTTGAACAGCAGCTTCACGAGTCATTGTCCCAGTCCTCGATAAACAGCATGAGCGATTTGAGTACCAAGTTGGGCGGGGTTGGGATTGGCAGCAACTTGAATGGCACCAGTGCTGAGGCTAGAAACGTTAGTGTTATTTGAGTGCAGATAGCTGGCCAAGCCATTTTCCGTAATCAAGCGACTGAGTTCAGTTTCAACAGAAGCTTGAAGCTGTCGCCTCTCGCGAGGTGACAGCGTTATCCCTTCCAGCACCAATTGATCAATGTTTAGGTTGATGTCCATAGCTACCTCTTCGCAACGACCGTTGACGGCTCTTTCCAGCGAAAATCTGATTCATTAATGGGGCGATTCAGCTTGCGAAACTCGGTGCGTGCCGCAGCCAGTACCAGTGGCATAGTGATGGCAGTGGAGGCCGTGGCTGCTAGAAAAGCCGCATTGAGCGCAATGTTGTGAATGTTGCCGCCTGTGAGGTTAAGCCGAGCGAGGTGGTGATAATCTAGTTTCTCCATCGGCGTCTCAGGCGGAAAGGCTTTTTGCCACATCTCTAGCCGCTGGGCCACAGCCGGGAAGGGGAAGTTAATCACAAATCGTAGGCGACGCATGAAAGCGGTATCGAGAGAGCCTTTCAGATTGGTTGCTAGAATGGCCAGCCCCCGATACGCTTCAATCCGCTGGAGCAGGTAATTGATTTCAATGTTGGCGTAGCGGTCGTGGCTGTCTTTGACCTCGCTGCGCTTGCCGAAGAGGGCATCGGCTTCATCAAAGAATAGAATAGCGCCACCGTCTTCAGCGGCATCGAATAACCGCCGCAGGTTTTTCTCGGTCTCGCCGATGTACTTACTGACTACTGAAGACAGATCAATGCGGTAGAGATTGAGCTTGAGAGCATTGGCAATCACTTCTGCCGCCATCGTTTTGCCCGTGCCGCTGTCGCCAGCGAACAGAGCGCTAATGCCCAAGCCTCGGTTCATTCGCTGCCCAAAGCCCCAATCTTGATAAACGGTGCTGCGCTGCCGTACCTGATCGGTAATTTGGTGCAGCAAGTCCAGTTCATCGTCGGGTAGCACGATATCGTTCCAGGTTGCCTTTGTATCCAAGCGCTGGGCGAGACGATCAAGCTGAGGACGCGTTTTACTCAGGCAGGCTTGCCAGAGCTGATCGGGTAGATCTTGGGGTGAAAGTGCTTGGGCTTGGCTAGTTTGGGCGATGTGCTGAATGGCTGCTGTGTTGAGATTGAACTGGCTGGCGAGGAGGGCGGCAGTATCCGCATCCTCTGTATAGCCAGTCCAGAGCATTTCCTGTTCAGAGGCAGTGGGTCGATCGACATCAAGTGCGATCGCAGGTTGGCTGAGTTGTGGACTGACATCGCGGGTGCTCAGGCACAGCAGTGCCCGACTTCGCACCAAAAACTGCTCCAGGGTCGTGGAAATCTTGTCTTCCTCGTGGGCATCCAGATACAGCGTGAAGGGCAGCAGCAGGCTCTCGCGCTGCCATAGCCTGACCAAATCCTCCAGCTCACCAATGGGGGTTGGCAGGAGGCTAACGGGCAGACGATAAAGCGAAATGCCTAGCTGCTGGGCTAGGTGCTGGGCGACTAGCCGCTTGGTTAGCGGATCAGAGCCGATCAGGTGGAAAATCGGTGGTTGATCGGGTGGCATAACCTGGAGCTGTTGCAGAGCAGACTGGATAATAGCTTGTTGGGAAGGAGCGAGCTGATTTGCTGCCGCTGCTTCCAAGGGAATCAGCAGCGCCGCTAGGCGATCATCCACATAGTTCAGCCCTTTGATGTAGTTGACAATCCGTTCATCTGCGCGTAGCGAGCTGGTCGTCAGCGGTTGAGCACCGGGCTGAGTGATGTCCAGCAGTCGCCAATAGCGGAGCGGTCGCTCCGGGGACAGGACTTCCCAAGCAGGCTGACTAAACAGAGCAAACGCCAGAGCAAAGGTGGGATAAGGCGTATTGAGATTGTTTTGAGCCTGAGCGCAGAGGCTAGCAATGCGCGTGTCCAGTTCCATTGCCGCACAGAGGAACAGCACTTCTTGCTCAAAGGGTGACAGTCTGAGGCGCTGGCTGAGCAACACCAATGCAGGCGGTGGCAAATCGGCAGCGTCCTTGCTTTGCCACTCCGGTAAGTAGCTGGGCGCGGCAACTGCTTCAGCTTTATCTTCGGTATCGGCTTGAATCAACTGACTCAGCTGCAGCCGCAGCCAAGCCAGTGCCTCTGCTAAATACGCTTCGTTGGATTCATGCCAGCGGGTGAGATCGTTCATGACAGCGTTACCTGCTGATTAGGGTCAAACTGGGGTGGCCGTGCTTCGTAATCCTGGATGAGCAAGCTGTCTACGCCGTCGATGCGTAGCCGAATGTAGTAGTTGCCAGCGGCAAGGTTAGTTGCCTCAAAGACGAGAGTGTTGGTGCGATCGCTACGAGACTGCGCTAGCAACTCGCGATCGCCCACTAATAGGGCCACTCGCTGCTCTGGTAGTACGCTGGGTGAGGTTTGCAGCGTTATTGTTACACCACCTGTAATGGCGTTCGGCTCTACGGTAATTGATGGCGGATCTGTCACAATTTGCGGCGCTAGAGCAACAGGCAGTTGATTTGTCACCCGCAGTTGCTCTACTCCTAGTTGCTCGCCACTAGGAGAACGAACCGCTAGCTGTACGCTGTAGTAGCCTGCTAGCCATTGATTCTGGGGTGCTAATGGATCAGCAGCATCACCAGGTTCAGGCAGTTGCACCTCGACTTCTGTGGCTGACTGAGAAACGATATCAGTGTCAGTTAACACGATCGGATCGTCTAGACGAGCATGCTGAAAACGCACTTCGAGATCGGTGCCATTCAAGCGAGTACCCACAATGCGTAAGGTTTGCCCCAGTTGCAGGCTGGGTCGTCGCTGGGGCAGCACCAGCGAGGTTAGGGTTGGTACGGGTGGCGTTGTATCGGCTTGAGCTGGGAAGCCCATGTCATCCCGTCCACGGGAGAGAACAGGTAGCGGTGTGCGGGTTGAGCGAGTGCTGTCGATAAGCACCACTGAAGCCTGATAGGCGGCTGAAATGCGATACTGAGTCTGGAAGGTAGCCCACAAACGGGATAGCTCATCCAGCGAAAGCGTATAGGGAACAATCCGCACGCACTCAATTTGCTCATGCAGCGTACTGCCCGGCAGTTCAGTTGCAGTTGCCGCCTCAATTTCCTCTGCGCTGAGGATGGGGTGATCGTGAAGAGTACTCATGGCTTGTCCCAACAGCCGATGACTACGAGTATCCTCATCTTCCTCACCGTAGGCTGTAAGTAGGTAGTGCAAATTCAGAGCCAGAGGGGCAAAGCCAGTTTCGAGTGGACGCACCTGATTTGGTAGGGGCATGTTTCGCCAGGTCGGATTAAACTCCGTTTGGTAAAGAAACAAGTTGATTTGGTTGCCACTACCTGTGCTAGAACCGTTGCTGCTCAAAGCTTTGTCCAGCGGTTTAGCTGTAACGGTTGCGCCTGCTAGGTCGTCAGGCAGATTGCGGTCAATTAAACTTCGCAGGGTTAGGGTTACAGCGGCAATTGCCATCGCATTACTCATTGCTGACCTCCCTGGCGCAAATAATCACTCAAACTGGTTACAGATGGTTGAGATATACGTCGGTGAGACTGATTTAGCTGTCGTGGTGGTGGCGTCATTCGCACTTCAATTCGACCAATAGAAACATTCACCTGCTGCGGTGTAGTGCCGGTGCTGGATTCAGCTTGGGCTAGTTCTCCTAATGCGATCGCATTAGTCAACTTAGCTGAGTGCTGCACTTGAGTTCCGACAGCGGCCAGCGCAGGTGATGGCTCGTCTAATAAGTCGAATAAGTTGAAGTGAGCAGCTACTGGAAAAGGCGGCATCTCCAGTTGAGATCCTCCTGATGCAGGTGACATCGCAGACGCAATCTCGATTTGGTGAATTAATGCGTGGTGAGAATCTAATGCACTGCGCTCTGCGGGATCAGCTCTCATAGCTTGAGGCAGCAATCCCTCTCTGAACAAGCGATTTGAAACTTCTAATTGACCACCAGAATGAAGTTGTCGAGAGACCGTAGAAGTCGCGATCGCAAGTGATATTGGATTAGCAGAAGTCTTTAGCAAACTCTCATTAGTCGATGGAGCAATCTCGGTAGGCAATGGTTTGGGCTGTGCGATCGCATTTCTCACCCTAGCAGGAATTTCTAAAACGCCTTTGCTCAAATTCTCACCGATGGCAGCAACGACCTCTGGCGCAGCAGAAACTGAGTTCGGAACTGTAACGAACGGTTCGACATCGGTGTCCGGTCGCAAATTTGTTGAAAAATGTTGGGTGGCTTGCGCTAAACCAGCTAAAGCAGGAGGACTCAACTCCGGTACAGGTAAGGACAGATGAGGTAATGCTGTCAGAGATGGAGCCTTCAGATCTGCTGGTGATGGATGATCTGAAACAGCAGATGGAGAAGAGAGCGATAAATTGGTGCTGACGGTTGCAGGGGTTGGCGGCATTACCTGTCCTCCCGTCTCTAACGGAGCGGCTAAGGGATCTACGGCTCTAGCTAATTTGTCAGTAACGGCGCTTTCATTTGTCAGTGGCACATTGTTGAGGATGGATTCTGTCTGTAATGACTCTTCAACCGAGATGACTGTAGACAGAGCTGCCTCTCTCTGCAAACTTAGAATTTCGGAGACGGGTAGATTTCCTGTTCCCGTTAATGGTTCAAAACGCTTGGCCAGTCTTGGCTGGACAGCTTGAGCAGGACTAAATGCTCTTGTGGCTAGACGGGTTAGATAGTTACTCATCGATTCACCATCCCCAGATAAAACTGTCGTCTTTGCGGACTCATCGCCAGAATATCCACTTCTCGCCAGCCGTAGGCCAGAGCTAAACGATGAACGTCAATCAGCGTCCGCTGTGCCCACCCATGCAGTTCACTCCATAGAAAATGCACGATATCAAACGGAGACTGCCACTGGTGGCTACAAGCAGGACAGGTTAAGGCAATTTGTAGGTCAGCTTGCGGATCGGTTTGAGCCATGTGAGCCGCGATCGCATCCAAGACCATCTCAGGTAAATCAGCCACCTCGCAGTTTACCTGTTGGTGTTGCACTGACAAAATGCAGCTCTGTAAGATCCTTTGCGGCACAGTAACGGGATTGAGGTGACGAGTCGCTAACTCTAAATCCAAGCTGTTGGGCAGTCGATATTGAATCGTATAGTTATCTAGCTCCAGGATTAATTCCCCGGTGCAGAGTGGCTTTGGCGATACTCGAATGTCGCCTACTGTGCAAGAAAACTCCAGTTGTTCACCACACTTAGGACAACTAGCAATGCTGGCAAGCTGCGACCCGAATAGCTGCTCGCGCATCGTTAACAGCAGGCTATCTCGCTGACCAATACTCAGTTGGGTTAAATCATCCCAGGTGCAGTTTGGCAATGCGATCGCTAATAAATAAAGGGCCCTATGAACTGGGGTAGCTGAGAGTCCCATCTCCCATACACGCAGCAGTTCTAGGGCCGTTAGATGATTCATGGTTTCCTCATTAGGGGTACTAAACCCGTACCCGATGCAGTATTTCAATCTGGATTAAACAACGTCATCACAAGTCCTATGCTGCTGGTTCGCTAAATGTCGGTTCCGTCGGTTCCGTTACCGCATAGTCACGTTCCCAACCCTCGTTTTGCAGAGTGATCATCTGAATCGCTACCGCATTTGCACTGGCGTCAAGTTCAGGTAGGGCTTGATATTCAGACACCCAGCAGCGATACACTTTATATGCGATCGCAAGTTGGCCTGCTTCGTTATACATCTCAATGATGATGTCCTTGCGGAAGTCTTTCAGCGAAACCTCAGACCCTAAACCTGATTGGAAATTCCAAACTTTGTTCGCCCAGACTTCAAAATCTGTATCGTGAGTGACGCCCCGCTCTAAGGTGATGGGTTCATATTTACTTTGCCCAGGCGACTTAAGTACCGTGCTCGGATCGCCACCAGTGCGATGTTCCACCACTTCTGTTGTCCGCTTGAGCATCCCAACTTTACTAATACCCGCCACATACCGACCGTCCCACTTGACGCGGAACTTAAAGTTCTTGTACGGATCGAGCCGGGTGGCATTAACGCTAAATTGAGCCATGATTCATTCTCCTTAGGTGGCAATCTGACCAGCAAGCTGTTGAATTTTGAGGATGACAAACTCCGCAGGCTTCAGCGGAGCAAACCCGACGATGACGTTGACAATCCCCAGGTTGATGTCGTTCTGAGTAGTCGTTTCGCGATCGCACTTAACGAGATAGGCTTCCTGAGGAGTACTACCCTGAAAAGCACCTTGGCGGAATAGGTTCTGCATAAACGCACCGATATTCAGCCGCAGTTGTGACCACAGAGGTTCATCATTGGGTTCAAATACAGCCCACTGGGTGCCGCGATAGAGGCTCTCCTCAATGAACAGGGCTGTTCGTCGTACTGGTACATACTTCCATTCAGATGCCAGTCGATCATCCCCTTGCAAAGTCCGAGCGCCCCAAACGACTCGTCCGGCAGCAGGTAGAGTCCGCAAACAGTTGATTCCCAAAGGATTCAGCTCTCCATTTTCAGCATCGGTTAGGGGCACAGACAGTCCCGCAGCACCAATAATCGTGGCGTCTGTTCCGGCTGGCGCTTTCCAAACGCCCCGCTGAGCATCTGTGCGGGCAAAAATACCTGCGATCGCACCACAAGGCGCAAACGACTCGATTTGATTTTCCTTCAGCGGGTTCGGCTTCAGCAGCATGGGGAAGAATAGGGCCGAGTTTTTCGACTTGGTTCCAATCTCGCTCACTCCGGCTTTGGCTTTGGCCCGATCCGTCCAGCTTTTATCCGGATCAACAATCAGAAATGCCCGATGTGCTTCACAGAGTTGAGCTGCCTTTCCCACAAGTGGAGCAACCTCTGTAGCGTACTCGTCATACGGAAAGGGAGGAATGCACAGCAAATTGAATAAGTCGAGATCCTCTAGCGCATACAGACCTTTCTTAGCCCCCTCTTTTCCTGCTCCAGCAAATTCTTCAAATGTCAACTGACCGCCGTTTGTTACTGTTTCGCTCACGCCAGTGGAAGTGTCATCATCTTCCCAAATTGTTTTATCTTCATCAGGCTCAGCGTCATGTTCACTGGGCACTGCGCCTGTAGGTGAAAAGTTCACTCCAGCTCTAATCAAGCTCGATTCTTTTTCTAGCACTTTATTCACCTGACGAGGGCTTTCTTCCACCGTCAGATTACGAAACTGCTCAATTATTTGTGTAGAACCATCGCGTACCGTTAGATTGAAAAACCTATCAAGAGCTAGCCCATAGCGTTCTGCGACATCAGATGCAACATCATGATCAATGCGAACTCGCAATTGATTGCCCCATGCTCCTGGCGATGCGGCCATCAGCGGCAATCCATTTACATCTAGCTTGGCTCGACCCGCATCTTCAGCCAAACCTACTTCTCCTTCTCCCTCGTCTTCTCCTGCTGGGGTTTCTGCTTCGTCCGCAGGCGCGTCCTCATTTGGAGTAGAGTTATCAGCATCTGGCGCAAATAATCGCACAATAATGGCTTGACTGCCGCCGTTTAGATAAAAGTCTTGGACAGCATAACCGAGAGAACTTTCTGTCCATAAACCACCAAAAACACGTTCAAATTCCCCAAAACTATTAACCGTTACAGGCTGATCAACAGGGCCTCGAAGCGCGCGACCAACAAAAGCTGTAATTGAGGTCGCAACTCCAGTAATTGTGCGAACACCGCTAGGTATTTCTTCAATATAAACACCTGGGTATGTAGGCATAATGGGCATAAGTTTTCTCCTTCAATACGTAGCAAGAGCTGAACTAAACGTTGCTCAAAATCTCCAGATGGTTATCACAAGTATTTCTGCTGACCAACTTGAGAAATTTGCAAATAAATATTCATTTTATTTAAATGAGAAATCATTTAAGTAAGTAGACTGACATAAATAAGCACATTTAAAGAACTGGGGTTATCCCTTCAGGACACTCTCCCGGTTTTTAGACATACATTTATCTACATATAGCTACTTACATCAGCAATTTGTGCCATAAATCTATTTAGATCTGCATCCATTTAGATCAGCTTTTTCGATGCATTACTGATAATAGTTTTGAACTAAGTAGATAGCTGAGATTAAAAATGCTGTAGCTGTAGATGGTTAGACACTACCGTAACGCACCGCTTCATACTGCTTTCTCCTTAGAAAATTTTCTAAGGCTTTTAAGACAGATCCTTAATTCAAAATATCAATAGATGACAGCACCCTACATCAATCATGATGTCGTCATGAGCTGCCCAAGAGGTAGACGCTTATATTACTACTGAGGCAGACTAAACAAGAAGCGAACAAATTGCCTAAAAGAATGGAATGCATATAGTATGAGCAACTCAATCTTAAATAAACATGACCCCAATGGGTACTATTCCATTAGGGTTTTGTACTACTCCACGACCTTCAATACTTTATAATGAAGAGGTTGCCTTACTTTAAATTCAAGATGTTTCTTTTGGAGGTTTTTTTCACAAAGGTTACTCTTAGCATATGAAGCATTGAAATTTGGAGTAAACAGGCATTATGAAGCATTGGCATAGATGCAAACATCGGCTTAACTCCAAAATCAAAACGGCATTGAGCCACACTTCAAGGACTACAAGTCAGGCGGATTTGATGTCCTTGACTCCGGTTTGCGAGAGGCCGATTACCTGGGATGACCTAGCCTTTCGGCAGCTAAAATATGCGATCGCGGTAGCCGACCAGCTAAGCTTCACCCGTGCTGCTATTCATCTGCACATCGATCAAGGACGCTTGAGTAAGCAGATTCAGAGCTTAAAAAATTAGGATTTGAGTTATTTAAACGATCACAGCGAAGCCCTCTGGCTTTAACTGACGCAGGACAAAAGCATCCAGCCTAACCAGAGGCACTGGATTGATTAGAGAGCGGATTTCAGCCCAAACTTTTCGCGCGCCGTCCAGCTCAACTGAAACGAGAGAATGCTGGCCGTGTTGTTCGATAGAACAGGCTAGAGCGCAGGCTTTGAACCGATCAGAGTCAGAGTATGTCGCGATTAACTTATAGAACCCATTGGCGGAAACAGCTCCCCGATAAATGGCTCCATCGGCAAAAAAGTTAAATTCACAAACAGCTGAGCTTGAAACGATTTGAATTTTAGCCATTTGTAGTCGCGTGGTGAATAAGTTGATGTTTCAAATATAGAAGTTGAAATGTTGTACCCATGTAGCCTAGATCACAAATTACATTTACTAGATAAAAATGCTTGTTTTTTAAAGGATTTGACTGTTCAGTGTTTGCGATCGCACGTCTCACTCCTCGCTGCTCAACTATTCAAAGCAACCATACTCTGCTGTACAGCAGCAATAATTTGCTGCAAGTCCGCTTCAGTATGGGCAGTCGAGAGAAACCCACCACCGCCCCGCAGTAAGATGCCTTGATGGAGTAAGTGATAGTAAATTAAATCTGGCTGAGGGACGGTGAGCGAGCCGCTGAAAAAACGGGGGGCTTCTGTCGCTGCTGGGCCAAATAGAGAACCAAAATGAGCCATGCGTATCGGGATGTCCTCGGCTGCAAAGTAGGTATTCAGTTGCTTAACGAATTGAGCCGTTTTTTGATTCAGGCGTTCTTGTAGCGCTGAGCCTTCGTCAATCAGCCGCTGTAGCACAGCATGAGCGGCAGCCATTGCCAGGGGATGCTTGCAGAAGGTACCAGCAAAAAAGGTGGGCTGAACCATAGGAGCAGAGGCATCACCATAGTTCCACCTGCCGCCATCAATCTGATCGAGATATCGGGCTTGACCTGCGATCGCACCAATCGGCAATCCACCACCGATGATTTTTCCGTAAGTGGCTAAATCGGCTTGTACGCCGAACCAGGCTTGTGCACCACCGGGATGAATCCGAAATCCGGTGATCATCTCATCAAAAATCAGAGCAATGTCAGCATCACGGGTAATTTGGCGCAAATCGCGCAGAAAATCGGTGGGCTGGAGGTTGGGCCGAAACGTTTGCACGGGCACGACCAGAACTGCTGCTAGTTCTGCAGCCTGAGCCTGAATTTGTTCTAGAGCTTGAGGACTGCCGTAGTCCAAAATCAGCACGTCTTGCACCATGCCAGACGGAGTACCAGGTGCGATCGCAACCGTCTGAGGTTGACCATCAACCATTTGCTGTTGCGCGAGAGTGCCGTCAAAGTGACCATGATATGACCCTGAAAAGACGACAATTTTTGAGCGACCTGTGGCAGCTCGCGCTAAACGAATTGCGGTCATGACAGCTTCAGTTCCGGTATTGCTGAAGGCGACGCGCTCCATACCCGTCAGTTGGGTGATAGCAGTGGCAACGGCTCCAGCCAGTTCGGTTTGCGGCCCAAGCTGAATACCGCGATCCAATTGTTCCAACAAAGCGGTTTTGATAAAGGATGGATTGTGACCAAATAAGTTCACTCCCATACCCATCGTCACATCGATATATTCGTTGCCATCAATATCCCAAATCCGCGAACCTTGCGATCGCTCAGCCACAATGGGATAGGCCATTTCTTTAGTGAGCAAGTTAAAGCCTGATACTGCTCGCTGATCGGCCAAAACGGGGCGATAGGTTTCGGCCCAGGCTTTGGAGCGGCGAGTTCGCTGGGTGTAGTCGGCAATGAATGCTTCAAGGTGCTGGCGCTGTTGCGGAGACAGTCCTTCAGCCGCTGAAGAGGGGATGAGCTGGGGAGATGAAAGCGGTGTTGTAGACATAGAAGTTGATGGATAAAGGGTGAGTTGTATAAGTCTGGTTAAAAACCCGTAATTTATTTTTGTGAAACGTTTGCGGCGCAAACGTTTCACAAAAATAAACTGAGTTTTATACACAGATTTCCTGGAAAAATTTCCTAGACTGTTTGAGGCAAGTTAAAGAAGCCGCTGCGACTGAAATAGGTAAGATAGCGCTGCAACAGTGGCGGATCGATTTCCGGACAAGTGATTGCGCTGTCCATGAGTTCTGTACAGGTTTTCTGACAATCGAACTGCCGATCGTCAGCATCCAGTGACTGAGCAACCGTGGCTGCTGTTGCTGAGTTCATCGCATCATCTGTGGAAGCATCTGCAAACAGAATCATCAACGGATAGAGAGGATGATCCTGCGCCGTATCATCAAGTGTTTTCAGGTGCGATTGCCACTGCTCGGTCAGGGTATGCTGCCACTGTTCATACGAAACGAGCCGTAGGGGGTAGCCAAGTGCCTGAATCTGCTGCACCAAGCTGCACCAGGAGATCGAGCGGGGATTGCACAGATGGAATGCTTGCCCCCAAGTGCTTGAATCTTGAGAGAGATGCACGATGGCCTGACTGATGTAGTCCACTGGCGTCATATCGACTTGGGTTTCAACTGCCGGAGCATAGCCCAAGTAGAGACAGCCCCGCAGCATCAGCGACAAGCGATCGCGCGTGTTGCAAACGCCCGTCTGCTGATGACCCAGAATGCGTCCAGGTCGATAGATACTGACGGGAACACCGCGATCGCACGCTGTCCAAAGTAAGTTTTCCGCAACCCATTTACTGCGGGCATAGCCGCCAAGCGGGGGCGGCACTTGGGAAAGGTTAGTCTCTTCGGTAATGGCACCTGCGGCAGAATCTAATCCCGAAAAGACGCTGAGGGTGGAAACATAGGTAATTGGCTTGAGTTTGACCTGAGTTGCTAGCCTGAGCAATACCTGCGTTCCGAGCACATTGGCGGCTCGCACAGCAGTGTAGGGATAAGCTAAATTGACCGATGCTCCATTGTGATAAATGCGATCAACTTGATAGGCTAACGCTTGCAATTCCGCCTGGGTCAAACCTAAATCAGGCTGTGATAAATCTCCCACCACGAGCGTGATCCGGTCGGCATAATCGTCTCGCCATAGCTGGTAGTGCTGAAGATGCTGCCGGAGGCGCTGTTGGGCGCTGTTGTAATCTGCTGCCCGGATCAGACAGTGAATGTGGGCTGACGTTTGCTGAAGTAGCTCATGCAGCAGAAATGCTCCCAGAAATCCGGTAGCACCTGTCAACAGCACATGTTCAGGCTGGGCTGACGGTTCAATCAAATCAGGAGTTGCTTGAATCGTGGTATCTAGCTGGAGGTCTTGATGCAGCAGATCATCGAAAACAGTACGAGCGGAAACAGTGCGATCGCACTCTAATATTTCACTTTGGCATTGAGCAATCCGCGATCGCAGCGCTGCAATAAAGGCTTGCGCCAGGGTAGCAATGGTTCGTTCCTGATGTTGATGGCGGCTGTACGTCCATTCAACATAAAGCTTGCCGTCAGTAACCAGTCCCACTACTTCAATTAGGTGTGTTCGATGATTATTGGAACTGCGCGTCCGCCCCTGTGATTCTTCAGCGGGTTTGAATAGCTTGGACTGGGCAAAAACCTGATCAAACTGTCCCAAATAGTTCAACTTTACCTGGGGTTGCGGCAGTTGCGCGATTGGTTGATCAGCAGCCAGATAGCGTAGGGCACCATAGCCAATGCCGCGATTGGGGATGTGCTGGAACTGCGTTTTGATGGTCTCTAAAGCCGCTTGCCAAGTAGCAGTTTGCAGCGGTAAGCAGACTGGATAAACCGCCGTAAACCAGCCCAGCGTGCGAGACAGATCAACTTGTGAAAACAATGATTCTCGCCCGTGGCCTTCCATGTCTACTAATACCGTAGGCTGATTGATCCAGGGCTGAAACGCTTGTGCCAGAGCCGTTAGCAGCACTTCATTAATATGAGCCTGGTCGGCTTGAGGGACGATCTGGAGTAGAACTTGAGTTTCCGCCGCTGTGAGTTCAACGGTGAATGTCTGAGTCGATGCGATCGCAGTTTGCTCCTCGGTCACATCCACCGGAATTGCCGTTGAGCCAGCCTGTAAATTGGACTGCCAAATCGCTGATTCCTGCTGGAGTTCGGACGACTGAGCATACTGCTGAAGCTGGTTCGCCCACTCTTGAAACGAAGTGGTTTTAGCAGGGAGCTGAACTTCCTGACCCTGGCTAAGCTGCCCATATACCGTCTGAAAGTCCTCCAGCAGAATCCGCCACGACACCCCATCAATCACCAGATGATGCACAATGATCAGCAACCGCTGTGGTTGATCCGCACCAAGATTAAACAGCGCCACTCGCACTAGATCGCCAGAATCAAGATCGAGACTATTTTGTAAGCGATTGGCATGAGATTCAATGACAGCAGCCTGTTCAGCACTGGGGCAATCAGCCAGATCAATCACCTCTAGAACCGTTTTGGCTGTTTGAGTGGGTAGGATTTCTTGTTGCCATCCGGATGCTGTGTGGACAAAGCGCGATCGCAAATTATCATGATGTGCCAGCAAACACTCAATTGTCTGTTCCAAATGCTCTGGATTCAGAATTTGAGCACATTCTAGAAGTACAGCTTGATTCCAGTGATGCGGCTGAGCAAACTCCTGCTCAAAGAACCAGCGCTGAATCGGGGTCAAAGGAACAGTTCCAGTTATGTCTCCTTGCTCCGCTTGTATCTGATGCTCAGTCCCTGCTACAGCCGCTAATCCGGCAATGGTCTGGTGTTCAAATAGCTGCTTCGGCGTCAGATGCAATCCCGCTTGATTCGCTTTGGCAATCACTTGAATGCTGAGAATCGAGTCGCCACCGAGACTGAAGAAGTTGTCATGAATGCCAACTTGCTCTAGTCCCAACACGTCTGACCAGATTTGCGCTAATACTTGCTCAGCTTGAGTCGTAGGTGGAGCATAGGAGGACTGAGACTGTAGAGTTTCTGGCACTGGTAGCGCTTGCCGATCTATTTTGCCATTGGGCGTGAGCGGCAGTGCATCAAGAACTGCGATCGCACTTGGCACCATGTAGTCCGGCAATCGATCAGCTAAAAACTTCTGTAAAACATCAGTATCTTGAATCGGTTCAGACAAAACCACATAAGCCACCAGTCGCTTTTGTCCCGGTTGATCTTCCCTCAGTACGACGACTGTTTTTTGTACGGCTGGTTGTTGCTGGAGAACCGATTCAACTTCCCCTAGTTCAATTCGATAGCCACGCAGCTTCACTTGATCGTCTAAGCGTCCTCGGAACTCAATTGTTCCATCGGCTTGGTACACAGCGCGATCGCCTGTTTTGTATAGACGTGAGGCGTGAGGCGTGAGGCGTGAGATGTCTAGTGGATTGGGAATGAAGCGTTCGGTGGTCAGGTCAGGGCGGTGCCAGTAGCCGCGAGCAACGGTTGCACCACCGATATAGAGTTCTCCCGGTACTCCAATCAGCACAGGCTGCTGCTGTTGGTCCAGGATATAAACCTGACTGTGCGCTAAAGGTTGACCCAGAGGCACAATCCCCGACTCCTCGATTGAATTAACCTCGTAGGCTAAAACACCGACAGTGGCTTCAGTCGGGCCATAGTGATTGAGAATGCGGCAGTCCGAGAATTGCCGAACGTGTTGGACTAACTCCCAGCTAGATGCTTCTCCACCCAGGATGAGGCACTGTTGCGGCAGGATATCCGCAGGATGAGCAGCCGATGAGATCAAAGCTTGTAGGTGAGAGGGAACAATCTTTAGGCAATCTACCTGATGCTGTTGACAGTAGTGCGCTAGAGCATCGGGATTAGAGGCTCGCTCTGCGCTAATCAGATGCAAACAGCCACCTGTGCAGAGTGCTGAGAAGATCGCTGTGTTCCCCAGGTCAGCCGCAATGGTAGATACAGAGGCGTAGCTGGCTCCCGATGGGAGATTCAGCCGCTGTTGAATGCCATCGAGATAATTCAGCACATGCCGATGCTCGACGGCAACACCCTTGGGTTGTCCTGTGGAACCAGACGTGTAGATCAGGTAAGCCAGATGCTCCGATTGAGTTGAACAGGTAGGGTTTTCGGTGCTGTAATGTGCGATCGCACTCCAGCCTCGATCCAGACAAACCAACTGGGCTGTCGTCTCTGGTAGCGTGTTAAGTAAGGACGATTGCGTCACAATCACAGGTGCTTGAGCATCGTTTAGTCGCTGCATAATTCCTGCTGACGGGAGAGCCAGATCGAGTGGCAGATAGGCTCCTCCGGCTTTGAGGATACCCAGCAGACCCACCATGAGGTTGCAGGAACGCTCTAGATAAAGTGCGACAGGTGTATCGGCGGTGACGCCCTGCTGCTGGAGGCAGTGAGCCAGTTGGTTGGCCTGTTGATTCAGTTGAGCATAGCTGAGGTGCTGGTCTTCATAGACAACTGCTAGCGCATCTGGAAACTGAGCCGCTTGGGCTTCAAAACGTTCGTGGATACAGTCTTCTACGGTTGGTTCAGAGGAGACGGGATTAAACTCGACTAGCATCCGATGTCGCTCGGCAGGGCTTAGGATTTCTAACTCACGAATGGGTTGGTCTGGATCTGCGATCGCACTTGCTAAAAGGGTCTGATACTGGCTGGCTAAACGCTCAATCGCATCTGCCGATAGGCAATTCGCATCATAACTGAACTCACAGGTGAGAGCATGAGCTTGGTGGTGGCATGCTAAATGCACCTGATAGCGCTCAATACAGACCCAGGACTGTTGGAGACTAAATGTGAGACCTGATGCACTCTGGGTCAACTTGGCTTGCCGATAGTCAAACCCAAACGGAAAAAACGAAGGCTCCGGGTTAGGCTGCCAACCCTTCCAGGTAAAGTAGTCCTGCCACTGAGCGACCGTCTCCAGTTGTTCCCTAACCTGCTGCCACGCCTGATCAAACGATTGCTCTGGCTTCAGTGAGGTGTGAATGGGCAAGTATCGGGTCAAAAGACCGACAGCCGTTGCGAGATCATCATAGTGACGCCCATCGAATGCGGTTCCTACGACTAACTCATATTTCCCAGAGAGCTGTCCAAGCAGAATCTGCCAAGCCGTCAGCAGAAAGCTTTGCAAATTAGCGTGTCCAGCACTAGCTTCAAGCGATTGAACCAGATCCTCCGATAACTGGATTGAAACAGATTTGGGAGCAAAGGAAGAAGTGGTTAAGTGCGATCGCAGATTCCAGGGTAACCGTACTGACAAGGCATCACCTAGAGTTGCCTGATGCCAATAGTTTCGACCACCAGCAGTTTCTTCAGACTCCAAAAGTTCATGCTGCCATTCCGCCAAATCTGCATATTGAATGGGTTCATCTCCTGATGCTTCCTTGTCGATAGCGTCATAATAGCGGCTCAGTTCCTGAACCAGTTGCTGAACAGTTGCAGAATCCGCACACAGACCCGCTAGCTTAAGTAGCAATAAGGATTCTTGGCTCGACTGGCGAATGAGAATAGCTTGCAGTGATGCTGAGGAGTTTGAGCAGCCAGTTTGGTGCAAATTCTGCCAGTGCTGTGCAATAGCGGCTGTTTGTGCCGCTGGTTCTAGCACCTGTAGGTCATGGCACGAAAACCAATCAGGCTCTGCTGTTGGAGGCAGTGGATTGCCAACCACTTGCAGCGGCATCGTCATACCCGGTAAGCATTGAAAGCTCGTCCGCAGGATTTCATGGCGGTTGATTACCTGCCGCAAGGCGTTTATCAGCTTAGTCTGATCCAGATGGCCGTTTAGATGAACCAGGGCTTGAACGTGATAGGGTGCCGCTGGATCAGCCTGCTGGAGAGACCACAGGCGCTCTTGCTGGGGGGATAACCGATATCCCTCAATCGTTTGGGGTTGCATCATGATGGGTTTTCGTGTCTGCGTTTGTCTTGTAGAATTTCAGTCCTATGAAAGGGGTGAAAGGGGTTCGGCCATGCCGACCAGTACTGTGCGATTACCCTGAAACGGGTCGCGTCCGTGGGCTATCAGCATGTTGTCCAGCAGCAGAATGTCCCCGGCTTGCCAGGGAAACCGAATGGTCTCGGCGGCGTAGGCTTGCCGGATGGCATCCAGAACGGTCGGTTCAATCTCCGAGCCGTCGCCATAGTAGGCATTACGGGGTAAGACACCCCCCGAACGCAAAACCGCTTGAACAGAGGATTTCAGGCTAGAGATATGGAATAAGTGAGCCTGATTAAACCAGACCGCTTCTCCTGTTTCAGGATGGGTTGCGATCGCTTGGCAGACTTGGCGAGTGGTCAAGCGATCGCCCTGCCACTCCCATTCAATTTGAGCCTCCCGACAGTAAGCTTCAACCTGTACCTTATCCTGCGTCTGAAAGACCTGCTGCCAGGAGAGATCCAGACCACCACCGTAGTTGCGGACGTACATGATCTGTCGTGCTTGTAAGCGATCGCGCAGCACGGGATCGAGCCGCTGGCATACCCGGCGACTATCAGCAATCGGCGTTATTCCACCGGATGCGGCAGGCTGCACGCAGAAAAACGCAATTTTCATCGGCCAGTTGCGGCTATAGGCCATTTCATTGTGCAGCGGAATGGATTGATCGGCGGGATATTCGGTTGACGTGTAGATCTGGCCTTGTACCTGGGTTCGGGGCGTTGAGCCATAGGAGTAGGTCAGCAGTGGCCCCCCAATCATTTGGACAAACTGCTCAAATTCTGCGGCTCCTTTGACCTGAAAATTGCGAAACAGAAGACCACCCACCTGGCGGAGGTGCTGGGAAATTAAATCCCGGTGGCTTCCTGCCCAAGTGACCAGGTTGAGTTCTGCGATCGCAGGTTGGATAACCAGTGGTAAGGGCTGATTCGGGGCAAGAGGCTCAATTCGCACTAAATCGCTTTGGGTGAGGCTCATAGCCTTACGGCGCACGGCACCCAGCCGAGGTCTTGTAGGCGGAGTAGAGAAATCAGAACGGGTCATAGGTCTAAATCGCGAGTAGTACATTATCCCCGTAGGGTCTTGCGTCGAGTCTGCTTTAATCGCTGTAAACCAGTTGATTGCAGTGCCTGGGCTTGCTGTTGCTGCTGCTGGTAATCGTGTTCAGCTACCTGAGTGAAAATCTCTGCCAGAGGCAAATCTGGGCTTTGAGCCAGCCGTTCGAGCAGGATGGTAAACCTGCTGGATAACCGTTGAATTGTCGTTGGCTCAAACAAATCCGCTTTGTAGTTCCAGAACCCAGCGATGCCCTCCGAACTTTCCCAAAGGTTTAGCTTCAGGTCATAGCGAGCCGTACCGTGATCGACTTCAACCGATGAAAGAGTCAGACCGGGCAGTTCCAGATCCGGTGCGGGAGCATTTTGCAGCACAAACCAGACTTGAAACAGGGGATTATGGCTCAAGCTGCGCTCCAGCTTTAATTCATCCACCAGGCGCTCAACGGGCACATCGGGATGAGCATAGGCTCCGAGAGTTGTTTCTCGCACCTGGCGCAGCAGTTCTCGGAAACTCATCCTGTCCGATATGTGCGATCGCAAAACCAGCGTATTCACAAAGAAGCCAATTAGGCCTTCCAGTTCGGCTTGATTGCGATTAGCAATGGGCGATCCGACTAGAATATCCTCTGCCTGCGTGTAGTGATGCAGCAGGACATTAAATCCAGCCAGCAGTGTCATAAATAGCGTTGCTGATTCCTGATGGCTCAGGTCAGTGAGTGCCTGACTGAGTGCTGCGGTGAGTTGAATCGGCTGCTGGGCACCTCGAAACGTCTGCACTGAAGGACGAGGGCGATCGGTCGGTAACGATAGAACAGTTGGCGCACCCTCAAGCTGGTGCAGCCAGTAGTCCAACTGTGCAGGCAGCCAATCGTCAACTGACTGCTGCTGCCACACTGCAAAATCTGCATACTGAACGGTCAATGGCGGCAAGCTAGGAGCTTGATGCTGAGTTAAGGCTTGATACAGGCTGGCTAGCTCTCGAATCAGAACGCCCATTGACCAACCATCCGAGACGATATGGTGCATCGTCAACAGAACAATATGTTCGGTTTCCGCTAGCTTGAGGACTGTAACCCGGAATAGCGGCCCCTGCTTGAGGTCAAAGGATTGCCGAACCTCCTTCAGACAGATTGCCTCAGCTTCAGAGGTGCGATCGCAGTGATCCGACAAATCAATCACCGTGAGGGGAAGTTCTAGCTTGGGGGCAACTACTTGAACAGGCTGTCCTTCAACCTGATCAAACGTGGTGCGGAGAGTTTCATGCCGCTGCACGAGTCGCTGAAAACTCTCTTTCAGTGCAGGCAGGTTAAGGTTCCCGGTTAGCTGTACGGCTGCCGGAATATTGTAGAACGCGCTGCCAGGTTCCAGTTGATCGAGTACCCAAAGCCGTCGCTGAGCAAAGGAAGCGGGAAACGGCTGTCCAGTGCGAGGAACAGGTTGAATCGCGGCTTGAACGGATGGAGCGCTTGTCTGCTGAAGCTGAGACTCAATCACAGCCGCTAGTGCAGCCACTGTCGGAGCCTCAAATAAACAGCGCATGGGTAACTCAATTTGCCAGGTCGTGCGAATGCGAGTTACGGCCTGAGCCGCGAGTAGGGAATGACCACCAACTTCAAAAAAGTTGTCATGCAGACCAATAGAATCTAGACCTAAAAGCTGCAACCAGATCTCAGCTAAATGCTTTTCCACCTGGGTTTGAGGGGCTGAGCTAATCCCTGACCGTTCTGATTGCTCTGACTGTGAAACCACCGCCGATGGGGCAGGCAGTGCGTTGCGATCGAGCTTGCCATTTAGGGTCAAAGGCAGCGCCTCCAGCAGAACAAACGCGGACGGCACCATATAATCAGGCAACTGACGACGCAGCAGGGTTCGCAGTTCGTCTGGCAGACTGTCATGCGGTTCACGCGGCACGACATAGGCAACTAGGCGCTGATCGCCGGGTCGATCTTCGCGTACCAAAACACTGGCCTCTTGAAGATTGGGATGCTGTCTTAAGACGGCTTCGATTTCACCGAGTTCAATCCGGAACCCTCGGAGTTTGACCTGCTGATCAATGCGACCCAGGTATTCGAGATCTCCGTTGGGACAGTAGCGGACGAGGTCGCCAGTTTTGTAGAGGCGTGAGGAGTGAGGAGTGAAGAGTGAGGAGTGAGGAGTGAGGAGTGAGGGGGTGGATGGGTGGATGGGTGATGGAGGTTCGGGGGTAAATGTTGAGTGTTGAGTGTTGAGTGTTGAGTGTTGAGTGCTGAGTTTTGAGTGTTGAGTGTTGAGTGCTGAGAGGTTAGAGGTTAGGGTGGCGAATGGATTGGGGATGAAACGTTCGGTGGTGAGAGTGGGGCGGTTGAGGTAGCCGCGTGCAACGCCTGCGCCGCCGATATAGAGTTCACCGGGTACGCCGACGGGGACGGGCTGCTGATTGGCATCTAGCACGTAGAGCTGCAGGTCAGGAATGGCGCGACCAATTAGGCTTCCGGCTGCGGCATGGATATCGGCTTGGCTAATGGGGCGATAGGTGACATGCACGGTTGTCTCGGTGATGCCGTACATATTGATCAACTGTGGCGACTGATCGCCGTAGCGATCGCACCAGGGTTTGAGACTGGCTAAATCGAGGGCTTCTCCGCCAAAAATGACGTATCGCAGTTTCAAATGGCCAGCATGAGCACTAGCGATATCGGCTTGAATGAACTGCCGAAAAGCGGAAGGTGTCTGATTTAGAACCGTCACTCCTTCCTGGCAAACCCACTGATGAAATGTCTGGGGATCACGGCTGAGGCAGTAGGGCACAATCAGTAAGCGACCGCCATAGAGCAGAGCACCCCAGATTTCCCAGACGGAAAAGTCGAACGCAAAGGAGTGAAAGAGCGCCCACACATCGCGATCGCAAAATTGGAACCACTGATCCGTTGCCGTAAATAAGCGGGTCACATTACCGTGCGTGACCAGTACTCCCTTGGGTTTGCCCGTTGAGCCAGAGGTATAGATCACATAGGCTAGGCTTTCGGGAGTCGCTTGGCTCACTGGATTGGTCGTGGGAAATTGTGCGATCGCATCCCAGCCTGTATCTAGGCAGAGAATTTGTACTCTATCCCGATCCTGATGATCTGGATGGTCTGCCCCTAAAGCTGTTAGAGAATCCGTCAGATGAGCCTGGGTCAGAATCACCCCAAGCTGGCTATCCTCGATCATAAACGCCAATCGCTCAGGCGGTGCTGCCGGATCGAGCGGCACATAGGCTCCTCCGGCTTTGAGAATACCCAGTATTCCCACTAGTAAATCTAGCGATCGTTCAACGCATAAACCGACTAAGCTATTGGGCTGAATTCCTTGCTGCTGGAGCGCATGAGCCAGTTGATTAGCTCGCTGATTTAACCTGTGATAGGTGAGAGACTGTTCCTCATACACAACCGCAACGGCATTGGGGGCTTGTTCTGCCTGGGCTTCAAACCACTGATGTAGCGTTTGGTGGCAGGCGTAATTGCCCTGAGGCTGACTCCAGCCAATCAGTTGCTGCTGCTCAGCCTCGGTAAGCCAAGCTAGCTCTACCAGCCGCGAGTCAGGATTACGCACCATACTGTCGAGAATTGTTTGAAAATGTCCCAACAGCCGAGTGATAGTTTCATCAGCAAAGCGCTGACGATCATAGAGCAACCGTAGCTCTAGAGTTTCCCCCATTACGGCTAGGATAGTCAGCGGATAGTGGGTCTGCTCAAAGGTTTGCAGCGCACCAATCGTCAAATTACCGAGATGTGTACCCAAGGTTTCATCAACCGGATAATTCTGAAACAAAACCAAGCTTTCAAATAGCGGCAGTCCAGCCGGAACATCGCTCCACTGCTGCACTTGAGCCAGGGGGCTATATTCATACTGACGAATCTCGGCTTGCTGCCGTTGAATCTGCTGTAACCAGGGCACCAAAGGTGAATCGCACGGCACCTGCGATCGCAGCGGCAGCGTATTAATAAAGACGCCTAGCATCGACTCAACGCCTGTCAATTCCGGCGGACGACCGGAAGACGTGGTGCCAAAGACCAAATCAGTTGTCCCACTGTAGCGACTGAGCAAAATTGCCCAAGCGCCTTGAATCACAGTGTTTAGCGTGATCTGATGCTGCCGCGCAAACTGCTGTAAAGCATGCGTAAGCTGGGGTAAAAGATTCACCTGCTGTTTACCACGGTCGGGATCAGAAGGCGTATTACCGGACAGGCCATCAATGCGAAATTCTGTTGGTGCTGTGAATCCCTGAAGCTGCTGTTGCCAAAACCGTTGGGCAGCAGCGAGATCCTGCTGTTGCAGCCATACCAAGTAATCCCGATACGGACGGGGCTGCGGTCGTTCGAGCGATTGGCTTTGCACATAGGCGTGATACGCAGCAATCACATCTTGAAACAGCACCGTCATTGACCAGCCATCCAGCAGCAGATGGTGATACGTCCAGAGGAACTGGTAGTCTTGCTCTGTCATGCGAATCAACGTCAGGCGCATGAGCGGTGCTTGAGACAGCTTAAATCCCTGAGTGCGATCGCACTGTCGTAACTGCTCAAGTCTCTGTGCCTGCTCCTTCACGTCAACGCCCCGCCAGTCAAGCACTTTCAGGGGTAAGCTGACCTGCCGCTGCACCACCTGCACGGGTTCTTTTAAGCCTTCCCAAACAAAGCGAGTTCGTAAGATCGGATGACGCTCAATCGCATATAGCCAGGCTTTTTCAAAAGCGCTGATATCCAATGAACCACTAAGCTGACACAGTAGCTGACCGCAGTAAGCATCGGCGTGCGGCTCATCCAGAGCATGAACGAGAATCCCTTGCTGGATCGGGGACAGTGGGTAAAAATCTGCAACGTTACCGTTAGGCATCCTAGTCATCTCCAATAGCAGCCATAATGTCATTCAGGTCATCTTGGTTCCAGTTGCTCCACTGAAACTCGGCAAAGTCAGACGGGGTATAGTGTTTCGTCGCTGGCTCCTGACTGCTCTGAATCAGCGATCGCAGCGCCACTAAAAAGTTTTGCGCCAGGGTTTCAATTGTTGCTGCATCATGCAAGTTCTGACTATACAGCCATTCCAGCCGCAGGCTACCCTCAGTGACATAGCCAATGATTTCTAAAATATGACTGCGATGGCCGAAGGGACTACGAGTTGCCCCGTAGGATTCTGCTGCAGTCACAAATCGAGCAGTGGCGTTCATTCCCTGATCGAATTGCCCTAAATAGTTAAACTTCACCTGTGGTCGGGGTAGGGACTGAAGTTGTGCGATCGCAGATTGATCACTGCCGTAACGCAGCAGCCCATAGCCGATACCAGAGTTGGGAATCTGCCGTAGCTGCTCTTTCATCTGCGGTCGGGCTAATCCTGGTTTTGCTGAATCGACTGTCAGGCAAACTGGATAGACTGCCGTAAACCAGCCTACCGTTCGCGAAAGATTCACACCTGGAAAGAGATCTTCCCGTCCATGTCCTTCCAAATCAATTAGGATTGAAGAACGCCCGATCCAGCGCTGGAAAGCTTGTGATAAGGCCGTTAGCAGCACATCGTTGATATGGGTATTATAGGCAGTTGGCACGTCCTGAAGCAGAGCTTGGGTTTCTGACGGTGAGAGTTCAACCAGCACTGTTTTAGTCGAGGCCACCGTGTTAGGCTGGCCTTCACGATCCACAGGAATCTGAAGAGTAGCCTGAGTAAAAAGCGATTGCAACCTCTCAACCTCTGCCTGCCAGTCCAATGACTGAGCATACTGCTGAAGCTGGTTCGCCCACTCTTGCAACGAAGTAGTTTTAGCAGGGAGCTGAACTCTCTGTCCCTGACTCAGCTGCCCATAGACCGTCTGGAAGTCCTCCAGCAGAATCCGCCACGACACCCCATCAATCACCAGATGATGCACAATAATCAGCAACCGTTGTGGTTGATTCGCACCCAGATTAAACAGCGCCACTCGCACTAGATCGCCAGAATCAAGATTGAGACTACCTTGTAAGCGATTGGCATGAGATTCAATGACAGCGACCTGTTTAGCACTGGGGCAGTCAGTCAAGTCGATGACTTCTAGAACAGAGCGGTTAGCAGAAATTGGCAAGATTTCCTGTTGCCATCCGGATTCCGTACAGACAAAGCGCGATCGCAAATTATCATGATGCTCGATTAAATGCTCAATCGTTTGCTCCAAAAGCTCTGAATCTAATACTTGACGGCACTCTAGCAGCACCGCTTGATTCCAATGATGCGGCTGAGCAAACTCCTGCTCAAAGAACCAGCGCTGAATCGGGGTCAGTG
>CBKWJC010000020.1:0-77297 GCA_966674685.1 uncultured bacterium
CCTGCCACATCAAAAAAAAGGGGGGCCGGTTTTGGGGCTTTTCCATTCTGTGCTGTCACACCAAAACTTTTTTTTCTTCTCCCCAATCCCCCCCCCCAAAACACTCTAACCAATCTAGCGATCGCGATAAACCTCTGGGTTGACGCAGTGGGGGAGACGGTTGCCCTGTAAGCCTGCGATCAGATTTGCGATCGCGATGTCGGCCATTTGCTTACGGGTTTGGCGACTGGCGCTGCCGATGTGGGGCGCAATAATCAAGTTTTCCAGATTCAGCAGCGGGCTATCCATCGGGATGGGTTCTGGCTCTGTCACGTCAATCGCCGCCGCCGCGATTTTTCCCTGGCTCAACGCTCGATGTAGTGCCGCCGGATCGACCACGGCTCCCCGTGCGGTGTTGATGAGAATCGCTGTGGACTGCATCAGGTCAAATTCGCGATCGCAGATCAGATGCATTGTCTCTTCCGTCAGTGGCACATGCAGCGACACAAAATCAGACTGTTGCAGCAGGTCATCCAGTTCAGCATACTGCACACCCAGTTTGGCTTCCTGATCAGGAGGAAGTCGATGACGACTGGTGTAGAGAATTGTCATATCGAAGCCCTTGGCGCGTCGAGCCACAGCCTGACCAATCCGGCCCAGACCAATTAGCCCCAGCGTTGCGCCAGCCATGTCGGCACCCAGCAGCAAATCCGGCTCCCACGTCTGCCACTGACCAGAACGCGTCAAGCGATCCGCTTCCACCACGCGCCGCGCCGCTGCCATCAGCAGCGCCCAAGTAAAATCAGCCGTGGCATCAGTCAGCACGCCCGGAGTATGTCCGACTGGAATGTGACGCGCCGTGGTCGCCGCAATGTCAATATTGTCGTAGCCGACCGCCATTTGGCTAATCACCCGCAGATTGGGAGCCGCATCCAGGAGCGCCTGATCAACAGGATCGGTTAGTAAACAGAGCAGCCCGTCTATCCCAGATACGTTTTCCCGTAAAACCTCAGTCGACGGAGGCTGGCGTTCCGGCCAAACATCTACATCTGCGATCACATTCAACTCCGCCAAATCAGTCGGCAAGCGGCGAGTGATGAAAACCCTTGGGCGACCCATACGATACTAGTTCCCTGAACTACGGCTACCAATCAATGCTTAGGGAAGTGAGGAGAGAGGCGTGAGGAGTTTTTAATTTTGAGTTTTGAATGATTGACCTAACTCAGCACTCAACACTCATAACTCAACACTCATAACTCAACTCACGCGGTCGCTTGGGACAGGCTGTTTTCAACCTCGTGCAGTTGAATTACGTCCTGACGGGGATTGGCATAGTTGACTTTGACGTGCAGATGCTCACCCGGTTCAACCGGACGATCAAAGCGCATAATCAGCTCTAGCCCCAGTTCCTCCAGCATGACAATGGCCAGTCCCTCATGCTCTCGCAGCCAGCGCAGCATCATCGCCGCCCAGGTTTGATCCGCATAGCGCCGCAGAAATTCTAGTGACCAGTAGCGCTTGGTCTGACGCTCCACTAAGACCGCTTCGTAGGTACCTGCGCCCACGCCTTGGAGGAGTTCCTGCATTTCTTCAGCGGCAAAGGGTGGAGTCTCGCCCCGCAGATGGGCCTTAATTTGGAAATGGGTCAGCAGGTCGGTGTAACGCCGAATTGGGGATGTCACCTGCGTGTAGGAGTCTAGTCCTAATGTCGCGTGACGAGCGGGCGCGAGACTCGTTTCACTGCGGGTCATGCAGCGGCGAATGGCGCAGTCGCGCACAATGCCCGCTGGCAGCAGCATGAGTTCTTCTTCTGAGGGCAATTCCGGCTGGGGCTGATTGCGGAATGGAATCGGAATCTGATGCGCTTGAGCATAGCTGGCTGCCGCTTCCCCGGCCAAAATCATCATTTCAGCGACCAACTGACGAGCAGGAGAATTATCGAGTAGCTCAATGCTAATTTCATCATCGGAGTCCACTTTAATGGATGTCTCCGGCATCCGAATGCTAATTGCGCCTTGGGTTTCTCGCCACGACTGACGCTGAGTGGCCCAGTTGGACAGTGCTTCTAGCTCTGGTTCGGCGCGCACACCCAACTGCAAAATTTCGTCTACGTCATCGTAGGTCAGTCGATAGGTGGGTTTTACGATGCTGGTTTGAATACTGTAATCTGCGATCGCACCCGCTTCATCTAGAATCACACCAAAACTTAAGGCACAGCACTCCCTACCCTGCACTAAACTCATTGGCCCTGTCGCCAACTCAGAGGGAAACATAGGAATCATACCCGTTGGCAAGTACAGCGTCGTGCAGCGGCGACGAGCTTCCAAGTCGAGATCGTCACCCGGAGTGAGCCAGCGAGTCGGATCGGCAATGTGAATCCACAACCGCTGACGACCATCGTCCAAAAACTCCAGGCTCAAGCCGTCATCGATTTCGCGGGTGCTCTCATCGTCAACGGTAAAGGTTTTGAGATGGGTGAGATCTAAACGCTGTGGATCGGGATCGGGTGGTGGGGAGGCCAAGCATTGCTGCACCATCTCATATACCTTAGAGGGAAACTGAGTCGGAAGCTGACTGCGGCGAAGCGAAAGGTTTTCGTGCGGACTCCACCGTCCTAAATCGACCAGTAGCTGAAAAGCGGATTCGGCTGACTTGGAATAATCCAGTTCAGCCAAAACATCAAGGGCGGGTGCGCGATGATTTGCTTCATCACCCAAAATGGCAAATCGCTCTAAGGCTTCCAGCCACAGTTGGTCACTCTGCTGCCATTCTATCGACTCTCCCGCTAAAGCGGCTCGAATTCGGTTTAAGAAAAGCTGCCAATCCTGCTG
The DNA here is from genome assembly GCA_966674685.1 of uncultured bacterium. Classification (GTDB taxonomy): domain Bacteria; phylum Cyanobacteriota; class Cyanobacteriia; order Phormidesmidales; family Phormidesmidaceae; genus Thainema. Next base: position 2,811 of record CBKWJC010000020.1, read on the forward strand.
CCGTTGCGCTTCAACTTCAAGCTGATGCTGAAGCTCAGCCACCTGAGTTTGCGATCGCGGTTCGTAGCGGTCGGCTTTTTGCTTGAAAAAAATCTTGTCTTCTGAGAGCAAACAGTGGGCCGCATAGCAGTGGACAGGAGTTTGCTCCGAAAATAGCAGAAGCGCCATTTCTGACGCATCGGCAGACTCGCCTTCTTCGCTCAGTAGCTCCCAAGCGACTTCCAAACTAGAGGGGTCTAAGTAAGGCTCAACCGATTGACAAAGTTCGGGAATCTCAGCGGGAGAGAAGGTTTGACCTGCGATCGCATAGGTGACTTGGCGAGGATGCAGCGTATGGGATTGCCCTCGCTCATCAATCACAATCCAGCTCTTTCCCTTTTTATCAGCAGGCCGATCGACAACTGCAAGGTGACGGTTTCCCTGTAGCCGAAATTCAACCAGCGTTCCCTTCTCCACAAGTACCCGCTGCTCCCAAATCTGTAACGTTCAACCAGCTCATGCACTCAATCTGTCGATATCCAATCGACAATCCTTGATTTTTTCGAGCTATCCAGAGCACAGCCGCTATATCGAAATATATCGGAACTCCATCAAAACTCGAATGAGTAGATCTCTAGAATATATCGATATCTACTCAGACTTAACCTTCTTTATTCACAAAGGGGAGGAGCGCCAACGTCCGTGCTCGTTTGATCGCACGAGTCAGTTCGCGCTGCTGCTTAGCCGTTAGGCCAGTGATTCGACGAGGTAAGATTTTGCCGCGCTCGGTGATAAATTTACGCAGCAGATCGACATCTTTATAGTCGATGGGTTCTTCGGGTTTGATCGGGGAAAGGCGGCGACGGTAGTAAGCCATAATCTCAGCAGTAAAACTTCAATTCAAAACAACAGGAGAGAAGAAAGCCATTAGCGGACTGTTGCCAATGCTATTTCGTCTCTTTGTGAACCGTGTGGGTATTACAGTGGGGGCAGAACTTCTTCAGCTCTAGCCGACCCGTGGTGTTCCGACGGTTCTTGGTTGTGGTGTAGCGAGAAACACCAGGAGAACGCTTGTTGGTGTTCGAGCGACACTCGGTACACTCCAACGTAATAATAATGCGGATGCCCTTTGCCATAGCGGTAAATCTAAGTCTTCAGAGAAATGGACACAAATAGCTATTATTTCACATGCATGCCCTTAGTAACAACTAAATTTGCGGAACTTGTCATATAGGTCTGAAGTGATGACCCATGTAGACCGCTAGTCAAGGTGCATGGCGGCAAAATGCTTTCTGAGCAAGTCATGGACAAAGCGATAGCGTCCACCGACTCGCTGCATGAAGCGAAGCTCAACGGCATGGTCTAGAAAACGGGCATAGTTCCAGGGAGCGTAGCCATTTATTGTCAGTACGATGCGTAGGGCAACATGCTTTATAACTGCACCTAATCCGCGGCCTCGACCCTCGTTCAATCCGTTAAGCAGTCCAAACCCAAACCCAAAAACCAGCCCTCTCTTAAGATCGCCCATCAGCCCCCAAAATAGTCCCAAAAATATTGCACAAGCCAATCCTAAGATTAGAATTTCGATAGTTGAATTCCAAAAAGATTTCCAAATTCCTTGATTTGGAACATTCTTCTCGGCAATTGGGCTGCTACTTATTCCGCTACGTAATCCACCAGACAGACCACCAATCAGCCCAAAAAGCAGGCTACTGAATAGTCCTATAAACAAAGCCTCATCTACGTCATCAATAAATATCAAACTCATCAAACCAATCAGTAGTCCAATCGATAGACCGCTAAATAGTCCCTCAGCCAACCCTCCTCTTAATGCATTAAAAAATGAAAAATTCATCTTCTCATAGAAGCGAATAGGCTTGATCGACCAACCTCCAAAACCAATAAATATCCCAAAAAACAGACAAATTAGACCAATAATTAGTCCACTAACCAATCCATAAGCCGAACTATTGACTAGACTGCCTAGTAATCCACCAAGCAAAGTTCCAGCCAGCCCACAGATTAATCCGTAGATCAGCGCGACTATCAACCCGTAAAGGCGTTGCTCTTTTGAATCCAGGTTTATCAAACTAGGCTGTAAGTTTTCTATGAAAAATTCGGTTTCGTGGTTATTTCTAAGATGCGTAGCTAGCCACGCCATGTAATGCCAAGTCTGTTGAGGATCAGTTCTTTTATTCAGAGGATAAACATTTGTACCTCGATCTTCATGGAGCTTTTGAACAATAAAGGCATCAAACAACTCTGTCTCATTGATGATTGGCTTGCCCTGATAGGCTACGACTAGCATGGATAAGAATAATGGGTTTCGGGCTAGTTCTTGCAGTGTTGAGCTTTCTCGGATGTGTTTCCATATATGTGGCCGATTAAGCTTCTCAAAGAAGAGCTGTATCTGGTTTTCTCGTAGCAGTTCCAAGTAGACCGCACCGTTGAGTCGATCTAATTGAACCTGACCCGTTTCATATTCTTCTCGACGACAGCAAATAACAAGTCCATATCGTGCTCGGTTTGCCAAAAAAGCGTTGATTGTACCAATACATCTCTGCTGGTTCGTCAATCCCAGTTCATCAAGACCATCTAGCAGCAGAAGAATGTCGTCATGCTGGAGCCAATGTTGAGTGATTGATTTAGGAATGCCGTACTGCTTTTTGACCACAGCAGCAATCCATTGCTCAACTGATTTACTTTCATCCCAGACCGATAGCTCCAGAATCAAGGGAATTGGAAAACTGTTATCTCCAGCAGCACGTTTTAACAAATCCTGAGCCAAATGAAGCAGTTCAGTTGTCTTGCCTGCCCCTGGTTCTCCTAGAATCAGCAGTTTCCCTTGGATGTCTGCTTGATCAAAAACGTCTACAATCTTTTGCGTTGATTCTAGAGGGATAGGTTGATCAGTTTGTCTCCTGAAAGAGCGAAAAACGCGATTGAGCAAGGACATTTCAGTGGAAGAATCTTTCGGGGTGTCTGGAGGTACAATCTCCGTCTTTGGTTTACCAACCTGCTGTCGCTGATCTTCCATGTATAGATCAAGCTTGACTCGCTCATGCAGAGACGTTTCTAGCCGGTAGTCAACTTCGCGCTTGAGAATTTGCAGAAATTTATGACGAACCTTTTGCCGATCGCTCTCAGACGGTACAGAACGCCCAAACGGAGCTTCTATACCAAACAAGCTCAGCATCCCAGAAAGCGTATCGCCAAAGGCAACAACTGCGATGATTAAAGTCAACACCAAGGAACTGATAACCCAAACAGGATTATCAGTGCTATTTTCCATCCATTCCGGCCAGGATACTGGATCAGCCTCGGCCAGAATCATCAATGCAGCTCTCAGCATTTGTCTACTCGCACGGTTAACCGCTACCAGAAATCTACATCACGTTATTCTGGATTTCCGCTTTCTGTAGAGGTTTTTAGCCTTTGTACGTTGGCAGCATGTTTTAAGATTGGAACTTACGCACTTAATAACATCCGAAACGTTGAAAGGATTGGGGCTAGATAAGTATGTCGATGATACGGGTAGAAGAAGCGGAAGCGTTGATTTTAGAGCAGGTGCAGCCGCTGGATGCAGAGTGCGATCGCGAATTGGTCTCTCTCGGTGCAGTCCTCCAGCGCGTATTAGCTGCACCTGTGACCAGTGAGCTAGATTTTCCCCATTGGGACAACTCAGCAATGGATGGCTATGCGGTGCGCTATGAGGATGTCGCCCACGCGTCCGCCGATCAGCCAGTGGTTTTGGACGTAATCGAAGACATTCCGGCAGGGAAAACGCCTGTCCGTCCGGTCAGTGCTGGCCAAGCCTCACGCATCTTTACGGGATCAATGATGTCGGAGGGAGCCGACACGATTGTGATTCAGGAGGAGACCGAGCGTGAGGGGTCACAGGTCAAGATCCTAGCCGCACCGGAACCCAAAGCCTTTGTGCGCCACCAAGGCAGCTTCTACAAGGCAGGCGAGCCGCTGCTCCCGGCTGGCTCTTATGTGCAAGCGCCCGAAATTGCCGTTCTGGCTGCCGCCCAGTGCCTTGAAATTCCGGTCTATCGGCGACCCAGGGTGGCGATTCTGTCTACAGGCGATGAGCTGATGCCGATTAACCAAAAGCTGAGGCCAGGTGAGATTGTCGATTCCAATCAGTATGCGCTGGCTGCTCTGGTAGCTCAAACAGGTGCAATTCCACTGACGATGGGGATTGTGCCGGATGATCGGGACGTGCTGAAAGATGCGATCGCAAAAGCGGTTTCCCAAGCCGATATCGTTCTCTCCTCCGGTGGCGTTTCGGTGGGCGACTATGACTATGTGGATGACATCTTGGCGGAACTGGATGCAACACTGCACATTCGCTCTGTTGCAGTCAAACCTGGCAAGCCGCTGACGTTTGCCACCCTGCCGAAAACCGATCCCGAAACGGAACGTCAGTCTCAAGTCTTTTACTTTGGTCTACCGGGCAATCCTGTCTCGGCACTGGTGAGCTTCTGGCGCTTTGTTCAGCCTGCCGTGCGGAAGCTGTCGGGTCTGCCTGCGCCCTGGTCGCCCAAATTTGTGCAAGCGCGATCGCAACAGACGCTGAAAGCGGGCGGCAAACGGGAAACTTATTTATGGGGACAGCTATCTTTAACCGCAGATGGCTACGAGTTTTCCCTGTCAGGCGGCAGTCATAGCTCTGGCAATTTGATTAATTTGGCGAATACGTCTGGACTGGCGGTAGTGCCGATCGGCGAGACGGTGATTGAGGCGGGCAGTATGGTGAGGGTGATGATGGTGGGGTGATGGAGTGAGGAGCTGTAAGGGGCAGGGGAGCGAGGGGGCAGGGGAGCGAGGGGGCTGTAAAGGGCTAGAGTGTGAGGGAGCGGGGGAGTAGGGGCAGGGGAGCGAGGGATTCCTGTTTATTGCTGATGTTCGGGAGTGAAGGGGACTACTTAGGAAAGCGGGGGATGGGTGTGATGAAAGTTCGAGCTGGGCGGTGCCGAATGTTGGGGAGATGGGGTGCGATCGCACTTGCTCTCGGACTAACGTTAACGACCAATCCGGCGGCGGCGAAGAAAATTGCCTATCAGCAGCGGGATACCCAGCTTGAGGCGTTGCTGAGTGCGCCGTTTCAGTTGGAATTGCTGCGCGAAGAGGCAGGAGCGGCTGGCAATCTAGCGGGTGAAGAGGAAGTCGAAACAGCGCAAGTGATTACGGCCAATGACGTGAATCAGGCGCAGTTGACAATTCCCAGCCTGTGGTACACGCGGGATCAGATTGCAGAGCAGTTTAATCCGCTGCTGGTGGAAAACTGGTTGGCTTATCCGGATGCGGCGGCATCGGTGCGGCGGGTGGATATCGTGGTGAATGCCCAGCCGTGGAGCCTGCTGGACTATATGGAGCGCTACACGGTGCTGAATCAGTTCGGCACAGCAGCACAGGATTATCTCTACAGCGTACGGATTTTCAATACAGAGCGAGACTTTTTGGGGGCGTACTTCTGCAAGTTTGAGCCGACGTTAGTTGGGAACCCAGCGTTGGCGGGCGATCGAGACGCGATCGCAGATATCTCAAAATGTACGGTTGAGAGTCTAGACGCTTTTGGCGCAGGTGGTATACGTGGACAAAATGATTCTGGATTTGGTACACCTTCGCCATAAAACGATGGGGTCTTTTAAGTTGAATTCGCACCCCAACTTGCTTCGTTTAAGAAGAATGATTTATCCCCATACGAGAATGCCTTAAAAAGCAGTAACAAAATATTCCTATTCGAACTAAGAACAGGATAATGCTTAAACCTTCCAGTAGGGAATTCCAGAAAGATTCGTCTACAGTAATCAAAGGGGTAAACATATTATCTTCATAGTTAATACCCACGAAGGCTGAGTAAAAACTATCTGCCATCAACCAGCTAACTCCAAGCTCAATGCGATCATCTCTTAAAAATAAATAAAGTAAAAAAAAGAAACTAATAAAACTGTACAGAATGCTAAGAACACCATGTTTGATACTTGGCATTGATAGAACGACAGAAATAACTCCTACTAGGAATAAAGGTTTGTGTAAAATCAAGCTAAGTGCTCTTGAAAGATAAATCAATAGAGTTACAAATAGGATAGAGCCCGCTAGAGAACTTATCAAAATAAGCGGTAATAATTTGAGGGTTTGTGTAAGACTTTCGTTCCAATTATAAGCAGCAGGAACAGCAAGATACATGACTAGCGAGCCAACCGCTCGCATCCCAAACCCCAATAAAGCTGCTAAACTCAGTCGTTGTAAGCAGATGCGACCTTCGACACCAAATAGTCCCCTTGGATGTCGATGATGGATGTGTTCTTCAGCCCACAATAAAGAGACTGTTCCCAACACAAAAAATCCAGTTAAAGCTTGCAAACCAAGAACAGGCTGTTCGCCCGAAAAAAACGTTTCACTGTGCTCAGCACTGATTGAGCCACCTGAAACCATTCCTAAAAGACTGACCACCATGCCTGCAATAAGCCATGTCGCTACTACCACGAGCATAGATAGTAGGTATGAGGAAAAGTGATTATGTCCCTGACGGGCGGATTCTAAGAAGTAAGATCTCATCCTGATTAAACTCAGTGCTGTTGTTTCATAGTGCGATCGCGTACAACCCCCAAATTATTATCAGCAAATTGTTTACTTAACCCTGACGGCGCATCTCCGTCCACAGAGCTAACTGCTCCCTCGCGGCAGCATCGGTTAGAGGCAGCAAAAATTCGCTTTTATCTAGAATTTGTGGATCAGGCAGCGACAGTTTATCCTGTCGCAAGGTTTCCGGCAGTTGATCGGCTGATAGTCCGGGGACAATGGGAGAACTGCCCGCCGTTTGCAGTGCGAGCTGGATGCCAACATCAGGTTGCCAATAGAAGTTGAACCACTCGGACAGTAGATTATTCGGTGAATTCGCATTATCGGACGAGGCCGATGAGGAGGCAGGCTGTACCCATACATCAGAAAACAATGCTGTGCCGGATCTAGGAACCACGACAGCCAGATCGCGCGAGTTGCGTAACACAGGCACAATGTCGGTTGACCAGCCGACGGCCAATGAAGTGTCGCCAATTAGCAGCGGTTGAATGTAGGACGTAGACGTGTAAACCTTAACCTGCTGATGCAGCTCGGCTAGGGCTTCCGGCAACTCTGCGATCGCATCTAAATCGGATTCGTTGTAAGAATAGCCAAGCCGCTTGAGCGTCAGGCCAATCACTTCGCGAGGGCTGTCCAAGAGAGCAATTTTACCTCTCAGCTCGGGACGCCACAGGTCTGACCAGTCCTGGGGTATCCAGCCCAAATCGTCAAAGTCTTCAATTCGATAAATGATCACGGTGCTGCCCCAACGGTAGGGTGCGCCCCAAACTTGACCATCGGGATCGACAAGGCCATCTTCATTCCGCTGCACCAGTTGCTGAAACTGTGGCGGCAACTGCGACCAGCCCGCAAGCTGGGTGACATCCAGTGGCTGAATCAACTCGTCTTGAATCGCTTTTGTCAGCCAGTAATCGCCCAGCGTCACCACATCTAAGGGGGGGGGAGTATAACTGCGAAACGGGATTCTCAGCCAGGGTTTTGGTGCGTTTTGGGGATCTGCGATCGCAACGAGCTTTTGATACAGTTCACGAATTTGCTCACTGGTTTGAAACCGCAGATCGATCGGCTTAGCCTGCGATTCCTGAAAAATTTCTAGCAGCGAACTAGGAACCGAATCTTTTAGATAGTCCACTCGCAGCCGGGGAATCTGTCTGGGCCGACAGGCGCTGAGTAACTGTGCTGCTGCCAGTGCGCTGCCGCCGATTAGTACCGAACGCCGATTAACCATGCTTTTGTTCAACACCAAATCCAATCAAATCAATCACACTGGGAGACACATCCGTCTCCGGGCGCTGATAGTTGACAATCGTGCGTAGCCGTAAACTGGGACTGACGATTCGCATCTGATCCACGGCCACCGAGCGCCGATAATATGTCGTCATTTCCAGCGCTTGACGAATGGACTGATAAGTAAACCGACCTGCGATCGCACCTGCCTCAGAGTAGCCCTGATCCCGCAAATAAAAACCGCGAATAATATCGCCCGATTCCGTATCGGTAATTTGAGAGGCAACGGGAGATGGCGGAAACTGAGTGGCCGTTTCGGGGGACAGCACCAGCGCATCGGGCACAAACAGCGCCTTCAAATCCATTGACACTTCCTCACCTGTTTCGGAACGAGTCTCAAAGGAAATGGAGAACCCCGGCCACAGCTTTTCATCTTGATTCGCCTGAGCCAGATTGATTTTGAGTGGAGCCGCTTCCGGATTGGCCACCGACAAAATCCGCTGTTTATCGTCATTACTCAGCGACTGGACGTGAAACGTAGTGTGTGAGCGCTCAATCGTGTCGGTTAACACAAAATGGTAGGTGCGCTCCGTCGTCCACTTGCCGGAACAGGCCGCAAAAAAATCATAGAAGCTCAGCATTTGTTCATTTGCTCCCAGCTAAATCCCCTGTGCAATTCTACAGCGCCAGTACGGTGACTGTGTGGCTGGCTTTAGATTCGGTATCACTTATCCATTTGACCCATTAAAGCTATTGGGTAAGTGCTGATAGACCTGCAATTACTCACATCTTGCCCCAAAAGCCAAAAGGGTGATGTTGCCGCCGCATCGTGACAGCACCATCACCGCTTTCGGTTTTCATTTTGAATGTGCAAGATATGAGATTACTCATAAATTGTAGATATTGTGTATCTTCTGTTTATGTAGCTTCTCTAAGGAGTATGGATTGAGTAGCCCCCCTGAACAACGCATTTCGATATCGGTTCAATCACTACTGTTGATCGTTGCGGCCATTCCGCTACTAATCCTGGTTTGGCAGATTCGCAGTCTAATTTTAATCGTGATGATCTCGGTCGTGTTAGCCTGCTCCATTGCGCCAATTGTGGACTGGGCGGCCCGCTGGCGAGTACCGCGCTGGTTGTCTGTGGTGCTCGTCTATGTCGTGCTTATTTCTGGGCTGATTGGAGTGATTCTGCTGATTGGCCCGACCGTGTTTGAGCAAATCGAGCGACTGATTCGGCAGCAGCCCGTATATCTGCGGCGATTGTTTAACGCTGCCGAGGAGTGGGCTGTCGGCTTCAGCGATACAAATCCAGAACTCGTCAATCAAGTCTTCGATCGATTTCTCGATGTGCAGGCATTGACCAGTTGGGCCTTTCGCTCCAGCCAGCAGCTTTTGGCTCGCTCCTATAGCGTCACTACGGGCATTGTCGGCGGCGTCCTCAGCCTCGTGCTGTCACTGTTTATCTCAGGCTATATGCTGGCGGACAGTCGGACACTGGTGCGTAATCTAGTGCGGTTACTGCCGCAGCCCTGGGAAGATCGGCTAGCGGCTCAGATTGCACCAATGAGCTATCGGATTGGCAGCTATATCCGGGGTCGAGTGCTGGTTTCAGGCATTCTGGGCATTGTGATCACAACTGCCTTGAGCTTTTTAGGACTATCCGAATTTGCTCTGGGTTTAGGTGCGATCGCAGGTGTAACCAACTTAATTCCCTTCTTGGGGCCAATCCTGGGTGCAATACCCGCCCTGATTGTGGCCGTCTCCCAAAGCTGGTGGACATTCCTCTGGGTGCTGCTGCTGTATGTGATTATTCAAAACCTGGAAACCTATGTGCTTGACCCGCTGCTGGTGGGATCATCCGTCGGCGTCCATCCGCTCTACCAGCTCCTCGCCGTTCTGGGCGGCACGCAGGTACTGGGAATCATTGGAGCGCTGATTGTGCCGCCCTGGGTGGCAGGCGCAGCCGTGCTGCTGGACAATCTCTATCTCCAGCCCAAGCTAATGGCCGAAAAACAGGCCAAATCGCTGGAAGAAGGGCTATCCAAACGCATGAACGCCCCTGCCAATTCACCAACATCAACTTTAAGCTGAACAAAGAGAGAAGGTCGCCGTTTCATGTGTGTAGCGCAGTTATCCGATCCCCCGCTGTCGCCGCCCCCACCTTAAAAAGGGGGCTAGGCCAACGCTAGTTCCAAGTCTCCCTTGTTCTAAGCGAAGCCATGATCGAAGGGCCATCGGGGGATTTTGAAGGATCTAGCAGAGTGTCACGCTAAACAAATACTTCATGGCGACTTCTCTTTTTCAGATTTATGTGGCTGCAAAAGGAGATCCCTCGCTCCCCTGCCCCCTTGCCCCAACACCCACGCACTCCTAACAAACCTATGCCGAACTACTCCGGCAGCGTCGCTACGCACCGCATCGAGCGCACTTCCATTGCGTCTGAAACGTAACACACGCCACCAAACTTATTCAACAGCGGGCGAATCTGTTCAATCACGGGTCTCACCTGATTCTCCGCGCAGAACGAGAGAATATACACATTACTCAAAGTTGTCGCTGCAAAGTCTGAATCATCCGAAACTTCGCCCCAAGCGCTTCTGCCCACCACATCGCGAATCACAGAATAACCAGGAACGCCCGCCTCATCAAGCTTATCGAGAATTTTGTGCATCTCCCGCGAAGAGACGATGATCTCAAGCCGTTTAACTAAATGCATACTAAATTGTCCTAATTTTATTTTGTGGCATCTTGTAGCTGACTATTGAGCGAGATAACCTCATCTGGCCATCTATCACAATCTATCTACTGCAATGGGTGATCCGCGATCGCAGTTTTAATCAAAATTCAATGAGGGGGTCAACTGCTAATACTGTCGCTATCCCTAATCTAGAAACGTTGCCCCAAACTAGGCGGGGGACTTCATAATTTTCTACATTACTCAGCGTTTAAAGAAGTGAGGCGAGAGGAGTGAGGAGTAGGGGCTGTAAAGGAGTTTTTAATTTTGAGTGATTAGTTTTGAATGATTAATCAACTCAACACTCAAAACTTAAAATTCAAAACTCACCGCTCAGAACTCAAAACTCACCACTCAAAACTCAGAGAAAAATCAACTCCAGAGAAACTGAATGAGCTGAAAATAAACCGGAATGCCAATAATAATGTTGAACGGAAACGTCAGCGCTAGGGCCATTGAGATATACAGGCTGGGGTTTGCTTCCGGAACCGTTAAACGCATTGCGGCGGGAACGGCAATGTAGGAGGCGCTGGCGCAGAGGACGGCAAATAACAGGGCATCGCCGACGGACATGTGGATGAAAAATGCGATCGCAATACCAATCGCGGCATTGAGCAACGGCATCAGAATTGAAAAGCTGATCAGGAACGTGCCGCCTTTGCGTAGATCTTGAAACCGACGCGCAGCCACCAGTCCCATATCCAGCAAAAAGAAGGTGAGTACGCCATAGAACATGTCACCCGTAAAGGGTCGGAGGCTATCCCAACCGCTTTTACCTGTCGCCAAACCAACCAGCAGGCTGCCGACGAGGAGAAAAACGGAGCCGTTTAGGAAAGACTCTCGCAGGACTTCACCCCAAGAAAATTCTTCTTCGGACTCGCCATCTTCGGCTTTGCCACGACTGATAAATACCCGCACCAGCAGGAGACCAACGATGATCGCTGGAGATTCCATCAGGGCCAGCGCTGCCACCATGTGTCCGCCAAAATCTACGTTCAGCCGCGTTAGAAAGGTGCTAGCTGTGACGAATGTAACCGCACTAATGGAGCCGTAAGTAGCTGCGATCGCAGCCGCATTGTAGACATCCAGCTTCCAGCGCAGAATAAAAAACGAGTAAACCGGGACAATTGCCGCCACCACTATCGACGCAATGAGTGCGGTCGCAATATCTGGAGTTAGGCCACTGTCATGCAGTTCATGCCCTCCTTTAAAGCCAATTGCCAATAGTAAATAGAGGGAAAAAAGCTTGGGAATGGGCTGAGGAATTTCTAAATCAGACTTAACGGCAACAGCAACTAAGCCAATAAAAAAGAACAAAATGGGCGGATTTACAATGTTAGACAGGATTAGGTTTGAGTTCATATATCAACACATCAGATGAATAGCTCTCGACAGTAATCCACTTCAGCGAAAGGCCACAATTAGCCAGCAATGTACAGCCTAAGCTACAACAGCTTAGTTGCAAAACTCGTGACAAGCCAACCCTCTACACTAAACGGCTCTGTGCTGTGACTTGATTGGATAACACTAAGCAAGATTTAGTCTATCTGTAACGGAAGAATCACAATAAACAGCAATAAAAAGATGTTTAATTTTACATTCATGCCGATCAAAACCATGTCATTTTGTGCTTAATGCCAATTCCACATACAACACACCAATTTATATTGAGTAAAACGCTGGTTTCACGAAAAATAAATTAACGGTTCTCCCCCGGATGTTATGCAAAAGCACGCAAGACAATAGCCATCGACATTCAATGTGACCACTTGCCATACTCTTCCAGTCAGTTCTAGACGACTGTAGCAGCCAATAATCAACGAGCTGCCAGTCCTTAGCTTGTCTTAAACAGTTTCATGCACTTCATAACTTGACTGAGTAAAAAGTGAGGCGAGAGGAGTGAGGAGTGAGGCGTAAAGGCTGTAAAGACTCAAGATTCAAGACCCAAGACTCAAAGCTCAAAGCTCAAAACTCAAAACTCAAAACTCAAAACTTTCAACTCAAAACTCAACACTGAATTCACCTGTATCACCGATACTCCTTACCTATTCCATCTGCTCAATTAGTCGCTGAATCACATCGGCATCCTGCGCTAGCGGTACGGTGTTGAGATAGTGGCTCAAATCGACTTTGGCTTCCGTCCAGCGTCCGGTGTGGTAGTACAAAATTCCGCGATCGCGCTGCTCCATCACATTGTCCGGAAAAATCAGCATAATTCGCTCGATCGTAGACAGCGTTTTGAGCAGTTCGCCCTGCTTCAGGTAAATTGCCTTCAGGTTACTCAGGATCCGCATCAGAAATTGGCGCTTATCTACCACATCCAAAAACTGATCCTGGAGCCGTGCCGCTGGCCCATAGAGTTGCTTCAGCAGGTTTTCGCAGTCTTCGGCAAATAGAATCTCGCCGTTGTGAAACACATCGACAAAGATTTCCATCTCCTGCTGCACCGGACGAATCAGAAAATGCCCCGGTAAGCCAACGCCTGCCATCGGAAAGTCGATCCGCTGGGCAACTTCCAGATACACCAGCGATAGCGTAATCGGAATGCCCGTGCGCCGCTCAATCACGTCGTTCAAAAAGCTATTGCGCGGATCGTAGTAGGTCTCGGAGTCGCCGTGGTAGCCGAGGTCGTTAAATAGGTACTGATTGACGGTCTGAATTATCCGCATCGGATAGCGCTCATCGGGCAATCGCTCAGTCACCTCGTCAGCCATCGTATCGAGGGCATTCAGATATTCTTCAACGTCGAGGGTGGGATATTCTTCCTGGGCGATGTAAAGTGCGGCGGCGGCTAAGTTGATGTCATCGTCGGGTTTCTGTAGCTCATGGTAAAGATTCTGTCGCCCCAGGGGAAATTCCATTCCGACTCCTAGCTGATTTCAGATGCGTCGCTCCTCATGCAGCTTATCGAATATTGTGCGTGTTCAGCTATATCGATCAGGCTCATTGTGCTAAAAGGCAAAGCTATCTCCTTTGTTTGCTTATCGGCAATGCACTCTATTGGATCTGCGATCGCAACCAAATGACCTGCTCGGGTAATTCCAGGATTCAGACATGCATTTAAAGTAGCTATTAAAGCCATATTTATGGTGTAAACACGCTCAACTTTGACTTACAGAAATTCATATTGAAGTGCTGAGGTCAAATATATTATTGAAGCCTTAATTTCTACTACTATGACGACAACTCAATCTACTCCAGCCACCCAATCAGCTCCACCGACTCAACTCGCTCCATCAAAACTTCCCTCTTATGTTTCTGCTGATGGCTCGGTTAACAGAAAAGTCGCTTTTGCCTCAGTTGGTGCTGCATTCGGCTCAATCATCAGTCTTTTTTTGACAACATTTTTACTCAGTTTGCCGATGTTAGCAGAGCTGCCAGAAGAAGATAGGGGCGCACTGAAAGCAAGTTTAACTTCAGGTCTGACTGCAATTACAACGCTACTGATAGGCTATCAAACAAAGCCAGGAGCAAAAGACCAAGTTGTAGAAGAAGAATGAAGGCAGAATAAATTGACATAAAAAGAAAATTGCCGTCCATCAAATTGGACGATGAATAACAGTTAATGATTTACATAAACCGCACCTTTAGTATGTCATAAAAATTCAGCCTAAATTCAAGCTAATTCTGGAGAAGCAACGTATGGAGAATAAGACAATTGCTTTTATCTTTGGTGTTATCTTGATAGGTATAGGTATTCTTGGAGGTGGCTTTCAGCTAAGAGAACTCAATATACCGAAAGTTGGTTGGTTTCCTCGTTTCTTCTCTATCATTGTGGGTGCTTTCTTCATTGTTCTTGGAGTTGGTCTAGACACGCCTCCGGCAGTTGCTCCAGATACATCTACTTTTTCCCAAATAAATGCATCTAATAACTCAAATCAAGAAACAGTCACGGAATTTATCATTTCTGATATTCTTGGCGATGAGCAAATCAGTGAACAAGTATCGATTCTGATAGATGGTAAGTTCGTGGGAACCTTGACAGTTAATCAAGATTTTCCAGAATCAATGATAAGAGTTACAGTGCCACGTTCTGGGACTTATACTTATACAGCAGAAGCCGTAGCTACATTTGCTATAGATGGTTCTTACATCACTGTAAACGGTGCTGGTCAAGGAAATATATCTGTGGAACATGGAAGAGTATTTGATCTTGTAGGTAGTATTAGTGGCAATACTTGGTACATTTCACTACAACAGAGAGAATGAGAGCTATTTTACAAAGCGCGATCGCATCCACGCATTAAATAAAAACACCAATAGCTTTTCAGGAAAACGTACGGGCGATAGAGTTTGAACATGTCTGATCCACCGTCTTACTTAACCCCGGAAGAACTTCAGCGCTGGCAGTTTGGGCTACAGCAGGCCAATCTGAACAACATTTTCTGCCACTGCCGCGACTGTGATGAAACCTGGGTCGCGTCATCTGAAGAGGATTGCGCCTGTGGCAGCAGCAATGTCGAACATATTGCCTGCTGGCAGTTTCCTGACGATTAAGGTTTGAGCTACGGTATGTCTGATGCAACGGAATTTGACGTGGGCTTTACCTCAAAAGTCATGGCAGCCAGTCGCGCCATTGAAACAGAGCGTGTTGATGCCCTGTTTACAGACCCGTTTGCTAGGCAATTAGCGGGTGAAGAAACAATTCAAGCTGCCCTGCCGTTGTTAGATGAAGATGAGCAGCAGGGTAGACCGTTTGCTCCCGTGCGGACTCGTTTTTTTGACGACTTTCTAACTCAAACTGCTCATAACAGTCGGCAAGTTGTTCTGCTGGGAGCAGGTATGGATACGAGAGCATTTCGCATGAATTGGGCACCTGAAACGCAGCTTTATGAAATTGATCAAAGCCACGTACTGAATTACAAAGAAGCCGCTTTAGCTGGAGTTCAACCAAACTGTAATCGTCACTCAATTTGCGCTGATTTAACGGAATCGCTTTGGCCTGAACGGCTGCTTAAAAAAGGGTATCAACCGTCAGAACCTTCCATCTGGCTATTAGAAGGACTGCTTTACTATCTCAGTACACAAGATGTTGATCGCTTACTCAAACAAATTGAAAATCTGGCGGCAGCAGGAAGCTGGTTAGGGGCAGATGTTATTAACACGGCAATCTTGAACGGGTCTGAACCTTGGGCCAAGCATTGGCGGTTTGGTTGCGATCAGCCTGAGTCATTTTTTGCTAATTATGGTTGGCAAGCTACAGCCGTTCAGCCAGGGGAAGCAGGGGCTACATTTGGCCGATTTACGAACCCATTTTGCGATCGCAATATTACAGATGCACCCCACAAATTTTTCGTCGTGGCCTCTAGACACAAGTAATTTTCAATGTGAGATCGCAACGGGTAACTGGATAGAACCAAGATCTAGCAGGATATTTTGCCGCCGCGATGCGGCGGCAAAATATCCGCTTCGGGTTCTCAACGTGCAAGGTGCGAGTAACCTAATCCTCGTAATCACCGCCTGCCCCATACTGCCAAGCATCCTGCCAGCGATGCCAGCGATAGCGCTGCTCTGGCGGCAACTGCTCAATCCAGCCACTCAGTGGACTGTCTAGCGCATTCAATGCACTGTATAGCGACAGTCCGCCATAGTGCCGCATCCAGTCGAGTAAGCTACCCAGGCCGACCTGCGGCACAATCTGCGTCACCATCAGCGGTCGGGCAGCGGTTGCCTTAAGCAGCGTCTTCGTCAGAGCCGGAAACTGCACCACGTCTTGCATAAATGGCTTCAGCACCTCATCTCCCAGGCTGGCCATCTGCTGAAACACGCTGGAGAGCAGTTCATTGATTTGATTGGGTGCCAGCGACTGGTTCATCCCCACACTCATTGAACGCTGAAACAGCCAGGTGACCGACAGATTAGGCTGATAGGGCTGGAGCAGCTTTAGGTCAGCTTCACCTAACTGATCGCAGCGCAACGCCTCGTCGATGCCCCTAGTTAACCGCTTCAGATGGCGAATCATCGCGCCAAATCCGCCAAAACTGAGCGGTGACTGGCTGCCGCTGCT
Organism: uncultured bacterium; assembly: GCA_966674685.1. GTDB lineage: Bacteria > Cyanobacteriota > Cyanobacteriia > Phormidesmidales > Phormidesmidaceae > Thainema. The sequence continues at coordinate 19,352 of CBKWJC010000020.1, forward strand.
GTCGCCAATGGGCAGCAGTCGATCATAGGGATAGCGCAACGGGCTTTGACGGTAGCAGGGGAAAAAGCCAAACAGTGCCCGCTGCATCTCTAGCTGGTCTAGGTCAATATTTTGATAGGTCGGTAAAAGCTGAAAATACTCTTCAAATAAAGCTTCCAGGCCCAGCCGATCTGGATGAGCGTCCACATAGGTAAACAGGTACGTCGTGCGGCCATCCCGCGCCGGAAACGCCTCCCAGAAATACTGGCACTGATTGCGAATTGGCGTAAACGAGGCAATTAAATCGCCCGTTTCATTCTGCTCGTAGCCTTGAGCACAGGTACCCACCACTAAACACACTGCATCCGGCTTTTGGCCTCCCCGCACATGGCGCACAATGGGCGAAAAATGACCCATCGCATCCAGCAAGAGCCGCGCCGTCAGGGATTTGGCCAGCGGGGAAGCATCCTGCTGATGGATATATTTCACCTGTACGCCATTGTTATAAACAATCACCGACTCAAAAGAGGCATATTCAATCAGTTCTCCCCCCGCCGCGAGGAACTTTTGCTTGAGCGTTTCCAGCAGATAAACGGGGTCAACGCCAACATTCAGCACGTCGCGCACCCAAAAGTCCGGCCCCTCGTGGAAATGAATCCGGCCTGGGTTATATTCAGTTGCGATCGCGCTTTCCAGTTCAGCTTCAGTTAGCAAGCCCAGATCGACCAGTTCCTGCAGTTCTCGGCGCGAGATATTCCACTCCTGGTCGCGCCCCCGCAGTTGTCCCCGCTCCAGCAGCGCCACTCGCCAACCCTGCTGCGCCAGTGCCGCTCCCATCAGGATGCCGAGAGTGCCACCACAGATAACAGCGTCCCAATCAGGCGCACTATTCAGTGCCTCAGCGGTCGTTGTAATTACATCCGGATGCGGCTGGGGTGCATTTCCCTGCCGATACTGCTGCCACACCTGATCGGCACGGCGCAGGCGCTCAAGTGTCTTATCAGGCAAAGACGAGAGATACTGCTCGGTAAGAGACATAGATTGATGACGATAGCGGCTGTTCTCTCTATAGCTATAGCCCAAAAACTAAAAGATATGCCACTTTTCAAGTCTTGAGAGAAATCTCCCCACCAACACCACCGACTTTGGGGGATTCTGCGATCGCAATATAGCCTTACAGAATCAAGCTAAGCACGTGGCGCTATGCCAGATACAAGTTGAGCAGTTCCGACTCATTTCAACCGATCTAAAATATGACAAGCCCATCCTTCACCCACAACAAAACTCCCCCGCTCCCTTTCCCCCTTGCTCCCCCGCTCTAACTCCCCTCCCAGCCGTAACCTCTTCATCAAAAATGCAATTACCCGGAACTTAACCCAGTCCAACCCCTGTCACCTAACACCACATTCCAACCCGTTCCATACTGCCAGCACACCACTTCGAAGCGCCATGATAAAACCAGATTTACAGGGACTAGAATTCACTCCGGGTGAGGTTCGCAAGCTAACCGGAGTCGGCAAAGGACAGGTTTGGCAGCGATCTATGCTGCGACAGGCCGATCAGCGATCGCAGTTTTTGCTGCGTCAACTGCCGGAAATAGTGGGCTTAATGCTGGTGGGTTTGTTCGGGTTCGGCATCGGCTTTCAGGGACTCAGCAATCTGAGCCAAGTTCAACTGGAAGGGGTGAATATTTGGGTGTGGCTAATTGCGATCGCAACTGCATTTAGCTTGGCCGTGGTGATTCGTTTGATTCGGATTCTCCGCAGCAGCTCGCCTGCACTGGTGCGGCTGCTGGAAGATGTGGAGCGCTACAATGCCGTGATTCGGGCGATTGATATTAATGACCAAATCGAAGCGGCAGGTAATCCTGATGTGGCACTTAGCGATCGCAACCGAGTAATTGCTACGCTCTGGACGACCCGATCTGACCTAGCACGGGCGTTAAGAACTGAACGAATTCTGCGGGAAAATCAGCGCTTTATCGCCCGCAATACTGATCTGTTTTCGCATAACCTCACGTCGCTATCGGTTCTGCAAGTTTCAGATGAAGTGAACGCCCAAGGCAAAATTTTGAATGAAGCTTTGGAAGTTGCCGTCAGTGTGCAAAACGAAATGCGATCGCTCCAACAACACGATCGATTCAATCAAGATCCTTAACGCCAATACTTATCCGATTCTGCTTCGGTCGTTTTCTTGGGTACAGAATGCTTGATCTAGAAGTTTTCTAGATTAAATGAAGAATTGGTGATGTTTGATTTATATTTTCTGCTGGAAGGTGGGCACGCTGTAAAAAGTGAAGTGTGTCCCCAGTTGTTCCCATGCAAAATCAAGCTTCAGCCCCAGGGAATATATGAGCAAGAAAAAATCTTCTTCCAAGCCAAAGTCAAAATCAGCAACCACGAGACGTAAAGCACCGAATATTAATCAAGTTCGAGCACAGATTCGTCAACTAGCAAAGCAACATGGCTACGATGAGCAAATTCTATTGAGCTTTGCCGAGTTCGTGCATGGCGGAAAGTTCAAGGAAGTTGAGCCAAGTATGAACGAGATGAAAGAAGCTGTGATTGCAGCTTTCAACTGCTCATCCTATCAAGAACTCAAAAACGAAACTGCATTTGCATTGTTTATCCAAGATCAAAAACTGAAGATGAACTCAAAAGCTTCATGGCTTAAGGCTTATCGGAAGTTTGTCGGATTACCTAATAGCGAACATAATGCCATAGGCGATACCTGTATAAACGGTGTAGATGTGCTCCGGAACTTTTTACCCTGGAAAGTTTTCAACCTAGATCCCGACAAAGCAACTGCTGATGACATCAAAACAGCATTCAACACGTTAGCTATGCAACATCATCCTGATAAAGGTGGCAATTCGGCAGTGTTTGAAGAGTTAAAAGCCATGCGAGACACATTGCTAGCAGCCTTTTAGGGAACAGGAAAATGAGCAACTGCAACATCACCAGTATTGAACTTGCCAAGGCATTAGAAATTTCAACTGATGAATTAAGAAACATCTGTACCTTCTTTGATAAATACGATGATGACGAATGGAGTTTAGAAGAAGGTATCGATTACACAATTGGAGCATACGGAACTAAATTATTTAGTCCGAAAGGTGCGGTTGAAATTTGCAACTATCTTATTGCGACTAAAAAGCGCCCAGTTTATACAAGAGTCAAGCGTTGGGTCTTACAACAGGATCAAAGGCTGAAAGCCTTAATGATTGCCAAACAAATTGAAGAAGCTAGGCAAACTAAGGGAAAACTAGTATTCAAAAATGATCGCGCTTTCCTTTCTCCAAGAGGATGTCGTGATTTATTGGGATTAGGAACACGGCAAGATATTTTGAGGGATGCTTTTAGCAATGCCATTAAAGATCCAAATATCAATAAGGAAAGCATCAAAATAGGCGTTGATTTTTTTGAAGATGAAGAATCGACAGAGAGAAGAAAAAAAAGACTAAAACGAGAAGTGAAAAAGGATTACTACTTGACTGGGACTGCCATCACAGTTGTTAGTAGGCAGCTTGAAAGCCGATTAACTCAGGAGCACCGAAAAAAATGGATGCATGATGTTAAAAATTTTGCTCCGAAAGTTCTAGCACAATTAGAAAAACACGAAGCTGAGAGAGCAATACGCATTAAACAGGCTAAAGATAGGGTGAAACGTAGAGCAAAAAAAATTTGTCAAATTACAGGATTAAAGCAAGAGGATAATCGTATTAATTTGGCTGTTCACCATTTATTTGATGTTAGTACATATCCTGACCTAGCTGAAACTGAATGTAATTTACTTGTGATGGATGAAAGAATTCATAATGAGTTTCATGTTTGGATGGGAGGAACGCACGTTTCCTGTACTGTGGAGGACTTCGAAAAGTTTATTGAAATCTTTGGAGATTCTTACTTTCAAACTGTGATTAATGGAAAACCACATCCAGATATTGAACGAGCAACAAATGTGGCAATAAAGCTTTCTGAAGCTAAAAGAATTCTGCGGCAGCATCTATGACTACGACATTTGAATAGAAGGATCACAAGTCTTATAGGGTAAGTTCCACAATGTAACTTTTGCTGATTACGGCAGTTAGCATTGCTTGGAACGTACCATCTTTTTCGTTAACTCTTGTTGGTATGTGAGCGAAGCAAACGCGCTCTACACAAGAGCATTCCTGTGCAACCTATCCGTGCCTAGCCTGTAAGTTAAGTGACTACGAGCTTGCAGAAGTGCGATCGCAGATCTTGAAGTTCCCTATAGCAGAAATTAAAAACTCCATTGCATCAACCCCTCAATCCCCGGTAGGCTAAATGCTGGCAGATTTAAGGGAGAGTGGCGATGACAAAACCCAAAATTATCGTGCTGGATGACGATCCCACCGGATCGCAAACTGTACATAGCTGTTTGCTGCTCATGCGCTGGGACGTAGACACGCTGAAGCTGGGTTTGCTGGACGAATCGCCCATCTTTTTTATTTTGACGAATACGCGATCGCTAACGCCAGAGCAGGCCGATAGCGTTACGCGCGACGTTTGCCATAACCTGAAAACTGCGATCGCAGATGTTGGCATTGAAGATTACCTGGTTGTCAGCCGTTCTGACTCCACATTGCGGGGTCACTACCCAGTAGAAACCGATGCGATCGCAGAAGAACTAGGGCCATTTGACGCGCATTTTTTAATCCCAGCCTTTTTTGAAGGAGGACGCATTACCCGCGACAGTACCCATTACCTGATGGTGGACGGTAAGCCCGTACCGACACATGAAACTGAGTTCGCCAAAGATTCCGTGTTTGGCTACAGCACGGCGTATTTGCCCGACTACGTGGAAGAGAAAACCAGCGGTCGGATCAGTGCCAATCAGGTGGAGCGGTTCACGCTCAGCGACATTCGCCAGGGTACTCAGGATCGCCTGATGCAGCTTCAGGGTAATGTCTGTGTCGCTGTTGATGGTGAAACTCAGGCAGATTTGGATCAGTTCGCCGCCGATGCCCTCCAGGCTGCTGCCCAGGGCAAAAAATTCCTGTTTCGCAGCGCCGCCAGCATTTTGACTGCCCTCGCCGCGCTGCCGCCCCAACCCGTCAAGCCAGAGGATATGGCCCAGTACACTCGCCAGGGCAAACCGGGCGTTGTGCTGGTCGGTTCCCATGTGCAAAAGACGACGCAGCAGCTACAGCCGCTGTTGGCAGAGGCCGGAACCGAAGGCATTGAAGTGGATGTGGCTCAGTTGGTTCATCCGACAGAGGAAACGCGATCGCACTTGCTTCAGTCTGTCCTAGCTCAAGTTGAAACCGCCTATCAAGCAGGCAAAACGCCCGTGATTTACACCAGCCGCAAAGAGCTGACCTTCAATGATGTGCAGACTCGCCTGGATTTTGGCGTAGCAGTTTCGCGCTTGCTAATGGATATTCTGCGCGGCTTACCGAGCGACATCGGTTTCCTGATCAGCAAAGGCGGCATTACGTCAAACGATACGCTCAGCACGGGGCTAGCGCTCCAATCGGCTCGGCTACTGGGTCAAATTATTCCTGGCTGCTCAGTGGTACGCACACCAGCCAGTCATGCCCAGTTTCCCGACTTGCCCGTCGTCCTATTTCCCGGCAATGTGGGCGACGATCAGGCACTCGCAACGGTGTATCAGCGGCTCAGTTAAGCTTGCCACCACTGCTGCTCCCCTTGCAGATCTTGCAGCTTCTGGTGGTTGCGCCAGTGTTGGTACAGATCAGCTTTAGCAATCTGCCACAGCGGCAGCGATAGCCAACCCACCAGCCAGACACCCATCCCAACCGCTAACCATTGCAGCAGCCAGTGGGACGGAACAGGTACCAGCAACTGGCCTAGTTTCACAATCAGCAGCCAACTCACAATTTGGGCTGGCACCTGTAGCGGCAGTGTTACCAGCCAAATCAATATCGCTAGGCGCATGAGCAACCGAGTGGAGCGGCGCGTCAGTCGCCAGCTCTGGCGTAGGCTGCTGCCTGCTGTTGCGACAGGCCGAATCATGAGGATGACTTCAGCGAAAAAGAAATGCAGCAGAAACCGCAGAATGAGCCAAACTGCACCAATCAGAAACAGCAGCAAAATCAGCACGATAGCAATCACCGCCGTATGCTGTGCGGTCGTCGTCGGAAACTGGGCCACTGCGATCGCAGCTAAACCTGTACTCAGCGTCCAGATAAAAACCAGCACCGTAATCAGCAAGTTCAGTACCGTGTAGGTTAGCATCAGCACACCAGCCGAAATGCTGCTCAGCTTAAGCGCCAGTAGGCCAAACTCGATTCGCTGCCGCCAAGACGGGTTGCCGAAACCCGAATGGTTTTGAGTTGATGCGGCTTTAGGAAAATCCGGTGTCGGTTGCAGTTGCAGCCAAGCCCAGCGGCTCAGTCGTCCCGAATCTGCACAGTAACCCGCTATGCCGAGCAGACTAATAATGATGCCCAGTAGCCACTGCCAAAGTGCGATCGCATCCATGTAGTGATAGGCTCTAATTCCAGCCAGCCCCACCAGCATCGGCAACAGGAGCCAGACATTCGCTCGCAGTGCCTGTTTGAGGCAACGCATCACATGCCGTCGATACAGCCCTGCACTTTGCCGCAGAACTCGGCGGGCTGATACGCGATCATCCGTTGACTGGCTGGACTCCTGCGACGGCACCGAGGACGACATCGGCAGTTCACCAGAATCATGCTGCTGCATTACTAAACTCTATGCGGGTCTACGCTGAACACCACGTCTGTTCGTAAGAACCCATTTTAGTTTACGTGAACGACACAAACCGCATACAGTTCACATAACTGTTAGGGACTATTAGGGACTATTGGGGATTATTAGGGACTGTTCTAGAGCAATATCAGTAACGGCACAGTAACGGCACAGTAACGGCAAAAGCCGCGCTGAGCGCGGCCTTCGCTATCACAACCGCAAATTTGGAGCACAACCCAACTATTGGGCAAGCTAGCGAGACTACACATCAGCGATCAACTGCAACCGTTAGCGGGACGATTCAGCCTGCAAGTCCTCAATCAAACTCGCTAAATCATCGCTAGAGGCATGGTAGACCTCATTGCAAAACTGACAGGTAGCCTCTGCTCCATCATCCTTTTCGATCATGTCTTGCAGTTCATCCGCACCCAGCAGCTTTAAGGCTCCCATCATCCGAGAATGAGAACAGCGGCAGTTAAACTGCACCAGTTGAGACTCTGGCAGGATGTCTAACCCCATATCGCCCAAGAGGTCTTCCATGATCTGAGGTAGGGTTTTGCCTGCCCGCAGCAATGGCGTGAAACCCGATAGATGGCTCAGCCGAGCCTCTAGCAGTTCAACTAGGACTTCATCTCGGGCGGCTTTCGGCATGACTTGCAGCAGCAGCCCTCCGGCAGCCGTCACGCCTTTCTCTCCCACAAACACGCCCAGCAGCAGAGCCGATGGGGTTTGTTCAGATGTCACCAGATAGTGAGTTACATCATCGCCAATTTCACCCGACACCAGCTCTACTGTACTGGAATAGGGATAGCCATAGCCCACGTCGCGCACTACATAGACATAGCCATCATGGCCGACGGCACCGCCGACATCCAGCTTGCCCTGTGGGTTAGGTGGCAGTTCAATACTGGGATTGTCTACATAGCCGCGCACCGTACCGTCTAGTCCCGCATCGACTAAAATCCCTCCTAGGGGGCCATTTCCTCGAATGCGAATATTGACGCGAGACTCGGCCCGCTTCATGTTTGAAGCCAATAAAAGTCCAGCCGACATCGTTCGTCCCAGTGCTGCGGTCGCTACATAGGACAAGCGATGACGCTGTCTCGCTTCTTCTGTGAGGCGGGTTGTAATTACGCCAACAGCCCGAATTCCCCCGTCTGCAGCGGTTGCTCGAATCAGTTGATCTGCCATGCAGTAACCTAGACCCTTACTTGTGAATACGTTATCTCACGTCTTGCCCCTTGCACTTTGAGAACCCAAAGCGCTTATGTTGCCACCGCCATGCGGCGGCAATATAACCCTTCTAGGGTTTGGGGCAAGCTGCGAGTTATGTTACCAATCAATTCATAATCTCTTCTATTGTAAAGTCGCGATCGCATTCGCTCGGCACAATCGGATGGCGCAAATCCCGATCCGCTTGAGGGCAATTTCACCTGTTACACTGCTGGTACATAGTGCTATGCACTGAGAACCAGGAAGATAGTTTTGAGACGTCACACTCCGCGTGGCGTCTCAAAACCACCTTTCCTAACGTGATTACGCAGGCTATAAAACCTGAACGCTCATGTCTTACATTGAACTGCCGGATAACCTAAAGCACATCCTGCAACTGCACCGCCGCCCGGATGAGGTGTTTACCGAACTGATGCCCGCATTGGTGCATACGCTCCAGTGCGATCGCTGTTTTTTATATTTACGTCATCCTAAAACCCGCTGGGCCAGACATGCCTACTGTTGGCGAGCAGATGAAACGCTACCAGACGTGACCGAAGACTGGCTGCAAGAGAATCCGGCAGAACTAGAAGATCGCGATCCGCTATTTGCTGCGTCGCTGCGGGGCGAACCTTCCATCTTTGTCGATGATGTTGAAACCGCCGATCCAGATGTGGTCAATCTTGAATACGAACGCCAACACTACGGCCATCGAGCGCTAATTCACGGCCATATCTATGAAACCCAAGGTGAGGATCAGGGCCTATGGGGCGTCCTGCAACCCTGCGTCTTTCACCAGCCGCGTCACTGGACACAGTATGACCGCTCAGTTGTCTTATTCACAATGGAGCAAATTACTCCCCTCGTGATTGACCACGTTAAGCAAAATAGCCCCGCGTAATCAATAAACAAAACCGGAAGAGATTACTCTCTTTCGGTTTTCTAACTTTCAAAAGATAAATGCACCCTGACACATTGGGTCATTTTTTACCAGCACTCAACTCTAGCCAATCATAAATGATACTGAATCCGACCAGAAAGAACCCGAATGATTGTTTGTGCAAGCTAGACTGTACCTAACTTTCACAAACAATGGCAACTGGTTCTACAAGTGGATTTCGTATATGAGATGCATGGTAGGGGGAAGTCATTGACTTCTGACTTTTTTGGCTTTTTACTTTTCAGTTCTAGCCCTAATTTTTGGACAAATCTTGGTCATGAAATAATCTGCAATCAATCAGGCATCCTGAAAACCGTCCGGCAGTTGAGCACCCTGGAGGCTCGTTTTTGTTAAGATTGCACCCCGCAGATTAGCAGCCGTTAAATTCGCATTTTGCAGGTTTGCCTGACGCAGATTAGCACCCCTTAGATTCGCAGCGGTTAAATTTGCCCAACTTAAGTCCGCTCCCATTAGAATAGCCCATCGCAGCGTGGCCTGATGAAAAGAGACATAAACTAAATTCGCTTCCAGTAGATAACTCCGACTGAAATAGGCTGAGTTGCAGCTAGCCCGGTGCAAATTGGCGCGGTAAAAGTAAGCGCCCTGTAGCTCTGCATGATAAAGATTTGCACGAGTCAAATCGGCCTGATTAAACGTCGCATCAACGCCATGTGACCAGGCTAGATTGGAGCGCTGTAACGTCGCTTCACTAAAGTTAGCGGCTCGCAGATTGGCTTCTCGCAAGTCGGTGCCAATTAAATTTGCCCCAGTCAAATTGGCGTCAACTAAACTAACGCCTCGCAGGTCTGCTCCAATCAGATTGGCACCGCGTAAATCTGCGCCGGATAGGTTCGCGCCTCGCAAATCGGCTCCCACAAGCTGAGCCTGCTGCAAATCAGCATCGACGAGCAGGGCACGCTGAAGCACAGCGCTGCTCAAGTTGGCCTGGTTGAGATGGGCTGATTCTAAATCGGCCTCCACTAGGTTAGCCGCGCGCAGGTTGGCCCGGTCTAAGCGAACCCCCTTGAGGTTAAACGCCTGTAAGCTCGCTTCACTGAAGTCTGGCTCAATCCGGCCATGCTGACTCAGCCATGCCGTCCACTGAGCACTGCCGCGTCTGAGCTGAGTTAGGTGTTCCAAATTTGCCATTAGTCTGCTGTTGATTCGACTGGAGTGAGCCGAGTCGTTGACGAGTCCCGTTTCATATTATTCCGGATAAACCGATGATTCTGGCTCTCTCTGGGGACAAGGTGATCCCAGATTATCCTGGTGATGTCGCCTCTCACCAGTTATTTGTGCAGTGAGGTGATAGTGATGTGCGATCCCTGCAAACCTAACCTTCCCAAATTGCTACTCATCCCCCGTACTGTCCACCGACGGACTGCGGCCCCGAACATTTTCCATTGCGGTCAAAACTGCCTGAGACGCCGTGATGATGTCGCGTTCCTCACCACCGAGATACAGTCGGCCAAAACTGCCGATTGCACTCACCTGCAAGATATTGATCAGTGCGGCCTTCTCTGCTTCATTTGCCGCCAGTGCCGCATAGGCCGCAGGCTGCACCTCCATCACATACAGCGATTCGCCTGCCAGCAGCATTTGCCCGCGACGGGTGCGGTTGACTAACTGAGCCTGGTGAGCGTCAATATTTCGAATAATTTGGCTCGACATCACTTGGGGTTTGAGCCGATCATCTTCCTTAACGCCCAGGGCGTCGAGGATGGCGTAGCCTGCACTACGCACATCGCCTTGGCGCGACGAGTGAATCTCTAACAGCCCATATAAGCGCTCAACCATCTGCACACCGGGACGCACGTTGTTGGACTTGAGCGCTACATCGGTAATGCGATTAATCTCAATGCCGGGTGAAATTTCGATCCAGAGAGACGAATCACCTGGCAGTGGCAGGAAGCCAATCGATACTGTACCCATGTAGGCGGCATGCTGCCGCTGCAAACTATCAATGAAAACATAACTACGCAGATCGACGCCCAAAACTGATGTCTCCGTGTGAGTGCTGAATTCGGGAAGTGCGATCGCACATTCGATCAGCGGATATATGAAACTCCCCCATAGTACAGTCTCAAAAAACTGACCGGGATTCAATATACCCCCTGCTATATCTTGTTTCATCGCTGGGTAGTCCTCAAACGTAATGATTTTTCGTTGTGTGGGCGGTGTTCGCACAACGAAAAATCATTACTGAAATACCACTACCTATCGCTGTAGTCAGCTCGATTAGAACACAGATGTTTTTGGGGCGCGGCTGCTCAGATTAAGTCTGGGTATAAGAACTCAACTCATTTTTTATGAAACGCTTGCTCCGCGAACGTTTCATAAAAAATCAACTATAGGTTTTCAGTCAGACTAGATGAACAGCGCAGCGATAACGGATTCCAAGATTTCCCCAGTGCCCATCGCCATGCCGAGCGACCAGCTTTCGTACAGGGTGCTGTCTAAAACCCAGTAACCAATGATGATTCCCGGCAGCAGGCGGAATCGACTGATCAATATCATCGACAGGCAATTTGCGATCGCAGATTTTTATCTCAGTACAATATATCTGTTCGCCATTACCTTTCTAGGTTGTGATGCAAGATGGAAATACATCACGTCAGATTAAGGGCAGTGCAATGGTCATGAGTCCACTCACCCTCAAACTTGACACGGTTCATTTCACAGATGAGCAGTTTTATCAGCTTTGTCAAAACAATCAAGACCTTCAGTTTGAGCGTACTCCCCAAGGAGAACTTGTCATCATGCCGCCAGTGGGTGGAGAAAGCGGGAATCGCGAAGCGGATTTCATTGCAGATTTAGTGATTTGGAAACTGACCTGGGCTATGTGTTTAGCTCTTCAACTGTTTTCAAGCTGCCGAATGGAGGTAGCCGTTCGCCAGATGCGGCTTGGGTGCAAAAAGAACGCTGGGAAGCACTCTCTCCTGAACAGCGCCGCAAGTTTCCACCCATTGCCCCTGATTTTGTAATTGAACTTCGCTCTGAAACAGATGATTTGGCAACGCTACAGGCCAAGATGCAGGAATATTTGGATGCAGGCGTGAAGTTAGGCTGGTTAATCAATCCCCAACAGCAACAGGTTGAAATTTATCGACTGGGGCAAAGTAAAGATGTCAAACAGTTACTAAATGAGCTACGAGGAGAAACTACACTGATTAATTTTAGTCAATTAATGAATCATCTGGCGACAGATTGGATGAGCACTAGCAATGCAAAGATACATTATGGTTAAATAAACTAAATCAAAGCTTAATCTTGCTGTTAGTGGAAACATCTAAATAAATCTACAAAATCCAAAAAGATTCGCAAAATGCAAATATTTTTATCCAGTCATACATTAAGAGTTGGTCGCTTTGTTGGGAAAGGCAAAAATCGAAAGCTTGTTTACCAAAAAACTGATCGCTTTGATGGATCTAGCGACATATTTGATTCTTTAAAGATTTTTTTATCAAAAATGGAGAATGGCTTTAAAGATGATCAGCAAAAGAAGTATTTGAAAACAACAGGTCTTGAAATAAACCAAAATGAAAGAATTATTTCTGGAGTAATGGAATCAGGAATATATGGCTTGACTAGTAATTTAAAGGATGTAGATACAGATTCCGTTTCTTATAAAAGAAAAGCGAACGATGCAGATGTTCTTCCTTTCTTCTTTTTGTTTTCTATTCCCAAAGGAAGGGACGAGGGTTTAGTGATACTTCAAAGACTTGGTCAATATGGAATAACCATGAATATAGGAGGCTTTTTCGAAAAATATTTCCGAAAAAAGCACTCAGGATATGGAATAGAAATCAATACATTAGTCACAGATGAGCTAGTTAAAAGGATATTAGAGAAAAGCACAATCAAGAAGTTAAGATGTGTAAAGTATTCTTCTTCTACAGATAGGTTCGATGGATTAGATGGGGATCATAAAGAAATTTCAGGAAATATTGAAATTTCTTTATCTGCTTATTCTATTCCTCTAAAAGAGAGGCTTACAAGCTTTTTTAACAATAAAACTGATCTTGAAAATTTAATAGAGCTAAAAGATTTTAATTTTTCTTATGACACAATAAAACTTGAAGTAGAGGAGAATGGCAGTATTCGAACCCTAGATTTAGGGAACTTTCGTAAATTAAGAAATTATATTGATGTAACCGATTTGGTTTCGCGCAACAGTGATGGAAACCCGGAAATAAAAAGTATTAGGAAGGTATCTCTAGATTATTCAAAAGATATTATAAAGCGTTTGTATCATGAGTAAATTCTTATACAGCTCCAAAATGAATATCGAACCCAATTCCTCATTTTTAATACAATAAACATTCAAACTTTATTTTATGTTTACAAAAATAAATATATTAAGCATAGTTTCTGATCATATTGCCACATTAAGAAACGATCGCAATGGCAAAGTTTATTGGCCTGACATTGTACTATTTTTTGTGCTTCCTTTGCTGATCTCCATATTATTACTTTCGCTGGGAGTGCTGCTAACTAATGAAATAACAAATGCTATAGTCACTTCACTTTCTTTATTTGCTGGGTTGCTATTCAATTTATTAGTCCTTGTTTATGAGATTTTAAGTAGAAAAAGCTTTACTCCAAGGCAAAAAACAGCACTAAGAGAAATATATGTAAACATATCTTTTGGAATACTTGTTTCTTTGACTACCATAGTCCTATCCTTACTACATTTTATTGAAATTCACAAGTGTACGGTGAATTTATGCCTCTTAGGAAAGTGTGCGCCACAAGCTGTTTATATTTGTATTCCTGACTGGTTTATTTCTTTGATTGTTTACTATTTATTTATAAATTTTGTATTGACTCTATTTATGATCCTAAAAAGAATTTATAAATTGATGTCAGAAGAGTTTTCTCAGGTTTGATGTTCATTTAATTGATAAGTATGTTAAACAAGCATCTGAAATTTAGTGATGCAAAAAGCATCTAAGATTTTGAATCTTAGATGCTTTTTGATAGCTTTAGAAAGTCGTATAGACTTGCTCCACTAAACTAATTTCATGAAACATTATTTTTGTGCCTTTGCTTCCAAGCTTTCTAATCGACTGCGTAGCTCTTGATTATCTTGCTTTAGCTGATCTAACTCTTCGCGGAGCTGTTTCACTGACTTATCTGTGCCAGCCGCTTTTTGGACTTTCTGCACCGCTTCTTCCGCAATGCGACGCACGCGGCCATCAGGGGTTCGGTCCGCTAACCCTTGTAGAATGCCCACCGCTTTCATTGTTTCCATTTGCCCTAAAGCTGACACAACCGACACCTGAGTTAGGAAAAAGCTTTCGTGGGATAGATCCGAAAGCCGTTCCAAAATTCGCTCCAGATTGGGTGGCGTTTGGCCTGATGAGATCGCTCCCAAGGCGCGAATCGAGGCTAATCTCAACGCTTGGGGAACGCCCAGTTCGGTATATTCGAGAACGAGATCGAGGGCAGCTTCCGAGGTTTTCATTTGGCTGAGACCTGCGATCGCACCACTCCGTACCACCTCATTCCAGCCTGCTCGATCTTTCAGCACCGACTTGAAGATTTTGATGATTTTATCTTCCTTGGATTTGCCGTCGATTTGTGCTGTAGCTAAGCTGCCCAATGCCTTGAGCGCTGCGGCTTCCACGGTGTAGGCCGCATCCCCTTTTTCCGCAACCGTCTTCAGCGCTTTATAGCTGTCCTGAGTCTTAATCTGGCCGAGTTCTGAAATCACCGCTCGCCGCACGTAGGAATTGTCATCCTTCAGTCCCTGCTTCAGCCCATCAAACGCTTGATCCAGCTTAATAGACGCCAGTTGGGACGCCACTTGAACCCGTACACCCCAGAATGGCTCTGACTTCAGCGATTTAGCCAGCGCTTTAACCACTTCTAAACCACCTTTTTTCGCCAGCGCCTCAGCCGCTTGAATACGAGAAATCGGATCAGGATCATGCTCAAGCTGGGCAGTTAGCTCAGCAACTGGATAGGATAGCTCGACCGTTTTCAGCATGTGGTTGCCCACGTCAAAGCTGAGAAAGCTGGGCTTTTGGCTCAGCGGGAAGTAGAAAGTTTGCTCCCGTTCATGAATCCGAACCGTGAACACTTGGGTGTTTGTAACCTTACCCTTCTCAACTACGCTGAAACCCAGGGGAATCTTTAGGTCAAATAGCCCGCTGCTGGAGCTGGTATCGCCGTCTTTCGCTTGAGTTTGGGTAACCGTGACTTTCGCTAAGTTGCTATCGCCATCCCAGGTGTAGGCTACCTTATAGTCGGGATGACCACCCCGGAAAACGTATTGGTCAAACAAGGGCTGGAGGTTATAGCCTGTGGCCTTGTCGATGGCTCGCAGCAAGTCCACCGTTTCCACCGTCTTGTGGGCATTGTCATTCACAAAGGTATGAATCGCCTTAAAGAACAGCTCATCACCGAGCTGCGTACGAATCATGTGGTAGACACAAGCGCCCTTTTCATAGAGGTGGCGATCATATAGCTCAATGGCTTCCCGGTAGATGTTGGTGACAATCGGGCGGCGATAGCGGGTCTTGTCTTCGTTAAGATAGTTGCTCGCTTCTCCCATCAAGTAGTAAGCCGCATCTTCTGCGCCATATTCCTGCTCCACCCACAGCACCTCGGAGTAAGATGCCATGCCTTCTTTGATCCAGGCGTGTGACCAGTGCTTAATCACCACTAAGTCACCAAACCACTGGTGAGCCAGTTCATGAGCCACCAAGCTTTCGGAGCGCTGATTATCCAGCGTGGCGCGTTCATCCAGCAGACAGCGATCGGTGAGCAGCGTGGTCGAGGTATTCTCCATGCCGCCAAAGATGAAGTCGTCTACGCAGACCTGGGCGTACTTGGGATAGGGATAGGGATAGCCAAACTTCTGACTAAAGAATTCGATCATGCGCGGCGTTTTGCCCATCGTCCGGGTCGCATCGTCCTCGCGCCCTTTTTCGACGTAGTAAGTAACGGGCTTGCCCTGCCACTCGTCGCGAATTTCGGCAAAGTCGCCCACCGCTAGCGTCATCAGATAGGTAGGGTGAATTTCCTGCTGCGACCAGTGGTAAATTTTAGCGTCGCCGTCTTCCTCTGTACTGATCAACTCACCATTAGAAACGGCCATATAGTCTTTGGGTACTCGCACTCTGATCTCAGACGTGGCCAACTGTCCCGGATAGTCAAAGCAGGGAAACCAGAAGCGGGAATCTTCATCTTCGCCTTGTGTCCACACCTGAACAGGCTTATCGGGATAATGCTTATCCGGCGCAATGAAGTAAATGCCACGCTCTGGCTGCTCAACCCGGTAGTCAATTACGAGCGTAATCGCCTTGCCCGCTTCCGTCGGCTTTTTCAACCGCACAAGAAGCTGCTCACCGTTGTAGTCAAAATCTTGCTTGGCGCTGCCGACTTTGACCGATTTGATACCCAAATTCACCGCATCTAACGTCAGTGCATCAACGCCATCGCGCACCGGGTTAATCCGAATTTTGCAAACGCCGTTGTAAGACTGGTTCGGGATATCTAAATCAAGATCGAGCGCAATATGTTCAACCTGACCAGGCCGATCGGGATTGTAGTGGGGTTTTGCACCTGGTAGCTCAAAAGACTTATGGCCGTTCTTTTCCGTATCCCAGTACCAGTAAGACATAGTTTTAGTGACTCAATCTATCTATAGGTGAAGCGCGTTTATAACAGATTAGCGTGATTTTTTGGGGAGGGGGGAATTGTAAAGGGCTGTAGAGGCTGTAGAGGGCTGTAGAGGGCTGTAAGGGAAGGAAAGGGGCAAGGGGGCAGGGGAGAAAAGGGGTAGGGGAGAAAAGGGGTTCGTTGGTGGTTGTAATTGAGGGAGTGATAGCCGTAGTCATATTGGTTAAGACGTTGGAAAACTCTGAAGATGTTCAAACGTTTAAACACTGGATTTCGTACATGTCTCGACCAAAGTGGCGATGGCTAAGGTGGAGGTGCGATCGCAACGTCGCAACATCGCGACAGTAAGTAAAGACTCTTTCGATACCGATAGGAATAGAAAAGCACGGCTTGGTTAAGTCTTTGGGTGTAGGGCAAGCTGTACCTTGTAGCAGATTCGGCTTCTTTTTGTTTTTCTTAATATATGGATACATCAAATCCAGATTTTAAGGATTTGATACTACTTGAAGACCAAAAATGGTCAGCAAAAGTAGCATTTATTCTCTGACGATCAAAAAGGATTTAATTATGGCTATTGACGATCGAGTAGAAGCAACCGCTAAGAATATTGAAGGTAAAGCCCAAGAAGCTTTTGGTGAAGCAACAGGCGATCCTCAAGCCAAAGCGGAAGGTAAGGCCAAGCAGGTTGAAGCATCTGCTCAGCAGCAGAAGGAAAACATCAAAGACAATATGAAAGAATCGATTGACCGAGTGTAATTGATTCTTGTTTGCTGGTGATGGATGGCCTGATTTAACTCCAAATAAAGGAAGTGCGATCGCGCTTCCTTCTCAACTCAAACAAACACGTTTTAATCACAAAACTAATCAAAGGATTCAAGGATTTTAAGTATGTCTATTGAAGAACGGTTGAAAGCAACGGCTAAAAATATTGAAGGTAAGACTCAAGAAGCTGTTGGAGAACTGACGGGTGATCCCGAAGCTAGAGCTGAAGGACGAGCAAAGCAAGCTGAGGCTGCTGTTCGGCACCAAAAGGAAAACGTCAAGGACAGTTTCAAGAATGTGATCGATAAAGCATAAGATAAATCCCAAAAAACAAGAAGCCACCGCGATGCGGTGGCTTCTTGTTTTTTATGAAGCGAAACTACACAGTAGCCAATTCCGGCTCAGGACGCTTGCTGTTGCGAATGCCTTCAATTGCAGCCGCATAGTCATCTGCCTTGAAGACTGCCGAACCAGCCACAATTGCATTTGCGCCAGCTTCTAGCACTTGCCACGTATTAGCAGGCTTCAGACCGCCATCAACTTCAATCCACGGATCGAGACCGCGCTCATCACACATTTGACGCAGCTTGCGAATTTTGGGAATGACACCAGGAATAAAGCTTTGTCCCCCAAAGCCGGGGTTGACGCTCATGATTAAGATCAGGTCGCACAGATCGAGAGTGTACTCAATCAGCTCCAGCGGTGTGGATGGATTGAGCACGACACCAGCCTGCTTACCGCACTCGCGAATTTGCCCGAGGGTACGGTGCAAGTGGGGAGATGCGTTGTGCTCAGCATGAACGGAGATGATGTCTGCGCCCGCCTTGGCGAAATCTTCAACGTATTTTTCAGGCTCAACAATCATCAGGTGAACGTCGAGCGGCTTCTCGGTCATTGGCCGAATCGCGTCAACGATCAGTGGGCCAATGGTAATGTTGGGTACGAAACGACCATCCATTACGTCAACGTGAATCCAGTCCGCGCCCGCTTTGTCAACGGCTTTAATCTCTTCACCCAAGCGGCTGAAATCAGCAGACAAAATTGATGGTGATACAACAACAGGTTTCTTTGATCCCGTCATGGCAAGGCGATCCCTCCTACGTCCTATGTTGTGTTCAGTGTAACAAAAGTCTTGAATTTTCTTTATACTTCTCTAAGGATTTGCCAAATCTTTTTGAGACATTTTGCCGGACTTTAAGATAAAAGCTGCGAGATCATTCGATTGGCCTGATATCCATAGCTGCCGCCAAACAGATTGAAGTGGTTGACAATGTGATAGAGGTTGTAGAGCGTTTTGCGCCGTTCATAGCCGCTATCCAGAGGATAGGCTGCGTTGTATCCGTCATAAAATCCGGCTGGAAATCCGCCAAATAATTCACTCATGGCGATATCCACTTCGCGATCGCCATAGTAAACTGCCGGATCGAGAATGACGGGCTGACCATCGCTTGTTACGGCAGCATTACCTGACCACAGATCGCCATGCACCAGCGACGGTTGCGGATCATGTCCAGCTAAGAGCGCAGGGATCGCGTCCAGCAGCTCATCTGACTTGGGAAAATCACCACCGTTGCGCCGCGCGAGGCTAAACTGAAAGCGCATCCGATGCTCCACGTAAAACTCGGCCCAGCTTGCCGTCCAGGGGTTTTTCTGGGGTGTTGCGCCGATGGTGTTGCTCTGTCGCCAGCCAAAGTCTCTGTCGCTGGTGCAGCGGTGCATCGCCGCTAGCTGCTCACCCATGCGGTACCAAGCGTTGCGATCGCGATTTCCACCCAGATCCAACCAGTCCATCACCACATAGGCATAGTGATCTGCTACACCCCAACAGACTGGGCGAGACACCAAAATTGTATTTGTATCGGCAATCTCTTTGAGTCCCAGCGCCTCAGCCTCAAACATGGGCAGTTGATTAGCCTGATTCAGCTTGACGAAATAGTGCCGCGAACCGTCACTAATCTGATACGCCTGATTAATGCTGCCGCCGCCGACCGAGCGTCGATCTTCGATTTGGAAGGAAGTGCCTGTTTTCTGGCTGATTTGATCTGCGATCGCATTCCACATAGGCTGATTCAAGGTTTCAATCTGCAAGGGACGCCACCATACCTAAAACTAGCAGTGGTGGACGCGCAGCAGGCCGCACATCCACCACTGAGCTGGACTTTGCGTTCCCAAACCCTATTATGCAGGTCGCATGGTCACGACGGCATAAGCCTCTGGCGAGAGATAGTGCTGCGCGGCCTGTTGAATCGCATCGGCGTCAACGGCTTGGATGTGGGCCGGATAGTTGAGCGCATGGACGAGATCGCCCGTTTGCGAGTGATAGAACCCATAGAGACCCGCGCGATCGCTGGGAGTTTCATTACCAAAAACGTAGCGATTGGCCACCTGAGTTCGAATGCGGCTCAGTTCTGCTTCCGTCACAGGCTCCTGCTGCATCTGGCGGATGTGCTGCAAGATTTCCTGCTCAGCGGTTTGCAACTGTTCCACAGGCAACTGGGCCGAAATGTAGAAGCTGCCCTGCAAGCCAAAGGTCATATTGCTAGCCGAAATGCTGGTGACAATGCCGCGCTCTTCCCGCAGATCCCGCACCAAACGCGCCATCCGGCCTCGGCCTAGAATTGTCGCCAAAACATCCAGCGCGTAGGTGTCGTGCAGGTTTTGCATACCGGGCACTCGCCAACCAATCATCAGCCGCGCCTGCTGGATACTATCGTCCACATAGTCAAAGCGGCGAATCTCCTTCAGCGTTGGCTCCGGCGCATAGGGAATAAACCCATAGCTCTGCCCGCTGGTGGGATAGAGCTGCTGCCGATGCGCTTCGGCCTGCTCAAATCCATGTGCGATCGCATCAACCAGTTCTGTGGCTGGCAAGTTACCAACAGCCACAGCCGTCATCGCCCTGGGCTGATACCAACTGTTATGAAACTCTCGCATTTGCTGCGCCGTCAGCCCTTCAATCACCTCAGTTGGCCCCAACACTGGCCGCCGATAGGGCAGACGATCAAACAGCGCTTCCATCGAGCGGTAAAACATCCGCCGCCGAGGATTATCGTTAGCCCGCCGAATTTCTTCCAGAATAACGGGTCGCTCGCGTTCAAAAGCTGCTTGATCGAGCAGTGGATTCATCACCACATCAATCTGTAGCGGCGCTAGATCGTAGAAATCCTTGGGTGCAGTGGTGATGTAATACTGCGTATAGTCCTGGCTGGTAGCGGCGTTGGTAACTGCGCCTCGCTCTTCAACTAAACGCTCAAACTCGCCACAGCGAATCTTCGGCGTTCCCTTAAAAACCATGTGCTCCAAGAAATGAGCCATGCCGTTAATTTCATTCGGTTCAACCACCGAGCCGACATTAAGCCAAATACTTAAGTTGATTGCCTCAATCGGCATCTGTTCGGCAATGATGGTTAATCCATTGGGCAACTGGTGAATCAGAGGGGCATTGAGCTGAGGTGGTGCGGACTCAAGAAGGATAGAACTCATGAAGTACAAGAAGTGTGCGTACGGTTCAGGTGAAAGGGATTTCGTGCCAGCGCCACGTTTGACAACCAAACTTGAAGCATAGAAATGGGCGCTGCGGGTATCATCTCCTAATCTCTACTGTAAAAACGTTTAGACGTAGTGATCAACTTCCAGTATGGCAAAAGTCCCGCCGATCGGACGACTGTTTGCCCGGTATTCTCTATATTTCCCAAAAAACAGCCCGGAAAATAGCGTAGAGATACGGCTCTCTCTAAGTGCGCTGCGCTACATCACAGGTTTCTCTGACAGAAATCACGGTTTAGGTGTGTATACATCACTACTTGAAGGGGGCGTCGTCACATCAGTGATACCTGTTGTTTTTCATAATGACAGTATCGAACCTTTATCTTGCCGTAGCCATGTCTACTGCTTTTCTAACTCTCCTTCCTGGCGCAATTTCTGAGCTGTTTGCCCAAGCCACAGCGACAGGAAAGCTAACGTGGGCAGATCGCTATGGTCTATTGGCTGCCATTTTGTCCGATTCCCTATCGGATGAAGAACGATCTGCTATTGATCGACTCCTGCGAGCCGTCAAAAACAAGCGTATTGCCATTCAAGACGAAATTTCAGCGCTGCTCTAGCAAAAGCTGAGTCACGCTGATTTGAAACAGAAGCATATTTTCATCACTAGGGGCTAGCGATGCTAGCCCCTTTTCACATTTCATTTTGAGCCAAAAGACTAAAATTTACTCCCCTAACTCTCTTACTGTCGTAAATCCAAATCTGGCCAAAAACTCCTGCCCTTCCGTGGTTTTCAGCAGCTCGGCAAACTTGGCTCCGGCTTCGGGCCGACTGTTATCGCGTAGATAGACCACTGTTACCGGATAGGCCAACGGATAGGTGCCCTGGCGAATGAGGTCTGCATTGGGTTGGTAGCTGCCTTTGCGATCGCACAAATCCAGGTTGGGCGTAATTGGCTCCCCGGCAAATTCCAAAAGCTGCGTTGCTGTCCGTTGCGGCCAGTCTAGCGCCAGGGGATAGACTGAACATTGACCAAACACTAGGCTCAGCGGCGCAAAACCAATCGCTCCTGTTTGCCGAATTTCAAAATCGCGCAGAATTGAGCGCAGCATGGGAATGGTTTTTAGCGCTGGGATTTCTGATTGGCTGAGGTTGCGGAAGGTGTCAATGTTGCGATCGCTGCGTAGCACCAACTGCTCAAACACCGCGACGGAGGCAGAATCGAGTGGCTGATAGAGCGTCACGGGTAAATCTGTACGGCTGAATTTGTCCCAGTTTTCGACATCTTTGGTGTAAAGCTGCTGGAGCTGCTGGAGCGTAATTTGACCGTTCAGCGCCTTGGGTAAACTTTGCGATCGCTTAGGGTAGTTGAACGCTACCAGCATTGCCAACCCATCATGGGCAAAGACGGTTGCTGCCACATCGGGCGGCAAATCTGCTAGGCGGGGCAAAACCGCAAAATCGACTGCACCCGACATCACCTGATCAATTGCTTCAGTAACCGAGGCCGATGACCGATAGGCAAGCTGAAAATTTGGCTGATCAAACTGCAACTGCTGGATGAGCGTTGGGTTTTCGGGTGGCGCTGGCTCAGCCGCTTCATCGCCTGATGCAGCATTGGATTCAGTATTGGATTCATTTGCAGGTGCGATAAAACTTGATTCGCCCAAGGGTGCTAACCCGGATGAGTTGTCGCTTAACCCACCCGTTGCGGCGGCATCGGCTGCTGCTTTTTCTAGATGAAGCCGCACCAGTTGATTCCAGGGATCGTCGTCAACGCTGGTGTAGAGAAATTCACCTTTCGGCACTGCGCCCACTTCCTCAAAACAGCAAATCGGTGGTGCTTCATCTGCAACGGTGGCGGCGCGGGGTCGAATCAGTAGCCAGATCAGTCCAGCCAGCAGCGCCAGAACGAGCAGGCTGATTCCAGCAATGATAGCGCGTCGTCGCCAGGTGTTTGACTTCGGTACCAACCGCTCTGCCGGAGGAGCAAACTCGTTTTCCATCATCGCGGACGGAATCCGCAACAGTGCTGCCCGCGCTGCTTCGGCGCTTTCAAAGGGCACATCAATCCCCAACAGTCGCAGAATGAACTGCTTCAGCGCGGGTGGCGTCGATTCCGGCCAGTGAACATCTAGACGAGGGCTGAGCGGCTGGTACTGCTCATTCACCGTCGTCCCCAGCAGAGCATAGAATGCCACATGGCCTAAATTAATCAGGTCATCCTGGATGGTCGTTTGGGTGTGGGTAGTGTGGGTTGGGTTGAACAAAAATTCCCACAGCGCCAAATCGGTCAAATAGATAAACGGATGCTCTCCCTGCGCTACCCAGAGCAGACTGTCGAGGCGGATGTTGCCATGTACCATCCCGGTCTGCACTTGTCCCAGCGGTAGGGCAAACTTCTGCTGATGCAGAAAGGCAAGGCTTTGGAGCGTTTGGTTGAGCAACTGGTAAATAGAGACGGGGCTGAAGGCACCCTGGACGAGCTGCTGATTTAGCGTCGGATGCTGATCGACGGCGTTGGTGATTAAGTAGCAGCGCTCCTGCTCCGGATCTGCGATCGCTTCTATGGGTGCAATCACCCGTGAATCCTGAAAACGCCCATCAGCCAGGGTTAACCCGGCCAAACTGGTAAATAATTGCTGGTGCTGGTGCTGATGCAAACTGTTGAAATATTTGGCAGGCAGCAGGTACTCCTTGATGGTGACTGGGGTTTCTGCTCCCTCTTGCATTGCGGCGTAGAGCCGTCCCCAGCCACGCCGTCCCAAACAGGCTCCGATGCGGTAAACGCCGCGCCGTCCTACGAGCTTGCGATCGGCTGGCAGTGTGCCTGGAAAGCCGCAGAGTGAACAGGCGGCAATATTCATTGTGGAGTCGCTACTGTGCGGATCTGGCGGATCGATGGGGGGAGAGCCGTATAGCGGGAGAGCGCAGTTGAGGGGATCACGCTGATCGCAGCGGTATTGGTGATAGTGGGAGAGCGGCGGCTGAATGCCAGGGACAGCGATGATAGTCGGCTGTGCCAAAGGCTGCATCAGAATTCCGTCATCTGCATCGCTAGGGATAACTTCGGGTCGAATTTCTTGCAGGACAGATCTGAACCACTTGAAGTTCAGCAAACGCTTGAATTTCACCATCCGGATCGGTACTGGATAGCGCATTAAATACCGTTTGAGGAGGTAGCGCGGAATTGAACGCAGAACCACTAGATTTGTCCTCTGTATCTATCTCTAAATAAACCCAATCCGTGATTCTCTCATCCTAAAATCTGGATAATTTTTCGAGTCAAAAACTTAAGAAAGCGTCTAACTAAAATCTAAAAATAATCTAATAAATGCTCGATATTAGACTAATGGCTAATTGCGATCGCAGGTCGCCATTCATCAAAAACATCACAGACTGATAATCCCAAAGCCTAGACATAACATACGCTTTAGCTTCCATCGTGACGCTGTAGATGGTTTGTAGATAAATATTTCGAGAGCTGTATTTTTCTGCAAATTGAGGCCAATCTGTTAGATGGAAACAGTACGCTGAATTTAATTCAATTTGCTACTAACCTACGAGGGGTTTACACATGGCAAGGGATCAAGTCGTTCGCTTATTCCGCGATGTTCAAATTGACCCAGCGCTCAAAGAGCAGCTCAATGCATCAGCCACAGTTGAAGATTTTGTGGCAATGGCGAAAGATTTTGGTTATCAATTTACCGTAGAGGAATGGCGCGAGTCGATTCGGTTTTCTGTCGAAGAACCAGAATGTAAAATGTCAGAAATTCCAGGAATTTAACATCAAATCGTTCCCAAAAATCCCATAGCCTGGGCGCGCTGCGCCCAGGCTATGGGATTTCTCAAGTCTGTAGTGGTGCAACCGATCCGGCGGCGCAGTCATCCAACCAAAGTCGAATCGCCTGTGCGATCGCGCCGTTGGTGACATCTTCAGGCGCGGTGGGGGGTTGGCCATTGGGATAGCCACCCCAGCTTGAAAAAAGCTGTGATAAATACCAGCGCTCGGACGTTCGAGCTAAAAACAGCCAGTGAAACTGTTGAATTTCCTCAGTTTCACCTTCTCTCAAATACTGTCGCTCTAGCGTCGTGAAAAAGACCTGCTCTGGCGCATCGGCTTCTAGTTCAGCATCATCGGACGATTGGCCGGATTGATAAATTCCAGGCCCCAATGTCAACGGATCGAATTCTGGAATACCTGCGATAATGACCATTCCGGGCTTACGAGTATCCAAATAGGTTATCCGTTCAGGATTGCGTCGAATGTCGTCCAGCAAATCACCTGGACTGCGGCCATAAGCTCGCAGCAGCACGCGGTTCGTATAGGCAGGTAGATCCCGCAGCAGCATTCCGGTCAGGAGTTCAACCTCCTCCGGACAGGCTTCATTCGGCCAGATATAGTCCTCTGCCGCCTGAGCTGGAATCGCGATCGCAGTTCCGATCAGTGCAGACACAGCGGTTGCGATCGCAAGCATACCAGCCTGACCCAGTCGCATTTCAATAAAATGCTGACCCGTATTCAGCGGCCTGAGACAAATCCAGCGCATAGGAGAAGCTTATAGTTCCATCTGCTGATCGACTTTGGCCTGAGTTCTCAGCCGCACAGAATCTGCATGGGACGTTAAGCCTTCAGCTTCGGCCAGCACCTCAACAGAGCGAGCAACCGACTGGAGCGCCTCTGGAGAGTACTGAATTAAGCTGGAATGCTTCATAAAGGTTTCAACGCCCAGTGCTGAGGCATACCGCGCCGCCCCCGATGTCGGCAGCGTATGGTTGGGGCCAGCCAAATAGTCACCAACGGCTTCCGGCGTGGAATGCCCGAGGAAGATAGCTCCGGCGTGGCGAATGGACTCCACCAGATCCCAAGGTTCAGCGACTTCCAGTTCTAAATGCTCCGGTGCAAACTCATTAGATAACTCTGCCGCTACTTCTAGCGAATCCACCACAATCGCCAGCCCATAATGTGCGATCGCTTTTTCGGTCAGAACGCGCCGGGGGTGATTGACCAACTGCTGCTCAACCTCAGCCACCACCTGGAGGGCTAAGTTTTGATCCGTCGTAATTAAAATCGCTGCCGCTAGGGGATCATGTTCAGCCTGAGCCAGCATGTCTGCCGCCACATGAATTGGATTCGCCGTCTCATCAGCAATGATCAGCACTTCAGATGGCCCTGCCAGCGAATCGATCCCGACAATGCCGTACACCAATTTTTTGGCCAGCGTTACGTAAATATTGCCTGGCCCCGTAATCACATTGACGTTGGGAATCGTTTCCGTCCCGTAGGCCAGCGCCCCGATTGCCTGTGCGCCGCCGACCCGATAAATTTCGCTGATCCCAGCTTCCTGAGCCGCCACCAATACCGCTGGATTGACCGCTTTCCCCTCACCTGGCGGCGTCATCATCACGATTTGCGGCACACCTGCCACCTTAGCGGGCACCGCATTCATCAATACCGTACTGGGATAGGCGGCTCGTCCACCGGGAACGTAGATTCCAGCCCGATCAACCGGAGTGTAACGCTTGCCCAGTACCACATTCTGGTCATGAAACTGTACCCAACTCTTGGGCGCACGTTGACGATGAAACTCTTCAATATTGCGACGGGCTAGCCGAATCGCATCCAGCAGCTCTTTAGAAACCTGCTGATAGGCCGCTTCTAGCTCAGAACCGCTGACTCGCAACTCATCAGCCGTCAGCGTTTGCCGATCAAATTCCGCTGTGTAGTGTAGAACTGCTTTGTCGCCCTGCCGCTGAACGGCCTGAAGCACTTCTCGAACGGTCGATTCTTTGTGAAAAACTTGGTCTGTATGAGTGCGATCGCAGATCCGTCGCAACTCAGTTTGTGCCTCAGTGTGCTGGTTGATAATTCGCAGCATTGCAGCCTTGGGTCTCAGAACGATGCTAACTCAGTGGATTCGCTTGAAAACAAGCTCAAAACTATATTAGCGGTTTCGTTGCTAAGCTGCCGCCATCCATTTACGGAAATTGCATCTGCGTTTCATCACTTGTTGATCGCGTGTGAAGTCATGCTGCGATTTCGGATGAGGCAAAAAGCCATCTTCTAGACTGGATCTAAGACACTTTTCCGGTTTACGCATCACTCACGCACTTAGCTCACACACTTAAACTTGAACGCTTCATGAAAGTTCTGTTCCACGTCATTCGTCAGACGCAGTCTTCGGCTCCACAGCGCCAAACCTATGGGCTAGAGACTGATCCCGGCGCAACTATTCTGGACTGCCTGAATCAAATTAAATGGCAACAGGATGGTAGCCTCGCCTTTCGCAAAAACTGTCGCAATACCATCTGCGGCAGTTGCGGCATGAAAATCAATGGTCGATCTGCCCTAGCCTGCAAGCAAAACGTCGGTCAGGAAATTGAACGGTTTTACCTCCAGCAGGAAGCATTTAGCGGCTCTGCAACGAAGGACAAACCACCGGAAATCACGATCGCACCAATGGGCAATATGCCTGTGATCAAAGATTTGATCGTGGATATGAAGCATTTCTGGCAGAATCTGCAAGCCGTTGATCCCTACGTCAGCACCAAATCTCGGCGAGTCCCAGAACGCGAATTTCTACAAACCCCAGCCGAACGCGAAAAGTTGGAGCAATCTGGCAACTGCATTCTCTGTGGAGCCTGCTATTCCGAGTGCAACGCCGAGGAAGTCAACCCTGGCTTTGTCGGCCCCCACGCCCTGGCCAAAGCCTATCGGATGGTGGCCGATTCACGCGATGACCGTACCGAAGAGCGGGTTGAGCTGTATAACGAGGGAACAAAAGGCGTTTGGGGCTGCACCCGCTGCCAGTTCTGCAACAGCGTTTGCCCGATGGACGTCGCACCAATGGATCAAATCGGCAAGATTAAAGGCGAAATCCTCGACCGCAAGGATGATCAGGAAAGCCGCTCGGTTCGTCACCGTAAGGTATTAATCGATCTCGTCAAGAGAGGTGGCTGGATCGACGAACGCCGCTTCGGTCTGCGAGTCGTCGGCAACTCCTTCCGGGACGTGTCAGGTCTAGTCAGCTTAGGGCCATTGGGCTTACGAATGCTGGCACGGGGCAAATTCCCCTTCACTTTTGAGCCTTCTGAAGGGACTGACGAAGTGCGATCGCTAATTGAAGCCGTCCAGTTGGTTGAAACACCAGATTCCAAATAGGTTTTTTGTCGCCAAACTTGCTGTTGGGGCAAGGGAGCAACGGGGCAGGGGAGCGAGGGAGCCTGTTTATGGCTGCATAAATCCTGGCGTTTAGGGCTGACGGCGTCAGCCCCTGCAAGATGTCGCATAACCTAACAGACCACCTCACCAATATCCTTGCCATCCAACACGTTATTTTTTCGGAGGGGGGCTGGGGGACGCGACTCGTCTCCCAGCGGGGGTTTGGGGGCAAGCGCCCCCAAAATAGGGTCTGGATTTCTAAAAACAACGTTCTGCCTCAATTCCTGAGATCCACACCCAACACGATTCACAGCAACGAAGCACGTTCAACTATCATGGCTAAGGCAATGTAATTCAACCAAACACCATGACGTCTCAATCTCCTGCAACTGAAACTGAAACCACTCCGGCTGTTGGCGCACAACCCACAACTGAGCTGGAACCAGGCTTTGGCTGGACAGCTTACGCCGAGCTAATCAACGGTCGCTTTGCCATGTTGGGCTTTGTGGGACTGTTGATCCTAGAATTCGTTACCCATCAGGACTTCTTTACCTGGGTGGGTTTCCGCTGATGGTATTGCTGGCTGATTACTACACTGAATGAGCAATTGAATAAGCATGTCTACTGTTATTGCTCCGGTTACAACTCAATCAAGCGTGAAAGCGCGATCGCACCTCGCCTTAACTCTCGGTGATCCGGCTGGAATTGGGCCAGAGATTGTGCTGAAGGCACTGGCTGATCCAATGATTCAGCAGGATTGCGAGATTACCGTTGTCGGCAGCGCCCAGGTGCTTCAGCAGCAGTATGAGCACTTGCGATCGCTGGGCAATTTGGAGCTGGCCGATCCGACGACGCTGAAGATCCTGGACGTGCCGCTGTCTGATGCGGAAATGACTGAACTGCAAATTGGAACAGGGAACGCTGCCAGTGGAACCGCTAGCTTTCGCTATTTGCAAACCGCTGTGGATCGGACGCTGGCCGGAGAATTTGCTGGAGTCGTGACTGCACCGATCGCGAAATCGGCTTGGAAAGCTGCGGGGCATCTCTATCCGGGGCAGACTGAGCTATTGGCTGAGCGGGCAAATGTGGCGGACTTTGGCATGTTCTTCGTGGCTCGTTCTCCCCATAGCGGCTGGAGCTTGAAAACGCTGCTAGCGACGACGCATATACCTTTACGGGACGTGCCGGATGCGCTGACACCGGAACTGATGAGCCAAAAGCTGGACTTACTGATTCGGACGCTTCGACAAGATTTTGGATTGACTGAACCTCAGATTGCGATCGCAGGTTTGAATCCCCACAGTGGCGAACAGGGACAGCTCGGTCGCGAAGAGGTGGACTGGTTGACACCCTGGCTACAGGAGCAGCAGCAGCGCTATCCACAGGTGACGCTGACGGGGCTGGTGCCGCCGGATACCCTCTGGGTGCGGGCGGGACAGGCTTGGCACGGCACCCTACCGTCTACTCAAACATCTACTCAGGCAATGCCGGATGCCTATCTGGCGCTATATCACGATCAGGGATTGATTCCGGTGAAGCTGCTGGCGTTTGATCAAGCGGTGAATACGACGATTGGACTGCCGTTTATTCGGACTTCGCCGGATCACGGGACGGCGTTTGATATTGCGGGTCGCGGCATCGCAGATTCGGCTAGCTTGAAAGCCGCGATCGCGCTGGCCGCAGATCTAGCCCAGACTCGTCAGCAAACTTCAGTCTGACGAAGTTTGACTACCAATCAAACCCTGAAATAGGGAGATTGCCGCCGCTAAGCGGCGGCAATCTCCCTATTTCAGGGTTTGGTATAGGTTATACGTTCTCGATACAATCGAGGTATCTGTTTAGCGTAGCTGTGTGATCCCCCGCTGTCGCCGCCCCCTTATAAAAGGGGGCTATTCCAACGCTAGCTCCAAGTCCCCCTTTTTAAGGGGGATTTAGGGGGATCCAGCAGAGTGTCACGCTAAACAAGTACCAATCAGGAACGGGATTGTTGTAAACAGGAATCGCATAAACAGCATGTTGCCACGGGAAGATCTGCTCAAGGGAGTAGAAGATCGAGAGAGCTTAAGCCGCGTGATTGACCAGGCCGAGCAGGCGATTCGCACATGGGAAGTCGTGGTGACGGATTTTTTATCGCCACCGCAGCAGTTTGAGGCGGAGCAGGCTTTTTCGCGACTGACGGAAGTTCAGCTCGTGTTTTGGGGGGGCTATCCTCAGGCGGAACGGAAGCGACTTGCGATCGCACGTTCCGAACTGCCTCTAGATAGCAGTCAAGTAGATGTAACCACCATCAGCATTGAAGGCAATTTCCTATTCGATCCGGCCACCCATCGCGACTTCCTGGGTGCAACGCTGGGTACGGGAATTGTGCGGGAAAAAGTCGGCGATATCCTTGTCCTGGGCGATCGGGGAGCGCAGGCGATTGTAGTGCCGGAACTCGTCGAATACCTACAGATCAACCTGACCCAGGTACGCTCCGTCCCTGTGAAAGTGCGTCCGATTCCGCTGGATGAGCTGAAGGTGCAGGAACCGCGCAAAAAAGAAATGACGACGGTGGAAGCATCGATGCGGCTGGATGCGATCGCATCTGCCGGATTTGGCATGTCGCGCAGTAAAATGGCGGATCTAATCTCAGCGGGTGATGTGCGAGTGAACTGGAAGGAAATTACCCAGTCGAGCCATCAGGTGCAGTCCGGTGATTTAGTCGCGATTCGAGGCCGGGGTCGGCTAGAAATTGGCGATGTCGCCGTGACGAAGAAAGAACGATACCGCGTTAATCTGACTCGCTACATGTGATATCAGTTCTATACACTAGTGCTACAGATGAGGTCAGTGTTGAGAATTTTGGATTTTAGATTTTGGATTTAGGGGGCTGAAGACTGAGTGCAGGGTAGATGAGTAGATGAGTGGATGAGTAATCGCGTGATGACGTGTAAAGCCAATCTATTCCGTTACCCCACTACCATCTACAGCCCTTTACAGTCCTCTACGGCCCTTTACTCCTCACTCCTCTCGCCTCACTTTATTCAACATTTCAGCGTTTTTAAGACCAATGGCAGGACATAGTAAATGGGCCAATATCAAGCGTCAAAAGGCCCGTGTTGATGCAGTTAAGGGTAAAGTATTTGCCAAGATTTCCCGCGAGATTATTGTCGCGGCTCGCAGTGGGGTGCCTGATCCAGAGGCCAACTTTCAGTTGCGAACCGCCATTGATAAGGCGAAGGCGGCAGGGGTGCCGAACGACAATATTGAACGTGCGATCGCAAAAGGATCGGGTCAACTCGGCTCCGGCGATGAGCTGGAAAGTATTCGCTATGAGGGATACGGCGCGGGCGGCGTGGCGGTACTGATTGAAGCTTTGACCGATAACCGCAATCGCACCGCTGCCGATTTACGTGCAGCCTTTAGTAAAAATGGCGGCAACCTGGGTGAAACGGGCTGCGTGAGCTGGATGTTCGAGCAGAAAGGCGTGGTTAGCATCACTGGCCCGATCCAAAATGAAGACGCACTGCTGGAAGCCTCGATGGAAGGGGGAGCAGAAACCTACGAACTGACGGAAGTGGATGAAACTGCGGGAGCCGAGGTCTATTGTCAGCCGAGTGACCTGGAAACACTGAGTAATGCGCTGAAAGCTAGCGGCTATCCGGTCAGTCAAGTTGAACTGCGCTGGATTCCGAGTAATTCCATAGAAGTAACCGACACCGATCAAGCGCGATCGCTAATTAAAATGATGGACGCGCTAGAAGATTTGGATGATGTACAGTCGGTGACGGCTAACTTTGAGATGTCAGATGATCTGATGGCAGCAAGCTTAGTTTGATGACTGGTACTTCAGCAATTGAGACAAACGCTTGAGAATTTGCTGCTTGCGCGATTCTGGAATCTTTGAGATACCGCCGCTGCTCAGCAGTTGTTCAGCAATCTCGGGTTTCAGAGCCATTGTGTATAACTCCTAATTAATTGAGAGTATGGTTTCACTGTAGAGATAAAAAGTAAAGAAACAGTAAAGTTGTCAAATATGGCGTCATCGTTGGCCTGAGATATCGAGAAATGCTGGAAACGTTGGAACGTTCCAACACCATACACACTCCAATGTTAAATTTCGTAAATTCCTCAACCCAAAGATTAGCCTAGACCTGCCAAGTAGTCTGATCTGCCAGCAGCGATCGCACTTGTTCAGCGGGTAGGGGGCGAGCAAAGAAATAGCCTTGCCCATACTCACAGCCCAGAGCCTGTAGCGTCTGCACCTGCTGCTGGTTTTCAATTCCTTCTGCGATCGCATCCATTTTCAGTGCATGAGCCAAATTCACGATCGCCTGCACAATGCCCGACTGGCTAGTGGTGCTATCCATCTGATCGACAAATGAGCGGTCAATCTTCAGCGTGTCAATTGGAAACTGGTGCAGATAGCTGAGAGAGGAAAAGCCCGTGCCAAAATCGTCAATACTGAGCCGGATGTTGCGCTGCTTCAGTTTCTCCAGCCGAGAGACCACCACCGCAGAGTTTTCCATCAGCATCCGCTCCGTTAGCTCCAGCTTGAGGCAGTTGCCCAGCAGTCCCGTGGACTGCAAAATCTTTTCAATTTGAGCAATCAGACTTTCTTCAGCCAGTTGACGGCTGGCTAGATTCACGCTCATTTGTAGCTCTGCGGCGGCAGGAAATTCCTGCTGCCAAGCCCGCAGTTGTTGGCAGGCCGATTGCAAAATCCATTCGCCAATCGGCACAATCATGCCGTTATCCTCTGCCATCGGGATAAACTGGTTCGGCGGAATCACGCCCTCAGGAGACTGCCAGCGAATCAGCGCTTCAAATCCAACGAGGCGTCCAGTGGTGAGGGAAACAATGGGCTGGTAGTGAACCACAAATTCCTGCTGATCAATCGCGCGCTGTAGATTGGCCTCCAGCTTCAGCATCTCCACGGCGCGGGCGTGCATCACTTTATCAAACACTTCATAGCAGTTGCGGCCATTGTCCTTGGCGCGATACATGGCAATATCAGCATCGCGGAGTAGTTCAGTGCCATGCTGATAGTCTGCCGCACTGAGCACAATGCCAATGCTGGCCGTTGTGACGACATCGTGACCCGCCAGTCGGAAGGGCGGCACTAGGTCATCTTGAATCCGCTGCGCCACGCGGATAGCATCGTGAATATCATGGATGTCTTCCAGCAGAATGGCAAATTCGTCGCCGCCCAGTCGCGCTACGGTGTCGGTTGATTTGGTGCAGCGGGTGAGGACATTTGCGATCGCAACTAGCAGTTGATCACCCACCACGTGCCCCAGACTGTCGTTAATCCGCTTGAATCGATCCACATCAACAAACAGAATGGCAAAGCCATACTGGCTATGCCGCTCCGACATTTTCAGCGCGATCTGGAGCTGATTCATAAAAAAGGCTCGATTAGCCAGTCCAGTCAAGCCGTCATGGATCGCATCGTGCGTTAGCTGCTCCTCAGCCCGCTTCCGTTCGGTAATATCAATCACCTGCACGGCCAGTTGGTGCAGTTCGTCCTGACTATTTTGCAGCGGTGCGATGCTGACGACGGCATAAAGCGTTTCACCAATTTTATTGAGGTAGCGCTTTTCAAACTGGGCGTAGGGCACCTCGCCCGAAACGATTTTTTGAATCAGATTCAGATTACTGGGCAGATCGCCCGGATGGGTAATATCCAGCCAGGTGGTTTGGAGCAGTTCAGCTTTGGTATAGCCCAACAAATCACACAGCGCCTGATTAACGTTGATAAATCGGCCCTGCAAATCTAGAATCGACATTCCCGCTGGAGCCAACTCAAAAATCTGGCGAAACTGCCGCTCCCGAATTTTGAGTTCCTGCTCTACCTGTTTGCGATCGCTAATATCCAAACAGGAGCCGATGTAGCCAATAAATTCACCCTGC
This sequence comes from uncultured bacterium, assembly GCA_966674685.1. GTDB lineage: Bacteria > Cyanobacteriota > Cyanobacteriia > Phormidesmidales > Phormidesmidaceae > Thainema. The sequence continues at coordinate 53,109 of CBKWJC010000020.1, forward strand.
TGGGAATAGCGCGGTTTCCCCGTATCCAGAATCCAGCGATAGTCCCCATTCACGTGCAGCAGACGATACTCACTAACGAAATCCTCTCGGTTCTGCATGGCTTGACGATGGCAGGTTTGGCAGGTTTGCCGATCGTCCGGATGCACTTTTTCGATCCAGTGATCATTGAGCTCTTGCTCCAGCGTCCGTCCGGTAAACTCTAGCCAGCGCTGATTAAAAAAGATCGATTCGCCAGCCGCATTCGTCAGCCACAGCAGCATCGGCGCACTGTTGGCCATGTCGCGAAATCGTGACTCGCTCTCATACAGAGCCGAATTCGCCATTTGCAGGGCAACATTGGCCTGCTGAAGTTCTTGAGTACGCTGCCGCACGCGGTCTTCAAGTTCCAGATTGAGCTGCTGAAACTGTTCAATCGCCTGCTTGAGCTGGAGCTGATGCTGAATCCGAATCAGAATTTCTTCGAGCTGAAACGGTTTGCTAATATAGTCAGCTCCCCCCGATTTGAATGCCGTCACTTTATCAAACGCTTCATTCAAAGCGCTGAGAAAGATCACCGGGATAGCCTGGGTGGCCGGATTAGCCTTCAGTTGTTCACAGACTTCATAACCGCTCAAATCCGGCATCCGAATATCGAGCAGCACTAGATCTGGAGGCGTGGTCTGCGCGGCGGTTAAGGCCATGCGACCATTGGTGACGCAGCGAACTTTATAACCTTGCTGGCTTAATGTAGAGGCTAGAAACCGAAGATTGGCTGGTGTATCGTCCACAATCAAAATATCGGCTCTAGTAGACTCATCATTTACTGAGAAATCAGTCATCCTAGATGTCCCCCACTCAGTTCTATGATGACCTCAAACTCAAAGTTTTGGACGAGTAGATTGAGATAGGTTGCGAGTTCAGGCTGGGCATCTGCGATCGCAGATGCCAGTTGCTGAATCTGCTCTCCATCCGCACTGGTTGCAGCCTGATGAACAGCAGCTAGCCAGTCGGGGGACTGCTGGGCAAAATACTGAGTGTCAAATGAAACGGGCGATGCTGGCAAATGCGATAGATCTACGGGTGAATCAACTTCAGGTGCATACTCATACTGCACCCCTAAATATTCAGCCATCTTCTCAAAAATCAGCCAGTCTTGGAAAGGCTTGCGTACAAAATCATCGCAGCCCGACGCTAGGATATTCGCTCGTTCTTCCTCAAATGCACTAGCCGTCAAGGCAATGATCACTGTGGCCTGTCCATCAATATGAGACTTGATTTCAGCCGCAGCTTGATCGCCTGACATGACGGGCATCCGCATATCCATCCAAATTAAGTGAGGTCGCCAACGATACCATTTTTCAATCGCTTCTTGACCGTTCGCGGCTTCCTCCACCTGAAAGCCAACCTTGGTTAACAAAGTCACCATCAGCTGACGACCATAGTCATGATCATCCACCACCAAAATTCGAAACGGACATTGTCCCGGCGCTAATGCTACCGGACAGCGATAGGAATGGTATGCAGGCAGAATGGCTGTTTGCGATCGCACCAGCGGTAAGCGCACAGCAAACGTCGAACCTGCCGCAGAAGTTGACTCTAGGCGAATATCGCCGCCAAACATCTGGGCAAACTTCTGACTAATCGTTAATCCTAAACCCGTCCCCACATGGGATCGGCGGCCAATAGTCGTTTGCATAAACGGCTTAAACAGCAGATCAACTTCCTCTGACGGAATGCCTGGCCCCGTATCTTCAATAGCAAAGTAGAGCCAAACAATATCATCACTAATGACATCACCAACAGCATCATTACTGGCATCATCCGCGTCACTGCCGCTCGGGTCATCAATATCGCCACTAGCGGCATGATCTGCACTGTCACCGCTGGTACCATCAATATCGCCAGCTAGATCAGTCACACTGCCGCTATGCCCAGCATTACGCTCAGCATTACCATGCGCGGCATTGGGATACACATCATATTTCGCCCCAAAGCTTGTATCATCAGCTACATGGTTGACCCAATTTATACGGTTATTGTTCCGCTCATGGCCTGCATTATCTAGCTGAACGCGCAGCTTGACCGCTCCCGTATTGGTGAACTTAATAGCATTACCCAGCAAATTAATTAGAATTTGGCGCAGCTTTCCTTCATCACCAATTACCGATTGCGGCAGATCAGGAGCCAACTCGACATCAAACGCCAGATCCTTAGCAGCAGCCTTAGCCTGTAGCATACTCTGGATGGACGCCAACAGGTCATGCAGATCAAACTGGGCATTGTGTAGCGTTAAGCGGCCCGCCTCGATTTTTGACATGTCTAAAATGTCATTGATCAGCGTCAGCAGATGTTCACCACTTTGGTTAATCGTGTCGAGATATTCTCGCTGAATATCCGGCAAATTGGTTTCTCGCTGCATCAGTTGGGTAAAGCCCAAAATCGCATTCAGCGGTGTTCGCAGTTCGTGGCTCATGTGAGACAGAAACTCGCTTTTTGCCCGATTGGAGGCATCAGCAGCGTCCCTGGCCTGACGCATGACGGCTTCGGACTGGAGGGCTTGAATCACCTGGCGCGACTTCTCTCGGACTTCTCGCACATATTCCGCCTGCCGCAGCGCAATGCCAAGCTGTTTCCCTAACCGAATCATGGCTTTGACTTCCCAGGGTTCCCACTGGCGCGGTTCCGTTTGCTGATAGGCCGTTAACATGCCCCAGAGGTGGTTGCCCTGAAAGATAGGAGCGATGATATAGGCTCGTATTTGATACTCTTCTAACGCCTGGATGTAGCAGTCGGAAAACTGGCGGCTATACACGTCATTGGCTACAAAACTTTCGATTTTGGCCGCTGCCGAAGCCGACTGCACAAAGGACGCGTCCTCAGCGTAATACTCAGCAGCGCTAGGATCAGCGGAGTGCGGATAGGCGGTGTCAGAGTGAAGAATCTGCGATCGCAAGGATCGATCTGCATTCAGATCATCCTCTGCCCTCGGCGGCGAAAAATTTTGCTCCACTTGAGCGAGAGCCTGGTTGATATGCTCAATTTCAGTGACTGTTTTATCCACTAAATCCTCAGCTCCTTCGACCGCAGTTGAGGACGCTGTTGCAGGTACAGTTGAGGACTGGGACTGATTCGGATCGGGACTGCCTGAATTCGTTCGCGAGAAATAGGGCTTGGAGTTGTGAATCAGTTGAATAATTTTGCGATCGCCAATATTGAGTTTTAGAGTCGGATCTTGGCTCTGGCGGGCAAGTAAAGATCGTTTGTTGGGCGCAATTGATTCGGCTACAAACTCGCCCGTTTCGTCCAAATTGAACTGATAAACCGCGACACAGTCTACACTGAGCAGCTTGCGAGCCTCGTGGGTAACAGTGCTAAAAATCGTGTCCACATCTAGAAAGGCCCGCGTCCGATCGACCACGGCATCCACGGCATTAGCGGTCGCCGCTTGTTTCTGCAACTGACGGCGAATCTCAGCTTCAGCCGCTTCCGAGGCTCGCTGGAGTTCGTCTGATTTTTGCCGAACCTGAATCAGCAGATCGGCCTGATGCAGCGCAATGCCCAACTGCTTGCCCACATGGGTCATCAGGCGAGCGTCTTCCATAGACCAGGTGCGGGGATGCTGATGCTGGTACACAGCTAAGAGACCCCACAGTCGATTTTGCTGAAAGACTGGCGAAATGATGTAGGCTCGAATTTCAAACTGCTCCAGCATCTGACGATAGCAGCTTGGCACAATCTCGACTTGGGTATCGTTGGCTTGATGAATGTCGCCCTTTTGAAAACAGCCACCCTGCGTCTGCTGCAAATGCAGATCGGCCCAGGTTGTATGAATTCCATTGCCAACCAGCCGGGAATAGGCCGGATCAACCGATTCAGCCACAAATGTGCCGCTCCAGTCGGGGTTGAACTGGTAAATCGCCACGCGATCGCACTTAAAAAACTGCTGCACTGCTGTCGTTGTATCTTGCAGAATCGTCTCCAGCTTGAGGCTACGGCGCATCTGATCGACAATTCGAGCCATTGCCTGATCGGTATTTGACTTTTCCAGCAGTTGAATCTCGGCCTGCTTCTGGGCGGTGATATCTCGGCCCACCCCCTGATATTCCACCACCTGACCCGCATCATTCAAAATCACTCGGTCATGCCACTGCTGCCAGCGAAGACTGCCGTCCGGATTAATGACCCGATGCTCACAGACCATGTAGGGATTTTCCGGCGAAAGGGAATTTATCAATTCCTGCGCGGCTGGAATATCTTCTGCCGGAATCAGCGGCAGAAATGTTTGCCCTACCAGCTCAGCTTCCGTTTTATTGAAATAGCGACAGTATGCCTGATTGACAAAGGTGATCGTGCCGTCCGGCTGATAGCGACAAATCAGCTCGGTTTGGCCTTCAATGATGCCACGATAGCGCTGTTCACTTTGCTGGAGCTGTTCATTGGTTTGGGCCAAGCTAACTGTACGTTCGGCCACTCGGCTTTCCAGCAGTGCCAAAGACGTTTGAATCTGCTGAGCCATTCGCTGAAACGATTGCGTTAAGCTCTGAAACTCGTAAATCCATGAGGGCTTCAGGTGGGGTTGCAGTTTGCCATCTGCATCTGCGATCGCATCGGCTGCTTGAGTTAGGCGGGTAAGCGGCTGAGCAATCCAGCGTGACGTAAAAATGCCCGCTCCGGCTGAAATCACTAGCGCGAGTAAACAAAACACAATGGTGCGATTGCGGTTGGCAATAATCTGCGCCATAAAGTCTGATTCAGGCACCATCACCACCACTAGCCAGTCCAACCCCCACTGATCGCGATAGTTATCAATCTGCAAAAACTGCCGCTCACCGTTTAGCTCAACCGTTAGCTGCTGCAGCGAATAAATTTGGTTTAAATCCTGGTACTCATCCCGCAACAACGTCGCTGCCCCTCGAATGAGTGGATCATTCGTCTCAAATACGTTGATCCGCTGGGCCTGATTATTGTTAACAATGAAGGGTTGATCGAGGGTTGAACTCGCTACCAGCAAACCCGACCGCTCGATAATGAACGTTTGTCCAGATTGACCGATCTCAATTTGCTTCAGAAAATCACTAATTTGATCTAGAAAAAAATTAGTCGCAAAAACGCCAATCAAGCGATTCGTCTCGTCATAAACGGGTACGCTAGCTGGCATCGCCATGAGCGGATAGGCGTGATACGGAAAAATCTCACCCCAAGTTGGCTTACCCGCATTGACAGCAGCGGTATACCACGGGCGGCTACGAATCGGAAAATTAGGCGTTTCGCTTAGCAGTTTCGTTGAACGCCCCTGTTCATCCACTGCATAGAACCGAATGCTCCCGCCCAAATGGGTACCCGCTTCCATGCGCTGATAGTCACGGCCATAAAAACTACCTGTACCAATAAACTGCTCAGTTTCGGATCCCCAAAGAAACGATGCCACTGTCGGAAACAGCTTGGCCTGATAGAAAAAGTGGCGATTCAGCGCTTCTAAATCGGTTGGATCGAGATAGCCTAAACTGACCGCATCCCGATTCAGCCGATTGACCAAATGCGGATCTTCAAGATAATCATCTAGCTTTTGATCAATGCGAGTGGCGACCTCCTGCCGCAGTTGAGCTGCCACATCGTTGACGGCCTGCCGCCCATTACGCACCGATAAGTAGCCTGTTAGACCAACCGCCAGCGAAATCTGTAGCAGAAACGGCACGATTAGGAGCAGCCGTAACGACAAACCTTTGGTTGGAACAGACTCAGATTTAGAAGCGTGGGAAGAGGTCATACATGCATCTCAAAACAGAATGGCAAGCCCTGCCATAGTAGGAGCGCTAGCGCAGCCATGCCCGAAGGGCTATATGGCCATTCAGCCCTACCTAAAATCAGCGGTTTCAGACATTTTCTGATAAACATAGAACACCCCAGCATTGCCCAACCCGAACCAGATGGAGTAGTTTGCCGCTGCATTGTAGTGACAAAATGTTGCTCCGAGTCTTTGGTATACACTGTTGAGCCGACAAATACATTGGCTAAATCTCGGAAATTATTCCGTAGAAATTGGCATTCTCACATCTTGCACCTTGCACGTTGAGAACCCGAAGCCGCTAGTTTGCCGCCGCATCGTAGCGATAAAATAGCCTTTCTGAGTTTTGGTGCAAGATATGAGAAGAGAGGTTAGACTTTGGGGTTCTTAAAAGGTAGTTGGCCGGGAAAGAGCGATTGCTGTAGGTATCTGCCCAAAAACTAAACTCAATTTTAAAGCCGAAAGACATTCTTTTAACGAAAGAGTTGTTACCTCCTCAGACGTTGCATTACGTGATATCAAACTTGCCAATAAAAATCAATTTGCCTTTCGGTAAAAGCTCTACCGAATCAGTGTCTACTCCACATTAGACCGATAATTTTACAGCCAAATTTTAGATAATAAGTCGGTTGGCATGAATACATGCATCTAAAAAAACTGGGAAAGTACTCTCCGGGGCGCTCCTCCGGTTTTTTAGATACAGCATTTTTCGACTTCGTGAGGTGCGTAGAAGTGTTTCTCTGCCGGAGGCAAAGAAACACTTTCGCACTCCACCAATGTGGGAAATGCTGCATGCATTTGCGATATGCATTTGCTGTATGTATTTATTGATATACAGCTACTTATTCGGGACAAGCTAGCCAAATTTAGTGGCAATTGTAGGTCAATTTGGCTGAGTAAAAAAGATCCCAATATATTGAACGGGTTTAACCTCTGTATGCCCTGAAATGAGGCAGTTATGTACGCTACCGACTTAGTTCTTAACATCTCAGCCATAACGGCTTGATTCAGACTAAGCGCGATCGCACCTCAGTGCCCACTCATCTAGCGGCTATACTAGCCCTCCCAGTAACATGGATTGCGACAATACCGACCCAAATTAGAGCCGAAATTAGATCGGCATTCGCCACCCCATGCCTGTGTCGTTAAAATCACGGTATCTGTTGACTGACAGCACGTTAATTACAGTTTCATGATCAATTCACTGGTTTACTACCTAGCCCAAGCGACAACGGCAACCCCAACCACGGCTCCACCCCCTGAGTCCGCGCCTGGAGTAGCACCCGAAACCACCGATCCAGCAGTGCAGGCGGCGACTGAAACCGTCGAAAAAGTTGGCAAAGCAATTGAATCACTGCCGATTGCCTCGCAGATGAATCCAGAACTGCGGTTTGTCTTAGTCATTAGCACAGCAATTCTGATTACGCTGCTGATTAGCCAGTTGATTCCCCGACTGCTCCAGTTTCTGATTAACCGACTGGCGAATCCGGGTGTACGAGAGGTTTACGACAAAGTTTTCAGTCCCCACAATCAGCTAATTGGCTGGGTGATTAGCCTGACGATTGGCGATATTGTGATTTTGATCTTGAGCCGGACCCGCTGGGGACGCTGGACAGAAATCGTCTTTAGTTTATTGTTAACTATTGCGATTAGCTGGCTGGGTTCACGGCTGTTTAGGCAATATTTTGATGTATACCTGCTGGATGCCGCTGTCCGCAGGGGGCGAAAAGTGAATAGTGAATTGCTGGTCGTAGGCAAGTATGTGGCCAATTTTGCGATCGCAGTTATTGCCATTTCCCTATTTGCCGAAACCCATAATTTTAATATCTTTGGCCTATTTGCCAGTTTGGGAATCGGTGGACTTGCGATCGCATTTGCGGCCCAGAAAACCTTAGAACAGCTACTCGGCGGCGTAGTGATCTATGTGGATCGCCCCTTCGTGGTAGATGACTATGTGGGGCTGCCCGATGGCACATTTGGTCGAGTCGAATCCATTGGTTTGCGCTCCACCAAAATTCGCACCTCCGGCAAAGGAACGCTAGTGATTGTGCCCAACAGCGCTCTGAGTGAGGCCACGATTGAAAACTTCACGGGTGCCAAGAAGGTGATGTCGATTATCTATCTCAACTTCTACCGGATTATTCCCAGTGAAGAGGCGGCGCTGATTCGACAGGTCATTCTGGAAAGTACAGGTGATATCTTCGGGATTGACTCGCGCAGTACCGATGTCACATTTCGCGAAGTGGAGCAGGGCAAGCGCAGTCAGGCTCAAATCACCTTTTTCATTCTAGGTTCTGGTGAAGTCTCAATGGAACTGCGGCGGCAGCTTTTGGATATTGCCAACCAGAAAATTACCCAGCGGCTGAAAGAATATGGCATCGCCTTTGATATCAACGAACCAACGATTTACGTTGATTCGCCCATTACGATCTAATTCACCCAATTAGTGTTTATAAACCGTTTGTTTGCGCTGCCAACGGTTTATAAACACTAATCGTGGGTCTTGAACGGGATTTTGGCGCGACCCTGCCTAAGGTTTGGTTTAGTGAAATCTCTATATTGGGTGCAAGATACGATTCCAGCTTGTTATTCTCACGACTCTTCCAGTTATGCTCTCTGACCTCAATGACGTTCTACAGCTCAACCTCCCGCGGCTAACTGGGGGTGAAGCGCCATCAGGAATTTACAGCGCCTTGATCTTTGCGGTCTTTATCGCGCTCTCGCTGCTGATCGGTCGCTATACGCCCGGTATCGTTAAACTGATCATCCATCGGATCGCACCCAACAAAGTGGGTGAAATTTATGACAATCTTATCGATCCGGTCAAAGGGCCATTTCGCTGGGCAGGTACCTTCATCTTCATTTCGCTCTCAATGGTGTGGATTGAAGAGAGCTTCAGCCGTCTATACGATTTTTTTCAGCCACTGCTTGATTTAGCCGTCATCGTCAGCATGGCCTGGTTGGCCTCCCGCCTGTTCCGCCAAGTTGTCCACATCTACGGCATTGAGCTACTGCGGCGCTGGGGGCGAGAAGTGGACGAGCTGCTGCTGGTGTTTGAAACCCTGGCCAATGTGATTATTGGTCTGTTCGCTGTGCTGGCCTTTGCCCAAAGCCAAAACTTCAACTTAGTCGGCCTGATCGCCAGTTTGGGAATCGGTGGACTTGCGATCGCATTTGCCGCCCAAAAAATCTTGGAACAGTTGCTCAGCACGATTGTGCTGTACTTGGATCGCCCCTTTGTCCCCGGCGAATATATTCGGCTGAGCAACGGTCAGCTCGGTCGAGTCGAATCTATCGGTCTGCGCTCCACCAAAATTCGCACCGCCGCCAAAAGCACACTCATGGTGCTACCCAACTCCATCCTAGTCAACGTCGAAATCGAAAACGTCACCCGCGCCAAGAAAGTCATGGTCATGCTCTATCTAGACTTTCTGCGATCGCTAACAGAACAAGATGCCGCACTGGTCAAGCAAGTCATTACCCGCAGCACCAATTCTCTCTTCGGCATCGACCCCGGCAGCACCAGCATTTCGTTCACATCTCACAACGGCCAAACCATGCAGCGCGTGCGAGTCACATTCTTTATACTGGGTTCCAGTGAAAACTCAATTCAGTTGAGAAAACGACTGCTCGAACTGGCCAACGACAACATTTCCAAGCAGCTACTGAAATACGGCATCGAATTCACCATTCAAGACCCCACCATCTACGTAGAATCTCCAGTCACCATCTAGTCAACGATCCAGGCTGGTCACATACGAACCACTATCGATTCTCTAACTTGTAATATTGAGTCCGTGTACAAGAAGCCAATTTATGTTTTGTGAAAAGCTAGCTGAGCTAGCTTTTCACAAAACATAAATTGGCTTCGGAAATCCGCATTGGCATTCGAGGACATTCGTACTTAAACTGCGGTTGCATAGAAGGCTGCATGCTGCCTCACAAGCCAGTTCGCGAGAAGTTGCTCGAACAATTTCTCCCAAATCCCCAGGTTTATGATACAAGTGTACTAGCACGACAAACAGTTACATACTCGCTCCGCCAGCTAGTCAGGCAGCAGCGCTGTGATTTGATCAACAAACTCCTGGTGATCAACCACAGGCTTTGAAATGTAGCCATCTGCACCACTTTGATCCAGAAAATTCTCGCGATCGCCTTCCATCGCGTGCGCCGTAACCAAAATAATGGGCAGGTTTGCGGTCTTAGGATTCGCCTTCAAAATCTGGGTGATCTTAATACCATCAACAGGCTTGCCTTCATACATACTGTGAGACAGCGACACATCCATCAAAATGATGTCTACCGCTCCGCTCTCGGCAATTGCCATCACTTCGTCAACGTTTTCAGTATGCTTAACATCCATCCCGCCCCGTTTCGTCAAAATCTTAGAAAAGACGCGGGCATTGATTAGATCATCCTCAACAATGAGAACTGTTTTCATCCGTGCTCCCTTTTCCTAGTGACATGAACTCTCGACCAAATGACCACTTCTTCAATCCCCAACAAACCAGCGGAAACAGTTTCAACCAGCTCACGCTGAGTATAAATCACTGAACATAAAGCCATGTCAAGCCATGTGGTTTGATACTACAGTGAAATTGACTGTGGCAAGCCGTCCAACTGGATCGATTCGTGAAATCTGTGGTGAACCATGTTCAAAATATCTCCCTAGCCCCTAAAATTAAACCCCCTGAATCTAAAACCTTATCTGCTAGCCCATGATCATCATATCCCCCCTGACTCTTCTTCCTCAGTCTCTTTGGTACTGTTCTAGACCTGCGGTTTATATAGATGGAAGACGCACTCAATCCTTTTTTACAACCATGAACCACAAGCTTGAAACATAACCATTTTTTCCCAGTCTGGGTGTCAGTGGGGTCGTGCGACAGTTGAAAGTAGTAGACAAACCGGTAGTTGAACGGCAAAATTGCTAATCGCTAGCCTTGTCAGACCCTATTGTTAACTGTTGATGGCTTAAGCTTAATCGCCTAAATCCCCTTTAAGCCTGATTCCATCTGCTAATCGGGGTTATGAAATTTAGCAAGCAGTGTACAAAATTTAGACGTTTGAATTCGGAAGTTAGGACACACCCTCATGGCTGAACAGTTGAACATTCTTTCCTCAGGCCAGGTTGTTGCAACCGCACTCCACACCGAAGTGCAGCGATCGTACTTGGAATACGCCATGAGTGTGATTGTCGGGCGAGCACTGCCTGATGTGCGCGATGGCCTAAAACCCGTGCATCGGCGAATTCTCTACGCCATGCATGAACTGGGATTGACCCCTGACCGCCCCTATCGAAAATGCGCCCGCGTCGTGGGAGACGTCCTGGGTAAATATCACCCCCACGGCGATCAGGCCGTTTATGACGCGCTGGTGCGGCTAGTGCAGGATTTTTCCAGCCGCTACCCGCTACTGGCTGGACACGGTAACTTTGGCTCGGTGGATAATGACCCACCTGCGGCCATGCGATACACCGAAACGCGGCTGGCTCCCATTAGTAACGAGGCGATGCTGGCCGAAATTGGTGAAGCAACGGTGGACTTTACCGACAATTTCGACAATTCGCAGCAGGAACCAATTGTCCTCCCCGCCCAACTGCCGATTTTGCTGCTCAACGGCAGTTCCGGGATTGCGGTGGGCATGGCGACCAATATTCCACCCCATAACCTGGGTGAACTGGTGGACGGTCTGATTGCTCTGATTGACCGCCCAACCCTGTCGGATGAAAAGCTGTTTGAGCTGATTCCTGGCCCGGATTTCCCGACGGGAGGCGAAATTGTCAGCACAGAGGGGATTCGAGATGCCTATCTGACTGGACGCGGCAGCATTCCGGTGCGCGGTATTGCTCAGTTTGAAGAAGTGCAGGTTGGTCGGGGTCGCCATCGCCGCAATGCGATCGTCATTACCGAGCTGCCTTTCCAGGTCAACAAGGCGGGCTGGATTGAGAAAGTTGCTGATTTAGTGAATCAAAACCGGATTGAAGGGATTGCCGACATTCGCGACGAAAGCGATCGCGATGGCATGCGGGTGGTGATTGAACTGAAGCGGGAAGCCCAGCCGGATTTGGTGCTCAACACGCTGTACAAGCTAACGCCACTACAGAATAACTTTGGCGCGATTCTGCTGGCGCTGGATCAGGGTCAGCCGCGCCAGATGCCGCTGCGGGAGATGCTACAGCATTTCCTTGATTTTCGGGAGGAAACGCTGACCCGCCAGTATCGGCATGAGCTGGAGCAAACGGAGCGGCGGATTCACCTGCTGGCGGGCTTGCTGACGGCACTGGAAAATGTCGATCGGCTGATTGATATTCTGCGGCAGGCTCCGGATGGCACCACGGCCAAGGTTAATCTCCAGGATGAGTTTGACTTTAGCGATCGGCAAGCGGATGCGATTTTGGCGATGCCGATGCGGCGCTTAACCGGACTGGAACGGCAAAATCTACAAAACGAGCATGATGAGTTAAACCAGCGGGTGCAGGAACTGCATAACCTGCTGGATAATCGGCATGAGCTGCTGAAGGCGCTGAAGAAAGAGTTGCGATCGCTGAAGAAGCGGTTTGGCGATCCGCGCCGGACGCGCATTCAATCGGAGGCTGAGCGGGCGGAAGAAACCGAACGATTAGCCGAAATTGTGGCGGAAGAAACCGAAGAAGAGGTGGTGCTGGAATTCACCCATCGCGGCTATGTGCAGCGTCGTTCGCCCCGATCCTTCAAGCGCCAGCAGGCCAAAGATGATACGCCTCTGCGCCAGCTTGAGGAAGCCGATGATCATGTGACTCAAGTCGAAACAGCCAGCACAACGCAGGAGCTGCTGACGATTACCCAAAGTGGTAAAGCGTTCACGATTGCGATCGCAGATATTCCAGTTACCTCACGCCAGTCGCGGGGCACGCCGTTGATTAGCCTGCTGCCGCCTGCGGTGCATGGAGAGGAGCCAGAATCGTTAGTAATGCAGATGGTGCTGCCCACGGAATCAGAACGGCTAGAGGAACTGGATTTAGTGCTGCTCACCCAGCGGGGCAAAGTGAAGCGACTGCCGCTGTCGGATTTTACAAACCTGACTGGGCGAGGTTTAACAGCAATTAAGCTCAAAGAGCCAGATCAGCTCATGTATGCCGTGCCCGTCGCCAGTGAAGACCAGCAAATTGTAGTGGCAACCTCGATGGGGCGGGTGCTGCGCTTTCCGGTTGATGACGAGATGATTCCCCTCATGGGTCGGACAGCGCAGGGACAGTCAATCATGCGCTTACGCAAACAAGAAGAGATTATCGGCTGTATTGCTGCTGCCGAGATGGAAAGCCTGCTGTTTGTCACGGCCAAAGGCTATGCCAAGAAGGTACCTGTCAGCCTCCTGAAGCTAGCTACCCCCGATGGACGGATCGGCATGCCCATCTTCCAGTTCGCACTGAAAACCGATAGTTTGGCAGGTCTATCTATCGCACAGCCTGATACGGAAGTGAGCTTGATGACCGATTGCGATCGCACAGCCCATATTCGAATCGATCGCGTCCCATTCTTTGGCAAAGATGGCCCCGGCGAACGGCTGATTAGTCCCGGTCGAGGTGAGCAGATTACTGCCGTATTTGCCCCGATTGTTGATTTGGAACTGTAGCGCCTATATCCCCTAACACCCAAAGAGTGTCTCTGGAGTCACGCGACGCCCGACTCCAGAGACACTCTTTGGGTGTTACTTATGTTCTTAAAAAAAGTCTGAACATCTCAGAACTAGGCGGTTATATCCTGTATCTATATTCAGAGCAGAACAGTAAATGGTTGACTTAAGTCCAAATTGGGTTGTGCGGGTGATGTCCCCCCGTCCGATTCAGGCTTAGATCAAGCAAGTATCCCAGATCTGACATAGTCTTTGCCCCTATGACCCAGCTTGAAACGTGGCGCAGCCTTGCTGCCAACACCCTAGAACCGCTCATCCGCCAAATTCCCAATGCCTCGCTCAACAGCACGGATGCACTGGTCGATGACCTGTTGCGATCGCTGGGTGGACAACCCCCGCGTCCAGGAGGCGCCCAGCCCTACGTGGGCCTATTCGGTCAAGACTCCGTTCAAAACCTACGGCGCAGAGCAGCAGCGGGTGTACGGGTCTATCTCGACCGACTCAACACCCCCAACATTGTCACCGCCGACGAGCAAGCAGACCGCCTCATCCGCACCCTACGCGGCTTTTCGGTTGAGCGACCAGAAGGCGTCTATCCCTACGAAAGCCTCTATGGCTACACCGATGCCAACATCAGCTCATCTCAACTGAACCTGTGGCGACAGCAAGCAGGTACCCGTCTACAGGAACTCGTCAACGGCATTCCCAATCTTGACCCCACTCCTGCGGATGATTTAGCCGACAGTCTGCTTCGCGCCCTTGGCAGCCAATCACCCCGCCCATCAGGCCGTCGTCCCTACGAAGGGCTAATCATGCTACCTAGCAATGCGCCCTTTTTAGACTATCGCCGTCGAGGAGCCGATGCCCTACGCATTTTTGTCGAACGCATCACCGATCCGCGACTCGGCTCTAAAGACGCAGTCGTTGATGATGTAATCCGCAAAATCTCTACTCTCACTGGCGTCGTCAATCTTCCCAGTCGGCCCATAACCCGCTTGCCCTATGAGGGGCTATTTGGCCGGGATGACGGCAATATTCGGCTCAGCCGCAACTTCACACTGCAAGATTTAATTCGTTCCGAAACCGCAAATCGACTTGGCATCGATAACACACCACCACCAGCCGTTGTTGCCAATCTCCGACGCCTGACCCAGCAAATTCTACAACCCGCTTGGGATGAACTAGGGCCACTAACCGTTACCTCAGGCTACCGTTCGCCTCAACTCAATGCAGCAGTAGGAGGAGTGCCCAATAGCGATCACCTGTCAGGCTATGCCGCAGATATCATTCCAGTTAATGTTGGAACCCGCCGCTTCGCTGAATGGGTAGTGAGCAATGTACCGTTCGATCAAGTCATCCTAGAATTTGGCACACTGCAAAATCCAGCTTGGATTCACGTCAGCGCCGATCCAGGTAACCGTCGTCAAATTATCCGTCAAGACAGCGGCGGTTCTCAATTCATTACCCTGTAAATCATTACCCTGTAAAGCTACTTCCCATGAAAACTCCCTTTATGCAACACTCTAAATAGCTGCATACGAGTACTCATTTCTCAGCACTTAAAAAGTAAGGCGAGAGGAGTGGGGCGTAAGGCGTATGGCTGCTACTAAGCACTCAGTCCTCTTCCCGACACTAAGCACTGATCTCATCTGTAGTACTAATTCGTAGAACTGGTGGGTTAGTGGTATGTAGGTAATGATTTTTGGTGGTGTGGGCGCTGCCCACACCACCAAAAATCATTACGGCTTGAGAACTACCAACTGGTGTTAAAAGTACTGGAAACCTGTGATAGCCAACGACTTAACTAGTTTGAGCGCGTTGCTGAATCTGGGTATGCAAATACAGAGCTATAAACTCAGTTTTGCAAATCCGAAAAAATACGGATTTTTGATACAGCATTTTTCATTCTGGTGGAATACATGAACGTTTCTCCGCCTGATACAGAGAGACATTCCTATGAACCTCACTAGGCTAAAAAATGCTGTAAGCCAAACATTACTTTATCTAGATTCAAAGTTTGAGTGAATTCATATGGAATTTGCTAATTTTGATCACCTCCTCTGTGAACAATGCAGTTATATGAGTCCCAATTTTGCTCGTTGAACTGACGCATCTAAGTAGCTACATACAAATAAATGCATATCTAAAAAGTGGGGGAGCGCCCCTCCGGATTACATCCCCGTTTTTTTAGATGCGTTTATTTATGCCAACCTACTTAGTATCAAGTCCATCCACGAAAACCCGCTTTATTTTGAGAAACGATTGCCCCACAATCATTTCTCGAAACATCAACCACGAGTTTTCAACCCTATTTCATATTAGTAAACGAGCCTTTCAACTTCCACGCTTGAAACGCCCCCAATCTTGCCAAAAGACTGAACGTTTCATGGATTTAAATTTATGTCTTCTCTGAAAATATATTTGGTTCAACTTATCAAGTCTCCCAGCCAAGCCATTATATTGGGGATAAGCTGTACGGCTATTCTATTAGCTTCAACTTTAATTAATACAGGTATACTTCAAAGTAATGACTCCGATCGCAATCAATTTCCGGGTCGTCGTCAAGACGGAGGCACCCAGTTGACGGTGCCTCCATCTGAGCTGGTATAGCTCTCATATCAAGTCTGTGTATAGGAACCCAATTTATATTTTGTGAAACGTTCGCGGAGCAAACATTTTACAAAATATAAATCATGGATCTTCAACCAAACTTGATATAAGAGAGTCTCATAATTTGCACTAAAACCCAAAGTAGGTGATTGAAACGCACTGTGCGATCAAGTACCCGCTTTGGGTTTTATTTTTTGCAGCGCAAAGCACAATTCCTATTAGTACAAAATCTCTAGCTCCTGCGATCGCATGTATGGTGTGGCTCCACATCCTAGACATTTGAACCCTTGCTAGGATGAAGTTCGCTGATGAAAATCAGTTTTTATTATTTTTGAATGTCAGGCTGTACTTGGCTTCTGCAAACAATAAGCAGGTTGGCATGAATAAACGCATCTAAAAGTTTATGCACCCGCGAATCAGATCTTGGAAACATCCGGATTTATTCATTGACGCATTGTAAATCGTGACTAAGTACAGATTGTTGTGTCATCTGCTGTAAGATATGTCCGCCTTAAGATCGTCTTGGTTTGCGCGACTGCCATCATGGATGAAACCCGCAATTAAATTTCGGGGCCGTTCCATTTTGCTATCTGGACTCATTACCACAACAGTTCTAACAGTTTGTCAAACGCTACAAATTACAGAACCACTAGAGTTATTTCTGTTTGATCAAGGTATTCGCCTAATTCGCGATCGCAACGATGATCCGCGTTTATTAATCATTGGTATCACAGATGAAGATATTGCCCAATATGGTTGGCCGCTACCCGAAGAGACACTATCAAACTTGCTTAACAATCTACAACGGCACAATCCGCGTGTCATTGGGTTAGATTTATTTCGAACTCAAGCTCAGTCAAATAATTTAGTAGCTCAGCTACAAGCTGATAACTTAATAATTGTAAGCAAGATAGATGAAAATGGCGATTTCCTACTCACAAATGAAACAAATTTAATCCCTAGAGAGCAAATTGGCTTTAGCGATTTACTGATTGATCCAGATAATGTTGTGCGGCGCAGTTTGCTATTTGTCAACGTAGCGGAACCCTCTGAACCAGCCTTTTACTCATTTGCATTACGCATCGCGATGAATTATTTAGATGTGGATGAAACTGAGTTCAGCGCAGATCAAGACTCACTGCACATCCAGAATACTGAAATACCCATTTTGAGAGCGGGTGATGGTGGCTATCAAAAGATTGATAATAGTGGATATCAAATGCTCTTGCGCTATCGCGATCGCATCAGCCCTGCCCAGCAGCTTTCGCTCGACGCAGTTCTCAGCCAGTCATTCGATCCGGCTGTAATTGAGGACAAGATTGTCTTAATTGGCGGCATTGATTCATCCCTAAAAGATGAATTTTATACTCCTTATAGCGCTGCTCTTTCTAATAATTTTGTCATGCCAGGCGTAATTGTCCATGCCCAAATTGTTAGCCATCTTCTAGACATCATCGCTCACTCATCGCGCACCGTTTATCAGTTTTTACCAGTTTGGTTAGAACCCGGATGGCTACTCATTTGGGCTATTGCAGCAGGCATGATCACCTGGCGCATTCGTCGTCCCATCATTTTATTGTTTGCCAGTATTCTTTTAATTGCAACCATCTTGGGCATCAGCTATGGATTTCTGCTAGGGCTAATTTGGGTACCAACCGCAGAGTTAATCATTGGCATTTTATTAGCCGTCGGACTAAATACCGGGCAGCGCTTGCTGTATCACAGTACCTACGATGAATTAACTCAATTACCAAAGCGAGATCTGTTTGTCAGCCTTGTCCATAAAGCCCTTCAGCAGCAGCAAAATAATCTTCATACGCAATCTGTCATCGTTGCATTTTTAGAAATTGAACGCATTAATCTAATTAACAAAAGCTTAGGATATAAAGCTGGTGATCGGGTACTTACCCTTGTTACAGAACAGCTCAAACAAGGTTTACCAGCAACGACCAGAGTCGCTCGGCTCGGTGATAGTGAATTTGCCATTCTGTTTAAACAAAACAGCCAAGCATCTGTACAGAGCATTCTTGAACAACTGCAAAATACCTTGTCAAAGCCGATGAATTTAGGAAAACATCGGCTTCTACTTACACCTGATTTAGGAGTCTCAGTCGCTCAAGGTCAACAGTCCTATGATCCAGATAATTTGATTCGCAATGCTCATTTAGCAATGTACAAAAGCAAGGCTTCGTCTCAAACTAAGCATACATTTTTCTCCACTAACATGTTGACAGAAGATGTACATCGGCTGCAACTAGAAAGCGATTTATTAACAGCAATTGAGCGGGAACAGTTTTATTTGGCTTACCAACCCATTATTTGCCTCAAAAACAATGCAATTGCCGGATTCGAAGCCCTTATTCGTTGGCAAAAAGCTGACGGTTCATTTATTTCGCCTGTTAAATTCATTCCAGTCGCGGAAGAAACTGGGCTAATTTTGCCTTTGGGTGAATGGGTATTTCGCACAGCTTGCCAACAGTTGCAGCATTGGAAAGTTGCTTTTCCAGACCAGCGATTGGTGATGAGTGTCAACCTATCAAGCTGCCAATTTAGCCAACCTAATCTAATCCAAATGATTCGCGAAACGCTAGAGCAGTTCAATTTACAGGGACAAGATATTCGTTTAGAAATTACTGAAAGTATGGTGATGGAAGATATTCACCAGTCAATCCAGTTAATGATGCAGTTTAGAGAACTGGGAATTCAGCTTGCTATTGATGATTTTGGCACAGGATATTCGTCATTAAGCTATCTGCATCGATTGCCTTTCGATACGCTCAAAATTGATAAGTCTTTCATTGGTCACATGGAATCAAATCGCGAAGATTATGCCATTGTCAACACGATTTTAGACTTGGGGCATTCGCTCAATATTAATGCTGTTGCGGAAGGTGTAGAAACACTAGAGCAAGTTAAGCTGCTGCAACAACATCAGTGTCAGTATGGTCAGGGCTACTTCTTTGCGCGACCGCTCGATGCAGTTCAGGCGACGAAGTTTTTGCACGAGCCGAGGTGGGGTGGAGAGGAGGTGTAGAGGGTAGAGGGCTGTAGAGGATGTAAAGGCTGTAAAGGGAGTCGAGGGGGGCGAGGGGGTCGGATAACGGATAATGGAGTAATAGGGTGATGGAGTAATTGGCTTTATCACATCAGCACGCGATTACCCATCTACTCATCCACCCCTCCACTCATCCTCAACCCTGAACTGCCCAGGTGACAATGGCTTGGGTGAGGCCGTCTAGGGTGTATTCTTGGGCTTCGATATCAACGCGACCGAGTAGTTCCATGCAGGCTTGAGAGGTTTGGGGGCCAATGGAGGCGATGCAGACAGATTGGAGCCAGCGATCCTGTAGAGAGAGTTCTGGGGCTGACTCGATCAGTTGGCAAAAGTTTTTGACGGTTTTGGAGCTGGCAAAGGTAATCACATTAATCTGCCCAGACTTCAGAGCATGGAGAGCATCGGCATCAATTTGCTCAGGACAGCCGGATTCGTAGGCGGGAACTTCGACGACTTCAGCACCGCGATCGCAAAATTCCTGCACCAGTAACTCTCGCCCACCCGTTTCCACACGGGGAAATAGCAGGCGTAACCCTTTGAAATCTTCAGCGGGAAACGATTCCACCATTGAATCGGCGACATAGTTAGGCGGAACGAAATCGGGCTGGAGTCCTTTTTCAGTCAGGACTTTGGCGGTTTTCTTGCCCACGACCGCAATGCGTAAGCTAGCCAGCGATCGCGTATCTAAACCCTGTTCGAGCAATCGCTGAAAGAAGTAGTTGACGCCATTGCTAGAGGTGAGAATCAGCCAGTCGAAGGTATCAATTTCTGCGATCGCACGATCTAACTCAGTCCAACTGGAGGGGGGCGTAATCTCCAGAGCTGGCATGTCTACCGTCTTGGCTCCCTGCGCGATCAGCAGATCATTAAACTGGCTGGACTGTCCGGCGGAGCGAGTGACGAGAACGGTGCAGTCTTTCAGCGGCAGAGTTTGCGTTTGCATGGACGGTTGCATGGATGGTATCGGCATCAGCGGGGGTTCGGGCGATTTCAAAATGGAATGCAGGCGGACAACTTCACCAATGACCACAACGCTGGGCGAAAGGCGGATGCCCTGGGTCTCCCGTGCAACTCGGCCCAGTTCGCTAATCCAAACCTGCTGCTGGGGATGGGCCGCCCAGCGAATCACGGCCACTGGCGTAGAGGCTAGTTTACCCTGTCGCTGAAGCCGCTCGGTAATGTCGGCCAGATTGCGCGTCCCCATCAGCACCACCAGCGTTTCCATGCGGGCCAAGGCTGACCAGTCGAGGGAATCCGGATCATGACCGGTGATCACAGCGAAGCTACGGCTCACCACCGGATCGGTTAATGGAATACCCAGTAACAGCGGTGCCGCTAGGGCTGAGGAAATACCCGGCACTACCTCAAATCGACAGTTGGTTTGCTGCAATGCCTGAATTTCTTCGGCACAGCGCCCATAGATAAACGGGTCGCCACTTTTGAGCCGCACCACTTGCTTCCCAGCGAGGCACTGATCCACCAGTAAGCGATTAATCTCTGCCTGGGATGTACTGGGTCTGCCGCCACGCTTGCCTACCTCAAAGGTTTGACAATCGGCTGGCACCAGGGACATCAGCGCCGGATCGATCAGGGCATCGTAAACCAGCACCTCAGCCTGGGACAGTAGCTCCTGCGCCCGCACGGTTAAATATGCGATCGCACCTGGCCCCGCACCCACAAGATAGACTTTGCCCTGGCGTACGTTGCCCTGACGTATAGATGTGCTGCCTGACCAATTTGTCATTCCGAACGTCCTAAACGTTGCTCTTAACTTTGCGTTTATAGCCGCAATCTCACGACTATGGCTATCGGATCACAGATATAACAAACTGTATCGTTTCCTAAATCTCAGTCCCGTTTCCGAAACAGTTCGCAAAATCGAAGAATCCAGCACGATACAATGCTTGGGAATCTTAGCGGCAGCGTCTCGCTAATTACTGACGAACTGTGAGCAAACTATGACCACGGCCATCGAATTGCCCAATGCTTCCGATTTGACCACCGATGCGTATATCGTGATTGGTCTAGCAACCTGCTATCTCAAAGAAGATGGCGAAATTGAAGAAGTCCAGATGGTTGAACCGATTCCCTCTGCCGCGCTGGAAGCCTTGTTTAAGAATATTCCAACCTCCTACAGCCATGCGATCGCAACTACCCTCGGTGCCGTTGTTGACGCCAAAACCATGAAAATTCCCGATAGCTTCCCGGCATCAGCTCAGTTTTGCCCCGATTTTGTCGAACGGGCACTGGCAGCGGCGCGCACCTATCAGTCTCGTCCAGAAGCGCAGAACTTGATTCCAATCGGCACAACCAAAGCCGATTTCAACTACTCAACCGAGAAAAAGCGGGTTCTCAACGCCGATCACGTTGTCAAAACCGAAGACAACGTCAAGCAACATGCATACACGCACCAAGTACTCTAGGTTCCAGGCTTAATCCCGTAGGTTGGGTTGAGCCACGCGAAACCAACAATCCCTAGTTGACCGCTGATTGCGTAGGTTGATATTGAGTTTGTGAGCCTAAATGTCGCTGAAAGATATTGGGTTTCCTTCGTCAACCCAACCTACGTAATTGTGACGAATCAGTTCAGGCTCATAATAGAACGCGGTGGGCAGTGCCCATTCATGTATTAACGAAGACGAGACATTATGCTGAAGCTTTATGGTGGAGCGCGCAGTCGGGCTTCGATTGTGCAGTGGTATTTGGAAGAGTTACAGGTTCCTTACGAGTTTGTCACGCTCGATTTTCAGGCAGGGGAACAGCGACAGCCGCCATTTTTGGCGATCAATCCCTTTGGCAAAGTGCCCGCGATCGCAGATGGGAACTTAAAGCTGTGGGAATCGGGTGCTATTCTGCTGTATTTGGCAGAGAAGTACGGCAATGAAGCAACTACTGTTGAGCAGCGAGCTGTTTTGGCGCAGTGGGTACTGTTTGCCAACGCGACCCTAGGCCCTGGTGTATTTGTGGAGACCAGCCGCGAAAAGGAAATGCCGCGTTTGTTTTCAGCCCTGAATCAGCATTTTGAAACAGCTCAATACATCATTGGCAACCAGTTTGGCGCGGCTGATGTTGCAGTCGGTTCCTACCTGGCCTATATCCCGATGATGCTCCAGATTGGCTACGACGACTATCCTGCGATCGCAGATTATGTGCAGCGGATGACCTCGCGTCCGGCCTTCCAGAAAACCATTGGTGCCCGCTAGCTCTCCCTCTCATGTCGAACTGCCCTCGCTGCCATCAACCCGTAGATCCTCAAGCGATTGAATGTCCCTACTGTCGGACATCGCTGAAGGCGTACGGTCATCCCGGTATGCCCCTGCATCGCTCGGATACAGGCGATTACCTGTGCAAAACCTGCGTCTACGATGCCGACGACACCTGCACTTATCCCCAGCGCCCTTACGCGACTGAGTGCCTACTGTATACCGATATCAATCAGCCCAGCACCATTACGCCCCCACCGCTCAGCCAGCGCGCTCAGCTACGGCTCTGGCTCCGCCGCAACGGCATCTGGGTATTCCTAGCTATATTGATTGGAATTAGCCTATTGATGGCTCTCAATTAGTCGTCCCTGAAAAACTATCTAAAGCTAGACAGGATGGGGATTATCGGGCTTAAGAGAAGCTGTAAAATAACCAGAAAATCGAGTTTCATGTGAAAAAACTGGTGAAATGAGTCGTGGATTTGGTCGCCAAAGCGAGTCATCCTCTGCCCCTAAACCACTGTTGAAAGACCAGTTGAATCTGGAGCATCCCTTAGTCAAACTGGCTCATGCGGTGGATTGGCAGGCATTTGAGCAGGACTTTAACAAGCCTGTGGGTAGTGAGGGAGGGCGTCCCCCCTTGCCCACTCGGCTGATGGTGGGGTTGCATTACTTGAAAGCCCTCTATGACGAAAGTGATGAATCGGTCGTAGCCAAATGGGTTGAAAATCCATATTGGCAATACTTTTGCGGGGAAGAGACCTTTCAGCATGAGTTGCCCTGCCATGCGAGCAGTTTGCCCAAGTGGCGCAAGCGCATCGGTGTAAAGGGGATGGAGAAACTGCTCCAACAGGTGTTGAGCACGGCGATGAATCAGCGGGCATTGAAGCCATCCGAGATTGCCCAGGTGAGTGTCGATACGACGGTGCAACCCAAAGCCATTGCCTTTCCCACCGATGCTCGCTTGTATGACAAAGCCAGACGAGCGTTGGTGCGCTTGGCGCAGAAACACTCCATCAAGCTGCGTCAAAGTTATGTGCGCTTAGGCAAGCAAGCGCTGTTTCGACAGAGCCGCTATGCGGCAGCCCGACAGGGCAGACGAGCACGGCAACAGACTCGCAAGCTGCGCACCTATCTAGGACGAGTGATGCGTGACCTCGAACGCAAGCTCCAACCGTTGCCCCAAGACGCGCAAGCTCTTCTAGAGAGAGCCAGACACATTCATGACCAACAGCCACAAGATTCGGGCAAACTCTACAGTGTCCATGCACCCGAAGTCGAATGCATTGCCAAAGGCAAAGTACACAAACGCTATGAGTTTGGCTGCAAAGTGGTGCTTGTGACCACTCAGATGAGCAACTGGATTGTCGCCGTTGATGCCGTGCATGGCAATCCCTATGATGGGGCAACTCTCAAAGAGGCCCTGACTCAAACGGAGCGGCTGACCACCATCAAGCCGAAGCAAGCGGTTGTGGAAAAGGGTTTCCGGGGAACGGCTCACCATCCAACCGATGTGCAGGTGTGGGTTGCGGGCACCCGCAAGCTGACCCGCACTCTCCAGCGATTGTTCAAACGCCGCAATGCCATTGAGCCGGTTATTGCTCATACCAAACAGGACCATGCTCTCAAGCGCAACTACTTGCAAGGAGTCGATGGAGACCGCATCAATGCTTTACTGGCAGGCTGTGGGTTCAATTTACGCAAGCTGCTTCATTTCTTTTGGGCGTCTCCTCGACCTACGGTCTAGGCGATCGCCTAAACGACAGTTTTTCAGGGACGACCAATTAGTGTCCAGTAGGGAAGAATGGCCTCGCTTTTTGGGGCTACTGCTTATACATAAATCTCCTAGACTTCGTTTCAACGTTGAAATCCCCCTAGCCCCCCTTAAAAAGCAGGGCTGATTTATTGAAGAAAGGAAAATAGACGGGGGATATCGTGAGCTAA
>CBKWJC010000021.1:0-76438 GCA_966674685.1 uncultured bacterium
AAAGAGGGGAGGGGAAACTAGGGAAGTGCTCGGGAGTTGATTTTTTGTTGGTGGTTGTTCCGGGGGGGGCACGCCACATCAACCACCAAAACCCATTAAAACAAAGTTTACAGCTACTAAGTAGGTTGGCATAAATAAACGCATCTAAAAAACCGGGGGAGTGACCCTCCGGGGCGCTCCCCCGGTTTTTTAGATATACATTTATTGGTATGTAGCTACTTAACATTACCGTTTCAGGTCAGACCGTTATTAAAGTTACGATAAAGCTGCCATGCTGCCTATTTTTTATTCAGACGAATTTTTGCAGCACGATCCGGGCTACGGGCATCCTGAATGTCCAGAACGCCTGACGGCTATCGTCAAAGCCTTAAAAGCTGCACCTTGGGCCGACCAGCTCAGTTGGCAATCGCCCACGCCCGTCCAGCAGCGAGATGTCATGCCTTGGGTACTGGCTGTACACGATGCTGGCTATGTGGAAGGCTTGCGGCAGTTAGCCAACAGTGGCGGTGGCCGAATTGATGCCGATACCCGCGTGTCTCCCCGCAGTTTTGAGGTGGCACTGCTGGCTGTCAGCGCCTGGATTGATGGAGTAGATAGCGCTTTGGCAACTGATGCACCCGCTTTTGTTTTTGCGCGTCCCCCCGGACATCACGCGGTTAAGCAGACGGGCATGGGATTTTGTTTGCTCTCCAATGCTGCGATCGCAGCTTACTATGCCCTTGAGCAGCCAGGGATTGAGCGGGTTGCAATTCTAGACTGGGACGTTCACCACGGCAATGGCACCCAAGCCATCGTGGAACATAATCCTCACATTGTCTACTGTTCAACTCACCAGTCTCCCTGCTATCCAGGCACGGGCCGCGCCAGCGACCAAGGCGAACACCACAACGTGCTGAATATTCCCATGCGACCGGGCAGCAAAATTACGGATTACAAACTGGCATTTGAGCAGCAAGTCATGCCGTTTTTACAGGATTTTCAACCAAACGTACTATTGGTCAGTGCTGGCTATGATGCCAATGCTGCCGATCCGCTAGCGAGTATTGAGCTTGAGCCGGACGATTACACAATTCTCACCCAGTACTGTCTTGAACTCACGCCTCGCATTGTCTTTGGCTTAGAAGGTGGCTATCACTTTGCTGCCCTAGCCAATTCAGTGGTGGCAACGGTTGAACCCTGTCTAGCTCGTGCTGGAATTGCCTAGCAGCAGTAAACCCAGTCCGAGCGCTGTCGCGGTTTAGTTAAAACATTCATACCATCTGACGTTCACACATTTGAATACTCTCAAAGCCTTCCAATCACCTACTTTAAGATGGGCATAGCCATCCCCAAAACGTTACAAAACCTATCTTTTGACGCAGTCTTTATATATCCCATTTATAACCACTGATGGGAGATCCAACCCGTCGCTCCTGATATCTATAGGATGCGAACGATAAATATAGGACGTTTATATGACTGCGAGTGCAAACAAAAATACTTATTTACCCGAGAAAACGCAAAATGTAGTCGATGCATTCGAAGCATTAGGCACAGACGCTAAATTAGCGCTGCTTTACTACATTTATCAACACATGGGTGACTCGATCACGCCTGCTGCTCCATCAGCGGCTAATCCAGAACTTGTGCCAACTTTAATCGGTGACTATCTGGAACTGTCTGATGATGAACAACTGCAAATCATGCGAGAAATTGTGGAGCGGAAAGATTCAGAATCATC
The DNA here is from genome assembly GCA_966674685.1 of uncultured bacterium. GTDB lineage: Bacteria > Cyanobacteriota > Cyanobacteriia > Phormidesmidales > Phormidesmidaceae > Thainema. The sequence goes on from CBKWJC010000021.1 coordinate 1,721, forward strand.
TCGCACGTATGGCGGTTTGACTGAAAATAATCAGCTTTTAGTTTGGTACGCTTGGGCCAAGGAAATGGGCACAAACGTTGTCGATATGCCCGCTGATTACAAGGCTAGCTCCGACATCAAAAATGCCCTAAAGCAGATTGAAAACCTGGAGTTCCAGGAGCAAATCTCCATGCTGCGAGAAGTTGCAGGCAACATGGGCTACAGCGAAGTTGGCAACATTCCGAGTCAACAAGAAACGGGTAAAACTCCCAGTCTGTAAGACTAATCACTTGCAGTACTAGTGATCAAAATGGGTAATTTTTAACTGCAATCTAGCAGCAAATCCCGATAAAAAGCAAAAGAAGAGGGGAACTGCGATCGCAGTTCCCCTCTTCTGGTAGGCTCGACAAATTCAAATTTACAATCTCATCTGGCAACGGTGATTTAGGATCGCAAATTTCTAGAATTTCTATTAATAACTAGATTCACCGCTGACATGATCATTAGGAATTTCTTTCCCTTTCTGTTGCAGTGCAGCCGTTCGAATCACCTCCCAAATTCGATAGAGGTTGCCGTCTTTGGGATCGGCTGCCCGATAACGCTGAATAAGATTATCGAGTTCTTGCTGTGTAGAGGGCACTTTGGGAACAGAATCAAAGCTGGTCATGGGGAGTCTCCTTGTAACTAAAGCAGGATCACAAACCTGAGGGAGTCTAGCGTTATAACTAGGCGACCATTATGCTGAAACCATAACACATTCTGTATAGTAGATAACAGAAATATTTAATTAAATCTACGTGTGAAAAAACGTTGAGATAACGTTCAGACACAAATTCACTAGAACATGCTGATCATGGCGGCAATCAAACCGTTGCTTATATGAAATCCGGTTGAAAACCTATTGTTTATTTTTTGTGAAATGCTTGCCTAGCAAGCATTTCACAAAAAATAAACAGGGTTCTTACACACGGACTTGATATTAGGAGCGCGGATTGAATCAATCCGCAAATTGTAGGGGCAGGTTTTGCCGTCAAATCTACGGCAAGGTGCAGATTGATCGACTAAACCCGCCCCTCACTAATATCGAATTTATGAATTTATAATCCTTAATAAGCTGTTCCAAGTAGGTTGGCACGATATATAGCACTTCTTGTGCTAATAAAGGGGGAGTTATTTTTTGGAAGCCGCGCGGAGCGCGGCTTCCAAAAAATAACTTGTACCTCAGTAGCTTAGGAAAGGCTATAAACGTATATCTAAAAACCGAGACAACACTCCGTTTTTTAGGTATGCATTATTTACATGCAGCTACTTGGCTCAGCCAGCAACTTGATCTTGTTCAAGAATACCGAGATAAATTGTTGCATTTGGCACCATATTTTGCATCTTGAACAAATTTATAGGTAGCTTCATTTAATTTGCCCATCCTTCATCAAAAAACTACGAAGTGTGACAAATCTACTATTTTTGTATGTTTATGGTCGGGATTAACCAGTCGTATGTTTTGTGGCGAACTGGCTATCAAGTTAAGTTGTGAATGTGACGTTGCTGATGTTATTGGAAAGCGCTGAGTGCTGAGTGGCAGAACACGCCTTACTCCTCTCGCCTCACGTCTTACAGTAAACAATCATCCAGCCGCGCAAAAAAACGCACCATTTGAGCTAGACCAATAGCACCCTGATGCCAAGCGGGGAGGTGGCCATCTGGAGCATCGATATTAAATAATAGAGATTCAAAATCAAGCCATTCGCTGCGATCGCGCCAGCCCACTCGATTGCCAAACCGCTCAATGGGGCCATTGATCCGCCAGCCAGAGCGACCACCACGGCCCAAAAGCTGCAAATTGGCGTAGTTTAGATCGGTGCGGCCACCCACTTCACGCCAAATTTGCTTTTGAATACTGAAGCCAAATCGACCGCCGCTCCAGTTCACCCAGAGATAATCTAGCGTCCGCAAATCGCGACAGGGAAACTCTTGAACATCATTTGCATTCAGCCGCACTCCCGGCTGTAGTTCGCGCGCTGCCAGCATCATTTGATAGGTTTCACGATCGGCTTCTTGCCAGCGGCCTGCTTCCAGTAAGGCTTGCAGCGGTCGGTAGTCAATATTGCAGGCAGAATCGAGGAAAATTTGATTACTTAAACTGGTCTGGGCAAACTGGGCAGCCTGTGCATGATTTCCCGGTTGATGAATCACAGAGGACTGGAGCGGCATCAACTGATCTAAGGCCGATAGCGCTTCTGCCGCCGTGGGATAGCGATCGCGAAAATCGTAGCGCACCATTTGATCCAGCACATCACATAGAGCTGAGCTAGCCTGAATGCCGTCTCGCCAAAGAATTTCACAGGTGTGATGATCTTCGGGCAGCGTTTTAGGATGCTTGCCCGTCAGTGCCTGAATGCCAATCATGCCGACGGCGTAAATGTCGCTGCTGAAGCGGGGACGCCCCGCCGACTGCTCGTTGGGCATGTACCCTGGTGAACCAATGGCAATCGTGCGGGTCGTATTGCCCTGGACGCCAATGATGCGGGTACCCAACTGCTTCACCGCACCGAAATCAATCAGCACCAGTTTGCCATCGGCGCGACGACGAATCAGATTTGAAGGCTTAATATCGCGGTGAATCACATTGCGCTGATGCACAACAACCAAAATCTCTAAGATTTCCCGCAGGAGCTGCATCGTGTACTGCTCAGACTGGGGCTGCCCCAAGACCGCTTCTTGCCCCAAGTTGTCGCCCTCGACGTATTCCTGCACCAGATAAAAATCGGGGCCTTCTTCAAAGTGGGCAAACAGACGCGGAATGCGATCGCAGTCACCAAAATGGTACAGCACCTCAGCCTCAGCTTCAAACAGGCGCTGCGCGGTGTCCAGGCTGATCTGATCTGACAGTTCTGGCTGCAGATGTTTGACTACACACTTGGGGTTGTAGGGCAAATGCTGATCGAGGGCGAGATAGGTCTGACCAAACCCACCGCCGCCCAAATGCGTCACGATCTGATACCGACCACCCACGGTTTTGCCTAACGGTAATCTTGGTGTTGCGGTCATGGGTGCGATCGCATCTCCTTCCCCAAACAAACCCTTTCGATCTTGACATGAAAATTTAAATCTAGCGATTTTAAATGATTACCAAAAAGTATTGGGATTGAGCAGACATGAAATCCGGTTAAAAGCCAATTGTTTATTTTTTGTGAAATGCTGGCTTAGCCAGCATTTCACAAAAAATAAACAGAGTTCTTATACGCGGACTTGATATGAGTCCTGATTGCTGATTGAGAACAAAAAAATCGCCCCAGTGGGGCGACAGTGGCGAGGAATCCATCACATTACGCTTGGATGTCCTGCGGTTGAGCTGTGTGTTGGGCAAGATTTATGCTTCGACCCAGAGGGACTGAATTTGGCCCGGCATAAACTTCTTGATGTCTTGAATTCGTCCCTCAGATAGGTCTTCTTTAGTGGCAGAAAAGACAGCTTTGATGGCAGTCTCAGGGCTAACGTTCTTGGGCAGACCTGCCTCTTGGCGAATGCGGAATAGGAAGGTCTCATCATCAAACTTCAGCGGTGGACGAATTCGGCTGAGGAAGCTGACGATAGGATTAGTGTCTTGCCATAATTCAGCTACGCTGTTTTGCAGAGCCTTGTCTTCGGTCGGCAGAGCCTCTTCATCGAGTTCACTAGCTACCTGATCCGACGCCTTGGTGGTCATCAAGTCACGCATGGTGCGGAATACAACTTCTGCCACGTCACGAGCATCGAAGATGTCTTCCAGGTTGCCGCGCAGCATCACTTTTTCGAGGAAAGGCGTATTTTCTTCCACAATCGGGAGCGTTGGGCCGCTTTTCACTGCTTCTGGTGGATTATTTTCCATCTTTTGCAGCATCTTACGCCCTTTTTCGGTTAAATCGGCCTTTTTGAAAGCAATTAGATGAGGAAGAGGGCCGTCACTGGCTCCCAACGTGTTCGCAACTCGCAAATCAAACTCATCCGGGTTGATAGCTGATGGCACGTCCGCTTGGGTCGCATAGGCATTTCCGGAAAAATCGGCATCGATATATCCCTTTTGATTCAAGAAATCTAGATGCCCAAGCAGATCGCGGGTACTCATTTGCCGACCTGCAAAGTCCGTCTGAGAGATATTTAACCCCTGTTCGCCTTCAGAATCTCGAATTTTTTGCAGCAGAATATATACAATGTCTTCTTTAATTGGAATTGTCATAGAAAACCTCTTAAACGTTGCGTTCAAACGTCTTACGTTCATCTAAGACGTAAGGGGAGAGTGCAGCTAACATCGCTGCAACTCAGCGTTCATCCAGCGATCGCAATTGGCAGCGGTTGCCAGGTGCATAACAAATTGCAGTTGTGACTGGATGCAGCCTGACCGAATATTACAAATTTTAAAGTTTGACCACATCTATCAAGAGAGATCAGTGTGCCTCTACTTCCGACAGAGTTTGAACCGCTAATTTCTTTTTACAGACAGGGATTAATCCCAACCCAAGTTTTGTGCAACCTTTGATTTAGCGGGATTGGGTAGGCCATTGCGAGCAGCTTCCTGGGATTGGGGCAGCGTTATAGTCACAGTTGTGCCCTGGTTAACCATGCTGTCAATCCGGATTGAGCCGTGATGATTGGTGACAATGACCTGCGCGATCGCAAGTCCCAGTCCTGACCCGGTACTCTTCGCCGTTTGATCATGCTGGCTATGAGTTCGCGCCGGATCGACTCGGTAGAACCGATCAAACAGGAGCGGCAGGGATTCTGCCGGAATGCCAATCCCCGTATCGCGAATTTGCACCTGGAGGGTTGGCGGCTGTGTTGCGATCCAGCGGGCGCTGAGTTCGACTTCGCCCCCCGTCGGAGTGTACTGAATGGCATTGCTCACCAAGTTGGTAAACAGCCGAATCAGCTGATCGCGATCGCCCATAATCGTTAGGGCTGAATCTAGCTCTACTGTCTGTTGAGCAACATAGGTATCGTTCACTGATACAGGTAAAGATGAGCGTGGCGCAGCGGATTCAGATGCGTCTACGTCATCTAACTGGAGCGATAGGGTGATGGACTTGTCAAGTGCGATCGCTTGCTGCTCCTCCAGCACCTGCACCAGCAGCGCATCCATTTCCACAGGGTTAAACTGGGGCGGACTCATGCCGCTATCCTGGCGGGCCAGAAACAGCAGATCATCTACTAAATGCCCCAGGCGGCGGGTCAGTCGCTCAATCACCTTAAGCTGATACCGCTGAAAATCGGCGTCCGGGTTCGGATCAGCCAGTGCCACCTGCACATTGGTTTGAATCACGGCAATTGGGTTACGCAGCTCGTGAGATGCATCTGCCGTAAACTGCTTGAGCTGCTGATACGATTCTCGCACGGGTGCGATCGCAAGTCCCGACAAAAACCAGCCCAGTCCGCCTACAGTCGAAACAATCAGCACAATGCCAATACTCAAATCCAGCAGCAGCCGTCGCGTCGGCTTGGTTACTTCAAACCAAGGGTGGCTCACTCGCAAATAGCCCAACACCTGCCGCCCCACCTGAAGCCGCTGCGTTACCTGCCGCATCAGGTGATCGGGCGTGGTATGTACCGTTTCACCCCGAGGATTAACGTGAATTGGCACCTCAATTGGCGTCGAAAATGTCGTCCACAGCAAATCCCCGGTCGGGCTAAACCACTCCAGGTCAATGTGATCGTCTTCCACCGTATCGGCGTTATTGCGAAAGCTAGCCTCTACATTGACGTGCATCAGCGGATAGGCCATCGAGTCCGCCACCTGGTTTTGATCCAGCTCAATCACCAGCGATCGCTGCACCACTTCCACCACATGGCTCAGCGTATCGTCGATTCGCTCCACCAGCGTGGTTCGCACATACCAGTAAAAGCCGCTAGCAAACAGCAGCAGCAGCACAGCGGTTACAGCCGCATACCAAAGGGCTAATCGACGACGAGTGGCTTGAAACATAAAGGATTGTTGCTAATTACATACCTCATCGGGTGGATTAATGCCCTGCGATCGCAAAAACTCCGCTAGCCAATTTGCCCATCCTCCCTAGCTCCAATGCCCGCAGCATCTGATTTTCAGCTTGGTTTTGCAGAAATTGTATGACAGTAGTTGCTCAATCTCTCACTTTTGAAAACATCAGTTTGGCTTGACCTATCACACTGGGATGATGTATAGGCGCGGCATCAACGCTGTAATAGAAAAGCAGTATTGATTTAAGACACAATTATGACCTGGTTACAGCGCGCCTACGTGCAACAAGTTGGGGAATTGACGCAGCCGACCGATGATTTCGGCGCAGAATCACGCATGCAGCCGGGCTTTGGGCAGGACTACAACGCTCAGCTTCGGGAAAATGCGGGTGTCCACATGCCACCGCCACCGCCAGAGTTCATGGGGCTAAATGGAGAATATGATCCCAGTGGATTGGCCAAACGAGCTGCGATCGCACTTGAAGACGATCCGGTTGCGTCTCATCTAGAGCAGTTACGGCTGATTCAGTTTGGTGATTCCGTCATTTTTGAAGGACAGGTTCCTAGTCGCATTGAACTCGATCACGTTGTCGATGTTGTCCGCCACGTAGACGGGACGAAAAACATCGAGACCGATCGCGTCACCATCAGAAACGGGTAGAAATCTAGACAGATCCTCTATATAGATTGTCTAGACAAATCTCAAAAATCAGCATTGAGGCTTAGGTAAGCTGGTGAACAAAGGGTGATATTGTTTGCACAAATTCAGCAGGCCGCTCATAGGGCAACACATTGCGCCCCGCCATGAATCGTCCCTCCACATGGGGCAAATGCTTGAGATAGTCCCTCATGCGATCTTGTGGCGATTCCTTCTTGCCAGAGCGACTGATACTTGAAGCCGTTTCACCAAATACGACTAGCGTGGGCTGGGAAATCTGCTGCATCGCTTCCATATAGTCTCGTCGCCAAAAGCCTGCCAGGAAGGAAAAGACAGCATGACGACTGGCTGGGTCGGTTGCACCTGTTTGCAGCGTATTTAGCCATTCCGCATCAACATCGGCTGCCTGATCAAAAAGCTGCTTAATTGAAAAAGAACGCAAAAACTCTTCGCGGCGGGCATAGCGGTAAAACGCTTGACCCAGGGGAGAATCGAACAGGCTCCACAACAGGCGATTTCGCCAGGTTGGGGATGGAGTGGTCATAATCGACCAGGCCGGAGGCCCAGCTAAGATGAAGCCTTTGACGAGTTCCAGGCTGTTAGACCGCTGACTTAATGCGATCGCAACCGGAAACAGCGCCCCCTGCGAAATCAAAATAACCGGGCGGCGAATCACGGTTTGAATAAAATACTCTAGCTGCTCGGCCCAATCGGCTGGGTGGTAAGCCACATGGGGCATATCACTCTCGCCATTGCCCAACAAATCTGGATTATATAGAGGCGCGGTTTCTCCAGCATCAAACCAAGCCTGAGCAAACCGCTGCCAAAATTGACGCGATAAGCCAACACCGATGGGATGAAGCAGCAGTATCGCAGGCTGATTCATCTCAGACGGATCGGAGAAACTAGAGTGATCCGAACTGCGATCGCAGGTGAGCACATCATAGGCACAACGATACCCACGCCAGTGGTAATACTGTGTCTCCAGCGAGGATGGATGGCCAGCGCGGCTAGGGTCAACAGGTGGCGTAGATGTAGTTGGATCAGATGGCATAGTGTTTCCCTCAAATCACGCCGTTCAACTTCATATTAGACACTTTACTTCTAGTTGCAGCGATTTTAGATGAGCTATCGAGACGAAGCGGTGTTCCACCACTACTTGCGCGATCGCCAAACCGCAAGGCCATCGGATTTTGCTGAATTTTGCCCAACACCAAAATCCGGCTCAAAACCTTGCCAATCCCTTAATCCCGCTAAATTCGAGCGTTTTATAGCCTATCGGGCGAAATCAGCGTATGCTTAGCAATAGTTGACATTTGTAAAGAAGCCAGAAAGGATTGATACAATCGTCCGGTTCTATAATTGGTGCTTACTTTGACAGGGTTCTATGCCCCTGGAACGTAAAGGGGATTTCATAGCATGCTGCTTTGTAGTCTGTACCTTTGAATAAGTGGTGTGCCAGTTAAAAATCTGTAGGATCACCCTGATCGAAGTGGAATATCATTCGATACGTTAGAGCAGAATAACCGAGCGATCTCATTATATTGAAACGATTTGGATTTCATGAAATACAGAGCTTGGCGATTGAGGAACTAGGTGAGAGGAGTGAGCTGTGCAAGTTGTTAAAGAATACGTCCAAAAGTGGTATCAAAGTGGCCTTGATCCGGACGAATACATTTGTCATGCCAAAAACGGCAACATCGTCGATCTTGAGGAATCTGCCACTGGCATCCGGCGTCGCGTGCTGACCTTCTGCACCAACGATGTTCTCGGATTGGTTCAAGACAAATCCGTTCAGCAAGCTGCAATTGATTCGATTCAGCACTACGGGACATCCAATAGCTCTTGCTCCGTCTTGAGCGGTCGCATCGATCTCCATCGCCAGCTCGAAGATGAAATTTCAGACTTCAAGCATTTACCCCACACGCAGTTGTTTTTAAACGCGTGGATGGCTCTCCAGGCACTGATGGATGCCTATTGCCATTTAGCTATTCCAGTGCCAGGTTTTCAGCACACTCGCGAAACGCTGATTTTGACGGATGTGCTGAATCACGGCTGCATTATTTCTGCCGTCACCAATGCCGGAACTCGCTCCGGTAAGCTGTTTGGCCACAGCCCACGGGTACGAGTACGCGCCTATCGCCACTGCGATATGGAAGATTTAGCCCGCAAGCTGAAGCGCTATGCTCGACCGGGCGATCGCATTTTAGTGATCTCTGACGCCGTATTTTCAATGGATGGGGATGTTGTGCCCCTGCCGGAGATGATTGATATTCTCTCGGCCTACGAAGATACGACACTGGTGATGGATGAAGCCCATGCCAGTGGTGCGATTGGTGCAACTGGACGCGGTGTTTATGAGCATTTTGGCATCACGCCTCAATATGCGCTAGATCGCGGCGTTGAGCCAATCATCATGACCACGTTCTCAAAGTTTGCCGCCTCTGCTGGAGCTGCAATTAGTTCCGCTACTGCCGAGCTAAAGCCGCTATTGAACGTATCGCCTACGTCGATTGGCACGATTTCCCTAGCGCCACCGCTAACAGCCGCCGCCCTCCAGAGTATTCGCCGCGTGCGGCAGTCCCCTGAACTGGTGCAGCGTTTGCAGGAAAATACCCGCTATCTGCGATCGCAACTAACAGCCAATGATTTCGAGGTGATCGGCGAAACCAACGTGTTACCCATTCTGCTCCCCGCTGAGATCAATCCCAAAGTCTTTGCTCGTCAGCTCATGGATACCCACGGCATTTGGGTTTCTCCCATCTGGTTCATTGCCAAGCCCCGCATCCGCGTGACGGCGAATGCACTCCACACCCGCGAGGAAATGGATCGCCTCGTTCAGGGTATGGTCGCCACCCGCGAAGCCATGTACAAGTCTACGATTAGTGCTTAATCGCTGAACAATAACAACAAGCCGCAGCTTGGTAACTAAGCTGCGGCTTGTTGTTTGCTATTTTTGCCCCTGCTGCATTTCTGCGTAGGCAGCATAAACCCCCTGGACGTTGTACCAGTTGAGAAATACCCGTGCCAGTTCCAGAGCCAATTGAGGCTGGTTGCGATTAATCAGCCATTGCAGGAGCGGAGCCATTGTCCGTTCATTCAGCTGCCCACCGAGTGAGAGCAAACCCCAAAGCACTCGATGCAGCCAGGTCATCTGGATCATCATGCGGACGTTCCAAGTGGGATGCTTTTGGTAGAACAGAACGCCCATGCGACCGCGCTGAATCTCTTTGTCAATCAAGTTAGGAATATCCGCTAGCTCAAAGGGGGGATGCCAGTGATAACCGACTGCGGCGGGACACTTGATCAGCTTTAATCCCAGCTTTTTCAGCCGCACTCCTAACTCCAAATCTTCCCAGCCGTAGAGCTGAAACCCCGTGTCAAATAAGCCCGCTTCCTCTAGCCAGTGTTTTGCGATCGCAACATTGCCCGTGGCGAAATAAGCAGCCGAGAAGTCCGTCACCTTGTAGGGTTCAGCCGTTGGATTGTCAAAATTGCAGGTATTGATCACCGCGCCATAGGTAAAACAGCGATCGCAACCTAGTTGAGCGTAACCCTGCTGGAGCGCATCGGCATGGGACTGCAAAAAGCGTTCGGTGACGACTAGATCACTATCGATAAAGATAATCGTGTCACCCTGAGCCGCTTCAACCCCCAAATTACGCGCCGCAGATGGGCCAAGGTGCTCCTGCTGGAAGAGACGCACATGGGGAAATTCAGTCGCGGATTCAGTCAGCCACGCCACTGTCCCGTCCGTAGAACCGTCATCGACCACAATAATTTCGTAATCTGCGATCGCGCTATCAGCCGGAATCGTTTGCTGCTCCATTGCCCGCAGACACTTTTCCAGAATTGGCTTGCGGTTATACGTCGGAATAACAACGCTGAAAAATAAAGACTTCATGGGCAAATTTTGTACGATTGAATCGATGCAAACGTGTAATTAGCGTATCAAGATTAACTCCAATGTTGCAGCGACAAGTAGGCTAGTTTGGCAAATGCGCCCGATGAATCTCCGTTCATCCCCTAAATTTTTTTGCGATTTCCCGATGTCATGAGTGGAATCGCGTAGCTTTAGAATACTCGGCTTATCCTTTTGTGGTCTCCTGTTATGATGACTGCTCCTGTCTCGCCTCTTGTTTCGCTGCTGATCACCAATCGCAACCGCGATCGCTACTTGGCAACTGCGATTAAAAGTGTTCTAGCCCAAACGTTTAAGGACTTTGAGTTGATTATTTGGGATGATGGCTCCACCGATCGCTCGGTAGAGATTGCTCAGCAGTTCGCGACGCAGGATCAGCGGGTACGAATTATCGCCGCACCGCACCAAGGTATTCCTCGCTCCCGCACGGCTGCGATCGCACAGTTGACTGGACGCTATCTCGGCTGGGTAGACAGCGACGACATCCTGGCTCCGACCGCACTAGCCGAAACGGTAGCCGTGCTGGAATCCAATCCCCGCGTTGGCCTGGTCTACACTGACTATTTGGTGATGGACGCCGAAAGCCAGGTTACTGGACTCGGCTCCCGCTGCCAGATTCCCTATTCGCGAGAAGCGCTGCTACACAAGTTCATCACTTTCCACTTTCGGTTGCTGCGCCGCTCGGTGTATGACCAAATTGGCGGCATTAACCTGGCCTTTCCCTATGCCTATGACTATGACCTCTGTTTGCGGCTGTCGGAAGTGACGGATGTTTATCCGCTGAAAAAACCGCTGTATTTCTATCGGTACTACGCTGCCAATAATTCTCACCGCAAAGCCGCTGAGCAAACCCACTGGGCCTATTGCGCGGTGGAACAAGCGCTGAATCGACGACAGCGATTAATCGTTGATCAGGTTAATCAACCTGCTAGAATACGCCGCCGTACATTACCCGTGGCCGCTTCCGCCGTAGCTGCGATCGCACTTCCCTGGATCGGCTGGGCCACTCCAAGCTGGGGTAATACGCTCAATCCAGTGGGACTAGCTTCTGACACCAACCTCATCGCACAGTCCATCACTCCTGCTGCTGATGGTACGGGTACTGTGGTCACGCCCAACGACAACCAGTACCAAATTACGGGCGGCTCATCCTCCAGCGATGGCACAAATCAGTTCCATAGTTTTGATCGATTTGGCCTAGAATCCAGCGAAAGCGCCAACTTCATCGCCCCACCGGAAACGATGAACGTTTTGGGCCGGATTACGGGCGGCGATGCGTCGGTGATCAATGGTTTACTGCAACTCACGGGCAGCAACGCCAATTTGTATTTAATTAATCCCAGTGGCATTCTATTTGGAGCCAATGCAAGGCTCGACTTGCCCGGTTCGCTAACCGTCTCCACCGCAGATGGTCTACGCTTCGGCAACGGCTGGTGGAACGCAATTGGCACCAACGACTACAGCAGCTTGGTGGGTGAGCCGAATGGCTATCGGTTTACGGTGGCAGAACCCGGTGCGATCGCAAATTTCGGCAATTTAACGGTAACGAATGGCTCACTGACGCTACTCGGTGGCACCGTCGTCAGCACAGGTGAGCTGTCCGCCCCCAATGGAGCGCTAACTGTTGCCGCTGTACCCGGTGAGAGCCTGGTGCAAATTAGTCAGCCAGGGAACTTACTCAGTCTCGAAGTTCAGCCCGCCAGTAATCCAGATACCGAAAACACCTGGACATTTCCCATACTCTCGCTGCCGGAACTGCTGACAGGTCACGCAACAAGTGCTAACCAAATTGCCATCACTGATGATGGACAGGTTTATCTGACCAATGCCGATGCAGCAGTCACAAGCGGCGATGTAGTGATACATGATGCCAATAGCGATCGCAGTTTAGTCTCAGCCCAACAAAACCTGTTTTTACCCGAAAGCACGATTATTACGGCGGGAGATCTGACAATACAAGCAGGCGATACGGTACAGATTCGCGATACAGCCGCCAATCCGGTTTTACTCTCAGCAGGCAATGACCTAACCGTTCAGGGCAATCAGCAAATCGATATCTTTGCTCTTAATCATGACCAAAGCGGCCTCGTTGCAGGTAATGACTTGACGCTGCGATCGGCCAATACGGTTGGTGGCGATGCCCACTATTGGTCAGGCGGCGATTTTCAGATTGAAACGCTAGATGGCAGTGAGGGCAGTTGGTTCAGCCCCTACGATCCAGTTGTCCGCTCGGCGGGTAACGTCTCGTTTGACAGCTACACCGGGGCTTCCCTGCATATCTTTGCGGGTGGAAGCGTCACCGTGACAGGCGACATCACGATTAATGCTCCAGATACTCCAGCAAATGCGATCGCAGAACCAGGCATCGGTTTATCTAACGGTTCGACGATTAACATTGATGGTGCCAGTGTGCCAACGCTTGATATTCGGGCCGGAACTACGGCAACAGCAGGGGCACCTCTGGTTCCACCGCCCGGTTCTGGCTTCACGCCCGGAAATCCCGTCCTAACCGCTGCGCCAACAGCCGCCAATATTACGATTGGTGGCAATATTCAGGTTGTACCGTTTAGCCTCAACGATCTGACTGAGGTTTTCTTAACAACCCAATATGCACCCAATGCCGTCGCTGGCGGAAACATCACCATTGGCGGCACCATCAACACATCATCTCCGTTTGGAGGATACGGGGGCGATGTGGTGGTTGATGCGCGCGGAAATGTAGACATCGGCGGTCTGATCGATACTAGAGCCACAACCCTTTTTGGAACTGCCAACGGTGGCGATGTCACCATTCTGGCTCCCAATGGACAAATCAGCGTTGATGCGATCAACACCTCTATTACAGTGTCAGCAGACCCGGAGTTTGGGTTTGGCCCCTATGGTGGAGAAGCAGGCGATGTTACCTTATTCGCCAATGGTGACATCATTGCAGATGGGGCAATCACCACAAGTTCAGTCAGTATTCCTTCTTTTTCCGAAGCTCCGCCAGTTGGGGCAATTGGGGGGGATATCAACGTTGAATCAACGGCTGGATCAGTAAATCTGGCTAACTTAGACACTAGAGCTAACAGCGTGAGTGGAGATGATGGGCCTGATTTAACGGCGATCGCAGGGGATGTGAACGTAACTGCGGCCCAAAGCATCACTGTAGGAACAATTTCAGCAAATGCGATCTCAACATCGCTGTATGGTGCAGAAGCAACCCTTGCCACGGGTGGAGCTGTTGCCCTCGCAGCAGGTTCAATACCAGGCCAAAGTGACCTCCAGTTCGGACAGATTGATACCAGCGCAACATCCAATAACGGTACGGGTGCAGGTGGTGCAGTGACAGTAACTGCCAGTGATGGCACCGTTCAAGGACTCGCGCAAGATGCATTGGGTCGCACTATTTACACGGGCGGAACAACCACGGGCGGAACCGTTGCCATTACCCATGACGGTGGCCCGAATAACGTGCCGTTTACGGTCGGTGATGCGTCAACGAATGGAACAGCAGGAGATATAGTCACAAACGATGATGCGATCGCATCTCCAACCGCCTTCCCCAATGCCGGAACCGAAACGGAACCCAACGGCACGATCAGCATCACATTTAATAACGTCGCGCCCACATTGAGCACAACGACCAATGCACTAACATCGCCGAGCAACACTCCCGTCACCTTTACGCTTGCCGGATTTACTCCAGCTACTGGTGACAGTAACGCCGATAATCTGACTTATCAGATCGGCAGTATTCTAACTGGTCAACTGTTCCGGGCAGATGGCACTACACCCGTGCTGGCAGGAGATACAGTCACCGTAGGAGAAACGTTGGTCTATATCTCCTCTGGTACAGCTACAACTGCAGTTGATGCGTTCACGCTGATTGTCAACGATAGGCTAGCTGCATCCAATCCGGTCACGATTACTTTTCAAACTAATATAGATCCCCCCCCAGAAGAGCCGCCGCCAGAGGAACCGCCGCCAGAAGAACCACCACCGGAGGAACCGCCGCCAGAAGAACCACCTCCTACAGACATCACCCTGCCAGATCCCGTATGTCCACCATTTTGTGCTGGTCAGCCCCCCTTAGATGTCGATGAAAATCTTTCGGGAGGCGAGGTACTGCCACCGATTACCATTGATGAAGCTCAAGAAGTCCTACAAGACATCGCCGATAAAACGGGCATCAAGCCCGCGCTGATCTATGTCAACTATTTGCCCGCAACACTAGCGGTCAATCCAGGCTTTTCGGAATTAGAAGCAACGGCGTCTCAGGAAGTCGCCAACTATTTAAATCGTTCAGATCAGTTGCGCGGCATTGCCCTCGATCTCGCACCCCAGCCTACCGATGAACTCGAACTCTTGTTAGTGACTGCCGACCAGCCTCCCGTGCGCTATCGGGTTCCAGGCGTTACGCGCCAACAGGTAGAAGCCGCAGCCGTTGATCTACAAACTCAACTGACCGACCCTCGTCTGATTCAATCTACGGCTTATCAAGCGTCTGCTCAGCAGCTCTATCAGTGGATTATTGGCACACTCCAAGCGGATTTGGTCGCTCAGGAAGTTGAAAATATTGCGTTTATCATGCCGTCTAAGTTGCGATCGCTACCCGTTGCAGCACTCTATGACGGTCAGCAGTTTTTAATTGAGCAATACAGTCTAGGGCTAATGCCCAGCCTCAACCTGATTGACACCCGCTACGAAGATGTCCGCAACAGCCAAGTATTGGCAATGGGCACCGACAAGTTTAAAGACCTGCCTGCCCTGCCTGCCGTACCCGTTGAGCTAGCAGCCATCGGCGGCAGTTGGACAGGCGAAACTTTAGTAGACGAGGCTTTCACCATTGACAACTTGAAAAAGGAACGCCAGGAAACACCATTCGGTATCGTTCACATTGCTAGCCACGCCGAATTTCTGCCGGGTGATCCCAGCAACTCGTTTATTCAATTTAATGACCGACGACTGAGGCTCAGCGAATTACGAGAACTTGGTCTCAGTGAACCACCTGTGGAACTATTAGTCCTTAGCGCTTGTCGCACCGCAGTGGGCGATGAAGATGCTGAACTCGGCTTTGCAGGGCTGGCCTTGCAAGCAGGCGTCAAATCGGCGCTAGCGAGCCTTTGGTATGTCAGCGACGAGGGCACATTGGCGTTGATGACCGAGTTTTATAATCAGCTTCAAACTTCACCAATCAAAGCAGAAGCCCTCCGCCAAACCCAAATCGCGATGCTTCGAGGCCAAGTGCAGCTCGACGAGCAAACGCTTGAAGATGCCCGAGGATTAGGCTTTTCATTGCCGCCCGAGGTGCAAGAGACAGTTCGCGATCGCGACTTATCCCATCCGTTCTACTGGTCAGCATTCACTATGGTTGGGAGCCCCTGGTAATAGCCGTCAGGATAAAAACGCATATGTATTCTGGGTAGTTCTCAAGCCGTAATGATTTTTGGTGGTGTGGGCGCTGCCCACACCACCAAAAATCATTACCTACATCCCACTACCGTATTCTGTACGAGCCTCGCGCTGTGAGGCTCGTACAGAATACATCAGTTTCCCTAGGCTGTAGCGAAAAACTCCTTCGATTTAATTGGATCAGGCGTCATCGTCTTTTCACCCGGTTGCCAACCAGCAGGGCACACTTCATCCGGATGCTTTTGAACATGTTGAATGGCATGGAGAACCCTCAAGGTCTCATCAACATTGCGCCCAAAAGAAAGATTATTAATTGTCGCGTGCTGAACGACACCTTCTTTATCAATGATGAACAGACCCCGTAAAGCAACACCCGCATCCGGATCGAGAACGTTATAGGCCGTACTAATCTCCTTTTTGATGTCTGATACCAGCGGATAATTCAAATCGCCAACGCCACCCATTTTGCGATCGGTCTGAATCCAAGCCAAATGCGAGAATTCACTATCAACCGATACGCCCAAAACTTCCGCACCCAGTTCTTTAAATTCAGGATAGCGATCGCTAAATGCGGCAATCTCAGTTGGGCAAACAAACGTGAAGTCAAGCGGATAGAAAAACAAGACAACGTATTTGCCTCTGTAGTCAGACAGCTTAATGGTCTTAAATTCTTGATCAACGACGGCTGTTGCAGTGAAGTCTGGAGCCTCTTGGCCGACACGAAGGTAGCTCTCAGCGTAATTCATATTGTTTCTCCCTAACAATCCAGTCGTCTTAATCCTCAGTCCGGTAGGTCTGCTTAAAAAGCGAATCGAGTAGTTCGCTAGTTCTTAACTGACACACAATATTACAACCATATCACAACCATTTCAGCAGTAGGTATTTTTACTTGCCGTAGCGATTCAGCGACAGTTTAGGGGGATGCAGCTATAGCTGCATCCCCCTAAACTGTCGCCTTCTGAAGGCTGTCAAGCTTTTAAATGGCTCAGGCGTGATTTGAACACGCGACACGAGGCTTATGAGTCCCCTGCTCTAACCAACTGAGCTACTGAGCCTAGGTATGTTGCGGCTGCTTTGCGAACCTCAACAATTTTTCATTATAGCGCTAAATGGAACATTAGCAAACTTAAGATGCGCCCATCTTTGAAATTTCTTGAGCCAGCAAAATTAAAGTAGCATAAGCTTCGACTTTGCTCGCCTTCGGCTCACCTGGAACGAGCAGCATACAGTCAGCTACTTGTTCCAGGTGATGATAACCCAAACGCTTAACGGCTTGGCAGATAAGCCATTGGATTGGTTGCTCCCTGGTTTGGAGGATGAATCTCAAAGTGAACGTGAGGGCCTGTGCTGTAGCCAGTACTTCCCATTTCTGCAATCTGCTCACCCTGACGTACTCGCTGCCCAACGCTAACCAACAAGCGACTATTGTGGGCGTATCGGGTCAACGAGCCATCGGGATGCCGAATATCGACTAAGTTGCCATATCCACCAGAGTTCCAGCCTGAACGCTCAACAACACCGGAAGCGGCTGCATAGATCGGCGTACCAACGGGTGCTGCAACATCAATGCCTTTATGCATCCGTCCCCAACGCCAACCGTAACCTGAGGTCAGAACACCTTGTGCGGGCCAAATGTATCCGTTCGAGATAGCCTCGGGCAGATATTCTTCAGCGCCTGGCAGGCTCGGCAGCTCTGGTGAAACCATTTGGCCTGAGACAGGCTGCGCCAATGGAGCATAGCTTTCAGAACCAACGGGAGCCGCAGCAATGAGCTGAGAATCGGTGTCACTATCTTCAGCGGTGCGATCCTCTAACTGATTTTGACGCTCAAATTCAGGGTTAACAGGTTCATCAGTCACCGTTGCCGCTGGTTGAGGTGCTGCATATTCCATCTGAGCAGGTGCGATCGCAGCAATTTGAGTACCCGTTTCCGCTTTTACATCTTCCTCAGATGCGATATCCTCGTCTGGCACAGCCTGCTCGGCTTGGCGCGATCGCATTTCACGAATCTCTTCTAGCAGTCGAGCCGCATAGGGACTGATATCGCGACTCGTCCCTGAATCATAGGAATTAGCCGTCGGCGCAGATGAACGCTGCTGAATAGCAGCTACTTCAGTAGCAACAGACGTTTCCTCAGCTTCACGTAAATCTTGAGCAGGACGCTCAATCAAGTTGGATACATTACGGCTAGCAGCAACTTCGACTGGAATCTCAGCTTCCTTGGGGCTGGCCGATTCCAAGGTATCAACATTACCAGGAATAATCAGCGTTGCACCAGCCCAGATCACATTGGGATTGCTAATGTTGTTAGCGCTGATGAGCTGCTCACGGGTTACGCCATATTCGCGGGCGATCCGATTCAGGGTATCCCCTGGCCGAATCTGGTAGCTGGTTTGAGCTGCTGAACTCTGAGTCTGGACTTCTACAGCAGAAGCGGCATTGGTCGCAACCTGCATGGAGACAACCGCAGTATCAGCTTCTGAATCAGCATCAGTAGAGAGCGTACCTAGCAATGGTTGATCAACTTGAATTTGAGGCAGAACAGAAGGCAGTTCATCGACATCAGACGAATCCTGCATTGATCTGAAGCTGACAGGAACTTCCGCGATTTGCTCTGCGTCGTCAACTGTAACTCGCGCAGCACTATCTAGAACCACCTCGGCTGAATCAGCTGCAATTTCATCGCCATCAGCACTATCGCTATCGGCGCTCATACCCTGACTCTCTGTCAAGGGCGATTCGTCAGATACCCATTCATCAACAGAGGGTTCTGTAGAGGGTTCTGTCGCCAGAGATGCTGCGGCTACAGTTGTAGATGTTTCTACCTCAACAGGAATTGAAACGCTTGTATTCAATTCAGCCGATGATGACTCTTCACGAGACAGAGAGCCTTCTGCCCCAGTCGTCGGCTGCACGCTAGCCAAAGCAGAATTTAATTCATCAGAGCTTTGGCGAAGACGAGTTAAAGACTCATCTTGAGCAGTTTTCAGGCTTCGATCAGCTTGCTCGTAGCGGATCAAGCTAGAGTCACCTTCCGTCCGCTCAGGAAGCAGCTTTTCTACCGCCTTACCCACACTATCGCTTTCGGGCTTTACGGATTGCTGCGTGGGAACAGGTTGGACTGCGACCTCCATCTCAGCCTTGGCCGGAACCTGTAAAGCAGTACCAACTGGAAGCAGCGCGTCCGGAGATAAACCGTTAATTGCGGCTAGAGCACTGATATCGACTTGATGCTCCTGAGCAATTTGCCATAGTGTTTGCCCCTCTCGAACAATGTGGCGAGTTGAGGAAACTGCCTGCGGCATTGGACTTGCAGAAAATGCAGGCTCGGCTGTCATCGGCTCTGATGCAACAGCCTCGCTATCCCGATGGAATATGACACCAGATGCGCCCATCGATAAAGCAAGACCCAGCATGGCGGCAGAAGTGCGCGCCTTACGATTGCCTCCAGACAACTCTTGCTTTTGTGGTTTGGCTTCAGCCAAGCCAGCTTCGAAGTTGTGAGAGGAGGCAATCTTAGCCTCCTGCAGAAATACTCGTTTCAAGGAACGACCTCCTAATGACCAGCGTTCAACTGCTGTGTATGAATCAACCGATTCGAAACCAGTTCACTGAACAGCTTGCGATAGTAATCTTGGCTATCGGTAGCGGTATTACAACAGAGCTTTCGCCTAGGTAACATTACTCCGCTTTTTTTATTTAGACAAGATTACACTACTTAACAAAAAATTCAAGCACCCAATCACTGAACTCTGAACATTGGCATGGTGATGAAGCAGTTAACTGCTTGAGTCAGAGCGATAGCATTGCTCGATTCACATCTGCCATTGCCCTAGGCATTCTACTAGGAATTACCTTGATGCATCCATGAAAAGGATTTCTACCTGTTACCACACGACATTGTCAAGATTAACTGGCAACATTTGTTAGGAAATTTGCTCGGTGATATTACACATAAAATGCGCGAAATCCTTTACTGGCAGTGGTTATAGCGGCTGAAAGCATGCCAGCTAATTCACCAATCGAAAATTTAAAGCCATTCCTGATTTGACGCATTCGTATACTTGCGGATCTCCATCCGCGATCGCAATACAAGCACATACATTTTGGCTCCTCAAACCACAAGATCGCAGCAGCAACAGTATCCACTAGAACAGTTTTGGCTCTGAGATCGCTGTAGCTATTTACCCGAAATTGCAGAGCGCAAACTACGCACGTCATATATAAATTTCTTATTGAAATTGCGCTATCATCCATTACTATTTGTGACAGATAGCCTCTTCAGAGCCTGTTGTGGAGGCTAAGACAGTCTTTTTGAAAAGTTGCGCTTATACTTCTGATTAGATTTATTTTAATTTCGCTGTATCAACAGGATTACGTCTGTTGAATACGCATTTTGCAGCATTTGTCTAGCGATATTGATAAGGATTATTTAGATCAAGTCAAAGCAGAGAGCTAATAGTCTGCCAACTTTATTTGAATGGGTTTGGATGGGTAATGTGGCAGAGCGCTGATTGGTGCCGATTACCATTCAGAGTTCATCCCATTGTCAGCCAACTTGTGCGATCGCAGTTCCAAGTTCACACAGAAGAACACAAGTCAGCTAAATCACTCACAGCTTATACCAAAAGTCAAAGGAGCCATTTTGTCGTCGCAATGCGGCAGCAAAATGGCCCCTTCCGGTTACAGTTTGAGCGGATTTATTTAATCCATGCTCAATGATTTTCCGAGTCGAGTAGAAAAAATTGAGTTTTCCCATACAAGTCGGTTTGATAGCCCTATTGCCCTAAACCAGCGAGAGCTATTGACTTGAGCTAGGAAATTTTTGCGAGTTGCGCGGGTGTAATCTCATCGGCAATCGTTCGGCTTTCCTTCAGCAGATAATCGAGGAAAGTTTCAGCCACAATGGAAAGCTGCTTACCAGCGAGGTAAGCAACATACCACTGGCGCTGAATCGGGAAGTGTTCGACATCCAGAATAGTCAGTTCTCCACCAATCCCTTCCGAAATCAGCGTGTGGCGAGACAAAACGGAGATACCTAACCCACCTGCGATCGCTTGTTTAATCGCTTCATTGCTACCTAGTTCTAAACGCACCTTAACTTCAATATTGTGCATATCGAATAGCTGTTGCACGGCTTTCCGAGTACCAGAACCCGGTTCACGCATAATAAACGTCTCGCCATCCAGCTTTTCAATGGGGATGTTAGTCGATGTAGCGAGAGGGTGATTTTTACGAGCCAGCACCACCAATGGATTTTCTAAAAACGAATGGCTCTCCAAATCCAAATGCTCAGGCGG
This sequence comes from uncultured bacterium, assembly GCA_966674685.1. Taxonomy (GTDB): domain Bacteria; phylum Cyanobacteriota; class Cyanobacteriia; order Phormidesmidales; family Phormidesmidaceae; genus Thainema. Next base: position 22,941 of record CBKWJC010000021.1, read on the forward strand.
TTGACTAACAATATATAGATCATCCTCGTTGTTTGCCATCCGCTCCTGAATAACTTCGTGATTGGTCACTTGTAGCGCAACATCAATGCCGGGATATCGCTCACAAAATGGGCCAAGTAAACGAGGCACAAAATATTTAGCCGTCGTGATCACGGCCAAACTTAACCGCCCCTGCTTCATACCCTTGAGATTCGCAACCGACATGTCGAATTGTTCGAGTCGCGAAAAAATCTCTTGAGATGTTTCTAGCAGTGCTTGACCTGCTTCAGTTAAATATAGCCGCTTGCCGATTTGCTCAAATAGAGGTAAACCGATCGCCTTGGTCAATTGTTTAACTTGAATTGACACAGTGGGTTGTGTTAAGTAAAGTTCTTCCGCCGCTCTCGTAAAGCTGCCATGACGAGCGGTGGCCTCAAAGACTCGCAGTTGATGTAGGGTCGCGTGAATCAAAATCGACTTACCTCAATGCAATGTACAGCATTCGATAGACTATATTCTATCAATTAAAACAACTCTACTGTTGTTTTAGCGTCAAGAACCCACTATATAGATTCAAATCAAACCTATTACTAAAGCTAATATAGCTTTCACAACTTGAGTTGGATATAGACGTTTGTGTGGAGCGGCTGAACTGCTCCACACAAATGTCTATATCTATGGCCACCGAGGGGTTGGTTAAGACATAGGCTATTGGGGAATATCCGCGCATTGCATAGGTCTCCCCATCAGACAAAAAGAAGCAAGCCCCAAAACCAGAGTCCTGGTTTTGGGGCTTGCTTCTTTTTATTTAGCCAACATCCTAGTTGAGCTGTTTAGTACTTAGTACTCTGGAACGGATGCATCGACTTCGCGACTCCAGGCGGTAATGCCGCCTTTAACATTCGTGCCTTCGATACCAGCTTGCTTGAGAATACTCAATGCTTTGGCAGAACGTCCACCCATCTTGCAGTGAGCAATTAGGCGATGACCATTGAGCAGTTCTTTCACCTTGTCAACTCCAGAACCGTTTTCGATATCTGGCAATGGAACTAGAACAGAACCAGGAATCTTAGCAATTTCATACTCATTAGGATTTCGAACATCTAATAGCACAAAATCACTAGCACCACTATCCAATAATTCTTTCAATTCCGTTACGGACATTTCAGGAATAGCAGCTTGCTCTTTCTCCTCAGCGGCTTTAGCTTGAGGAATGCCACAAAACTGCTCGTAGTCGATCAGCTTCTCAATGACTGGGCGTTCTGGATTGGGACGCAGCTTCAGTTCCCGGAACGTCATATCAAGAGAGTTGTAGAGCAGTAGGCGACCACTGAGGGTTGTGCCTTTGCCGAGAATAATTTTGATGGTTTCAGTGGCCTGAATGACACCAATTACCCCAGGTAGGATGCCTAAAACTCCACCCTCAGCACAGGACGGAACCAGTCCTGGCGGTGGTGGTTCGGGATAGAGGTCGCGGTAGTTTGGCCCACCTTCATAGTTGAAGACAGTGGCTTGTCCCTCGAAGCGGAAGATAGAGCCGTAAACATTAGGCTTGTTGAGCAGGACGCAGGCGTCGTTGACCAAATAGCGGGTCGGGAAGTTATCCGTACCGTCTACAACAATGTCGTAGGGTTCAACGATATCAAGAGCGTTTTCTGAGCTGAGCCGTGTTTCATAGAGATCCACCTGGCAGTAGGGATTAATTTCCAGGATGCGATCTTTGGCTGAAACGATTTTGGGCTTACCGACCCAGGACGTGCCGTGAATGACTTGGCGCTGGAGATTGGAATGGTCAACAACGTCAAAATCGACGATGCCAATCCGACCGATGCCAGCCGCCGCCAGATATAACAGGAGGGGAGAACCTAATCCACCCGTGCCGATACAGAGGACGCTGGCAGCTTTGAGGCGCTTTTGACCCTCTAACCCGACTTCGGGCAGGATCAGGTGGCGCGAGTAGCGCTCGTATTCTTGTTTATTGAGTTGGATTTCATCCAGGTTGGGATTGAGCATAAGGATCTTCGCAAGGGCGAGACGCTGAATCGATGGGCACTAAAGGTTTATTGATTGAGTTGATGGCTCAAGTTAGAGAGCTAGCCTAAAACGGTTCTCGAACCTGAAACTCTAGGGTTATGATCTCCTCAGCTTGAAACTGATGCTGATCGTCAAGAGTCCAGCTTTGATAGTCTTGAGCTTTACCCTGCTGAACAGAAACAATCAGGTAAGAATATTGCGGCCAAGCAAATGTGCGATCGCACTCTGATGGCACCGCAACATGATCAGGGTGAGAATGATAGATCCCAATTATATCGAGCTTGTGCTCTCGTGCATATTTCTGTGCCACGAGAAGTTCCTTGGGGTCAATCCAAAATCGCCGTTCTTTCCCAAGATCTGAGGTTTCAGAGGGACTATCATCGATTCCGTCACGCTCCATGACATCGGCTGTCCAGGTATTTTGAGTGGGCCAAATTTCGACCACTCGACGTGTCTCAGGCTGGCTACTGTGATCGAGAAGGCCGATCATTAAACCGCAACATTCTTCTGGATAGAGCTGTTCAGCCTGAGCCGCAATCTGCTCTTGGTGTTGGGTCTGAAGTTGAAGAACCACGCTCAATATACCTGTACAACATGGGACAGGCTCTCATTCTAGTCGCCTACCAGCAGTACCTGCAAAACGCTAAAGATGTAGCATTTAAGTATCAACAGACTCTACGCTCAAACTATGTTGACTCGTAATCAAACCGCCACGCCAACTGGATACGATTGGTCTGTCATTGTCAAAGCCTTTGAATCCGCCCTTGGTAAAAAGAAAGTGATTCGACGGCGAGAAGAGCTGTTGGTCTACGAGTGTGATGGATTAACCAGCTATCGGCAGCGCCCCGCTGTTGTCGTGTTGCCCCATACCACCGAAGAGGTGGCCGCAGCGGTTCAAATCTGCGATCGCTATTCCGTTCCATTCGTCGCAAGAGGCGCAGGAACTGGCTTATCAGGTGGCGCGCTTCCTGTAGAAGACTGCGTTTTGATTGTGACGGCAACCATGAACCGCATTCTCTCGTTGGATCTAGAAAACCAGCGCATTACCGTCCAGCCCGGTGTGATCAATAGCTGGGTGACTCAGGCTGTTAGCGGTGCAGGTTTTTACTATGCGCCCGATCCCTCCAGCCAAAGTGTCTGTTCAATCGGCGGTAATGTAGCAGAAAATTCCGGTGGCGTTCACTGCCTCAAATACGGCGTGACAACGAACCATGTACTGGCCCTCAAAGTCGTCACTCCTACAGGTGACATCGTCGATCTGGGTAGCCCCGTTCCAGAGATGCCAGGCTACGACCTCACTGGCATCTTTGTCGGCTCAGAAGGAACATTGGGCATCGCGACTGAAATTACGCTCAAGATTCTGAAATCACCTGAGGCCATTCAGGTGCTCCTAGCCGATTTTACGAGCGTTGAAGCCGCTGGATCGGCTGTCTCTGACATTATCAGTAGCGGCATTATTCCCGCTGGCATGGAAATGATGGACAACTTCAGCATCAACGCTGTCGAGGATGTAGTGATGACTGAGTGCTATCCCCGTGATGCAGCAGCCATCTTGCTGATTGAACTTGATGGTCTCAATGCCGAAGTGGCAACTAACGCTGACCGGATCAAAGCTATCTGTAGTCAAAACGGAGCCCGCAATATCACTGTTGCGACCCAACCTGACGAGCGGTTACGGCTTTGGAAAGGTCGAAAAGCAGCTTTTGCGGCAATGGGTAAATTGAGCCCAGACTACTATGTGCAGGATGGCGTTATCCCTCGCACTCAGCTACCCTACGTTTTGCAGGAAATTGAGCGGCTAGGAGAAAAGCATGGCTATCGAGTGGCCAATGTGTTTCATGCAGGCGATGGCAACTTGCATCCACTAATTTTGTACAACAACTCTATGGCTGGCCAACTGGAGGCTGTTGAAGAACTGGGTGGCGACATTCTCAAGCTCTGTGTCGCTGTCGGTGGCAGTATCTCCGGCGAGCATGGGATTGGAGCTGATAAACGCTGCTATATGCCAGACATGTTTAGCGCCGCTGATTTAGAAACGATGCAGTGGGTACGCAACACCTTTAATCCCCAAGGGCTAGCCAATCCAGGCAAAATTTTTCCTACACCCAAAACCTGTGGGGAAGGCGCAAAGTCATTTCAGTTTCAAGAGGTAGACGGGATCGAGCGCTTCTAGAAAAGAGAACGATTTAGTCTTGATTCCATTCGGAGGACAGTCTATATTGGCTCAGCTTAGGTTGAGAGTAATTAATCCAGCGGTTGATCAGATTGAAGTAACTGCTAGATTCTCGTTTTGTTAAAAATCTTTAGCAATTTCCAATTTAGGACAAACAACACAGTAAGTTTTTGGAAGAAACTGATCCTTATAGAAAGGTATTTTCAAATGGCAGCATCTTATTTACCGTCTATTCTAGTTCCCGTTGTAGGACTAATCTTTCCAGCTATCACGATGGCGTTCTTGTTCTTATATATTGAGCGTGGGCAAGAAGCGTAAAGCCTGATGCAGGTGTAAGTAGCACCAAGCTATCAAGAACCTGCTCAACACCATAAAAAGGAAGAGCTTTGAATGTATTCAAAGCTCTTCCTTTTTGTTTAGTCAAAACTAAAACAATGATGCTTGGTTTTACATTGCCGAACCAACGCCAACATAAGCACCGTAGAAGAACAAGCCAACCACTACTAAAACGCCTGTTCCTGCAATTGTTGCAACAATCCACAAAGGAATACGACCTGTCTGTGCCATTATCTCCTCCTAACACGATGGCTAAGTAATAGCCACTCTAAAAATAGTATTCTGTATCACTGAAGATTTGAAAATGTCTAACTCTTGCAACAAATCAAGAGTTAGTTAAAGAAGTAGCTTGAAAACAGCAAACCAAGAACGAAAACTAGCAACAAACCTAAGTATAAAGAGGTTCGGTTGAGTTCAACAGGTTGGCTGTTAGGATTTTTGCCGGGTCTTTGAGCCACAATAGTCTCCTAGCGCTGAATAAACTGCATGGCCGCGATCGCGCCCAAGAAAAATACAGTTGGAACGGCCAACGTATGCACGGCTAGCCATCGAACCGTAAAAATGGGGTATACAGTGGGTTGGTTAGGACTATTTCCAGTCATTAGCTTAAATTTACTCTTTCAAAAACACAAAACTACTTTGCCGTAAACTGATCAATTTCCTGCTTCGCATCAAATCGATCTTGAAGAATTGGCAAATCAATCCGATCTTGAGTATAGTATTCGTTTGGACGCGGAGTACCAAAAGCATCGTAAGCCAAACCAGTGCTTACAAATAACCAGCCAGCAATAAATAAAGCCGGGATTGTGATGCTATGAATAATCCAGTAACGAATACTGGTAACAATATCTGAAAACGGTCTTTCTCCAGTCGAACCAGCCATTAACGTTTCTCCTCTGACAGCAACTAAAGTCTTCTTCAATAATACGGAATTAGAGGTTTTGTAACAAGATTACTTTCAACAAAAATCGAAGCAGATGCTACATCTAAACCGCATAATTCGGGCTGAAGCACGCGCTAAAGAGCTTCAATGAACCTATTCAGAAAATTCATCTGAACGCTATGTGTCTAAGCAGACGGCGCTTGTGAAGATGATGAGTCATACCTTAACAAAACACCGTTTTGCCCAATGACAAATCCTTTGTCCGGATTCAAAAAGACAATCTTGTAGAAATTACCAGGAACATTTTCAACCGCTCGATCCTTAAGCCAAGTCTTTCCACCATCTCGACTACAGAGCAGGTTGCCACTGCCACCCGTGACCCAAACTTCTTCAGGTGTTCGATAAGCGAGATCTAACAATCCCCAACTGGTGGCAAACTCAGGATTAACAGCATCTTGCCAATCATCATAGGAGTTAGGCTCGCTGAATTGAATCTCTCCACCCCGAGCAATTGTCCACAATTGACCATCCGACCCAAAACCCATGTTCTGTAAACGTTTGGAGCTGGTTCGATTGTGCTGTTGCCAAGCAGCCTGTCCTGGCTCCCAAGTGGAATAAAAGTTACCTCGGGACGATACGGCAACATAACGACCATCGGGCGAACGAGATATGTTGCGAACTACGCCAACGGCTTGCTGAACCAACGCTTTCCAGTTGGCACCTCCATCCTTGGTTTGGTAAATCGCCCCAACATCTGTCGTCATCTCTGCGGACTTAGTCCCTAGAGCTTTAATTGTCTCAGGCTCACCCGGTAATTGCTCACTTAAAGCAATCTGTGACCACGACTTGCCGCCGTCTGTGGTGTGCAGCATAATGCTGGGCTGACCAACTATCCAGCCTTCATCTCCGCTGAAACTGACTGATGTAAACGTGTACGGCTGCTCTCCCAACTCTAGCTGTCGGGATTCCCAAGTCTTGCCACCGTCTTGGGTTTCATATAAAGTAGAGCGCTTCCCGACCAACCAACCGTGATTCAAATCGTTTGTGAACGCTAAATCTAACATGGTTGTATCGGTATCTAACGCCACAGGAGTCCAAGGATTAAACTCCAAGGAATCTAGATAAGCATTACACCCTGTCCCCAGCAAAACAATGGTAACTAACGCTACAACCTTTCTAAGGTGTCTCAAGATTGACTGCATCACGATTAATTCAACGTCACACTAAAACGATGTTTACTTAAACAAGTTTCTTACTGTAGACCGTACAAGCTCAGGAAAAAGATCAGGCCAAGGGCAAGACCACCAAAAATAAGGATGTTTTTCTGACCGGGTGTTAGGGTATTTACGCCAAATCCATAGCCTAGATTTTCCTTAAATCCTGACGGTGTACCTTTGGGGCCAATATTGGTAAATCTAGATTTACGAGCGCCACAAACGGGACAGCGCCAGTCCGTGGGCAGCTCTGTAAATAACGTATTTGGTTTGATTTGAGTTCGACTGTCGCCTTTGAGGGGCTCATAGGTGTAGCCACATGCTAAGCACTCATAACAATCGAATTCTACAGGTGCATTCTCAGCCGCAGTTTCTGTAGACGAAATCGCATCAGGCTCTTCTATGGTCATTGCTAAACAGCTCCCTGACCCATCAACATTAAAACTCTGTAAACGATTATGACATACAGCGCTCCCCAATCTCAGGCAAGAGTGGATCAAATTGCTTGAAATCGCTGTGATGCCTAGATTGTTGAAGCTGTGAGCGAAAATGAGAGACTGTAGATTATGTTTAGCAGGTCTGCTGACGGTTAGATGTTTCGATTGGTCTTAGCGACGGCTATAACTCCTAAAACGTTGAATCCTGTCTGCTGTAGTGCCTGAGTTGCTGAGCGAGTAGTTGCGCCCGTGGTGTGGATATCATCTAGAAGCAGAATTGGGCAGGCTCGGTATTGTTTGAGCGTGTCGGTAACTTGAAATGCGCGATTCAAGTTCTGGAACCGTTGTTGGGCAGACAGGCTAAACTGCGGTTGGGTGTCTTGTATACGCTCTAATCCCTGGCTTACAAGGCGCAGTTGAGTAATCCGGCAAAACTCTTGAGCGATAAGTTCTGCCTGGTTATAGCCCCGTTGTTGAAGTTTATTGTGGTGCAGGGGAATCGGCACAATTATTGGCCCAGGATTTGCGATCGCTTGAATTTGAGTTAGATGAGTTGGGCGTTGTGCAAGCCATGCGAGAGCTAGCCATTGTCCCATTAGGGTGCCTATTTTAGGCTGATTTTCATACTTCAGCAGGCGCATCATGCGCTGGATATCACCACGGTAGTCTCCCCAGGCGAAGACGGCTAGATTGTTGGGTGGTGACTGAGACTGTAAAAGTTGGGGGTGTTGATAGGTTTGCGCCCGCTGTTGACAGGTTTGGCACAGGATTTTGGCCGTTGAACGTTGGCATAGCAGACAGGGCGATTCTAACCAGAAGTCTAATAATGCGCTGACAGGACGTATGAAGACTGATAAGAGACGGGATTGCGATCGCACCTGACTTCTTACTGCCCTTGCGCTTACTTCATGTTCCGCTCCAGATATGGCAGTTCCACCTTTCATGCCCCTGTCTTGCTCCCAATTGACCTATCCAATTCATTGTGTAGCTGAGTCAAGATAGGGATCGAGCGTAATCCTCCGCAACTGCAATATGAGATTTAGATAACGCTTCCGTATAGCTTCATGAAACTAGGCAGTCTTCCGAACAAGAAGAGGGAATTTTGCGCGGTGTCGCGCAAAATTCCCTCTTCTCTTTTTCTTTTTTAGTTGAGTTCAGTTAAGTACCGTATATCTACTTACGGTATGGTTTACGACATCATCGGTTCTGAACTCGCTTCACCAGTTGATTCATTAACTGGTAAATAATCTTCGGGCTTACCTGCGATCGCATTGTAGAGCTTGACATATTCCCGTGCCGACTTGTCCCAGCTAAAGTTCTGCGCCATCGCTCGCTGCTGCAAACCACGCCAATAATCTTTATATTGGTAACCCTCCCAAGCACGCACCATTGAAGTATACAAATCAAGCGGTTCATAGCGATCAAAACAGTAACCCGTACCTGTTTTTTCTGCGGGTACATGCGGTTGTACCGTATCGACTAAGCCACCAGTCTTTCGCACAATCGGAATACAGCCATAGCGCATTGCCATCATCTGGCTAATCCCACAGGGTTCAAACCGAGATGGCATCAAAAACGCATCTGCGCCCGCATAGATTTTGCGAGACAGCGTATCGTTATACAGCAAGTACACCGACATTCGTCCCCGATAGCGATCAGACATTTGCCAAAACTGAGTTTCGTAATAGCGGTCTCCAGTTCCGAGTAGGACAAATTGTGCATCTGTATAGGCCATAAACCGATCTAAAACCTGCAAAATGAGATCAAGCCCCTTTTGCTCTACGAGCCGCCCAATTAGCCCCATAAGAAACGCCTTTGAGTTGACTTCCAGCCCCATCTCCTCTTGCAGATTGATCTTGTTCATCCGCCGCTTATCCAGCGTATCAGCCGTAAAGGATTGAGTAATCTGTACATCGCTAGCGGGATCGTACACATCCGTGTCGATACCGTTCAGAATGCCGCTCATTTTGCCGCTGATAAACGACAGCAGTCCCTCTAACTGCTCACCATAGGCTGGAGTTTGAATCTGCTGAGCATAGGTGGGCGAAACCGTATTGACCCGATCAGCAAACTGCACGGCTGCCGCCATCGTGTTGTGTCCTTGCATATACCACGGACACCAAGTCATTTGTTCCAGTCGCCAACGCCACGGCCCCTGATAAGCCAAATTGTGAATCGTGAACAACGTGCCAATATCAGATGTTTCATGCATCCACACGGGAATCATGCCAGTGTGCCAGTCATGACAGTGAATAACATTGGGTTTCCAATAGTTCCAAGCAAATTCGGCTGCCCCATTTGCAAAAAAGGTAAACCGCCAATCCTCATCGTCACCGGAATACACTCGTCGCGGGTCAAACGCCGGATGTCCAAACAGATAAAGAGGAACATCACTATCGGGCAAAGTTGTTTCGTACACGCCAAACTTTTGGAACATGGCATTTCCCCACCAGATCGGCTCGTCTGGGACATCAAGCTTCTCAGACAAAAAGCCGTAATAGGGTAGAAAAACGCGAACGTCATATCCCAACTTGCGGAGCACCTTTGGCAGTGCGCCCACAACGTCCCCCATCCCTCCAATTTTGACTAGAGGGGCTGCCTCAGCTGCCACAAACAAAATTCGCATAAGAATGCATTTTACAAAAACCGCTTAGAGATAAGTCTAAGGTGGGATGGGATCTCTGCATATACTCGATTTGGCAGATTTGAAATCAAGGCCACCATTCAAGCCGTTGCGTAGCTGATCCTGATCATCCCAACTCACTTTGGAAGTACTGATAATCATGATTTATCACTACTTTTGCATTGATCCGAGCCAAGGAGCTAGTGGTCTAGAACATCTTGTTGTAGTTGCCCTATTGGCTTTTCGCTAGCTCTACAACTGCACCAAGTCCAGCCCCCATTTCTTCGGGAGTGATTTTGCCATCTTTATTGATATCCAGAGCATCAAATACGGCGTCTGTCCCTAGCCATTCTTCCCGAGTGATGAACCCATCTCCATCCAAGTCGTAAACTTGGAAGATGTTATCGGCAGCATGACCAACGGTATCGCCACTTTCGATGCGTCGTAGCCGCTCAGCTAAAAATTGCTCAAGTGTTTCCAGTGCCTTTGTAAATCCTTTAATTCCTTCATCTAGCTTTTCGGATGCCATCGGATCCGCTGCATGCATTGCATCAAACGTTGACTGATCAATAGTCAATCTTTCAATATCCATGTCAGCAACGGCGGCGGCATCTAGCTTTCGGGGGAGTTCTGCGATGGTGCTGTTGAGCTGCTCCAGCAGATTAGGTGAGATGGTTAGCAAATCGCAGCCCGCCAGTTCCTTAATTTCGTCAATATTACGGAAACTGGCACCCATAACTTCAGTGGAATAGCCAAACTTTTTGTAATAGTTGTAGATCGTGGTCACAGACTGTACACCCGGATCTTCTGGAGCTGGATAACTATCCCGACCTGTATGCTTCTTGTACCAGTCCAAAATACGGCCTACAAACGGGGAAATTAGGGTAACACCTGCTTCTGCACAGGCAATGGCTTGATGTAGACCAAATAGAAGGGTTAAGTTGCAGTGAATTCCTTCGTTCTCTAGAATTTCAGCCGCGCGAATACCTTCCCAAGTTGACGCGATTTTGATCAGGATGCGATCGCGGCTCATCCCGGCTTTTTCATACTCTCCAATTAAATAGCGAGCTTTAGCCACTGTCGCTTCTGTGTCGTACGACAACCTAGCATCAACTTCAGTCGAAACCCGACCAGGAATTAATTCGAGAATCTTAAGCCCAAACGCAACCGCTAGCCGCTCAAACGCCAACGTCGCCACCTCTTTAGCATCAACGCTAGCGCCAAGCTCAGCCCTAGCCTTTTTCAAGGTATCATCTACAATCGCTTGATATTGCGGCATTTGTGCTGCCGCTGTAATCAGGGATGGATTAGTTGTCGCATCTTGCGGTCTAAAGCTTTCAATAGCTTGAAGATCTCCTGTATCTGCAACCACGGTGGTCATTTCCCGCAGTTGCTCTAATAAGCTTTTGCTCATAGCCTGTCATCCTCATGTTGGGGTACAACACGATGCATCACATCAGCAACACATTGCACAGTAAGTAGCCACTCAGAGCGTACAGCGATTTTACAAAGACGACCGTAAATCAAAACACTTTGTCAATTGAGAAACACTAGTGCTGAATAATTTTCAGCGTGCTTCGCGCACTGGAAATCACCCAATTAGATCAGTCCTGTTCAGAAAGCCCATATAGTCTTGCTCACATCTTGCACAAAAACCTGTTGCTGCATCGCGCTGGCAACAATACCTCTTCCGGTTTCCAGTGTGAATGGTGCAAGCTATGAGCTTACGTAGTCAGAATATGAGTGTTTCCATAACATGACAAAGTCACACTACAAAAACAGCCATAGAAAAAACATCCTAGTTCAAGAATTGGTGGTATGTAGGTAATGATTTTGGGTGGTGTGGGCGCTGCCCACACCACCCAAAATCATTACGGCTTGAGAACTACCCAAGAATTTAGCCCTCTATCAAGCATTCAGTATTAACCTAAGTACTACTACTCAAAATTCAATCATCCATCAGTACAGGAAAACCATGTAATTTATATCACTTAAATATTTCAGTAGACTCAATCCAATGTCTAAGCTGTTTTTCTTCTCACACAAGCTTATCTTTAAATATTTAGCAAAGGTGAAACCCTTTTGCTGTAAGTCATATCACGACCTAGGCACGTTAGCCCTTTATCAGTTGTTCACACTTCATGCGTATTTATCCTGATCTTTTTGAAAAGTCCTTAAAGTTGCTCACAAAACACAGGGCGGGTCTAGGTAAAAAAACTAATCTAGGTCTGATAGCGAATTGTCACATCTACGGCTCGCAACCAATGCAAGACTGCTACACACCCATTGTCATACGCGATTCTGAGCAGCCTGGCGTAGGCATAGCCAATCAGGTCGTCTTTCTGAGTACCCGCTTTGACCGAATGCCAGCCTACGAAGCAGTACAGCAACTACTCGCTCGCCTATTAGAGCGCAGAGGAGGGCGAGTGTTTTACGCCAATGCTCACACCTTAGTCACAGCATCGCAAAATCAATCGTTAGCAAATGCGTTGGCTCGCAGTGATCTGCTGCTCGCAGATGGTAGTGGCGTTCTGTGGGGAAGCTTATTACAGCGCAAACCCCTCACCTACAACCTAAACGGGACAGATCTAGTGCCGAATTTATGTCGGGTTGGAGCGTCTAAAGGACTTTCGATTTATCTGCTCGGTGCAAAACCTGGCGTAGCAAACCAGGCCGCTCAAAACTTATCCAATGCATTTCCAGGTTTGAAAATTGCTGGCGTTCGAGATGGATATTTTGACCGTTCTGAAACAGCAGCAGTGCTGGAGGATATTCGGAGGGTACAGCCCCACCTACTGCTTGTTGCGATGGGGGTTCCCCTTCAAGAAATTTGGATCGACCAGCATATTGACCAGTTACCAGGCATCACTTGTATGGGAGTAGGTGGATTGTTTGATTTTGTCGCAAACCGGGTACCTCGGGCACCTCAATGGGTTCGCCAAGTTGGGATGGAATGGCTGTGGCGGATGCTAATGGAGCCTGCGCGGCTCTGGCACCGTTATACGGTTGGTAATTTTAAGTTCATGCTGCTGTTACTGGGAGATACCTTTAAAAACGTGGTGGGGAACAGGTAAACATGTTGAATTATCGATCTCAATCTCCGGCATTCAGAGTTGAGCCGCTTGTAGTGGTCAATGTCGACTGATAAAGCGGCATTAGGGGTGTGGTTGGTCGGTGTGAGCCACTTTTATTCAAACGGGAACTTAGTGTTAGTTGGAATACAATGAGCGCAACATGTGCTGTCAGATAGTTGTTATCGTTTAAATCACCGGAGCTCCATGCTGTATTTACTTCCCCCTTAATTGATTTCCCCCTTTAATGGGGCTACCCGGCAGGGTTGCTGGATCTACTTTCCTAAAAGGATTACAGTGCGTGTCGCTGTTTCAAGCTCGAATCTACGAACTTCTAACAGTAAACTTCTAACAGTAAAGAGTTCAGAGTTCGCTCCGCAGGGAATAACTGATATGGAGACTAAACAACACTCCGACGATATTGATTTTCAAAAGTACTGGCTCATCATAAAGCGTCGCTGGCTAATCGTTGCAGGTGTGCTGGCAGCCTCGGTGAGTTTGTCGGGTTTTTCTGCCACACTGCAAGAGCCGGAATATGAAGCAAATGGCCAATTACTGTTCCAAACCGATCAGGTGCGATCGCTAACGGGAACAGGGGTCGGTGAGAACATCGGGGAACTAGAGGCTCTCACGTTTCAAGGGAATCCGCTTGATACTCAAGCGATTGTAATCACGTCGTTGCCAGTTTTACAGGAAACCATTGAAACGCTCAACCTTACGAATAGCGAGGGAGAACCTCTAACTCCTGCATCTCTTCGTCAAAAAATTGCAGTTGTCCCGGTTACTGGCACCGATATTTTGGAAGTGTCGGTTGTTGGTGAAGATCCCGATTTATCTGCAGCCATCGTCAATCAGGTGATGGAGTCTTACATTGCCAACAATATTTTTTCGAATCGAGCCAAAGCTGCTGCGGCAGGTGAGTTTATTGCGAAACAGCTTCCTCGCACCGAGGAGGACGTGAATCGGGCAGCGGAACGGCTACGCCAGTTTAAAGCAGAAAATCAAATCATTGTTCTGGAGGAGGAAGCGAGTGCCTACGTTGAATTGCTTTCTAATTTAGATCAACAGATTAACGAGGCACAGGCTCAGCTATCTGATGCGTCAGCTCAAACGGCTGAATTAAGCCGCCAGTTAGGGCTATCTCCACAGACTGCGATTAGCCTAGTCGAGGTTAGCCAATCTCCTGCTGTTCAAGAAACGCTTTTGAATTTGCAGCAGATTCAGAGTGAATTAGCCACTCAACAGACTCGCTACACCAGTCAGCATCCAGCGGTGGCAGGGCTAATTCGACAAGAGTCTGCCCTACAACAGCTACTGCAAAACCAAATTGCGGAATTAGTCGGTTCAGCACAGATTGCACCGTCTGATTTACAAGCTGGAGAAACAAAGCAAACTCTAGCAGCGAGTCTTGTGCAATCTGAAGTGCAGCGACTGGGACTAGAAAGTAAGATCGCGTCTCTCAATCAGTTGAGGGGAGCATATCGCAATCAAGCTGATGTTTTACCTAGTTTAGAAAAGCAAGAGCGTGAACTCGAAAGGGAACTGGCAGCCGCTCAAACAACCTATGAAAGCTTGTTAATTCGTTTGCAAGAGATTCGCGTCATTGAGAATCAGAATGTCGGAAATGCGAGAGTGATTCAACCTGCACTAGTTCCTAGCAGCCCGAAGCCAGCCGAAACTGCTAAGTATCTGATTGCGGGTGGCTTTGTTGGTCTTTTATTGGGTATCGCTGCTGCATTCTTTGTTGATTTGATTGATCGCTCAGTTAAGACAGTGAAAGAGGCCCAAGAGCTGTTTGGCTATACGCTACTGGGCATTGTGCCTAAATTCGATACTGACACGGTAGCCTATGCTCAATCTCAAACATTAGAGGGGGTATCACCTCGCGTTGTCACAACAACTTTGCCTCGGCTACCGATTCACGATGCCTATCAGATGCTTCAGGCCAATTTAAAATTTGTTAGCTCAGACGAAAGAATTCAAACGATTGTCCTAACAAGTTCTGTAGCCCAGGAAGGTAAATCTGAGGTTGTGGCAAATTTAGCGGCTGCGATCGCACAAGTTGGTCGCCGCGTTCTCATTGTCGATGCCGATATGCGTCATCCGTCTCAACATCATCTGTGGGGGCTCGTGAATTCTGTCGGTCTCAGCAACGTAATTGTGGGACAGGATGAGTTTATCGATGCGGTGCAGCCCGTGACAGAGAACCTATCAGTCTTAACAGCAGGTGTCATTCCACCGAATCCGCTGGCCCTGATTGATTCTGAACGAATGGCATCCTTGATTGATATGTTTGCCACCCAATATGACTACGTTTTGTTTGATACCTCCCCTCTAGCGGGAACAGCGGATGCAGCCGTTTTGGGCAAGATGACTGACGGCGTTATATTAGTCGTTCGCCCAGGCGTACTCGATTCAGCGAGTGCTACAGCAGCAAAGTCTCTGCTATCTCGCTCTGAACCGAATGTTCTTGGGATTGTGGCAAATGGCGTCAACGTCAAGCGAGAGCCAGACAGCTACTTCTACTACACCAACGCTCAGGCCGAAGCAGCAATACCGTCTAGCTTTAGCCGTCGTCGGATAAAGCTCAAGCGCTAATCAGAACATGGCCAACTGAACTAGCTCAATCCATATAAGTAGCTGCATATAGATAAATGCATATCTTAAAAACCGGGGGAGCGCCCCGGAGGACGGCTCCCCCGGTTTTTAAGTGCGTTTATTTATGCCAACCTACTTAGCTTAAACATTACGTCTATACGAAGGTATGGCCCGTATGGTGCTAAAACATCAAATTCTGCAACATCTGTCAGGAGCAGGACTAGTCATGGGATTAGGTCTTGCTGTGCCAGCGCCCGCATGGTCTCAGATCATGGCTCAAACAGCCGATGCAGATGAGCAAGTAGATTTCGAATTCTTTGAAGGGACAACCAGCAGTTTTGAGATACTCGAAAGTGGCGATCTAGAATTTGAAGAACAGAATGCTGATCCGGAAATGATAGTACCTGTCCGGCCTCGCCGATTTGTGCCCGATGTGCCGGACTCCCCCACAATTTCATTTGAACAGTTGGAGAGCGCTGACTACATCCTGGGTTCTGGGGATCAAATTGCAATTACTGTGTTTGGTTATGAAGAATTTGAGGGCTCCCGCGTAGTTTTACCGGATGGCACAATTTCAATCCCGCTACTTGGGCCAGTTCGGGCTGAAGGAAAAACAACGGAGACTTTATCGCGCGAGTTGACCAATCAATTAGGAGCCTATTTAGTCAATCCATCAGTGGATGTTAGCCTGACTGTATTACGGCCAGTCGTCGTCAATATAGCGGGCGAAGTTCATCGACCTGGCCCAGTGCAACTTAGCAGTTTGACGGATGTGCGAACTCGGGTTGACACCAACTCTAGAATTACCTCATCTAGCACGTCTCCCACTCTTAGCACGGCTTTGGGTGCAGCAGGGGGTGTTCGCAGCACCGCTGACATTCGTCGGGTGATTTTACAGCGTTCGCTGCCAGGTAATAGAACAGAATCGGTTGAAATTAATCTCTGGAGCGCGATTTGGTCAGACGATATTGCGGCTGATCCGATTTTACGAGATGGGGATTCGATCTTTATTCCAGAAATCACTGATGGGACTGAACTTGATCCTCGTTTAGTTGCAACCTCAACATTTGCCCCCGAGACAATTCAAGTGCGGGTAGTTGGCGAAGTTGAAATCCCTGGCCCCATTGAGATTTCGCCAGAAAGCTCAATCTCGGCTGCGATCGCAGTTGCGGGTGGCCCAACTAGGGATGCTGAGCTGGATGAAGTTGTACTCGTTCGGCTCAATCAAGACGGCGAGATTACCGGAGAAGAAATTGATGTTGAAGATCTAGTTGACAACTATCAGATACGAGAGGGTGATGTCATTGTTGTTCCACAGCAAGGATCGCGGTCATTCCTCGATTTCATTCCACGGGTACTCGGCCCCCTAGGCGATATAATCGATATCCTCAATTTCTAATACGAAATTCGCTCATAAAAACTGGGCTTTTTCGAGTTGGATGCGGCAACGTAGGCGGTTCAGTTGAGGCCACCGATGCACCATATCGCGATCGCAACAGCGAGAGGGGGCCCTTCCTCTCGCTGCTATTTATTTATGAGACTACTGGCTCAATCTCAAACCGTTACCTATCCAGGTTTTAGTGAGAGTAAACTTGGAAGACAACGTCAGAGATATAACCGAATGCAACCGGGCCAATATCAGAGCAAGGCTCTTTCGGCTTAACAGACAGAGCAGCAGCCATCTTATAAACACCAGGTGTCAAATTGACAGAGACAGGACCAGCGGGAATATCAAGAGTAGCAGTGTACTCAAATACCCCCTTGGTTGTCATGACTGGCGGAGCAGACAGATTAACTTCGGCTGCAGTACCGAAACCCTCAATCGCGAACTCAACATCAGCCTGAATGCCGTAGCACATGAGCAAATCAACTAGGCGTCCGCCTTCGAACTTGATTTTCAAGCTCATTGAGAATGCTTCGTCATCTTTGATGATGTACTGAGAACCTTCACCCGTTCCTGCAATATCTAGATCCCAAATGCAAACCTCAACAGGAGGTAGGGGAATCTTATGAACTTCAGTTGCAGCTTCTTGGCGCTCTTGAGGTAATAAA
Organism: uncultured bacterium; assembly: GCA_966674685.1. Lineage (GTDB taxonomy): Bacteria > Cyanobacteriota > Cyanobacteriia > Phormidesmidales > Phormidesmidaceae > Thainema. The sequence goes on from CBKWJC010000021.1 coordinate 40,341, forward strand.
GTCGTCATGAGAGTAATCTCCAAATGTTGCATGAGTTAGACGTTTCAGTGGTTAGCGAACAAGCTCAGTACTGGAGGGAACCCAATTGGGCTGTGGCTCAACGCGTTGTCTCTCGCTAACTGAACACATCATGGCAAAGGCAACTTAGGCTCTACAGTACCCACCTAGGCGATTATGCATTGATGGCTCAAAATTTGTTGGGCGAATATGTATGTTATGAAACCAGTGGCATGTCTGTTTAGTGTAAGCACGGGGGCATGCGGGCACGCGAACCTCGTCTGTAGCCTCAATTGAGAAAATGGGTGTGACCGGATTTTCTGTGGTGTTCACACAGTTGCGTCATAAATTGCAAACATGCATTTGCAAAGTCACTTCGGATAAAAAGAAGGCTTAGATTCTCATAAACAGCTTAAAGTCAAACAGAGCAGTGGTTTGGACAGCCTTTAAACAGCCATTCGTTACAATAGTTCATACTCTTTGAGTCAATTCTATTGATATTGCAAATAAACGTAACAGTCTATTTCAGTAAATGAGCATAAATACTGGCTATGCTAGTTCAAAGAACCGTTATGACTCGTGCTTTTGCGATTTTGGAGTAGACGTTTCAGGCAACATAATGAACCCAAGCGTTGACTCCAGCTCTTTACCCCTCTGATGTCTGCCCTATGGACTTGATTGTGCTCTCTGCTGTTGCGATCGCGATTATTTCGCTGGCTCTTTCTCTCTACAACCGAATTATTTTAGGCTAACGGTGAATTCACATCACGTTTATCGCTATCACGGCCTGATGTCTAAGATGGCTAGTGAGCTAATTCAGCTCAGCCATCTTTAGGGCATTGATTCCAGTACATTGATTATTGCTCTAAAAAAATTAGCCTGGCTGCTAATTGGGTAAATTCTTTTACCCTAGCTTTTCGTTTAACCCATAGAATTAAATGCGCGGAGCAGAAGCCAAATTCTACTCCGCGCTCTTTAGTTGACCGATCGAGTTAAACAATGAGCGCGATCGGTCATACATAGCTGTAGTCAGCTTTGTTAGGACACAAATGTGCTTGTGGCGCAGCTCCATCGCCCCCCAAACACATCCGAACCAACATGACTATGGCTATCCAATCGGTCTGGCGGGTCAAGATTCAATCCAATTCAAACCGGATTTTTGGGCTGATTGCCGTAAGGTGATAGAAGCACTCAGCCTCCTTGTGATTTACAGTCTTTCATCATGTACGAGTCCCCCTTGGACGAGCATCAAAATACGATTTTGATCATTGATGAGCAGCCTGATCAACTGCGTGTTTTGGCGGATATTTTGCAAAGCAAAGGCTTTATCGTCAAGACCGCAATTAATAGTTCGATTGCGCTAGCTGCAGCGCGTACTCAACCGCCGGATCTGATTATTATTAGCGTCGAAACGTCAGCATCTGCTGATCAGGCCTATGACGTTTGTCAACGATTGAAGGCTCATCCCACCACACAAGCCTTACCAATTATTTTTATTAGCGTTTTAGATGCGGTAATGGCCAAAGTCCGAGCCTTTGGGGCGGGAGCCGTGGATTACATCACCAAACCGTTTCAAGTTGCTGAGGTGGTCGCACGACTCAATACGCATATCACTCTGCAGCGCTTACAAACTCAGCTTGAGGCCCAAAATCGGCTACTGCATGAACAGATTACAGCCAAAGATCAGGCGCTGCGCGATCGCAAAGAAGCGGAAGAAAAATATCGCAGCATCTTTGAGAATGCGGTTGAAGGGATGTATCAGGTCAATCTGGATGGGCAAATTACGAGTGCCAATCCAGCCCTAGCGCGAATTTATGGTTATGAATCACCGGAAGCACTGATTACAGAACTGTCCGATATTGATGATCTCTATGTGCGTCCCCGCCGCCGCGATGAAATTTTGACTTATCTGCGGCAATGTGGCGATGTGGTGGACTTTGAATCCCAGGTTTACCGTAAAGATGGTTCGATTATTTGGGTTTCGGAAAATTTACGAGCAGCTAGTGATGAGAAGAATGAGATTCTCTACTACGAAGGCAGCGTACAGGACGTGACGGAACGCCATCAGGCCGAGGCCGAACTGCGCCATCAGCGAACACGGGCCGAGCGGTTACTGCTCAATATTTTGCCGCAGCACACGGCTGAACGCCTGAAACAAAAGCCAGCCGTTATTGCCGATATGCTGCCGGATGTGACGATTTTATTTGCCGACATTGTAGACTTTACCCGCTTAGTTGCCGACATGCCTGCTCGGGATCTAGTGCGGATGCTGAATCAAATTTTTTCAGAATTTGATCACCTGGCTGAACGCTATGAGGTTGAAAAAATTAAAACCATTGGGGATGCCTACATGGTGGCTGGGGGAGTACCGCTGCCAACGCCGGGACATGCCAGTGCGATCGCAGATATGGCGCTCAACATGCAGAGTATTATCAGCCAATTTCGCACCGTGGGAGAGCGTCCCCTCAACCTGCGGATTGGCATTAATACCGGACAAGTCGTGGCTGGCGTCATCGGTACACGCAAGTTTACCTACGATCTGTGGGGCAACACCGTCAACATCGCCAGCCGCATGGAGTCTCAAGGCGTTCCCGGCAAAATTCAAATCACCGAAACAACGTATCGTCGCCTCAAGGCCAACTACGACTGCGAGCCACGCGGCAAAATTTTCATCAAAGGTCAAGGTGAAATGTCAACCTATTGGCTGCTGGGACGCAAAGGTAGCACCGTCGCACCAGAACCTCGGGAGGAATAGGAATCGTTGATAAGGCTTGGTGATAGATTTCTGTTAATGGAGTTACCAATAAAGGTTGGGGAGCAGGAGGGGCGTTGGGAGCAGGGGAGCAAGCAGTCCCACAAGCCGCACTTTGCGAGGGGATAGCAGTGCTGAGTGTTGAGTTTCAATTCGCCTCACTCCTCTCGCCTCTCGTTCAAACCCTATATCCCCAATTAATCGTTAAGAAACAATAAATTGCCGGATATTTTGTAGCACTTTATACAGAAAATATTGCTATCCTGAATAGTAGTTCAGCTTCTCATCTGACCCCAACGAGGTAATTCCCATGTCTGCATCCGAACAAGCGCGGGCACTGATGCACCGCCATCATCATCAAATCAAAAGCCGTCAGCAGGCCATGCTAAGCCGCTCCGCCACTGAAATCGGGCTACCAGCAGAAGCCGCTGAGCATTGGAGTCATATTCAGGGCAAGCCCAGCGCATCAGCCAGCTCTAGTTATAATCGCAGCCATTCAGCCCTGAGCTAGCTTAAATCCCTCAGATTTTTAATCTGAACCTTCAAATTAGGTGTTCCGCACAGGCGGATTGAGACATTGTCTGTATCTTGACGTGAGACGATGAATCAATCCGCTTTTTCGTTTGCCCGCTCCTATGCTATGTCACAGGTCTCACTGCTGTTGTTTATTGCAGGTCAAACCCCAGAATCTTGGGGTGCGATCGCAGATGTGGTTTATTTGTGCGAATACCGACTAATCCAACAGTGCCGTCTAACCATTATTGATATTGTTGAGCAGCCAGAGATTGCAGCGACCTACGGTATTTTGGTGACACCGACTCTGATGCGCGTAGATGCCCTGCCACATCGCCAAGTTGTGGGGACATTTGGTTCCATGGAGCAGGTGCTACAGCGCCTCAACTTACTCAATCTCGACGACCGTTAAATTATTAACTTTCCACGACGTATAGGAGAGCCTAAATTAGTGGAATAGAGTAAATTAGGTTTATTATGCAGCGTTTGCTGCGATCGCATCGATAACCGCATTAACACAGGGTAGTAGGGCTCAAGTTACGCCTGTAGTCGGGCGAGTTAGGTTGACCCGATCGACAGACATGACAGTTGAGAATTCACGAACCAGCTAGGTCAGCGAGTTTACTGAACTTTTGAATCAAGGTGACATGCAATCTGTGCCTACAACAGTGCTAGGTATTGGAGCAACTCTAAATACTGAAGCAATTCAATCTCAGCTTGCCAAACTGCCATTTACTGTTGTTGTAGAGCCGACGCTAGAGGCCGCACAGCAACGACTTGGTCAAGCATCCATCGCTGCTATTTTGTTCAGTCTTGATTTGCCTAATGCATCACAACTAGAAGTATGTACGCAAATTTGCCAGACCAGCACGACTGCACCTGTGATTGCAATCGGTCAAGCCATTGAGGACGATTGGGCGATCCGTTTGCTCAATGCAGGAGTTGAAGATGTATGGGACTTAGCGGTCGAAACCCAACCGGGAGGGTGCGACCTGACTCGTACAGTTCAACGTGCGATCGCACGCTACCAGTCCCGCCACCAGCCTTTACAACCTCCAACACCAATATCAACCTCCCCTATTAACTATCGACAAACCTCTATTAACTATCAACGAGCCTCCGCCCCCTCCGAATCTGATCTCCAAACCATCCTGGCTGATATTCCTAACGGGGTGCTGTGGCTCAATGAAGACGGCCAAATTCAATGGGTCAACCCAGCAGCCACGGATTTGTTTCAGTGCGATCGCACTAGTCTTGTCGGTCAAACCTTTGGCATGCCGATCCCCGGTCAAATCACCGAAGTGTGTTTAGTGGAGCCAACGTCTCACATTCCGCTGATGGTGCAGGTGGAAATGCAGTTGGTGCAGAGCGAGTGGCACAATCAACCCGTATTTCTGGTGCTGCTGCATGATGTCACAACACAGCGACAGGCGGAAGCGATTGTGCATCAGCAGGTTGTCTACGATCGCTTAAGCAGCATTTCTCACATCATTCGCCATTCTCTCGATCTCCAGCGCATTTTAGACACCACCAGTCGAGAACTGCTGGATTTTCTACAGGCGGATCGAGTCCTGATTGGTCGGATTCAGGTAGCGTCAGATAAAAACTCAGATCATGATCATGAGGCTGATGGCGATGCTCTACAAGACGGCAAAACCAAACACACCACAGCCCATGACGGTCACAGCTTCAAGCCAGGCTCTAACTCAACGGTTGGCAATGACGGCAGCAGTAACGGCAGTCCTAGCCGCATCGCGAGTGATATCGACCCAGACGATTCACCCGCCATGCCCTTCCCGCAGCCTCATCTGCATGTCATTTCAGAAGCACTGGCACCAGGATGGTCTTCGTTAAGCACTCGAACTTTGCCAGCACTATACGATGATCTAGAGCGGTTTACAACGCATCACCAGCGCCAGATCCAAGTCCTACGCAATCGCCAGTCCCCGCTCCTATCTCCGGCTGATCAGGCCGCACTCCAGGCGATCCAGGTGCAGGCGAGTCTAGCGACGCCACTGTTTCAGGATGATCAAATTTGGGCCGTTTTGATTGTGCAGCAGTGCAAAACGCCTCGCTACTGGAAAATTCACGAAATGGATTTTCTCTGTCGCCTAGCCAACCAGTTAGAAAGCTCAGTTTATCAGGCCAGTTTATATAACCAACTGCAAGATTTGAATGCAGATTTAGGGCAGCAGGTCGAAGCCCGCACCGCAGAGCTAGAGCGAGCGTTTCAGTTTGAAGCAACCCTCCAGCGCATCCTCGAAAAGGTGCGAGATAGCCTAGACGAAGAACAGATTTTGCATACAGCAGTGCGGGAACTGGTGCAGGCCGTGGATGCGAAAGGCTGCAATGCTGGGTTATACGACACCAAGAAGCGCCGTTCAACCATTCGCTATGAGTACGCTGCACCGAATGTGTCCTATGTCGGGCGGGTGTTACAGCTCGATGCGTTTCCCGAAATTTATGGCCAGTTGATGAATGGGGATACGTTTCAGTTTTGTTCGCTATTACCCAACGCTTCACGGGGCCGCACGTCGGTCTTAACCAGCCCGATCTATGACGATCAGGGCAGTATTGGCGATCTCTGGCTGATTCACGATGCCGAACATGCCTTTGGCGATCAACCGATTCGCCTCGTTAAACAAATTGCCAGTCAATGCGCGATCGCAATTCGTCAAGCTCGTCTCTACCAAGAATCTCAAGCGCAAGTCCAGGAACTCGATAAACTCAACCGCTTAAAGGACGACTTTATCAGCACCGTATCCCACGAATTGCGAACCCCAATTGCCAGCATCCGAATGGCAGCCCACATGCTGCAAGTGCGAATCCAGGCTGCGGGTGGAGTCGCTCAAGATCGAGCCATTGCCCAATACCTCCAGGTGCTACAGGACGAGTGCCAGCGCGAAATCCGCCTGATCAATGATTTGCTTGATCTGTCTCGCCTAGAAGCCGGACAGGAAACGTTACAGTTTGCCCCAATTGATTTGAAAACCTGGCTACCTCGCATCACCGAATCCTTCCGAGAACAGGCCAGATCCCGGCAGCATGTGTTTGAACTGAAGGTGCCATCTTCACTGTCAACAATTGAAACCGATCCGGCCCAGCTTGAACCCATTTTGATGGAACTGTTGAACAACGCCTACAAATACACACCACCCGGCGAACGCATTGAGGTTACAACCAACGTTACAGCCAGCCAAGTACAAATTCGAGTCATTAACTCAGGCGTTGAAATCCCCAAAGCCGAACAGGCTCAAATTTTTCAAAAGTTTTATCGCATTCCCAATAGCGATCCGTGGAAGCATGGCGGCACAGGCTTAGGGCTGGCCCTCGTGAAACAGCGGGTGGAACGACTGGGCGGCATGATTCAAGTCCGCAGCAGCGAGGGCAAAACTGAATTTAAGCTGGCATTTCCCACCCGTGCCCCAATGGTTAATTCCATGCCGCTTGATGCCTAGTGCTGTGTCATATAGCTGTAGTCAGCTCTGTTAGGACGCAAACATTTTTGTGGCGCGGCAAAGCCGCGCCACAAAAATGTCGTAAATACTGCCACCATCAAAACTGATTCAGGCAAAATTGACAGACTACTAGCGTTTACGGCCAGGTTGTATAGGGAACGCGGGCTAGATTGGAGTTGAAATAACGCGGATCGTGGGAAACTTCAGCCCCAATCCAGCTCGGCAGATCAATATTTTGCGCCTCATCTGTGAGTTCAACTTCTGCCAAAATCAGTCCTGCATTCGCCCCGGCAAATTCATCCACTTCCCAAATCAGCCCATTAATTGGAATTTTGTAGCGCGTCTTTTCAATCAGCGGCGGCTGACACAGCGTTTGCAGCATCTCTTCAGCATCTGCAACCGGAATTTCATACTCAAACTCAGCCCGAGATATGCCTTTTACACCGCTTTTGATAGTTAGATAAGCGCGATCGCAGATCACTCGCACCCGAACACTATGTTCGGCATTGCTAACGATATAGCCCTGTTTATAAACCTCGCCCTGTGCGCCTGCCCGCCATTCGTCACTATTGACTAGAAATTTGCGTTCGATTTCTTGGGGCATGAGGAGTAGAGCTGTAGAAAGCGTAAGAGGCTAGAGGATCTTGAGGCTGTAAAAGGAGTCAGAGGATATTGGTTTGCCCAGTTTTGTGTGTGAATAAATTGTCTTGGAGGCTTACTGTGGTGGAAACAGTAGTCAATCTAGCACACACGATGCCAGGTTAAAAATCAAGCAACTGGAGTATGAAACGAAACGGCCCACTCGGCTACGTTGGTGTGGCGACCCTCAAACAGATACTCGCTGTAGTCGGCTAAATCATCTAAACCGATGATGCTCAACATAACTTCAGCAGCAAGCCAGACTGTTGTGCGAATGAGCAGAGCTTTCCAGGGGCGTTTCATCATGGGGCAATCCTCAGATTAAGCAATGGGGCGGGATTCAGAGGTTGTCAACGTGATGTCAAGGTGTTACATCAAACGTTACAGATATTGAATCGAATACCCGCCTATTGATTAATCCAGGGAGACACGGAATCTTTTCTAAGTTTTGCTGGGGATCACTTGAAAAAATGACTCAAGGGGGTTAGTTATACGGAGAAGATGATTAAGTTTTGTGAAGCAGAGTAAAGGAGAGTGGAGGGATGTAAAGAGTGTTGAGGGGGTGAAGGAAGTCGAGGAGTCGTGAGGGGAAAGGGGGTTGAGGCTGTAGAGGGCTGTACAGGGAGTCGAGGGCGAGAGGCGTGAGGCGTATTCTGACCACTCAGCCCTCAGCCCTGGAAAAACTCAGCAGCTCACACCTTTGCCATAGTCTGTGGGAAATGGGTAAGAGCTTCGTTGAGGTGTTTTTGTAAAGTCGCATCTGGTAATGGGCCTTGCAGGTGGCTCCAGGGCAGGACTTGATCGGTTGACCACTGTTCATGCACGTAGAACTCTAGCGGAGGAATACTATCGCGGAGCTGTTTGAAGGCGCGTTTGTAGCTGCCGACGGAATCGCCGTAGTGGCGGGCTAGTTCCAGCAGTTTAGAAAGGCGTCGATCGCCCCGTGAAATGAGGGCTTGGATAATTGACCAGTTGTAGCTTTCGGGGCGGAAGTCAATACCTTGCGATCGCAACTGTTTCTGTAATATTTTCAACCGCTTCTGAGCATCGGGATTGACGCCAAACCACTGAAAAGGGGTATGGGCTTTGGGTACAAAGGTGCTGCATCCCAGGGTTAAACGCAGGCCAGGAGCGGCTTTTTTCAAAGACAGCATCAGGTTGACAGTATCGTTCAGATCGTCAGCGTCTTCGCCGGGGATGCCAACCATGCCGTAGAGCTTCATGGCGCTGAGGCCACCCGCTTTGGCATTCACGGTAGCCTGCACGATATCGTCAGTTGCCAGCTTTTTATTGACGATTTGGCGCACTCGTTCTGAACCACTTTCGACGGCAATAGTGATGGACTTGGTGTGGTGATTGACCAACGTGCGGGTCAACTTTTCGGTGACGGTGTTGGTGCGAACGGAGGCAATACTTAGTCGCACGTCGTCGTACTGAGGCTGGTTCAGGTAGTCCAGCAGTGCGTCAAATTCGGGATGCTGGGTGACGGATGCGCCCAGCAATCCCAACCGATTGGTGACGGCTAATCCGCGTTCAATGGCTGGAATGAGTGAACCCTCGACGCTAGCGGTACGAAACGGCAGGGTTAGGTAGCTAGCGAGGCAGAAGCGGCACATTTCGGGACAGCTCCGCACCACTTCGACCATGTAGATATTTTCCCAAGCGGCTTGCTCAGTCACGACCGTGGAGGCGGAGAGGACATTGCCGCGATAGGTTTGCTTTTCCACAATGGCAGGAATATCGGCATCAATCGGCCGAATGTGGCGGATTGCACCATCGGGTGCGTGATAGTCCACCTGATACAAACTGGGCACGTAGATGCCAGGCATTTGAGCCAGGTGCCGGAGTTGGGTAGCGCGGCTCTGGCCTCTGACCTGTTGATAGGTATCAATAAACTGATCCAGCAGGTTTTCCCCGTCGCCTAGCAGAATAACATCAAAGAAATCAGCAAAGGGTTCCGGATTGGCTGTTAGGACTGGTCCACCACCGAAGACAAGCGGATGCTCGGCAGTGCGATCGCAGGCCCGAATGGGAATCTGGAGCGTTTCGAGCTGATTCAAAATATTGACGTAGTCCAGTTCCCAGGAGACGGAAAACCCCAGCAGTTCTGGCTCGGTCGGTAACGGTTCATGACTATCGGTAAACAGGCGGCTGACTTGCAGATCGGGACGCTGCGCCAGAGTTGCCCACACCACCTGATAGCCCAAACTGGTAATGCCAATGGTGTAGTCATTGGGAAAGGCAAAAATCAGCGGCACTGCTCCATCGCGGGGCGTCGCAGGCGTAAACAGCAATCGTTCAGCGGCAAAAGAATCAGACAAAGTCAATCCGGTAGAATCTCGTCTCCTTCATCGTGACATAAGACCCCGCAGCATGGCTTGAGCTTTTTCGGGCGAGTGCTGAGCGAGTTCGCGGGCGAGTGCCTCCACGGCATCCGAATCGAGGGCGCTGATGCATTGAATGATGCTTTGGCTGATGCTGCGTTTGGTCTGACGGAGTTGTGACGAATCCGAATCGGGGACAATGTGAAAATGCTGCGACTGTGATAGTGGTGGCGAGGAGTGATGGGGATGGCTGAGCGGCGGCGTTGCGATCGCAGACCATTCCCCTGATTCAAACGGCGATTCTTCAATCGACGGTGCCGCGAGCGCCTGCACCTTACTTCGTTCTTGCTGAATCCAGTCCTGATTGAATACGGCTCGATAAATCTGATTGCGTAGGCGCAGGCTGCTGTCGTACTTTTCAACTAGCCCTGCCAGCATCAGTTCAAGCTGAAGATCAACCTGCACAGAATGTTGATCCATTGAAATCTCGCCCTGAAGCCAAATTTTCTCATACAGATCAAGCAGTTGACACGTTTGAGCAGACTTATACAGCAGCCGATGACGAATGGTTCGCAAGTGTTCAGGATTATCCTGCATCTCCCAATTCGAAATGATGCGGGACTGAACCAGCGCATCGACCTGCACGGCGACATCGCTGTGGTGAGCCAGGGCTTCTTGAACCAACTGGTCGAGGAACGGATTTTTGGGCTGTGGTCTACTGTTAGTAGGCTGGCGGGAAAGGGGTAGCGATCGCACCCGAGAGTGACACTGTTCGACAACACACTGACACAGCTTCTGAGTCAGAAAGGGCTGTCCTCCTGTCCATTTCAGAATTTCCTTTAGCACCAGATGAGGAGCCGGAACAATATTCGCCAGTCCATAGGCCAAGGGCTGCACTTCATCTGGCTGAAATCCCGTCAGTGCGATCGCGCGACCAATATTAAACGGAGTGCGGCTGTGGTCTCGAATCAGATCCGATGGCGTCGTCACGCCAAAAAGGGCAAAGGTTAACCGCCGATACTGAGGCTGTTCAGCCCGCTGGTTGTAACAGTAGCGAATCCAGGCAAAAAAATCATCAACGGAAAAATCCAGTCCTAAAACACTGTCAATTTCATCGATAAAAATGACCAGACTGGCCGGAATGTGGGTCAAAATCACCGATTCGACGAAATGGCTCAACTGCTGCACCGCCGACAAACCCGCTTGTTCCCGCAGCCATGACCGCAAATCCACCTGGCTCATTAACCCTAATGTGCGCCACAGTTCCGAAATCAGACCGCGATACCACTGGTCGGGCGTCAGATTTTGGCTCCCCAGCTGAGTTAAATCAATCGCGGCACAGCAGTATCCCGCCTGCTGTAGCTGATGACGCACCCGCACCCGTAGCGACGATTTTCCCATCTGGCGAGAGTTAAACACATAGCAAAACTGCCCGTTGAGGAGAGCCTGATAGAGTTCGGTGTCGGCTCTTCGCACAACATAGCAGGGATCGTCGCAGCTCAAACTACCTCCCACCTGATAGGAATAATGAGGTTGATTCGTTCCGTTTGACGCGATCGCAGGTTGGCTGTCCATGCTACTCAACGGTGTAGAGTTTGTTTATTCTGCTATGGCAATTCTAAAAGAGTTGTAAAAAGTACGGCGAGGATCTGCCTTCAAATCACAATTCTTTTTACAAATTATTTTGGTTTACCGTAATTGAGAATAAAAATATAAGCGATACAATGTGCAACTTGCTTGCACCCCTTCCGAGTCCAATTTAATCAATCCCATACTCTCTAGCTTGTAGATCATAATGGGGTCGATCCCGGTGCGATCGCAGGTTTGTACGAGCTGTTTAACGGCCTGCATCAGGTCTGGATGCTGCTGCAAGGTCAACCAATGCTGCCGTAAGTGGCGGTAATAAATACCCTGTGGCGTAGGGGCAGCTTGCAGTAGTTCATCCAAACGCTGATCTAACTCACCAATATCTGAGCCCGCACCCAGATCAGTAGTTGGATGAGCATAGACCTGACTGAGGTAATACAGCGCCAGTCGTACCAGATAGGGGTGTCCGCCGACCATCGCCATCAGTGCCTGAGTCAGTCCTGAATGCCACTCAGATAAACCATGTCGCTGTGCCAAGTGATCCACTTGCTCTGACGTAAATTCCGGAAGCCGCACCGCTAATCCCACATTAAACGGCGACTGATGAATATCCAGCGGCACGTAAATCTCCGTGGAATACACCACGAACATGTGCAGCTTTTGCCAAATTTCTAGGTTTCTGGCTTCTTCATACCACGATCGCAGCAGTGGCAAAAAGCTTTTAGCGCTTTCTGGATATTCAAACAGCCGATTCACTTCATCCAAGGCCAGAACCAGCGGCGCATCAATTTGTTCCAGTACGTAGCCCTGCATGTAAATCGTGCTGCTAATGCTGCCGCCCAGGGTCGTATCCCAGTAGTCATCGAGGCGATGGGGCAGCCCCAACTGCTGAGCAATATTGGCGCAGCACCAGCGCATCAGTTGCGTCGGGTGGCTTAAAACCAGCGCATCCGCTTGCTCAAAGTTGAGTCGTACCGTCTTCAAGCCGAGCTGCTGACAATAGGCTAAAACCCGATTTTTCAGCGAAGTTTTTCCCATGTGGCTGGGTGCCCGCAGGCAAACTAAGGCTCCTGGCTGCTCAATAGCGTGGTAACAGGTAGCCTCGACGGGGGGACGCTCAATATACAACGGCGAATTCAGCGGCACCGGGCCTTGAGGTGGTTCTAATACAGGGTGAGAGGGGAAAGCAAAGTGCGATCGCGCCTTTTCAGCCCCTTCAGGTCGATTAGAACCCTCACCTGCCTCACCCACGATGCCCAGCTCACCCGCCTGCTGGCGCAGCACAGAGCGAAAATTACTTTTCGTAACTTTGATGCCAAACGCTGCACTCAGGGCTTGCCAAAGCTGAAACCCCACAACTCGAATATAGTCATTGTCATAGCCGATTTGTAGCGCCATATCCTGATAGGTTTTGCTTTGCCACGCTTGACGAAAAATTTGCTCTTGTAAGTCACTCAAGCAATCTGGCTTCAGTGCGGCATCAATAATGGCAAGAGCTTCTTCAACCGTCATTGCAACGTTCAACTACAACTATCTGACTATATTTCTGATCGATATCGGCTTATTCTCCCATGTCTTTATGTCGCTATTTTGATTAATCTAAATATCAGGAATCATTAACTTTATATGCATTTCTCTACTGAATAAAGTTGGCAGTGCAATGATAAAGCCAGACATATGTGCCTACGGCTGTGTAGCAATTTGAACGGATTAAATAGCCGTCGCCACATCGGCTAGAACATTAGAAAATCCCCAAAATGTTCAAATGTTTGAACGTGAGATTATCGAGCTATCTCAACTCAGGTAGCAATGGCTATAAGGAACCGTGAAATGCTACACCTCACATAGGCTGGTCACAGTGTTCTAATTAGACAAGACGCAGCATGTGAGTCTTTCGAACCCTTGTTCGCATACTTAGACAGAAGGAGAGCATTATGTTCTTATTGCATCAACCCTCCAACAGCTTGGTCGAAATTTTAGAACTAAACAACCTTTGGAATCCTCTATCTGAACGGGTAATTGGTCGTTTCCACGCAGGGGAAGAGCTACAAGATCCAGAACCATTCACCAAATCTCATCTCACATTTCCTTCTGGAGAATCGCTGCCTCTATGCTGGATGGATGCTGATTATCGAGAGCATTTGGGAAAGGCGTGTCAACAAGTTTCCTTGACTCGTTAACGCTACCAGTAGCGAAGCCGCGTGCATAAATCATTTGGGGTGGTGCGGGCGCTGCTCACACTGCCCCAAGCTATTACCTTCTCATGCCAAATTCATTGGTCAAAACAGTTTTTGTTGTTTGTGAAAGTCAGGCACAGCCTGACTTTCACAAACAACAAAAACCGTTTTTTTTACGCTTTTTTAGTCGGATTCAGGTTGAATCTCTACAGCCTCTACAGCCCTTGGCTCCCTTTATACAGCCCTCGACAGCCTCAAACCCCTCGCTCCTCACTCCTCTCGCCTCACGTCAAAAGGAGCAACAGAATCAACTCTTCAACGCCGACTTGGGATAGGGAATCCGCTGGTGATTGTACTGCTGCCATACTTTGACGAAGATATTGGCAATAGTGGTCATATCGTCGCGGCTCAGCCCAGAATCGATCAGCTGATCGTCTTTCCAACGAGCACGCAGAATGCGGTTAACCATTGCTAGAGCTTCTTCAGGGCTGGCGTCTTTTAGCGATCGCAATGCCGCCTCACAGGAATCGGCCAGCATAACAATTCCGGTTTCGCGAGACTGGGGAATTGGTCCGTCATAGCGAAAGTCCTGCTCATTCACGATAATTGTGGGATTGGCTTCGGCCTGCTGTTGTGCTTGGTGATAGAAGTAGGTGATCAGCATGGCTCCTTGGTGCTCCGGAATAAAGGCGCGCACGGCTTTGGGCAAACGACATTTCTTCGCCATCACGATGCCTTCTGTGACGTGTTTTTTAATGATGGCAGCGCTCTTCCACGGGTCGTTAATTTCATCGTGCTTATTCGGGCCACCCATCTGGTTTTCGATAAAGCCCAGCGGGTCGTGCATTTTGCCAATGTCGTGGTAGAGCGTGCCCGCCCGCACCAGTTCCACGTTGCAGTTCAGCGCTCGCGCCGCCGCTTCAGCCAGGGAGGCAACAAACATGGTGTGCTGGAATGTCCCTGGAGCCTCGGATGCTAGTCGTTTCAGTAGGGGACGATTGGGATTAGAGAGTTCGGCTAACCGAATGGCGGTGACTAAATCAAATACATGTTCGAGATATGGACTGATACCCAGGGCAATAACGCTCCAGGCTAAGCCAATAAAGCCATGCCAGGCTGAATTGGCAATCAGTAAATACCAAATAGGACTGCTGCCGCCCATAACAATCAACGTCAGCAACAGATACACAACGGCTTGCGTGAGTCCTACGGCTCCACCGAGTAGCGCTAGCTCTTCTCGCGATCGCAACCGTCCTGCCATGATGCCGCCGATGATACCGCCTGCCACTGACGCGATAAACGGCACCATGCTCAACTCCAAACCAATGGGTATCAGCACCGACAGCAACCCCACGACGGTTACGCTGAGGATCGAGCCATAAAAACTGCCCGTCAAAAGACCCACGGCTGGCAGGGTGATTAGCGAGCTATTAGCGATCGCAAGCACAGGCGTGCTGAGCGTCAGCAGCGCAATCAAAATATGGTCGCGGCGGCGTAAGCCTGAATGAAAAGTTTGTTCGACCCAGAGAAATAGCGTTACTGAACCTGCGATCGCAATGCCAAAGCCAACAAAGCCAATCCAGTTCACGCCCCGACGGCTGAGGCCAAAGTAATCGAGGACGACAAACGTTTCCTGATCAATTTCTTCCCCCGCCGTAACGATAGTGCTGCCCTCCTGCACAGTATACTGAACCGGATCAACAGCTTGGGCTGCTCGTTTCGCCGCGATCCGAGTCTGTTCTGGATCTTCAATTAAATTAGGCTTCAGCGTCGCCAAAATCAGTTCCGAGGCAAAAAACTGGGCCTGATCAGGAATCGTCGCTTTCACCTGAAGCTCAACTGCTCTTCGCAAAATCGGCTCAGGCGTACCATACGCAATGCCCTGGGCCAACATTCGCTGGGCCGTATCGCGAATGGCCGTGCGTACCGATTGCCACTCAGACGGCGATAGGTTGAGCAGCGTTGTGCTGTAGACAGAAGCGGGTATTTTGGGATCAATCTTTTTAAGCCGCTCAACCACGTCAGCATACTGCTGGCGAGCCTGTGCGATCGCGGTATCCACGGTCTGCATATCTTCTGCGGATGCACGGCGATAGTAGCTACTCAACTCCCGCAAAGCCTGCTGTGATGCAGCAGCGGAAAACGGAGAGCCAGCACCTTCACGGTCATCACTACCAGCCACAGACTCTTCTCGATTGGCCTGCCGCAATGCCGCAGCCCGCAGTCTGCGCCAATCCCATTCCTCAATCTGCCGCAAATACTCTTGCGTTTCGGTTGAGAGAACTGCCGTAGACACAAAAGGCAATGCTCCAGCATCCTGGCGGAGCTGAGTGCCCTCATTTAGCAGCCGCTGCAGCTGATCCAAGATTGCCTGATTCGCAGCCTGATCAATCATCAGGATTTTCAGCGATCCGTTTTCAGCGGCCCGTCGCTTCTCAGCAGTAGCCGATTCATCCGTCACAATTGCACTATCGGGTGCCACAAAGGTTTGCGGTGCCGTTGTGCCAATGGCCAGCTTCGGTTCGTTATAAAAGCGCTGACCAATCGCCGCCGTCAAAACAACCACCGTTACTGCGGCTGTCGCCCACGTTGAAGTAGAGGATGGACGTGAATGCGGCGTTGATTTCTTAGGAAAATTATAGTTTGGTGGGGGAGGCTGTTTACCGCGATAGTGAGCCGTAGGACGGTTGACATCAAGCAGTAGCGTTCGTCCCCGTCGCTGAAGCCGCTCCCAAGAATCACGCAGCTTACCTGCACTCAAAAATTGAAGTGAATGATGGCTAGCTTGCTGCCGCCACTGGTTGACCTGCTTCGTGAATAATTGGTGTTTTTTCATCACCCTATCAGTGCTCAATCGACGAGCAGAGTCATCATCAGATACAAGTTATGAGAGATTTGATTGCCGTGGCACATTTCAGCAGAGAGTGTTCTAACGATGCTCTAGATGAACACAGTACTGACGCAGATTAACTTATTGAACTGTGATGATTCTAGCTACCTGCCTTTTCTGTCGTTGATGAATGGCTGAATACCTGATGATGATGTGCACCTTGATCTACGCAGTGTGACAAACACTTCCTATATATTATATCGAAGTAGTTTATGTGACGTGAGGGGAACTAGATATGTCCTATCCAATACAGTCTTGCACACTATTTGCGAGAACTGGCTTTGTTTTTAGACGATTTAGAGGAACGTGAGGATTTTGCTGTCGTTTTCGCTGGATTCGGCTCGACCGTTGGTACCGTAAAGTGAAACTGGCTACCCTGATCGCGACCGGGGGACTCCGCCCAGATTTCTCCGCCCAGTCCGGTAACAATTTGCCGACAAATAGCCAGCCCCAACCCTGTTCCCCCCGTGCTGCGGCGCAGTGCTCCCTCCTCTTGATAAAAACGGTCAAACACAAACTCTAGACGCTGAGGTTCAATGCCACGGCCCGTGTCTGCAACCGTGATTTCTAGCATTTTGCCGCCATTGGGCTGTGCCTTAATCGTAATCACACCGTCTGCACTGGTGAATTTGCAGGCGTTATCGAGCAGTTTCGTCAGAACTTCTACCAGCCATTCTCCATCTGCTCGAATCAGCGGCAGTTTACTCGGCACATTCACTTCCAGCTTGGGGATATTATCTTGGGCTGTCCGGGCGCGTATGCTGCTGAGCGCTAAATCGATGCATTCCTGCACAGACAGGGGTTCCAGGTGCCATTCGATTCGCCCGCTTTCCAGTTGAGACAGGGTTAAAAAGTCCTGCACCAGTTTACGCATTCGTTCCGCATCCGACAGGGCTGAATTGAGCATCACTTGCTGTAGTTCTGGCGACATGTCAGGTTCCGTTGCCAAACTTTCTAGGCAAACCTGAATAGTCGATAGCGGCGTCCGTAACTCGTGGCCAGTAATGGCAATTAAATTGCTGCGGGTTCGATCCAGTGCTTCTAGCTGCTGATTGAGGTCTTCTAAGTTAGCGTAGGATTCGGCCTGAATGAGCGCAACCCCAAGCTGAGTTGCGATCGCATTGACCAGCGCCACTTCATCTCTTGTCCAAGAGTAGGGAGCAGGCTGACAGTGATGCAGCTCAATGACACCCAGAACGCGCCCTTTATATAGAATCGGCACGATTAACCACGACCGAATCTGCCATTGATCAATCAGGTCTTGAACGGCGGTTAAATCGATATCCAGATCAGTCTGGGGCTGAGTCGTGTCGCTAATCGACAGCGCTTCATGCTGATCAATTACGTACTGAAACAGGGGATTATCCTCAAGCGGCCAGGTTTGAGCCTTCAACGACGGCACCTCATAACTGAGGTGTTCATGCTGAATCTGAGCGCTCGTCGTTCCCGCCTGATGGCGATACAAAATACAGCGGCACACATCTAGAGCTTGTCCCATCTCCGTCACGGCAATCCGAAAGATTTCGTCCGGATCAAGCGAACGACGAATCGCCGCAGTAATGGAGTTGATCAGCCGCTCTCGCTGCTCCTGGGCAGCAATCGAGCGATAGGCTTTGAGCAGCTTATACTGACCCGCTTGTAAATAGGTCACCAGTCGCTGGGCAAACGGGTCAGGATCGACATCCCGCAGACGTGGCTCTGGGGTGAGATAGCGCTGACGTGCGATCGCAATCTTGTCTTTTAGCTCTGGACGATAGCGCTGAATCCGCTCTAGTAAAATATTCGCCGCGTCATAGCTCGTAGCCGGATCAGACGTCCACACCCCATCAAAGCGCCGCACCTGATCCATCGCCAGTGGAGAAGACTTAGAAGTCTCAAACTCATCGGGTTGATCCAGTGAACCGTGATGCTCCCGACAAATCAAACAGGCCGTATACTGCTGCCCTACCACAACAAGATGCCACTCCTGAGACAGCATATCCTCAGGTTCAAATGCAACGGTCTCATATCCGTCCGAGCGATTTGCAAATTCCGTTTCAGGCGCAGCCAAAACATAAACCTGATCAGTAACATTGGCAATCCGCTCGTAGCGATGGGCTTCTTGACGATAGAATCGCTCGCGCTGAAAACTAGCGATAATCAAAGGCTGCTCAGACGTACTGGCCAACACTTGGTCTTCCATCGCATGAGACAGCGCCGTGAGCGACGACTTGAAATACATTTGAGGGCGCAGTTCAGGCCGCCTTTGCAGCAAGGCTTCCAAAACGGAAGTTGAAATCCTCATGGATAGTCTCGATGAATCGACTGGCATAGATGATTTGCATCTTGCACTCGGCATTTCGCAGAATACCGAATTGGCGTTTCGGCTAAGCAACGTGCAAAACTTGAATCGGGAAACTCAAAGAAATGGCTCACGATGGTGCACGAAAAAGTCGCAACCCAAAGCAGCCTTTGAAATCATAGAGGAATATCAATCACTGTACCTCTCCTCCAGGGATCATTCGGAATTAGCTCATAATCGCACTAAATCTGTTGACGAAGACCAAACTGTAACTTCTAAACAGCAAGCAGTGCAAATCTTGAGTGCATACCCTGCATAAAAGCGCCTGATACCTCCGAACTTAAATTCAGGTCTTGCTTAATCTGGCTATCAATTGTGATGTTGGGGTGGTGTCCCCACATCACAATTCATACTTAAAATCAGCAATCCCCAATTTCAGACTACGTTATCTAGATGCTATCCAGACCGTATTACCCTGTTTTCTATTTTGAGTCAAAACGGGACGATTTGTAGATTATCCCGCCAGAACTCACAGTTCATATTCCAGCTCAAGCCCAAAGAATCATTTTGGGCAGATCAGCCATAACCATTTGTAAACGTTAAAGTTTGACCGCAGGTTAGCTAAGGCAGAAAGCAGACTTGCTACAGTAGTGAGGCCAGGGATGATTTGTGAAAAAGCGCGAATCGACTACTCACTAAAGGTAACTGAGATGATTGAGCCTGCTCCCTCCGCTACAGATCCTCGATCCGGCCTGCCTCACGCATCCAGTTCGTCTACAGCCAATTCATCCTTAGCCTCACTTCCAAATGCAGCACACCCCTCCGTTGGGAACCCCCATAGCCGCTTTCTATCTATCCGCTGGACACTCCCAGTGCTACTTATCGTGCCGCTGGTCTGTGGCGTAGGTCTCACGGGTTTCTTAGCGTTTCGTAATGGTCAAAGAGCCGTTAGCGATCTAGCACAGCAGCTCCAGCATTCAACCAAAGGCAATGTTGAATCACAGCTTACAAGTTATCTACACCGTCCACAGCAGCTCAACCAGATCAACGGCGAAGCGCTTCAATCTGGATTAATTGATGCCCAGAATTTAGATGCGCTGGGCACATACCTATGGCAGCAAATGCAGACGTTTGATGTGCCATACCTCTCTTGGACAGCCGCTAACGGCAATTTCGTCGGTGCAGGCATATATCGTGATGCGGCCCTGATTGAATTGCTAGCCAATCAAACCAATCCGGGTATTCTCTACTCCTACAACACGAATGCCCAAGGAGAACGAACAACCCTTTATCAGCAAGATGGCGGAAATGGGTCTGTAGTTTATAACCCCCGAGCTGAAGTGTCTTACCAAGCCGCTGAGCAATCAGGTCAAGCCATCTGGAGCAGAGATGAGTGGGATGATGCTCCAGAAATTCTAGTCATTTCTACCAGTCAACCTGTTTATACCGATACAGGAACGCTCATGGGCGTACTCAATGTAGATTTGAAGCTGGGGGCAATTAGCGATTATCTTAACCAGCTTCAGTTACCGTCATCCGCTCGGATTTTCATTGTAGACAGCGATGGTTTACTGGTGGCTAATTCCGGTGATGCTCAGCCCTATATGATTATGAATAGCAGGGCTGTTCCCATTTCTCCTGAAAATAGCTCCGACCCGCTGATTCAGGCCACAGCCCGCTTCTTGAAGGAAAAGACTGATATCGGTCTGCTGTCCTCTAATCAAGTGCATCACTTTACTGCTGAGGGGGAACGGCAATATGTGTCAGCGTTTCCGTGGCAAGACCGAGCTGGGCTGAATTGGTGGGTTGTAACGGTCGTGCCCCGATCTGAACTGATGCATCATGTTGATAAGACAGTCCAGCATACGCTCCTCGTGGGTGGCAGCATCACGGCGGGTGCAGCATTGCTGGGTGTCTTGCTGTCTCTTTGGATTGTGCGCCCGATTCGACGCCTCAATGAGGCCGCTTCTGAGATGAAGCAAGAACGCTACCAGCATGGTGGACTGAGTGATATTGCTGAGCGCCCTGATGAATTGGGACTTTTGGCTGAGCTGTTTGAAGACATGGCGTTTGTGATCACGAGTCGGCAACAAAGTTTAGCGGATCAAGTTGCTGATTTGCAGGCCGAAATGAGTGAAGCTAGCTCTGTGACGCTCTCTACCGACCTCAATGCGTTTACTAAAGTGCTCCAGCATTCTAAAGATGTGCGGCGAACTATTCAACGCCAGCAGCAGCCGTAGGCATTGATACAGCTTGATTCTTGTTTGACACAGATGCTTTGATCAAATCTCAGAACCAATACGTTGCAGTTTTTTGAGGTTATCAGTAAATTTTGGGGCAAATTTCCGGTTCAAGTGCCGCTTTCTTGGTAAAAATGACCGTATGAACTCATAGCAATCTCGGATAAAATCCAGGTTGCTGCCGATTTGTGATGGCTTTAGAGTTGCTTATACGGTGGTTAGCGGATTAGCTAGCTCTCCTGTCTATCGCTTATCGGGGGATATGCGATCGCAATTTGAACCACGATTTGTACCACTAGTCCTCCAGTAAATCTATTTGGGAACACTATGGCGGCTCCAACCTCATTTGCAACCCTGGCGCAAAAAGAGATCAAATTTGGCACAGATGGTTGGCGAGGCGTGATAGCAGCGGATTTTACATTCGCTCGCGTTGCCCACGTTGCCCCAATTGCAGCAGATGTGCTGGCTCAAGTCTATGGCGAAATGACGGGTAGCCGCACCGTAGTTGTGGGCTATGATCGCCGTTTCCTGTCACCTGAATTTGCCCAAACGGCAGCAGAAGCCATTCAAGCGGCAGGGTTTGATGTGATGCTAGCGGAGCAGTTTGCGCCAACGCCAGCCTTTAGCTGGGCCGCCAAGGATCTGGGAGCCTTGGGAGCGGTGGTGATCACGGCAAGTCATAATCCGGCTGCTTATTCGGGATTTAAGGTCAAAAGCGCGCTGGGCGGATCGGTGCCACCGGAAGTGACGCAAAAGATTGAAGAGCGGCTAGATGTGCCTATAGAACCCCGCACACCAGGTTCACTACAAACGTTTGACCCCTGGCCGAGCTACTGCAATGCGCTGCGCTCCAGGGTCGATATTGAAGGAATTAAAGCTGCAATTCTCAGAGAGACGGCAATGCCGAACGCATCGCAAAAGCTCACAGTCTTTGCCGATGTTATGCACGGGGCAGCAGCGGGCGGACTGGCTAAGCTGCTGGGTACCACCGTACATGAGCTGCATGGCGATCCAGATCCACTCTTTGAAGGGGGCGCACCGGAACCCCTGCCCAAGTATCTGGGCAAATTTTTGGAAACAATTCGCACCTATGAAAAAGCGGATGACGAATTAGTCGTGGGACTCGTCTTTGATGGTGATAGCGATCGCATCGCCGCTGTTGATGGCAACGGCACATTTCTCAGCTCTCAGATTTTAATTCCGGTGCTGATTGAGCATTTGTCTACTCGGCGGGACTATCACGGTGAAGTGGTCAAAACCATTAGCGGCTCTGATCTGATTCCCCGGATTGCTCAGCATTACGGGCTAGATTTGCACCAGACGCCAATTGGCTACAAATACATCGCCGACCGGATGACGGAAGCTCATGTGCTAATTGGTGGCGAAGAATCCGGTGGAGTCGGCTACGGACATCACATTCCTGAGCGTGACGCGCTGCTGTCAGCGCTGTATGTGCTGGAAGCTGTGCTGAAATCCGGTGAGGACTTAAGCGATATCTATAAGCGACTGCAAAATCAGGTCGGCTTTCACTCAGAATACGACCGGATTGATTTACCCCTCGCCAGTATGGATGTGCGGGCCAAGCTGATTGAAACGCTGGAGTCGGAACCCCTGCAATCAGTGAACGGCAAAGCCGTCACGGACTGTCTGACAATTGATGGCTACAAGTTTCGCTTAGAAGACGACAGTTGGCTGTTGATCCGCTTCAGCGGTACGGAACCCGTTCTGCGGCTCTACTGTGAAGCTAAAGATAGGGAAACCGTGCATCAAACGCTGAAATGGGCTGAACAGTGGGCGAAATCGATTGCTTAACGGGTGAAGTTACTAGCCTCGCAGGCTTGCACCTTACCAATCTAAAACTTGAAGCAGATAGCTTGCTGCGGCGTTGCAGTGGTGAACTGTCAGTGGTGGGTTTGAGAAAAGATGCGAGCAACACACGCAACATGATCTGCAACGGGAGTAAACACTAATTATGCCGTCAATTGTGGTCGCCACGGGCAATCCAGGCAAACTGGGCGAAATGCAGGCTTATCTGGGTGAACTGGGCTGGAACTTGGTGCTCAAACCAGATGAAATTGATGTGGAAGAAACGGGCAGTACGTTCATCGAGAATGCACGGCTCAAAGCATCTCAAGTCGCTCGGGCAACTCAGCAATGGGCGATCGCAGATGACTCTGGCTTAGCCGTCGATGCTCTCAAAGGTGCGCCTGGTCTCTACTCGGCTCGCTATGGCAAATCTGATGCTGATCGCATTCAGCGATTACTAACTGAACTGGGCGATACCGATCAGCGGTCTGCCCAGTTTATTTGTGCGATCGCACTTGCCCGACCGGATGGCACCATTCTGCTGGAAACCAACGGCATCTGCTACGGTGAAATTCTGCGACGGCCCAGTGGCCAAGGCGGATTCGGCTATGATCCAATTTTCTACGTACCGACCCAAGGCTGTACCTTTGCCGAGATGACGCCCGAACAGAAGCACGTCCACAGTCATCGCGGCGTCGCCTTCCGTCAGCTCATGCCCCAACTGCGATCGCTCTCCAGTGCCATGCGTTAAAACCAAAACCCACAAAAGCAGCCGAGAGCGTCAGCTTAGCTGACGCTCTCGGCTGCTTTTGTGGGTTTCAGGACAAGGTATGACTACGAGCCAGATACCTTAACATTCTTAGCCATTGACATGAATGAACCCATATTGGCACCTGGGCGACGGCGGCGGGTTTGATTCTTGGCTGGATTCAAATATTCTGGAGCGAAGGTGGCATCAGCATTCGACTCTGTTGCTGCCGCTACTGGCATGGGCTGAGGAGTAGCACCATTTTGAGTCAGCACAGCGATCGGCTCATTTTGCTCAGCAGTTGCTTGGGCGCTGGCCTGGGCAGTTGGCTGAGGGCTTGGCTGACTGCCGTTTTGAGAGGCAGCATCGGTTGCGATCGCAGCCGGAGCAGGTGAGCTGCTAGCTACCTCTTCCGTTTTGGCAGACTGAGCTTGATTTTCCGCAGGTTGAGACTGATTGGAGGACGGATTTGCCTGTGAATCGTCAATCTCCAGGAAATACTCAGACTTTTTACCAACTCCAACCACTTTCAATAGAGAAGCAATTAGTCCGAAAATAGCGCCAAAAATCTTTTTAATAAAACCCATTAGCCCAGTGACTCCCAAGTCTATGTTTCGCTGAAATGAACAAATCTAGTGGCAACCCTACATGGATGGCAGCATCTCTCGCTATCGACTTAACCCGTGCATTACGACTACTGTCACAGCTCGGCCCAACATGTGCAATGCATATCAGGCATATTAAGCGCAGTAGACTCGCGTGATGCAAATTACTCAATGCAACATTAACAGCCGCGATCTGACCCTATCCATCTAGAGCGCTATAGAAAAATCTAAGACGATTATGAATTTCTCATGTGGAGGAAAGCAACACTTCTACACATTTATTGACAATGCGTTACTCAAAATCACATCTTGCCCATTCTACCGAAAGGCTATCACAAGAGTGCTCATGTGTACCCATCCCTAGACTGCATCGTGACTTCAGTTAATAGTGTCTCATTTGGCTGGAAACACAATGAACACTTCGCAAAGTGACCTGCATGGCAGCCCAAATTATAGTTATGCGCTGCATCATGAAGGAATCTTGCAGAAATGAGAAAATTCATACTATATATCTATGCCATCCGTTGCCATGCTCGATTCGTCAACCGTCAATCGCTCCGCAGCACCTAATCCAGTTGTGCTGGTACCTGGCATTGATGATACAGCCACCGTACTTCAGCCGCTGATGCAGATGCTGCAGCAGCAGGGTCGCCACGTTCACGGGCTGAGTTTATGGCCTAGCAATGGCGATTTGGGGCTTGATGAATTAGCGGCTCAGGTTGATCGCTATGTCAATCAGACCTTTGCACCTCACCAACCCATTGACTTGATTGGCTTCAGTATGGGGGGAATTGTGAGTCGCTACTATGTGCAGCAGCTTGATCAGTGCGATCGCGTTCAGCGATTAATCACGATCTCATCACCGCATCAGGGATCGCTGGTTGCCTATGGTCGCTGGAATTTAGGCTGCTATCAAATGCGTCCCGGCAGTCCTTTTCTGCAAGAACTGAATCGGGACTTAAGTCGGCTGCATCGGCTCAATTTCACCTCAATATGGACACCGTTTGACCTGATGATTCTCCCGGCCCATAGCTCACAACTACCTGTGGGACGAGAACTGACGTTTCCCGTGCTGCTGCATTCCTGGATGATTAGCGATCCCCGCTGTTTGGCTGCGATCGCAACTTTACTCAACGAACCATTACGCTACGCATCACCAACCTGTGCATAGGCCACCTCGCCAAAAATAGCGCTGGTGTGACGATAGAACTTGAACTCCAGTAGGTTATGAAAGGGATCAACCAGGAAGAACGTGCGGTGCTCCAGCGGTAAGCCCGGAAACCGCAATTTCGGCTGCTGATAAAACGCAAGTTCATGCGCCTGAGCGCGCTGGAGCAGGGCTTCCCAATCCGCTTCCTCAGGGAAGACGAGGCCAAAATGCCGGGGATAGATACCTTTTTGCGGCTCTAGCGGTTCATGAGCCACGTGAGCGACAAGCTGGTGACCTTGCAGGTTGAGGATGAGCGATCCTGGCCCTTCGCGTCCGGGTTCACAGCCAAGGCCGTCTACATAGAATTTGCGGGTGTCGTCGAGGTTGGTGACAGGGAAGGCGAGGTGGAAGATGGGTTGGGGCATGGGTTTGGGGTAGATGGGTGGGAGGGTGGATGGGTAGAAGGTTAGGAAGGCTGTAAAGGCTGTAAAGGGAGCCGAGGGAATTAGATGTAGGGTGTGTTGAGCATTGCGAAACGCACCGAGTTAGGGAGTTGAGGGCTTTGGGCAAAAAGCTTTGGTCTTTATATATCTTGGCTAATATCAGCGTCGCTTTGCTGTTGCAGCAGCCACAGTCCGGTGTAGGTCATGCCGGAGTCGTCGGGTTGGATGAGCAGGAAGTGGAGACCCTGGGCGGTTTGCTGGCGTTGGGCAAAGGTATGAGCGGCGGCTTTGACATCGGCATCGTCGAAAGTGGCTAAAATCCAGCGTTCGACGAGACCCGCTTCTAGAATTAGGCCATCCGGTTCGCCAGGAATATAGTGCAGTTCGACGGGCTTGGCTCGCTGTAGCCATTCAGCCAAGCGCCAGGATTGCCGACCGCCGTAGACGATGACGCCGGGAATCAGCATCGTGCTGGGCAGCCCCAGTTGGATTGGTTTCAGATCCGCTGGCAAGTGCAGAAACGGAATCGGCTCATGGGCAAACGACTGCTCTAAATCTTGAGCCGCGATCGCAGCAAAGCGCCACTGATCACCCCAGAGGTTTTCCGGCAGGGGAGTCGGTGGGGGACGGTCGAGCGCGAGGGGTAGGTAAACGTAGCCGTTGGTTTTGGTTTGGGGTTGATAGTCGGCAACCTGTTGAACGAGTAAGCGTTTAAGCGCAGGAGTGCGGCGAGTGGCGTCTACGTCAATGCCTAGGGGCGCACAGGCCGTTTTCAGGAGCGATACGCTTTGGGGTCGAAAAACTTGGATGACCTCCGGTGCAACATGAGTTGCGATCGCAGTTTTAATCTCATTCTCTAACCAAGCGCCACTAGCCTGCGACTGAGGACATCGCGCTTGATGAATGAGTGAGCCATCTGCGTCACAGATCAACAACTCCCAGACGGGCTGATTGTCTGCTGTCTGTAACGGACGACGATAGAAGTCAGCTTGCCAAATGACCATATGCTGGTTTGCCTGCGATTCGCTTCAGACTGCTATTTTATGGCACTACGTCTATCGGTTAGAACCAATATTTTGGGGGAAGCCGCACTCCGCGCGGCTTCCCCCAAAATATTGGTTTCCTGAAGTGCATAACGCTGTATCGCTGAGCTTTGTCTATCAGAATTAGAAAACAAAAGAAAAACCCCGATTCCAAAGGAAACCGGGGAAACGCATCGGGTTTCAGGAGTAGTGATTACGACGTCTCATCACCTCCTCAAAGTGCCGCAGATCGCAAGTCACTTGTGATCTTCAACACCTTGACACTGTCATCATTGCAGGTGTGCCAGTTTTTTACATGGCCACTTGAGGGTGATATTTGGGTGATTTACGCTAGCTGAAATCCTGAGCCGTCATTTATAGCGCCATATGTGTTGGCAAAGCCCAGTTGTGTAGGACGTACGCGCTCCACACAACCGTTTATTGACAAGCAGCTACCTATAGCTGACCGAATCCCTTCTTTTTCTTGCCTTTCTTTTTCTTTTTGGACTGACCGCCGCCATAATCACGCCAGCCGGGTTGCGGGCCGCCACCGCCCATACCGGGCATTTCGCCCATGCCGGGGAAGCCACCCATGCCAGGGAAGCCCATACGGCCTTGGCCCATCTGCTGCATGAGTGCCCTCATCCGCTGAAAATCGCTGACCAGTTTACCGACATCGCTATCCTTAAAGCCTGCACCTTTGGCAATTCGACGGCGGCGGCTAGGAGAGTTAGACAGTAAATCAGGATTACGCCGCTCTTCCATCGTCATGGAATTGATCATCGCTTCCGCCCGCTTGAGCTGCGATTCGCCCTGCTCTAGCTGATCGCTGGAAAGCTTGTTCATCCCAGGGATCAGCTTCATGATGCCGCCCAGGGAACCCATGTTTTTCAGCAGGCGCATCTGCTTCAGGAAGTCCGTGAAGTCAAACTGAGCCGACAGGATTTTCTCCTGCATTTTCTCAGCATCGGCCAGATCGACTTCTTCCTGAGCCTTTTCCACCAGGGTGAGAACGTCGCCCATGCCCAGGATGCGGGAGGCCATCCGGTCAGGATAGAAGGGCTGGAGCGCTTCTACCTTTTCGCCCATGCCGACAAACTTGATCGGCTGTCCCGAGATCCGCCGTACCGATAACGCCGCACCACCGCGCGAGTCACCATCCAGCTTGGTCAGAATCGCACCCGTGATACCGATTTCTTCATGGAACGTGCGGGTGAGGTTGGCTGCTTCTTGACCCGTCATCGCGTCTACGACCAGCAGCACTTCATCAGGCTGCACAGCCTTTTTGACTTCGGCCAGTTCGGCCATCATGTCCTGGTCAATTTGCAGACGACCAGCGGTGTCAATGATGACGGTATCAATTCCCTGTTCTTTGGCGTAGGCGACACCCTGTTTGGCAATTTCAACCGGATTAGCGCCTGAACCCAGTTCAAACACGGGCGTATCGATTTGCTTACCAAGGGTGATGAGCTGATCGATCGCGGCGGGTCGGTAAACGTCCGTTGCCACCAGCAGGGCATTGCGGTCTTGCTTGCGGAGGTGCAGGGCCAGCTTCGCCGAAGCCGTGGTTTTACCCGTACCTTGTAGACCCGCCATCAGCACAATCGTGGGCGCTGTATCGGCATGGGCCAGGGGAACGTTGGTTTCCCCCATTACCTCAACCAGTTCGTCATGAACGATTTTGATGAACTGTTGGTCAGGCCGCACGCCCGAAATGACTTCTGCGCCTTTGGCCTTTTCCTGAACTTCTGCAACAAATTCTTTGACAACCTGGAAGTTGGCATCTGCTTCCAGCAGGGCGCGCCGCACTTCCCTCAGTGCTTCTTGAATATTGGCTTCCGAGATCTTGTCTTGACCTCGTAACTTTTTCCAGGCGTCTTCTAACCGATCAGCAAGCGCATCAAACATGGATATAGGCCAAACGCGTTAACTCTAAGACAACAAAACCTGCCGCTAACTGTTCTGTAATTTGCTCCATAGCTCACTCGGAGAAATCGTCACGTCGTAATAGTCAGACGCAATGGTAAATCCATGTGCGATCGCATTTACAACGCCTTAGCCACGGATTTGCATGAAGAACAAAGATTTCAGTCAGCGCAGGTATTCCACAATGAAAGTTTAATATCAGCAGGTATGACTTGGCTTGATATCAATGGCGTCCATTGTCAAGGAATTTATATGACTTCTTCATTTATTCTAAAGGCTTTGGTTAAGCTATACAAAATACCGTTTCTTCGTTCCCTACAGCCCTCTAGGGTACAGACTAGCGCAGGAGTTCCATACCAACGCACGCTTCAAGGGGTTCAACCCATGTCCACGTCATCATTTTTATCGTCGCAGACAGCTCAGTCTTATGTTCTCAACGAGTACGACCGGAATACTGCTCATGACATTGCTGTTGACGCGCTCTTGGAACGCCTGCGGGACAAACTCGCCCATCAAGGAGCACTAGATGAACAAACGACGGCTGACTTAGCTGCACTCGAAGCGCATTATCAGAATTTAGGCTGGCTGTCTCATTTTAACGATCATAGCCATTTGCTGATGGCTGTAATTGATCTGAAAACCTTTCAAGTCCGATCCGTTAATCACCATTTGCAGCAAATCATTGCGCCATTGCTGGCTAAGCAGGTTGATGTGGATTCGACTGCGGATTCGACCACATCGGCCTGGAACTTGCTGGAACTGCTGTCAACCGCCGAACGAGAAGCCTTCCAGCAACTGTATCGTCGCCATGTTCTCTATGCCGTTTTACAGCAGTACTACCATATTCAGTCGCCTGAATTCGAGCGTTTGCTAAACGATACGCTGCTGGTCAATCTGTCCCCCACCAAAGAGCAAACGGTGCAGTTGGAGCTGCGCTTGCGGAGCGATCGCATGCAGGTCAAGCTCTCTGATCCGCTGTCGGACGAGTTTAATGATTTAGGCGTTACCCCTCAGTCCAGCCGTTCAGAGCTGATTGGCCAACTGCTGGCACCGGAACAGGTACAAGCCCTAGTAGATCGGCTTGATCTAGAGCGCTATCAGGTGGAAGGCGTGCTGCTGCTGGAAGGGGTGGAAGTTACCGAGCGGCAGACGATTCATAGTCTGATTCAGCTTTTGATTGATCGGGAGTCGGTGCTGCAGCCGCGCAAAATGCATCGAGTTAATCGGCTGGTTCGCACTCTCTTTCGGGCCGATAACAGCTTTATTCTCAGTGCCGAAAACGACCAGGCACGGCTGCTGATGGGGCTGGACAATCTTCAGGATGAGGCCACTATTTTCCCGATGACGCAGCTACAGGGGTCTCACTTCTTCACGGCGGCAGAAGCGGGGCAGGTGCTCAATATTCCCAATCTGCAGGCTGACTGTCCGACCCAGTGTGAGCAGTTTATTCAAGAACAGGGAGTGCGATCGCTGTTGATCATTCCCTTAGTGGTTCAATCCATGCTCGAAACATCAGCAGCGCAGAGTAAGCTGATTGGCATTGTGGGATTAACCAGCCAGCAGGCATACCATTTTGACAGCGTAGACTGCCGCAATGCAGCGACGCTGATCCCGGCTTTAACGGCGGCGTTGCGTCACGCCATCCAGCGGCGGTTTACCAAAATCCATCCTGCTGTTGAATGGCGGTTTGTGCAAGAAGCGGAACGTCGCAGTTGGGGACTGCCGCCAGAAACGATTGTGTTCAATGATGTTTATCCCCTCTACGGCATCTCCGATATTCGGGGATCGTCTAATGAGCGCAATCGAGCGATTCAAACCGACTTGCTGCACCAGTTTCAGCTAGGCATCGACATCATCAATGCTGTTTGTGACAGCACTGAGACTGCGTTGGGGCAGCAGCTCAAGCAGGATTTAGACGAGCATATCGCGCAGTTACACGAGGGGGTCACGGTTGATGCGGAGGTGACGCTGACTCGCTATCTAGAACAACATTTAGAGAAGCATTTTGCCTACTTCCGGCAGTGCAGTCCCCAAGCGCTGGCCGCAGTGGAAGCCTATGAAGCTGCTTGTGACAATGACCACGGCTGTGTCTACCAGGCTCGCCAAGCCTATGACCAAGTGATTCAGCAAATCAACGGCCTGCTGCGCGATACCTGGATGACTTGGCAGGACAAAATGCAGCGGGTGGTGAAGCACTACTGTGATATTGAGACCACTGACGGCATTGACCACATGATTTACGTCGGGGAATCGATTGATTCGACGTTCAAGCCCTTTCATTTACGCAGCTTGCGCTATGAGCAGTTGCGGGCGGTCTGTGACTGTGCGCGGGTGTCGTTTACGCTGAAGCAGCGGTTTCAAACCCAGTTAGAAATCACTCACCTGGTGCTAGTGCAGGTGAGCACGGTTGATATTATCCATGACGAAACCACTGAACGGCTGTTCGACGTGCGGGGGACACGCGATACACGCTATGAAATTGTCAAAAAGCGCATCGACAAAGCGGTGGATGCCGAAACCCGCACCCGCATTACCCAACCCGGCATGTTGACTATTGTGTACTCCACGCCGGAAGAGTGGGAAGAGTATCGTCAATACGTGCGCTATCTTCAACGAGAAGGTTGGGTTGCGGAGAAAATCAGCTACGGCTCTGTTGAGCCATTACAAGGGGTCACTGGACTAAAATTTGCCCGTGTGGCTGTGTGTCTTGAGGAATCAGATACTGAGGTTTGCTGACATATTCGCTGATATGCTTGCTGAATTTGTTGCTGATGAGCGCTTCAGCGAATATCAGTCTTTACCCGTCGGTACCATAGGCGATCGGTAGTTGAACTGTAAAAATTGAGCCATCACCCGGTTCAGATTCAACCTGAAGCTCTCCCTGGAGTAGATCCACAATCTTGGCTGTGATCGCCAGTCCTAAACCCGTTCCTTTCCAGAGCAAATTCGCCTGTGCATCTGGCGATTGGGCGCGGAAAAATGGCTCAAAGATTTTTTGCTGCGTTTCAGAATCCATGCCGACTCCCGTATCCGCGATCGCAAGTTGCCACTGCTGACCTGATACTGCGATCGCTGTCAGGCAGACCTGTCCATGATCGGTATATCGAATCGCATTACCGCCAAGGTTAATCAGCACCTGCTCTAGCTTCAGCGGATCGGTTTCTACCGTTTCTGGAGCGCGATCGCAATTGACAACCAGTTCCAGCCCCTTTTTGCGGGCAATCGGCTCTAGCGTCTCGACCACCGTTTGCATCAACTGGCTTGGCTGAATGGTTTGAAGCTCTAGCTGAACTGACTGGTTTTCGTAGTAAGAAAACTCTAAAACCTGGTTAACCAGCTTCAGCAACCGCTGACCATTCCGCAAGACTCGTTCTAGACTATCCAGATTATCTAGGGCTAGGGCCTGGCTCAGCGCCCCCTGCTGCTGGCGCAGCAGCAGTTCAGAATAGCCAATAATCGAGTTTAGCGGCGTTTTGAGTTCATGGGCCAAGAACGCAATCTGCTCTTGGCTAGTGTGAACCAACTGTGAAAGCTCCTCAGTGGTCAATTTGACCTGTTCCTTAAGCTGCTCTAGTTCGTGGAGGCGGGCTTCAACATAGCTTTCAAAGCATTTTGTCAAAGCCAAGTCAACAACTTCGTTGACAACGTTCATACCCGAAAAAATCTGTGCTGGCGTCAAGCTTGCCAAATATGGCTCTAGCTTCTGAATCACCGTCTGACGCAGCAGCCGATATTCCTGCACCACCTCGGTGGGATCAAAACCCTGCTTCGCTCTCAAAACGCCGTGGCTGAGACTGGCATTCGCTACGGTTTCAATCGCACTGCCATAGTCGTACTGCTTGAGACAATCTGCGATCGCATTTAAAACGGACGGCACATGATCTCGAATTGCCATTGGCGGCAGTCCATCAGCCGATTCAATCTCGCGATGCCGACGAACCGACTCCATCCATCGCTCAACAATTTGTGCTTGATAGCGCTCGACCAGTTCACCTAAATGCAGGGTTTCTTCCGACATCTGACCTTACAGGGCCTCTAACCTACTGGGATGAATGGGACACGTCCTCAGTGAGCGCAGAATAACGCTGCGCCGGATGAAGGGTCGAACCCGTTTTACCTGTCATCACCCACATCAGTGCGCGTGCTCCATCTCGTGCTGCCACGTCCCAGGTTTCAGACGGCTCACCCGTCGGAATAGGGATTGGGTTAAACCGAATTCCTCGGCTACCAAACACAATTTGGCCGATGACTTTCGCACGGCGCATGTGGTAGTCCGATGTTACCAAGTAAACCTGCTGGATGTCTTGTGCTTCGAAGGTGTCAACTAGTGTGGTGAAATTCGTGACCGTATCAACGGCTCTGTAATCGAGATGGACGCGTTCCGGGTCAACCTGAGCTTCACTAAATACCCATTCGGCATATTCTGGGTTGCTGCCAGAGGAAACCCAAATGTCTAACTCAGGATGCTGTTGAGCCAGTCGCGCGGCAAAGTTTTCCCGTTCGGGCGCTCCACCTAAGACAAAAATGGCTTGCGGTGACTGCATATTGAAGCCAGATACTTGTCGAATGCCAAACCCCAGTAGCGCGATCGCAACACCAATACACAGATACGACAGCCATAACCGTCGCCGCGATCGCACCTGTTTCCGTCCTGTATAGCGACCGAATCGTCGTTGGCTAGAACGCAATTTCGAACCCATCACCCGCGAACAACTGCCTCACATCTTAAAGAACTCAATTAGGGTAGCTTACCCACTCTTGATTTGGTAGCTCTTGACAGCGCTTTTTTAACAAGTCGCAGGTGGCGGGGCGGGGCAGTTTAGGGACTGAGGCTAGGCTAAGTAACATTTTGGCTAACTTGATGAAAATGGAGAAACGGGAGCAACAGGGCGCGGGAACGCATTTCGCGGCAATAGATTAAAAATAAGAGCCAAATCTTGCTGAAATTCGACTCTTATGGAATTCAATCTTTTATGAAGAAGGGGCAACTCGCTTTTTAAGAGCATCAACCCGCCGTTTTGCGATCGCATTCTGTGGTTCGCATTTCAGCACTTCTTCATAGGTTTCGAGCGCCTGAGAGGTTAGCTGCTTTTTCTCATACGTATTAGCCAAGTTATTCAGCGCCGTCGCATAGGCTGGCGTTAACTTTAGCGCTTCCTTATACTGCCGAATTGCCAAGTCATAATGTTCCTGCACAAAGTAGGCATAGCCCAACGCATTATAAATCAGGGCAATATTAGCTTCTTGATCCACCTGCTGCGTTGGATCTTTAATCTTTTTGAGTTCATCTTCAGCCAGACGAATAGCCTTCTGAAGCTGACGGATTCCCTGAGCATAAAGCTGTTTATCCAGCATCAAACTGCCTAGCTCATAGTACTCCTGAGCGGTTCCTTTGCCCTGGCTCAGCTTATTTTGCAGCCGCGACATTGTGCTGTCCGTGCGACGGCTAAGCCAAACTTGGCGAACAATGAAAAAGCCTGCCACTGATAGCAGGACAATCAGCAGCATTAGATAAACCAGAACCGTTGTCGTTTCACTCATAAGACAGAATCATGCGTTGTTGACGCAGTATGCAACAGCTAGTGGAATGCACCAGTTCTTAAACTAATCGAATTCTGGATCTTAGGGAAGATTCCAATACCGCAGCCGCTCGTCCAGCCAACCGCTGTCGTGCAGTTCTTGCAACGCAGCATTAATCTCTCGACGCAGCGGGTCGTAATCTAGTCCCTTCGGGAAAACAACGGCTAGCGGATCAGCTTCCAGCAGAGGCACTGGCACAATTTGATAGATCGGATAGCGACTCACCCAACCGCCGAGCACGGAGGCATCCCCCGCAAATGAGGCCGTTGGATTCGCATCTAAAAAAGCTTTGGCTTCTTGATAGGACGAAACGCCCACGAGATTAGCCGTTGGCATCTGCGATCGCACCCGCGCAATCGTACTGGATCTTTCTAGAACCGCAATCGGATACTGGCGCAGGGTTGCGAAGGACTGAATTGCTGGGTTTTGGGTCACAAAAGCTGTGCCGTCTAAGTAATAGGGCACGCTGAAATCAACAATGCGGCGACGAGTATCATTAGCCGTGACCACTGCGATCGCAATATCGACATCTTGATCAATCACAGCTTCTAGCCGCTCTGTATTGCGTACAGGCTTAAATTCAACCGCATTGGCATCACCGAGGAGCGATTCTGCCAATCGACGCGCAATGTCGATTTCTAACCCAACTAGTTCCCCGGTCTCATCATCTCGAAAGCCCAGGGGTTCCCAGTTATCCTTGATTGCCACGATTAAATAACCGCGTTCCTGAATGTCCTCCAACTCAGCCGCAAGGCCAAAGGAGGGCACAAACGCTTGCGCCCCCCAGACAATGCCAAGACTGAGTAAAAAATGGCTGCACCGACGAACAAACTGTTGCAGCATTACGTTGGTCGCCATGACAGGAAATAACTGGAACGCACGAGCTTGATCGGACTCTGATCTTACTCTAGCTCAGAGTTATGACTTCTTGGCTAGCTCCACGACCTTACTAAAACTCGCAGCATCTAGGACAGCCATTTGAGCCAGCATCTTGCGGTTTAGCGCAATATCAGCGGCCTTCAGGCTACCCATCAACTTGCTGTAGCTCATGCCGTTTTGACGAGCTGCTGCATTAATCCGGGTAATCCACAGCCGACGAAAATCGCGCTTCCGGTTACGACGGTCACGATAGGCATAGCGCAGAGCCTTCATTACCTGCTGATTCGCAGTGCGGAACAGCTTGGAGTGAGAACCCCGGAAACCTTTTGCCAGCTTTAAAATCTTTTTGCGGCGCTTACGGGCAACATTACCGCGTTTTACACGTGCCATTGACTTCCCTTTCTATTACTTCAAAACAACTCAGTCTTGGTGGCTGACTTCCATGCTTAAAAGTCACTGGATCGTAGATGTTAGATGCGATCGCAGGACTTACAAGTAAGGCAGCATCCCCACTACATTATCTTTATCGCTGTCGTTCAAAACAAACGCACCGGATAGGTTCCGCTTCCGTTTTGAGCTTTTCTTTTCCAGCAGGTGATTCTTGAAGGCTTTGCGACGCATAATTTTGCCGCTGCCACTCTTCCGGAAACGCTTAGCTGCTGCTCTGCGAGTCTTGAGCTTTGGCATAGGTCTACCCAATAAAAAATCGACACAGTCTATAATCTTATCGCTGAGAAAGTCAATTTTGCAACATCAAAAGCCTGACTTAAATTTTTGCGCTGGGTCACAAATGATCCAACAGTTGCGTTTCGTCCAATGGCCTAGATACAATTTGGGGGCATTCAAAATAGTTTTGCAGATTTGGGGGTGTAGCAACTGCGCCGTCAACTGCCTAAATTAATGCCAGGGGCCCTTAGTTCAGTGGATAGAACATCCGACTTCTAATCGGACGGTCACAGGTTCGAATCCTGTAGGGCCCGTTAAAACCAGAAATAGCGTCTCGGGGGGGGAGGGGGGGGGAGGGAGGGGGGGGGTGGGGGTATTTTTTGTGGGGGGAAAAGAAAACCATGCAGAAAGCTGT
>CBKWJC010000022.1:0-74261 GCA_966674685.1 uncultured bacterium
CTTTTTGGTGGTCCCGCGGACTTATGGTTTCTCCCCCCCCTCTGAACCAAAAACCCGAGGTTTTTTTTTTCCCCCCCCCTGGTGCCGCCAAAACAACCTCTTCGGGTTCTCGAAGTGCAAGGTGCAAGATGTGAGGTTTATACATTTGGCTTAACCGTTGCTGAAAAAGAGTCCGCTATAATCAGCTCGCAATTCATCACGGCACGAAATCAATGGCAGGTAAATTAACTACCCATGTTCTCGATACGGCGCATGGTCGTCCGGCTTCGCGCATGAAGATTGAACTCTGGGCAATTGATCCACAATCGAGCGATCGCACGTTGATCAAAACCGTTTCGACCAACGAAGATGGCCGCACTGATGAGCCGCTTTTGCTGGATGATGCACTTAAAATCGGCGTTTATGAACTCGTGTTTTCCGTCGGTGACTATTTCAAGCCGCTGGGTGAAAGTTTGCCAGAGCCGATGTTTTTGGGACAGGTGCCGATTCGCTTTGGCATTGCTGACACGTCGTCGCACTACCACGTACCGCTGCTGGCATCACCTTGGTCGTACAGTACCTATCGAGGTAGCTAGATGTACTCGCTGGCTGAATTGAATCAAATGGATCAGGAATCCTTTACTCAAGCATTGGGCAGCATCTTTGAAGAGACACCTGCGATCGCAACTCAGGCTTGGTATCTGCGCCCTTTTACTAGCGTGAGTGACCTGCACCACAAGATGCTTCAGGTCGTGGATCAGATGAGTACGAATGAGCAGATTGATTTAATTTGCGCTCATCCCGACTTGGGCAGCAAAGCCAAAATGGCTGAGGCATCGGTGCAGGAGCAGTCTGGAGTGGGCTTAGACCAACTCAGCGCCGCCGAGTATAAGCGATTCAGCCAGCTTAATCAGAGCTATCGGCAGCGGTTTGGCTTTCCGTTTATCGTGGCGGTGAAAGAACACACCAAAGACAGCATCCTCGCCGCCTTTGAGACACGGCTGCAAAATTCCGCCGATCAAGAACGTCAGCAAGCTCTAGTGGAAATCGGTAAAATCGCTGGGTTCCGGTTGAATGCGGTAATTAGTGATTGATCTCTTGAGCGTTTCC
Organism: uncultured bacterium; assembly: GCA_966674685.1. Lineage (GTDB taxonomy): Bacteria > Cyanobacteriota > Cyanobacteriia > Phormidesmidales > Phormidesmidaceae > Thainema. The sequence goes on from CBKWJC010000022.1 coordinate 1,090, forward strand.
GGTTATGTAACCAGAAATATATTCAGGTTTTCCTAGCCTATCAATAGAACAGAACACATGATTGATGAGGCATCTGGAAATCCTATGGCAATCCCACATCTTTTTTCTCCGTCTAGCGCTAAACAGTGGCTACCCGTCGCGCTTGGTTTAACTCTGATCACAGGCTGTAGCAGTGTGCCGTCGGTCAGCGAGTCCACTAGTCAAGCGCCGATGAAGGCTGAGATGGAAGCTGTAGGAAACCAAGCAGCAGGTGCGGCAGATCAGGCCATGCCGATTGAGCCTCCTTCACCTGTACCCAGCGCTCCACAGGCGCAACCTCAGCTTGCCAAGCGAGCGGAAATTTTTCTCGTCGTTGAGTCAGTGGAAGACAGCATTGACCAGGCCAGCGCGATCGCAACTGCTCAACAGGGCGATCTGCTCAACCTAAATGACCAAGTACCGCTATCGGCAACCGAACGGCAAACCGCGACGATGCAGATTCGGGTGCCGCAGGCCAAGTTAGACCCGACGCTAGAGCAACTGGCTGAACTCGGTACCGTCCAGCGCCGCACGATTAGTGCTGAAGACGTGTCCAATCAGCTGATTGACCTGCAAGCTCGCCTGCGTAATTTGCAAAAGACCGAGGAAATGCTGCTGGAGATTATGGAACGCTCCGGCTCGATTGGCGACGTGCTTAGTGTGGCTCAGGAGCTAAATAACGTGAGGGCTTCCATTGAGCAGATCGATGCTCAGCGCAAGAGCTTACAGGGCCGCGTAGACTATTCCATCATCGACATTCGCCTGGAAGCCGCGATCGCATCGACTACACCTCAGCGAAATATCGGTACCCAGATCAGCGGCACTTGGCAACAAGCCACCAGTTCAGTGCAAGATTTTTCAGTTGATTTGCTCCAGCTTGGCCTGTGGATTCTGGTCTACAGTCCTTATCTCGTCATCGTTGCGCTGATTGCCACACTGGGCTATCGCGCTACCCATCGTCGTCCTGCACCTGCGATCGCAACTGAAGAAGCTGAATAAGAAAAGCTCCAGCTTCCCAATGTCTAGTAGTTCTAGATAAGAACGAGAGAGGAAAGTGCCTCAGGATGAGGCACTTTCCTCTCTCGTTCTCTCATTCTTAACTGGAATGACTATAAAAAGGGGATTGCTGATTTTAAGTATGACTTGTGATGTGGGGGCGGTGCCTCGTAAATGTCTCTCGCTGTTAGGCTTCCACGCAAAATATAGGATTTTTCAATAACAAACCTCTGTAAGATTCTTACAACTCATCCTGGAACAATGGACAGATCCCTGTAGACTGTTACATTAGTTCACGTTGTCATGAATTGAAAAATTCTGCCCTGAAGAGGGATGACAGCACTTGCATATTGTTATCACCCAGGGAACTTCGCTTTAGGTATATCTAGTCTAACTAAAAACCTATGACTACTTCCAGTCAAACGCTTGCACCACAAGCGCTTGGCCGATAATAGTCCGGTTCACCCACCAGATTGATATTACCGATCCATTTTCAGGTGATAGAGCTATATTTACTTGTTCGTTCAATTCATGCTTATGCATTTGCGTTTGATGCCTAGCTGGTTTCGTTTGCGAAATCCAATTCTAATCGTGTTAAGCGGTTTGTCATTTGCGATCGCAGTTCTGACGGCTCAACCAACAGCCGCTAATATTCCATCCAATCAGGAAATCCGCGCGGTTTGGTTGACCACTAACGATACTGAAATATTGCTCGATCAACCAAAGCTAGACGCCGCGATGGAGCAGCTAGCCCAGTTAAATTTCAACACGGTTTATCCGGTGGTATGGAATGCAGGCTACGTCATGTATCCCAGCATTGTGGCCCAGCGAGCCGAAATTCAGCCCTTTGTGCGGCGCGGCTACCAAGGCCAAGACATGCTGAAGGACGTCATCGACAAAGCTCACCAGCGCGGTATCTTAGCAATTCCCTGGTTTGAGTTTGGCTTTATGGCTCCGCCCATGTCCGAACTCACCCTCAATCATCCCGACTGGTTCACCCACAAGCAGGACGGTGGAGAAACATCCATCAGTGCCGCAGGCGAAGTGATGTGGATGAACCCGTTTAAGCCAGAAGTGCAGCAGTTTCTCACCAGTCTGGTGATGGAAGTGGTCAACCTTTACGATGTTGATGGCATCCAATTTGATGATCACTTAAGCCTGCCAACTGAGTTTGGCTATGACAGCTATACAGCGAATCTCTATTTTGAAGAGACGGGCAAGCAGCCACCCGCCGATCCCTACAATCCTGAATGGGTGAGCTGGCGGGCCAACAAACTTACCGCTTTTGTCACCCAGCTCCAGCAGCAGATTAAAGCTCGTAAACCCCACGTTATCTTCTCCATTTCACCTAATCCTTACGATGTAGCCTATACCAACTTCCTACAGGATTGGCTGACCTGGGTAAAGCTCGGCATCGTCGATGAACTGCTGATTCAGGTATATCGCAATAACCTCGGCAGCTTTACAGAGCAAATTGCTCGTCCATCTGTTCAAGAAGCCCGCCAATATACATCAGTTGGAGTCGGCATTCTCACAGGCTTGCGGAATATGCCTGTTTCGATGGATTTGATTCAGGCCAAGGTAAGAGCCGCTCGCTATTACGGTTTGGGTATTGCTTTCTTTTACTACGAAAGCCTTTGGGAAGATAGCGCAGAACCACCTGCCGAACGGGTTTCGCGGTTTCAAAATATTTTTGCTACGCCAGCATTTCGAGCCGCTTCACGTTAGGAGTGCGAATTAAATAGCCTGTCAATCGTTCTATCCGTAAGGACACGGCATTGCCGTGTCCTTACCCCAATGTTTGGGATTTTGTCTATTACGGTATCGGCTGCGTCGTCGGCTGGATGGGATTGCGATACCTTAAACGTAGAACGTACCGACTGTGAGCACCTGCACTATGGCTACGACAACAACAATGCTCAACTACGCTCTCAAAGAATGGTCAGTTGCCGTCAATGCATTGACCCAGGGCGAAACGATTTTGCTGCTTCGCAAAGGTGGGATTCGAGAAGTCGGAGGTCGCTTCACTGTTGCTCATGACACCGTATTGCTCTATCCGACCTATGAGCATCAGCAGCCCCACTTGCTCAAGCCGCAGTACGCTGAGCAGGTTGAACCCGTTGCATCTGGCTGGCATCCCAAACAGATTTCGATTCAAGCCTGGGCTCAGGTTACACAGGTCAGTGCTGTAACGGATGCAGGCGCGATCGCAGCTTTAAATCCATTTCACATTTGGAATCATCAACTCGCCACAGAGCGATTTAACTGGAAGCCCAAGCAGCCGCTATATTTACTGATGCTGCGGGTCTATCGATTGCCCAGCGTTGTGCAACTTCCCTATCAGGAATCCTATGGTGGCTGTCGCTCTTGGATTGATTTAGCGCAGTCGATTGATATCAGCACGGCAGTGCCTGTGCTGTCGGCTGAGGACTATGCAGCACAGGTACAGCAGATTGAAACTGCGATCGCACCTTTTTCGACTCCAGTATCTATCTAGTACCACCTCATACCGCCATTCAAATCTAATTTTTAGCGGTAAAAATAAAAATGGGTATCATCGAAATTATCCGGATGCTGTATGCTGCATGATGCACTATAGAGCAGCATGCTAGAGCAGCACTGTACAATCACTTATCAACCTGAAATTGCGATCGCAAAGTTTCATCGGGATTTGAGTAAACTTCTCAGTGATTTTGGTCAAGCGGGATAGCATGGTGAATAGCATGATTTATCGCTCTAGTTAGAGGACAGGTTTGCCTTTCACTAGTAAGCGCACCATTACGACTTCGTTAAAGAGGGAGGTTCGTCGCATCGATGTGGATGCAGCGACTACGGCAGTACATTCCGCGATTACCCCTAGCCGATCGGGCCACCTCTCTTCAGGTTATTTTGGTGCTGTCGTTTGGCGCACAGGTCTTTGCAGCAGTGTCAATTACAGGTTGGCTGTCGTTTCGACATGGTCAGCAAGCGGTCAATGACCTAGCAGTTAACCTTAGTCGCGAAGTAACCAATCGGATTGAGCAGCAAATTCAAAGCGATTTGTCTAGGCGTCAACAACTGCTAGAGATTACCGCTGCCACCATTCGAGCAGGCGATCTATCCGTTACGGATCAAGAGCAACTGCGGCAGTATTTTTGGCATCAACTTGCGATCGCGCCTCGGGTCAGCAGCATTTACTACGGTAGCGAGACAGGCGATTTCGTCGGTGTGCAGCGCCGATCGGATTCCAACGAAGAAATTGTGCTGTGGCAGCGCACCGAGGCAACTGCACCAATTCGCGAAACCTACTCAGCCGATTCCACCGGAGAACCTATAACTCGGATTGATGAAACTAACTACGATCCGCGCACTCGTCCTTGGTATCAGGCCGCAAAGCGGGTTGGAGACACCACCTGGAGTCCCATCTATCGATTTGCCTCACCCGATTACGCCCGTTTAGGCATCACCCCGGCTACGCCAATTTACGATGATGAGAATCAACTGCAAGGGGTGCTGGCTCTCGACATGACGCTGGAGCAAATCAGCCAGTTTCTGCGCCAGATGACGATTAGCCCCTCTGGTCAAGCCTTTGTCCTAGAGCGTTCCGGCGCGATCGTCGCCAGTTCAGCATCAGAACCCCCCTTTGTCACCATCGCTGATGATGAACAGCGTTTGCAGGCCGTTAACAGCCAAGATCCCCATATTCAAGCTGCGGCTCAGTTTTTGGCGAGTGAGTTTCAGTCCTTTGACCAAATTCGCGCTCGCCAGCAGCTTTCTTTTGATTTTGATGGAGAGCAGCAGTGGATTGAAGTATTGCCGCTTGAGCAGGATGAAGCACTCAATTGGCTAGTCGTCGTGGTGATTCCTGAGTCCGATTTCATGGCTCAGATTCAGGAAAATGCCCGCAACACCATTTTGCTGTGTGTGCTAGCTCTGCTAATTGCGATTCTCTTGGGATCGCACACGGCCCGCTGGATTACGCGACCCATTTTACAGATGAATCGAGCTGCGAAGCGGCTCGCTGTTGGTGAATGGGATCAGAAAATTTTGGTTAATCGCCAAGACGAAATTGCTGAGCTGGCGGCCTCGTTTAATCAGATGGCAGCACAGCTTAAACAGTCCTTTGATACGCTCGCAGCCAAAAATGAAGAACTGCGAGAACTGGATCGGCTCAAAGATGAGTTCTTAGCCAATACGTCTCATGAGCTACGCACACCGCTCAACGGCATTATTGGCATCGCCGAGTCGTTGGTCGATGGAGCAACGGGTTCGCTGCCGGATGCTACGCGAGCCAATTTGAGCATGATTTCAGCCAGTGGCCGACGGTTATCAACGCTAATTAATGACATCCTCGATTTTTCAAAGCTGCGGCATCACGGTTTAGTTCTCCATCAGACACCAATTGGGCTGCGAGAAGTGGTGGAGGTTGTGCTGCTTCTGAGCAAACCGCTGGTTGGCATCAAAACCATTCAGCTCATCAATAATATTCCCCCAGACTTACCGCCTGCTTGGGCCGATGAGGACCGCCTCCAGCAGATTTTGCACAACCTGATCGGCAACGCAATTAAGTTCACCGAGCAGGGGCAAATTGTGGTGTCTGCCCAAGTGCAGCCTCGGACAACGGTGACGCTAGGGGAAAAAGATGGTGATTTAACTTCGGGCGGAGATTGCGATCGCACATCCGTTCATCCGTTACCCGCCAATGCACCTCATGCGGCTCAGCATTTTGATGCTCTAGCATCGGGCAGTGAATCTTCTACCCATTCGCAAACAGCCCTAGCCACGACGGTTGAGGGCACTAGCTCACCTATAAACGGTGTGGCGAATATCGTACAGGCCAATTCTGGTCAATCCCATCAATCGACTACTGCATCGACTACGGCACAGACCGATGGTGTAGATGATTTCGAAACAGCATCAAGCAACACCCATGCAGCGGCAGCAAGTGCGATCGCAACCGATCAGGAACTCAAAATTTCGATCTCCGATACAGGCATCGGCATTCCAGCCCATAAACTCGACCGCATCTTCGAGGCATTTGAGCAGGGAGATGGCTCCACGGCTCGGCTCTATGGAGGAACAGGTTTGGGCTTAGCCATCACCAAACAGCTCGTTGAACTTCATGGCGGCAGCCTGACCGTTGAGTCAACGTTGGGCCAAGGCTCAACTTTCACCTTTACGCTACCCATTGCGGCTGGAGCCACTGCCAAGAATCAGTCCTCGTCCATCCTGAATCGCCCCGATGCCGAATTCGCTCAGGACAACCTAGCGATTGCCCGTCTGATCTTAGATCCCAACAGTCTAATTGGTGACCCTAGCCGCCCTGACACCGCACCCATAGCCCCGGCTCAGCTCAAGCCGTCAACCAGCCAAGATCAGCGCTCTACGAACCACACCCTGACGGTGCTGATTGTAGATGATGAACCCGTTAATCTACAGGTTTTGGTCAACTACTTGTCTCTAGAAGACTATCAAATTGCCCAGGCATCCAGTGGTGCTGAGGCGCTGGATTTAATGGCTCAGGGTCTGCAACCAGATTTAATTCTGCTGGACGTGATGATGCCCGGCATGACAGGATATGAAGTCTGCCAGCGCATCCGGCAGCAGTATCCCACCCATGAGCTGCCCATCGTCATGCTCACGGCCAAAAATCAGGTCGCGTCTCTGGTGCAGGGACTGGAAGCAGGTGCCAATGACTATCTAGCTAAACCCGTCTCTCGCGATGAGCTGCTGGCTCGGATTCGAGTTCATCTGGAGCTATCAAAAATCAACCTGGCCTACGGTCGCTTTGTGCCACAGGAATTTCTCAAGTTCCTGAATCGGGATAGCATTGTCGAAGTGCAGCTCGGCGACCAGATTCAGCAGGAAATGTCAGTGCTGTTTGCTGATATTCGCAACTTTACCTCTCTGGCTGAGCAGATGACGCCGGAAGAGAATTTTCGGTTCATCAATTCCTGCTTCAGCCGCTTGGAGCCAGCTATTACCAATCATCATGGCTTCATCGATAAATATATTGGCGATGGCATTATGGCGCTGTTTAGCGGCACTGCTGATGACGCTGTTCTGGCGGGCATTGACCTGCTGCATCGTCTCGATAAGTACAACCAAAATCGCACCCGAATGAACTATGATACGGTGCGGATTGGCGTTGGCATCAATACTGGCGAACTGATGCTGGGTACCGTTGGCGGCGTGAATCGGATGGACGGTACGGTGATTAGCGATGCCGTTAATCTAGCGGCTCGGATTGAAAAACTGACGAAGGACTATGGTGTTTCGCTGCTGATTTCGGATGACACGCTGCAGCGGCTAGCCGATCCAGATAAATATTCGATTCGCCGGATTGATCGCGTCCAGGTGCGGGGGCGATCGGAACCTGTGACCGTCTATGAGGTGTTTGATGCCGATCCGGTGGCCGTGCAGGATCAAAAGTGGGCCACAAAGACCACCTTTGAGCAGGCACTCTATCTGTTTGAAATGCACCAGTGGGATGTTGCCGCTGCTCTGCTCTCGGACTGTATCGAGCAGTACCCCGAGGATCGCGTAGCCAGGGTTTACTATGAACGCTGTGAAGAGCAAAGCCGCATGAAGCTTTACCAAAGCCTAGAAGACTGATGGGTTTTGAATCTCCTAACTTGCTCCAAGACCAAAATCACCTCTTTACTCAAACCTACCGCGCTGCAACCCCACCAGGAAAATGAGTATGGCTATGCGGGATGATGCCCTTGCTAGCAAAAGGAACACATTTCGGTACAATGCTTGCACTATCTTGATGTAGCGCCATGGTGCAGCGTTTTACGGTCGGATTATGAAGCGAATTTTGGTTAATAGTCAGGCAGTTATTAAAAGTTCCGTGAATTTACGGGGAGCAACCTTGCTGGCTGCGATATTTCAAGGAAGTGTATGTAGCAGATAGGCCGTACCGATCGCATGTGCCATATGGAGTATTTCATATCGGCCAGATTGGGTATTTTGTACGGGGTCTGGCAATGATTAGCAAACCGTAGGCACTGGCATGTTGCGATCGCAATTGCCCACTCCAGTTACTCATCGCAATTTTTATATATCTAACCATCCAGCCAACGCAAAACACGGATCACTGCCCCATGCTCAACGCAAAGGCCAAAGCGCTATGACGATGATTGACACTTCCGACATTTTGAACGCTCAAGGGTGCAGTGACTGGAACCGGAGATGAAAACCATTTTGATGATTGGAGCTGTAGATCGACTTCAAGATCGCACCATTAGTTTTATTGAATCGGCTAATTTTAATATTGTCTCGACTCCCAATGGCCATGAAGGCGTCAGAATTGCACAGGCGTCTCAACCTGATCTGATCGTGTGTCATCTGTCGCTGCCGGATACAGACGGCTACCGAGTCTTGATTCAAATTCGCAGTCACATCAACACTGCCTTAGTGCCAGTCATTCTGATCACAGATGAATCTGCTGACCAGACGCGGGTGCGACAGGGAATGGAATTGGGCGCGGATGACGTTTTGATCGAGCCGTTTACCTTATCCCAGTTGCTCGGTTCGATCCAGGCGCGACTGTCCCAACGAGCTGCCATCAATGAGCGATATGCCGCCGTCATGCGCCATGCCGCCGAACGACTCAATCGGCTGGTACACTACGATAGCCTGACCGACCTGCCGAATCACCTGCTGTTTCGGGAGCGATTCTATCAGGCGCTCAACCAAGTCATTCGAGAAGAGCAGCCCGTAGGCGTTCTCTACATCAGCCTCAATCGGCTGAATCAAATTAACAACTTAATGGGCTATCCCTACGGCGATGAATTGCTCCGAGCCGTGGCGCAGCGACTCGTAGACTGCATTGGCTTGACGGATACCTTGGCACGATTAACAGGTAGTCAATTTGCTGTTGTCCTGACTGAGATCAGCTCTCGTCGCGATGTGGAACTGATTATTCAGGCCATTTTGCTGACGCTCGCTCATCCGTTTCGAATTGCTGGTCAGGAAATTTTTGTTACTGCCAGCATTGGTGGAGTGCTATATCCAGATCACGGTCACGAAGTCAGCGAACTGCTGCGTAAAGCGGATGCTGCTATGTACCACGCGAAGCAGCAGAAGGGTAATCATTACAAGCTGTTTACGCCGGATTTAGAACTGCTGCCGGATGATCGAATTCGATTGGAAACCTATTTGCAGTATGCGCTGCGGCGGAATGAGTTCGAGATCTACTATCAGCCCCAGGTCAACCCGACGACGGGCAAACTGGCTGGAGCAGAGGCGCTCATCCGCTGGTTTCATCCCGAGCATGGGCCAATTTCACCGCAGGCGTTCATTCCACTCGCGGAAGAAACGGGACTGATTGTGCCAATTGGAGAGTGGGTGCTGAATACAGCCTGCCGTCAAGCCCAGCGTTGGCAAACGGAGCTATCGGATCAGCCGCTTCATTTGTCCGTGAATATCTCCGGCTATCAGTTTAGTCAGCCGGATTTGGTTGGTATGATTGTTCATGCCCTCCATCATTCTGGCTTAAACCCTCGCTATTTGGAGCTGGAGCTGACGGAAACAACGCTGGTTCAAGATACGGTCGTCACAGCAACGGTGCTGAATGAGCTGAAGCAGTTAGGAATTAAAGTAGCCATCGATGATTTTGGTACAGGCTATTCGTCACTGAACTATCTCAAGCTGTTCCCCATTGATACGCTGAAACTGGATAACTGTTTTGTGCGGAACGTGGTCGATGATCCCAAGAATGGAGCAATTACGAAAGCCGTGATTCACATGGCCCATCAGCTTTATCTAGAGGTGGTGGCTGAGGGAGTTGAAACAGAGGCCGAGTTTAACTTTTTGCGATCGCAACAGTGCGATTTAGTGCAGGGTTATTACACAGGTCGCCCCCTCTCATCCGATGATTTTGCAGCTCTGGTGCAGGCAGGTTAAGGCAGCGCAGCTTGCGATCGCGGTTTAAGATAGGGAACAGACGATTACGCACAATTGGGAGATCATTGCATGGCTGAGCAAACAATGCAGCGCAGCGCTCAAGATGTATTCCGCGCCGCCTACGAAAATCGCTACACTTGGGACGAAAACTTTCCCGGCTACGAGGCAGATCTCGAAATCAAGCAGGGCGACGAAGTTCATACAGGGCACGTTCGCATCGCTAAAGACATGACCGTCGAAGTCAGCGGCTTCGAGGATGAAAAGGTTCAGGAATCTGCCTACACGCAAATGCGGGATATTGTCACCCACCGCAAGCGCAGCACATTTGAAAAAGCCCACGGCAAAAATACCTTTGCCTTTGGTGAAACCGATGACAACGGCGCAGTCGAAATCCTGGTCACGGGTGACGCGATGGGATCGAACTACAAAGTTAAAGGGCAAGAGATCTCCCAAGTTAGCCGCGTCATGGGCCGCATGGCGTTCACCATTGACCACAAGGCGAGCTTGAACACGGGCAGTGGCTATGTCTCCAGCCGCTATGATGCCGTATTCCGTAATCCAGAATCTCAAGCCGTCATGCGGGAGATGGAATTTGAAGACACCTACGAGCCATTTGGCGATTACTACCTGATGACTCGCCAGGTCATCCGCGCCACTGCCCAGGGAGAAACCACCACCACCGAGTTCAACTTCTCCAATGTTCACCTGCTGTAGTTCATTCGTCCGGGCTTTCTAAAAGTCGTACAGAAGTCTCATTTTTTGTATAGCGATAGTTATATTGGTTAGGACATTTTTGTGGCGCGGCTTCGCCGCGCCACAAAAATGTCCGTGTCCTAATAGAGCTGACTACAGCCATACCTTACAAATCTAAGAACCCTAAGAGGTCATTTTGCTGCCGCGTCTCGGCAGCAAAATGACCTCTTAGGGTTCTTGTGCAAGATGTGAGAAGTCGTAGAATCTGCTCGAACAGTTGACAAAACCTAGCCCAGGCAGAGTATTCTGACATACCATACACTTGTTCTTTGCTAGATTGTCGCTGATTCGATGGCCCATCCGTCCCCGAAACTTCGTCCATATCAGGGGCAGTTAATTAATGACCTGTACGCCAAGATTAACCAGGGTCATCGCCGCATTGCCATTATCGCCGGAACGGGTGCTGGCAAAACCGTAATTGGCGGGCAAATCTGCGCTCAGGCGGTTGCCCATGGTTGCCGCCTATTATTTATCGTCCACTTAGACATCTTGGTTGAGCAGACCTTCAACAAGATGCAGGCTTTTGGCCTAGAGTGCGGTTTTATTAAAGCAGGCTGGCCGGAAAATCCAGACGCACCGATCCAAATTGCCAGTGTGCAAACCTTGGGTAAGCGCTCATGGTGGCGAAAATGGCCTGCCAATCTCGTCTTTTTTGATGAAGGACACACGACGGTTTTTTCTCAAGTTGGCCAGGAAATTATTTATCGCACTCATCCTAATGCCGTGCATCTGGCGTTGACCGCTACGCCGTATCGGTTGGGACAAGAGCAGCTTGGCGATCATTTTGAAACCTTTGTGGCTTCGCCAGTTCCCTCAACGCTTCAAGAAGCAGGCTTTCTGGCTCCCATGCGGTACTACAGTATGCCCGCTGATGCTCAGGCAAACCTGGGCGGTGTGCGTACAGTGGCAGGTGATTATCATGAGCGGGATCTAAAAAATGCCTGCGATCGCCCTGAGCTGGTCGAAAAAATTGTTGATGAGTGGCATCGTCTCTGTCCCGGTAAGCGCACGATTGCCTTCTGTGTTGATATTGAACATGCCCGTCACGTTGCTGCCGCGTTTCAAGATGCCGAAATTCCAGCGGCAACAGTGGAAGGAGGTACTCCCATTAAAGAGCGCAAGCGGCTTTATGATGCATTGGGATCAGGGGAGCTACTGGTTTTAACCTCTTGTAACGTGATTAGCATTGGCTTTGACGAACCCAGTGTCGAGGTCGGTTTGCTGCTGCGCCCAACTCAATCTCACGCGCTGCATCAACAGCAAATTGGCCGCGTCATGCGGATTTCACCCCAAACGGGCAAAGCCTACGGGCTGATTTTGGATCAGGCAGGCAATCTACAGCGGCTAGGCTTTCCGGAAGATATTGAAGTTTACACGCTGCCAACCCGCACGGATTCGTCTCCCGGCAAGCCACCACCGACTAAGCAGTGTCCCGCCTGTGGTTGCCTCGTCTATGCGTTTGTCACGGACTGTCCAAGCTGCCACCACCAGTGGCTGAGCGAAAAGGTGATTCAAGCCGATGATTTGGTGGAAGTGATCACGAACCTGTCCCGCGAACAGCTTCATCAGCTTCAGGATGAAGCCGCTTTGATTGCGCTTTTCCATCACCAGCGCCGCCGCACCTTTGAGCAGGGACAAGGCCCCAACTGGGCAAAGCGGGCGTTTTTTGAGCTGACAGGCCGCTGGCCACAGGAGGAATGGTGCCGGGGATCGGTGTTTGGCCACAGTCCCACACCTCAGGATCAGGTAACCTATAAGCGATATCTGACTCAGCTCGCACAGCGGTATGGTCGGCCCATCACCTGGGTGATGCACGAGTATCAGCAAGAGTTTGGTTGAATGGTAATGGTACAAGATGCCCGACCGATCAGCCTGCGTCCCCCACCTGGCGCAGTTTCACCATAAAAAATCCGTCCATTTGGGCCTGGTGCGGCCAGACTTTTAGCCAGCCATCCGGTGTGAGGTATGGCTGAAACAGAGGTTCTTCCGGTGCCTCGATTCGCCATGCTGAATGCTCGTCCAGAAACCGCCGCACAATCTGCTCATTCTCGGCAGGATGCAGCGTACAGGTTGCGTAAACTAGACAACCGCCCGGTTTCACCCAAGTCGCCGTTGAAGACAGCAGCGCCTGCTGGAGCTGCACCAAATCCTGAATTGAATCCGGCGATTGTCGCCAGCGGGCATCAGCATGACGGTGCAGCGTTCCTAACCCGGAACAGGGCGCATCCAGCAGCACCCGATCCGCTATTTGTTTGAAGTCAGGCATGTCTGAGCTGTCGCCTGTTCGCAGATGGATGGAATGTAAACCGATGCGATCGCAGTTTTGCTGCACTTTTTTCAAGCGGGAAGAGTAGCGATCGCAGGCCCAAATCTGGCCTTGATCGCCCATCAGTTCTGCCATTTGGGTCGTTTTGCCACCCGGTGCCGCACAGGCATCAATAATGGTTTCATCCGGTTGCGGATCAAGTAAATAAGCGACTAATTGCGCGCTTTGATCTTGCACCGTCCACCAGCCCTGCTCAAACCCCGGCAGTTTCGCCACATTGCCAGCATGGCTCTCCAAACGCAGACACCAAGGAATGTTCGTCGGTTGAACGGGAATTCCTGCATCCTCAAACGTTGCCATCACTTCCACCATTGTGGTTTTGAGTGGATTAACTCGTAAATCCAGGCTCGGCGTCTGGTTCATGTACTGACAAAGCTGTTCTACTGCCGCCCAGTCGCGCAGTTGGTCATACCAGACTTGCACAATCCAGGTGGGGTAGCTGTGGAGAATGCCCAGTCGTTCGGCGTCGTCGGTGGGTAGGTGGAGGGGGTCGGTGGGGGTTGGTGGTTGATGGTTTGGGGTTGGGAGTGAAGAATTACTAGTTGATGGTTGATGGTTGATGGTTGATGGTGAATGGGTAGCTGAGGAGGCTGAGGTTGAGACTGGAGTGGCTTGTGTGAGGCGGTCATACTGCCGTAGGATGCCGTTGACGACGCCGGATAGGGGCTTGAGTCGATTGTCTTTAGCCAGTTCAACGGAGGTATCAACCACTGCACGAACGGGAATTTGGGTGAGATAGCGCAGTTGATAGAGGCCGAGATGCAAAATCAGCCGCAGATCGGGGGGCTGCTGGTCGGCGGGTTTGGTAGCAAGCTGATTGATTAACGCATCAAGTGTGCGCTGGCGTCGGACGCTGCCGTAGACCAGTTCAGTAGCTAATCTGCGATCGCGGGCTGAAAGCTGGCTTCGCTGCAACACCTGATCGAGCGCAATATCGGCATAGGCTTGCTTTTGAGAGATGGCTTTGAGAGCTAGAAAGGCCGCTTGGCGGGGAGAATGGGTCACAAGTTCGAACAATAAACGAGCAAGAGGAAATACCGATTTTGGATTTTGGATTTTGGATTAACGATTTTGGATTGGTGATTTGGCGGCGCTAGGTTGGCCTAGCGTATTGGTGCAACAGACTAAGAAAAAGTTCACCATTGAAACTGCGGGGATCAAGGCGAGAACCCGAGCGATCGACGTTGCGATGGGTCGTAATGCGATACTCAGGCACGGTGCTTTGTGAAATTAGCCACGCCAACGAGCGATACTGATTTTCGGTATAGCCGCTGTGGGTGCGACTATTGCCCCGGCCATCAGCAGGCGATTCCAGCGAGATGTGATAAGCAAAGTTATTTACCGAACCGGGAAATTCGAGATTTGTCACTACCGTTTCGGGGCCATTGGGGCCATCAAAGACCGAGTTACCTGCGCCAAATGCCCGCTTCTCTGGTGGCACAACATAAACAACTGTGCCATCGAGTCGAATTAAGGTGTGATAGCTGACCTGATCCTCATCGCGGGGATGGGGCGTCCGAAATGTGTTAATCGCGCTGTCGGCTGAGCCAACGGTTTCATGCAGCACCACGATGAAGTCGTTATAGACCGGATTGCCATAGGCATCTGTTGCATAGCGATCGCCATAGTTGGTGGGATCAGCCCAGGCGACCTCGGTGGCAGGCACGTAGTCAGGCGCAGATTGAGCAAGCTGCGTGGGGGATGGAACAGGTTGATCGTCAGTGGTTGATGGTTGATTGCTAGTGGTTGAAGAAACGGTTGATGTCGTGCTTTGGCTAGTGGTGCTTTGCGGCTTGGGTTGAGCGGCTGTCGGCTGAGCGGCTTTGGCCGTATTCGAAGCGTTCTCCGCAGATGTCGCCGCCTGCTGAGTGGTTTTAGCCTGTTTATGGAGCCGCTGAGTTTGTTCAACGGCTTTCGTCAATGTGGATGACAAGTCTTGCACAAAGGGAGAAACCAGAGATGGCTTGAGCGGGTCAAACTCGTTTGCCGACGAATAGGCGGAGCGGACAGGATGGTTTGACCACGGCTGGATGGAAACCAGAATAATTGCGATCGCAGTTCCAATAATCAGCACAATCCGGCCTAGAGCGCCTCGAAATTTAACCATAGTGACCTAGTTTACGCCCTGCCAACGGGCCAAGTAATTTGCAATCAGTTGCTATGATATTCAATTTCTCAACGCAGTGGTGTAGAACTTGAGACGGAAGCCCCAACCAAATGCACTTGCGACATTAGCTGCTGCGCTCACTCATCGCCGTCCACCGATCCAAAGCCCGCTGACCGCCCCACCGCACCACAATTTCATCATCATAGGCATCAGCAAACTCAATCACCGACATGACCGAATTTTGCAGCTCTGCCTTATCACAGGTTGAACCAACCAAGCTGTGTTCGAACACAATGTCATTTTCGGAATCGAGGGCAAATCGGCCAAAGTAAATGCCGTCATTTTCCCGCAGCAGGTAATACGTCAAATCAGGCGTAATTTCAATATTAGTAACCACATAGGCGCGGGTGACGATCAGCGATTCTTCGTCTCCCCAGGGAATAATTTTGGTAGAAGATACCGCTGATCCAAAATTGTTGATGAAGACAGGTTCATCCTCTAGAATCAGCACCGTTTCTCCAAACAATTCATTCATCCAGGGCAAAATTTGCTCATAGCAGACTTGCTGAGCGTCAGTTTCAAACTTCATTTTTCGGCTCCACAAAATAGAGACATATAGCCGAGATGTCTCCAACAGGGACGGCAAGATCGCCAGATCTTGCTCTACAATCTCACACTGCCGTAAATTCTGTCATGCTTGGGGCTTAAGGAATATTATTTTTTTGCTGTGGGGCTATTCGCTAGAAGATTAAGTCAATATCCAGTTCCCGCAGGTCAATGGTGTGGAGCTGGCCTTGGCGACCGTTCCAGGTTGCGACGAGCAGACCGTAGCCGTTGAAGGTTGCGATCGCACTCGGATAGGCGGGGCCAGCGAGCCGACCGACAATTTCAGTATCGTGGTTAATCAGGACAATCTCGCCAGTCTCGGCTGCCAATATGTAGCCCCAATCGGTTGCATGAAGGCACACGGGCACAATGCTGATTGCAATTCGCTGGGCGCAAAACGGTTTGAGATCAACTAGGACAACAGCTTGCTGATTGCCCTGCTCGATCGCTAGCAAACGGTAGGGACGATTGGTAACAATGGCTTGCTCAATGGGTAGGTTGATTCGAATTGAGCCAAACCGAGTGCCGCGCCGTGTAAACACCTGGAGCTGAGTGCGCGTTGTTGCTGCTGAGGGCGTCTTTGGCGGGGATGCCGCTCCTGTTCTGGACTGAGTGGCTTTGGATGGAGCCGGATCGATTTGGATGTGCTGAAGAACCGCTAGGTGTCGATCATCTAGTGGCAATAATTTTGCGCTGGTGATGGATGAATTGGATGGGGAGAGCAGTTGCGATCGCGGTTTGGTGACCTGTACCGTTTGGGCAACGGGGTCATATCGCCATCGATAGGTTTGCAGCCGTTGATCCGCCTCGGTTGCCAGAGCTGCCAGCCAGTGGCCTGCTGCATGAACGACAACCTGGCTGTTGTAGTCAAACTGAACTACCGATGTCGGCTGTAAGAGTTCAGGTTGCTGGAGGCTGGACGGCCAAGGAAAAAACTCCACCGCATGCGCTTTAGCAATAAAGCAGCCCTGCTGGGTCGGAAACAGTCCTCGCACCCGTTCAGTGGAGGGGGTACTAATCGGTTGCTGGCTACAGGGTTCCAGAACAGATAGCGCATCAGGACGATACTGACTGTAGGCACATTCCGATGGACTCATTTTCACCAAATGCTGGACTCGGCAAGTTTCAGCCGCATTCATGGGCGTGTGAAGGGACGTGTGAGCGGCTAACTCGGTGGAAAAACTGGCCATTGCCATCAGCGGTGATGAGAGCAACCGCACATGCTGGGGCTGAACGGCAACGGGTTTACGAGCGGCATTAACCGCCGCCTGCATCTCGTCGGCGTCGAGTTGGCGAGCATTGGCAAATCGACGCTGTTGCGATCTCACAGCTAACTGCTGATCCGCCTGCACGAGACGATCAGATGCAACTGTCTGAAGCGCCTGCAACATGTCTGCGGCGGAGCGAAACCGCCGAGCAGGTAGCTTTTGCAGGGCCGTCCGCACAATGGTTTGCAATTCAACGGGCATTTCATCTGGCAAAACAACCGCCTGATTCAAATGAGCCGTCATCAGTTCTTGGGGTGTGCCGCTGAACGGGCGCTCACCCAGAATTAGCTCATACAGCATGATCCCCACTGCATACAGGTCAGACAGGAGGGAGTATTGGCCATAAAAGCGCTCCGGAGCCATATAGGCCGGAGAACCAGTATTTCCCCCACCCTGCATCGACTCATTTTGGGTCAGTCGAGCAATGCCAAAATCGGAAATTCGCGCTTGCCAGGTACCGGGCTGTAAGGCCAGCAGAATGTTTTCGGGTTTAATATCGCAGTGAATGATGCTGCGACTGTGGGCGTGCTGCAATCCCGCTAGCACATCGCAGATCAGACCAATTTTTTGCGTCAGCGTCAACGTTCCGCCAATGTTCATCAACTGCCGGAGGGTGCCCCCCTCGCAGTAGTCCATCACCAGATAGCGCCCTGTGGCTGTATGCTCCAGGGATTGGCAGTTGACAATATTGGGATGCTGAAGACTGAGTAAAAACCGCAGTTCTCGCAGAAACTTATGGGTGGGAAATCGATAGTGGTCTAAATTTTTCAGAGCTACTATCTGTCCGGTTTTGCGATGAACGGCACAAAACACCTGACCAAACTGCCCTTGGCCGATCAGACCCAGTATCCGATATTTTTGAGAACGCTTCGAACGAGCCGATACAGCCACGGCGGCTTGCTGCCCTTAGTAGTAAATGACCGATGGTAGACGAAGTAGTCTGTCAACTTTGTTTTGACGGGTTTTGCTTGTTTGTGGGACGCGCGGAGCGCGGACCACCAAACAACAAAAACTCAACTTCCAGAGTACTAAACCGAGATTAAGTTGCGATCGCGTCCATGATGGCATCGTGAGATTCCCCAGCTAATACCTTTTGCTCAATGGCCTCCAGGCGCTTCGAAATGCCTAGGACGAAACGGTTGCGATCGCAGCCTTGGGATTCACAACTGGTCTGCACACAGGCCAAATCGCGCCCAGTTAGCTGGCTAAAGAATGCGCTCAGCACCCCAGACTCAAGATAGCCAACGGGCCGACTCCCTTTCAATGCAAACTTAATAAAAGGTGAATTTTGCACCTCAATCACTAGGAACCCTTTGGCCTGGTAGGTCTGATCCAGGTCAATCTTGCCCCAGCCGTGCGTTTGCCAACACTGACGCAGGCACTGTAGAAACTCAACCATCGGCATGTCTGACAGCGGAGCCTGGTAGTAGTCGCTTACCTCTTCACAAAAACGAGCGTAAAAATTCTTGCCCCACCAGCGCCCGCAGTTAATCAACACCAAGCTACCTGCCTGTCCAGTCTCTTTTTCTAAACCAGCATAAATGGCATGCAGCATGGTCTCGGGCAGGGCCAGCAGGCGATCGCCCCGTCGATTCTCTAGCAGCCCCAGTTCTAGATCACTATGAACATAGGCATCACTAGCAAAGTAGTTGCCGGGAATCCGATTTTCGGTAAGTAAATTAGCGACAGAAATCATAGGACTTAGTTAGACAACTTAGTTGGCAGGTTGAGGGGAGGGGATTAGGTTATTGGTTGATGGTTGACAGTCTAGGAGGAGGCTAGGGAGATAAGGGAGCGAGAGAGCAGAGGAGAGAGGAGGAATTTCATCAGTGGAAGATTTTAGGCTGTGGCTGTTAGTACGCTCTGAGCACTTTGCAGGTGGGGTTTGAGCAGGGCGACTTGATTGGCGGGTAGGGTTTGGGCGAGCTTTGCGTCGAGTAGTCGATAAAGCTGCTGGTCAATGGCTTGGGTGTTGTAGGCATGGGTGACTTCGGTGAGCCAACCGGATATGCGATCGCGGACGAAATTGTCATCATCCAGCAGCATCGCCATCGCGCAGTAGCGCATTACTAGCAGCGCATTTTTGATGCAGCGCTCCAGCTTTTCGGTTGGTTCTTGAGCATACTGAGCCTGGAGTTGATCGACCACAGGCTGCATGATTTGTACTTCTTGATCGCGCAGGGTGCGGTAGACCATCAACCGATCACCGAGCGATGTGACATATTGACCCAGAGCGGTCAGTTCTTCCGGTTTCAGATAGCGATCTTCTGCGGCATCCAGCAGGGTTTCAATAGTGGAGTTCATAGTTGATTTCTCAAGGGTTGCAACGGGCGGGATAACGAGGTGGGGAAGTGGGTAGTTGATGGTAGGTGGTGGGTTGATGAGTGGGTGGTGGGTTAGTTGATAAAGACTGTTATGCGAACCATTAACCATCAACGATTAACTATTAACCATGAACTATTAACCACTAACTCCATCAACCACTAACTAAACCTAAACTACCCAAACAGATCACTGATGTCTTCCAAGGTAATATCACTTCCGGCCACGTCGTCATCAGCTTCTAGCGCATCGAAAATGACGGGAGCCGCAATGGTTGGGTTACCTTCCCAGGGAAACTCATCGAAGAACTGCTGGACACTCAGGGTTAGAGTGAGGGAAGTGGACGGTGTCGGAGCGGTGCCAGCAGCGGGGGCTTGGGGAGAGGCAGGTGCGATCGCACGTCCGTCCCAGTTGCACTGCTCAAAAAACTGCCGTACCGAAAGCTGGAGCCAAGCGGCGGATTCTCCCGAGGCTCGATGCCCATTTCGATGCCCATTATGAGTGGATACAGGTGCCATCATTAGCCTAATCGCTCTCCAGAACGCAGCCGTTTCTCAATGTCGCGAGCCGTTGCCCCCTCATTCATCCAGAAGGAGGCGGCATCAATTCGGTCTTGTCCGCCCAGGAGGAATTTACAGTAGGTTTCGCCCATGGAATAGCACTGAATTTCAATGCAGCTCAACTGCTTTTTCACCAGCTCGGTAAAGAAGCCAGCAAACAGTCCGGCATAGAGGAAACACACGGGTTTGCCAACATCGCCCAGGGTACGCGCAACCGCCGAGTCAAAGAGATTAATAAACATGAATCCCTGCTTGCGGTCTTCTAGATCCACTTCCCAGCGTCCCCAGCCCTGTGAAGTGAACGGCCACCACCAGGTTTCTAGCAAGAACAGCAGGTTGGTTTGCCGAATGTTGCGATCGAATTCTTTTTCAAACCATTTTTCAAAGAAGAAGGCATCCCGCTGGCCCCATTCTTGACCGATGGTGTACATAATTGCAGCGGACGCATCGCCCACTTCCTCCTCTAGTCCTTCTTGCAGGCCAATGATGAAATCTTCACTGGTCAAGACGTTTTGACAGTCGTTCCAGTCCAGAATGACGCCGCGCTCTGGATCAAACTGAAAAAAGTCCCGAAACCCATAGTGATTGTGTTTTTTGGGTCGTCGCTGGTGCAGGATGTGCTGGTTTTGGGTTGCGGTCACCATAGTTGTTGCGCCGAGTGCAGAATGTGGTTTTGTAAAATGCCGTCAAATCTTGAAAGATGACTAATTTCAATGTTCCCAATGAATCATTAATGTCATCGTCTGCGATAGACAAGTTATCAATCCTTAAACATTTCTGTTGAAGGACGCTGTTAGAGGGCACTGTTGGAGGGGAAGTGCGATCGCAGTTAAGCCACAATTCAAGCCATAATTCAAGCCACAGGATAGACGCTGAGTTCTCTCCAGATAACTAATATCCTGAGGGTATCGCTCAAACATCATGCTCTATGGATTTCAACTTTTTTGATTTATTTTGGGTTTTTCTGGTTATCACATCGCTACAGCCTGTCATTCAGCGCCGCCGCACAGAGCAGAAGCGAGTCAGTGCGATCCAATCCTTTGAGCGCGCCCGCAATAGTCGAACTATCCTGCTGATTCATCGCCAAGAGTCGGTCAGTCTCCTGGGTATCCCCCTGTCTCGCTACATCAGCATTGAAGACTCTGAACAAGTGCTGCGCGCGATTCGTCTGACGCCGCCTAATGTGCCAATTGACCTGATTTTGCATACTCCTGGCGGTTTGGTACTCGCGACCGAGCAAATTGGCCGCGCCCTGATTCGGCATCAGGCCAAAGTCACCGTGTTTGTGCCCCACTACGCCATGAGCGGCGGCACGATGCTGGCTCTAGCGGCGGATGAAATCGTCATGGATGAAAATGCCGTGCTTGGCCCCGTTGATCCCCAGTTGGGTAACCTACCTGCTGCAAGCCTCATCAAAGTCGTTGAAGAAAAGCCGATCAGCGATATCGATGATGAAACGCTGGTGATGGCCGACGTCGCCCGCAAAGCAACAGCTCAGGTACAGCGATTTGTGCGTGACTTATTGGAAGACAGTATTCCCCGCCAAAAAATTGATCCCGCCCATATTGATCACATCATTGAAACATTAACGACGGGAACAGTTACGCACGATTATCCCGTTTCGGTTGAAGAAGCGAGGGATTTAGGACTGCCCATTTCAACTGACTTACCCCGCGAAATTTATGACCTGATGGATCTCTATCCTCAGCCGCAGATGGGTCGTCCCTCCGTGCAGTATATCCCTATGCCTTACCGCGAACGGCGTGCGCCGCTACCCATACCAGAGGGTGAAAACCGCTAAGTTCAAGCGGGGATCGTAGCTGTTTACAGTCAGTCAGAGCAAGGCATGAAATCTAAAGAAAAGCTTGGGTAAATTGTGGCGAAAATGCGCGATCGCACTTCGCCCTAACACCACTGCCCGCGACTCATCCCAAATCCGGTTCCCTAATGTATCCGCTCTTGTCACATCACATACACTAAACCTAAGAGGGTTTAGGAAAATTTACACATCGATCTACACTAACGAAAACCATTTAATTTTTTGCCGCGAACTGATTATCGCTTAGCTTGCATCTTGCACCTAAAACCAGACAGATTCTCAAAGGGCAAGGGGCAAAATGTTGAGTTAGCTCACTCGCTTGAATTTCAATTTTTGGACTTGCTGTTTAGATAGGGACTGAATAACTTATGCCAGCTACCGCTGCTCCCGATCAGGTTCAACGTATCGTTGAAAATCGCCACCACAATCCATTTGAAGTACTAGGTTCACATCCAGTTGGCGAAAATGGCAGTCGCCGCTGGGTCGTGCGAGCCTACTTACCGGATGCAGAAGCAGCGTGGGTTATCCATCCAGAGGATCGCAACGAGTATCCAATGGAGACGGTTCATCATCCCCACTTTTTTGAATGTGAAATCACAACGCCCAATCTATCCGCCAACTACTTGATCCGGATTAAAGAAGGCGAACACGAGCGCGTTATTCATGATCCCTATGCCTTCAAGACGCCGCTCTTAACCGATTACGATATCTATTTATTCGGTGAAGGCAACCATCACTACATCTACGAAAAGATGGGGGCACACCTGGTCAATATTGAAGGCGTCCAGGGGGTTTACTTCTCTGTTTGGGCACCCAATGCCCGCAACATCTCAGTCGTGGGCGATTTCAACAACTGGGATGGCCGCAGGCATCAGATGCGTTTGGTCAATGGTGGTGTTTGGGATTTGTTCATTCCCGGTCTGAAAGAAGGCGAGAAGTACAAGTACGAAATTAAAAATGAGGCGGGACATCTCTACTACAAGTCTGACCCTTACGGCTTTCATCAAGAGATTCGACCCGACACAGCTTCCATCGTCGCCAATCTGAACTACACCTGGCAGGATGACGACTGGATGGAGCGGCGGCGGCACACCGATCCCCAGAAAGAACCTATCTCTATCTATGAAGTGCATTTGGGATCGTGGCTGCATGAGAGTTTAAGCACGCCCACACCCAATGGTGAAACCCCCGTCAAAGTCGATCAAAAGACCGATACTCGCTTTTTGACCTATCGAGAACTGGCCGATCGCTTGGTGCCCTATGTCAAGGAACTGGGCTATACCCACATTGAAGTTCTGCCAGTGGCTGAGCACCCCTTTGATGGGTCTTGGGGCTATCAGGTGGCTGGCTACTATGCGCCTACCTCGCGCTATGGCAGTCCGCAGGACTTCATGTATTTTGTCGATCAGTGCCACCAAAACGATATTGGCATAATCGTGGACTGGGTGCCGGGTCACTTCCCGAAGGACAGCCACGGTTTGGCCTTCTTTGACGGTACGCACCTATACGAACATGAAGATCCCCGCCGGGGTGAACATAAGGGCTGGGGCACCTACGTGTTTAACTACGCTCGCCATGAGGTGCGGAACTTCCTGATTTCCAATGCCCTGTTTTGGTTTGACAAGTATCACATTGACGGCATTCGGGTTGATGCAGTTGCGTCAATGCTGTATTTGGATTACGACCGCAAGGATGGCGAGTGGGTCGCTAACCACTACGGCGGCAATGAGAACCTGGAAGCGGTTGATTTTCTGCGCCAGCTCAACTACACGCTGTTTGGCTACTATCCCGGTATTCTCTCGATTGCGGAAGAATCCACGGCCTGGGCCAATGTGTCGCGACCGACTTATTTAGGTGGCTTAGGGTTCAACTTTAAGTGGAATATGGGCTGGATGCACGACATGCTGGACTACTTCAGCAAAGATCCGCTCTATCGCCGCTATCACCAAAACAATGTCACTTTCAGCATTTGGTATGCCTTCAGCGAAAACTTTGTGCTGGCGCTGTCGCATGATGAAGTCGTCCACGGCAAAGGCAACCTAATTCATAAGATGCCGGGAGATGAATGGCAAAAGTTTGCCAATCTGCGATCGCTATTTGCCTATATGTTTACCCACCCCGGTAAGAAAACCTTATTTATGGGCATGGAGTTTGGCCAAACCAGCGAATGGAGCGTTTGGGGCGATCTGGACTGGAACCTGCTTCAGTACGATCCCCATAAGAAGCTGAAGCAGTTCATGAGCGATTTGAATGCGCTGTATAAGCAGGAATCATCGTTGTATACAGAAGATTTTTCCCACGATGGCTTTGAGTGGATCGACTGTAACGATGCCGAAAACAGCGTGGTTTCGTTCCTGCGGAAAGATAAGCACTCTGACGATTTTCTGGTCACGGTCTGCAATTTCACGCCCCGTCCCCACTATGACTACTGGATTGGGGTGCCGAAACCAGGCTACTACAGAGAACTGCTGAACAGCGATGCCGACAAGTACGGCGGCAGTGGCATCGGCAACTACGGCGGCAAGGAGGCGCACCAGTGGGAGCAAAATCCCCGCTGGCCCTATGCCCTCAGCCTGACGCTGCCACCGTTGGCGGTGATTGTGTTCAAGCTAGATGCTGAAGCTGCGAAAACGGCTACGACCGAGGCCGAAAAATCAGCATAGGTAGGCTGAAATGCACCTGACAGGGCATTGCTGCTGGATCACGGTAGCAATGCTCTTTTGATAGCCATCGCTATTTGGGTTGAGACAGCTAGATGGTCTAACATTCAATCGGTTTGCACGTTTTCAGAATTTTTCCATGTCTTAACCGATGTGGCTACGGCTAGCGATCGCTTTGTATCGGTGCCATATCGGTCAGCGTGGAACTTTTCTTAAAATATGGATTCAAGCTGAAAAAATAGTTGCTCAAACGTAAATTGTGTTGCGCTTTTACTATTCATCTCGGTCTTCGCGTGCTGCAAAGCAGCGGCAGCAGTTTAAATCCCGTCTGATCAGCCATTTGGTGGCTGGTTGCTTATTGTTGCTGATCGGTGTGGGTTGGCTGCAACCTGCGATCGCACAGCAGCCAGTCAGCCAAACACCGCTGATTGACACGCTCAACAAGACCCTGAACAGTGAAAGTTCAGAAACAGGTGACAGTCAAACCGGAGATGAATCTAATGGGGCGACCGCAGAAGAGAATACAATAATCAACCAGCGTCAAACAGCACCGATCATTCTCAACGACGAGATTCTGTTTGAAGTCGCGACTTCTGGTGAGCTACAAGCGACAGAACGGGCTAAGCTCTACGAGCTTCGATTAATGGAAGTCCTCAATGGAGATGATCCGCTAGCCCCCAGCGATATTGTAGTTGGCTGTCAGATCGCAGGCGAAGCGATTATTCCCATCATTAATGAAAGCAGCAAAATTAAAACTGCCTGTAATGCAGCCGATAGCGGCAGCGCCACCATCATTGGCATCCGCGATCGCACAATCTCTGGTCAACCCAGCAATACCATTGACGCAGTTTTAATCACCGTCACGCGGGAAGACTTAACTGATTCCGCCAATCCAGACCCCAGAGCCATTCTTGAACTGGCCTATGAATGGCAATCCGAAATTCAAGAGTTTATTACCTATAACAATCGTGGAATCATTACTGGCCTGCTAATTGCCGCCTTCACCATTATCATCGCCTTTGCCTTAGATCGGGGCTGCACGCGGGCAATGGATCAAGGATTACGCCCGCTCCTCTATCAGTTAATTCAGTCCGGAGAGGAAGCCGCCGACACCCAATCCACCAAAGAAATCAACATTATTCTCAAAGCAATTTTGCTGCTGATCCGGGCTGGTATCTGGCTATTGGCATTTCTGATTGTCACCAACCAGTTTGCCCTGACGCGCCGACTGAACGACCAGATTCTGCGTATTCTTCAGACCAGCTTGACATCGGACGTGCTCAGCCTAGGTCAAAATCCGCTGTCGCTGCTCGACATCTTGCTGCTGATCGCAATGGTCTTTGGTCTAGTGATTGCCTCTGGTGCCGTAACCAACATCATTCGGCGACGCATCCTGAACCATATCACTGGAACCAATCGCGGCCTACGAGAAGCGATCGCAATTGTGATCAAATATGGTTTTATCACCATTGGCGTAATCATCCTGCTGCAAATCTGGGGAATTGACTTTAGCTCCCTCGCCATTCTGGCCAGCGCCCTCAGCGTCGGTATTGGTTTTGGTTTGCAAGATATCGCCAAAAACTTTGGTAGCGGTCTAGTCCTCGTATTTGAGCGCCCAATTCAGATTGGCGATTTTGTCCAAGTAGGAGAATTTATGGGCACCGTCGAGCGTCTCGGTGCTCGCAGCACTGAAATTAAAACCCTCGACCAAGTCTCAATCATCGTGCCCAACTCCCGCTTTCTCGAAAATGAGGTCATCAACTGGAGCCATCGCAACCCCGTTTCACGCCTGCGAATTCCCGTCGGTGTTGCCTATAGTTCCGATCCCGCCGTTGTCGAATCCATCCTGATTAAAGCTGGACAAGAGCATCCCAACACCCTAGCCGTACCCGCACCCCACGTCTTTTTCATGGAATTTGGCGACAGCTCACTGAACTTTGAGCTACTCGTATGGATTGCCGAACCCGCCAAACAAGTTCGCATCAAAAGCGACTTATACTTTGCCATTGAACGCGCCCTCCGGGAACACAATATCGAAATTCCCTTCCCTCAACGCGACCTACATGTGCGATCGGGCACACTTCCCCTGGAACTACCCCCCGAACTCCAGCACTGGCTCAAAATGCAGCAGTCGAATCAACCAGATACCAATGGTCGCAACTCATCTGAACTGAAGGGGTTAAATGATATTCAGGCTGAGAATTAGTAAGGAGCGAGGGAGTAAGGGAGTAAGGGGGCAGGAACTGACACCCTTTGACTCCCTTTAACTCCCTTTCCCCCCGATCTCCTTTCCGCTTCCCTGTCCCTCGTGCTTCCCCCTCCCCCCACTGTCCCAATCCACCATTCCAATTGCAAAACCGACACAAAAAATTGAGGCAAAATCGAATTACTTACATAGAATTAAGGCTGAACTGTGGGCTGATGGGTGCAACTAACCTTCTACGCATTCCGTCAAATTCCCAACGATGTGTGAGTGAGTGATGATGACACCTCAAGTCTTGACTGCAAATGGGGGTCGAGCGGCGGTTCCAGCCTCAATCCGCCAGCCGTCCTGGTACTCCCAGTCTCAATTTCCGCCGCATTCAACTCTGCCAACGCTGCGCTTCTGCCCGTCGCGTCCAACCGACGAGCCAACAACTCCCATTGATTTCAGTCCGAATCGACTCTCTTGTTATAAACCCAGCCACCGCGATCGCTTACTTCAGCTTCAAGCCGAAGCCGATGTGCTGCTCAACTATCTTAAGCAGATTAACCAGCAGCGCCTCCAGCAGGAATCAACCACTCAATCGGCTCATCCGGCTACTTTAGTTTGAGCCGACACAATAGAACTGGCAGGTCGGCAAGTTAGCAGTAGTCCTGTAGCATTTTTCAACCTCGTGAGGTACGTAGAAGTGTTTTCCTACGGGAGATAGAGAAACACTTCCGGACTCCACCAGCGTGGGAAACGCTGTATTAGCTAGGACATTGGAAGGCTCTGAAAACGCTCTAACATTTAAATGATGGATTGCGTAACCGTCTTGTATAGCCATTTTAAGTTTTTTGTGAATGAACCATCCCACCGGATGGTACGTTCACAAAAAATAAGTTATGGGTTTTCAACCAAACTTCATATTGCCCCAAATGGTAGTGGTTATATAAAACGTGATTTCACTGCTTAAATTCAGTTATTCACTGTTTAAGCTAATGCCATTTATTTCGCTGACCAACTGTTAATTGATAAGGATAAGATACGAAGAACTATTGTTTTGCTTGAGCTGGCAATTGATATATGTCTCAGGTTCTTCGTTTGTTTAGCATTGCTGTTTTCTCAAGCTGCCTAACCGCAATTTTTTCGAGTCAGTTAGCAGCACGGGGGCAGGTTACTCCGGATACAACGCTAGGTGAAGAAACCTCCCAAGTTTTACCACTCAACTTATCAGGTAGTGATGGCAACATCATTTTTGGTGGCGCCACTCGGGGAGCCAATCTTTTTCATAGCTTTTCTACATTCAATATTGCAGAAGGAGAATTCGCTTTTTTTGCAAATCCAGCTACGATTGAACGAATTTTTAGTCGAGTAACTGGTGATAGCCCTTCCACTATCTTGGGAACACTGAGCGTTCTTGGAGAAGCTGATCTTTTTTTTCTAAATCCCAACGGAATTTTATTTGGCCCTAATTCTTCCACTGTTCTAATTGGTGGATCGCTAGTTGCCACAACGGCTGATGGCTTTGTATTTGACAATAACCAGTTTTTTAATGCTCGAAATCCAGCATCAGCACCATTATTAGCTGTTAATGTGCCTACTGGTATTCAGTACGGCAATCAGAAACCCGGAGATATCAGAAATCAAGGTCTTTTAGGAGTTGATCAGGGCAACAGCCTGCTGCTGTTGGGCGGAAATGTTTTTTTGGAAGGTACTGATATTGGCAGTTTACCTGGAACAGGTAGCCGCCTACAAATCAGTGCTATTAATGATTCTGGAATGGTAGATTTTATTACCAATAATGACCTGATAAATTTGGATATTGAGAATAATCTAGAACGTGCCGATATATTCATTCAAAACAGCCAAATTGATGTTCGTGCGAATGAACTATCAGGCATTTGGATGACTGCCCGTAATATCAATATATCAAACAGCTTTATTCTGGCCGGAATTGCACCCAATTTAGGATTTGTAGGAGCACAGGCAGCAGATATTGTGTTAGATGCAACCAATGAGATTCACCTATTTTCAAGCAGCGGTATTGGCAATTTAGTCAGCTTAAATGCAGTGGGTGACACAGGTGATATCCGCATCCAAACTCCTTCACTCATTATCGCCAATGGTTCTGAACTTTCTACCTCCACGTTTGGATTAGGCAACGCAGGTGATATTTTTATCAATGCTGATGAGATTGCGATCGCAGGTGGCAACAGCAGAAGCAGTATTCGCAGTGTGGTTGAGGCAACCGGACGGGGATTGGGAGGAAGCATACAGATTGAGGGCAACTCTTTAGACCTACGAAACGGAGCACAGATTGCTTCTAGTACGCTGGGACGCGGCCATGCTGGAAATATATCTGTTGAAATTGATGGCTCTGTTGTTTTGGATGGAACAACCGCAGGTGGACAATCTGTTAGCGGATTATTTAGTACAACTGAAACAGATTTCTCAGGCAACGGTGGCAATGTCAACTTAAGCGCTGGCTCTCTCTCCATTACTGACGGTGCTGTCATCAACGCTAGCACAGCGGGAGCAGGAAACGCAGGCAATATTGTTATTAAAGTAGACGATTTTGTTCGTCTCAATGGCACGCCTCCAAATACACAAATCAGTAGTGGATTGTTTAGCACAATTGAATTAAATGCACGAGGAAATAGCGGCAATATTGAGCTAAGTGCTGGCTCTCTATCTGTCACAAATGGCGCAGTAATTAATGTTAGCAATCGTGGGGGAGAAGGCAATGCAGGCAATATCATCATTACAGTTGATGATTTTGTTCGCTTAAGCAGTACGGCTGCCGATGGGCGATTTATAAGTGGATTGGCGAGTGCTGTTAGTTCAAATGCGGAAGGGAATGGTGGCAATATTGAATTAAGGGCTGGTTCTTTAAGTATCAGCAATGGCGCAGCGATTAGTGCGAGTACATCGGGGAATGGCAATGCTGGAAATATCGTTGTTACGGTAGATGGATCTGTCTCTCTTAATGGCACAACGACGCGTGGAGAATTTCGCAGTGGGTTATTCAGCGTTGTTGATCTAAATGCTCAAGGTGATGGCGGCAATGTCAAATTAACAGCAGATACTCTGTCAATTACAAATGGAGCTGCTATTAATACGGGTACATTTGGAAATGGGGATGCTGGAAATATTGTTGTTGCGATCGCAGATTCTGCTGTACTAGATGGAATAGCTGTTAATGGCTTATTTAGCAGTGGATTAGGTAGCGATGTTGGCTTTGCTGCTCAAGGTAATGGTGGCAATGTTAATCTGACAGCAAATTCCCTGACAGTCAGAAATGGGGCCTTGATTTCAGCTATTTCTTTTGGGCAGGGTAATGCGGGCAATATTGCTTTAAATCTTGAAGATAGTATTAATCTGAATCAAGGATTTATTGCTAGCAATTCGTTTTCATTTCTGGCAGAAAGGGGTGGAAATATTTCGATTGATGCAGGTTCACTAACTCTAGAAAATGGTTCAGGAATTCTGACAGAAACGCTCAATAGCCAGGGCGGAAATGTGAGTATCAACCTGGATGACCTGTTAATTATGCGGAATGGTAGCCTAATCTCAACGACTGCAGGCACGGCTCAAGCTGGTGGCAATGGCGGCAACATTGATATCACCGCTGACTTTATTATTGGGGTACGAGACGAAGATAGCGATATCGCTGCCGATGCGTTTACCGGCAATGGAGGGCAGGTCACAATTTCAGCCTTGGATATCTTTGGCTTGGAGTTTCGAGATCAGCGGACGCCACTGAGCGACATTACCGCCAGTTCTGAGCAGGGAGCTGCTGGAATTATTACCTTTAATCGTCTGACGCCAATCGATGTGCGGCAGGGTTTAACGGAACTCCCCGAAAACATCGTTGATCCAACCGGATTAATTGATCGCCGCTGTGACGCCTCTTCCAGGCAAGCAGGTGAATTTATCATCACGGGTCGCGGTGGTCTGCCACCGAAACCCGATGAGCGGTTCGACAACAGCCAGTTTTTAGATGATTTGGGACCATCCATGATTCAGTCTGATTCACTCCCAACAGAGGCTGAATCAGAAACCGAGTCACAAGACAGGGATAATTCATCTAGCGGTATTCAGGAAGCCCAAGGCTGGATCGTGAATGATGTAGGGCAACTTCAGCTCATTACGGCGGTTCCCAGTGACTTACCGTTGGAGGCATCGACAATTCCCTCCTGCAATGACTTCAGGCAACCTTCAGCTAATCGCGGCATGATATAAAGCGATAGTCCTTATATCGCTAGAAATTCAAGCCTGTGAAAGTTGCCTTTATCATTGACCCCATCCAGCGGCTCGATCCGGGACATGACACCAGCGTGGCGCTGATGGAAGCCGCGCAAGCCTTGGGGTATGACGTTTGGATCACCGAAGCGCATCTGCTGAGCATTGCCGATGGTCAGGCCATTGCTGAACTACAGCCCGTCACGCTCAAGCCCGTTCAACTGGGCAACAATCGCTGGATCGCCGAGCCGGACTGGTTTAGCGTCGGCGAGTATGAGCTGATGCCGCTGGAAGAGATGGATGCGGTGTTTATGCGAATTGATCCACCCGTAACGATTTCCTATCTGTACGCAACGTACATTTTGGATGCCATTGATCCGGCTAAGACGCTCGTGATCAACTCGCCCCACGGTTTGCGGACAGCCAACGAAAAAATGTACGCCCTGCATTTCAGCGATGTGATGCCCAAAACCATTGTTAGTCGCGATAAGCGGGTGATTCTTGACTTTGTGGAACAACAGGGGCGAGCCGTACTCAAACCGCTCGGCGGCAAAGCGGGCGAAGGCATTTTATTTTTGGAAGCGGGCGATCGCAACTTTAATTCCCTGATCGAAATCAGCACCGGACAGGGCAAAGTCCCCGTCATGATTCAGGATTACTTACCGGAAGCCAAAGATGGCGACAAGCGAATTATCGTTGTGAACGGGGAACCGATTGGAGCGGTGAATCGCGTACCGACGGGCAAAGAATTTCGCGGCAATATGGCCGTAGGCGGACGAGTCGAAGCCGCAGAGGTCACTAAACGCGATCGCGAAATTTGTGCGCGACTGGCCGAGTCGTTACGTAAAGATGGATTGTATTTTGTGGGTTTAGACGTAATTGGGGGATATCTAACAGAAGTAAACGTCACCAGCCCGACGGGGGTGCGCGAAATTGATCGGCTCGATAACGTGCGGCTCGGTGAACAGGTCATGGAGTGGCTTGCCCAAAAACGGGCAAACGCCTAATCTTCTCGTATCGGGAAATACACCTCCGTCCGGCTGGGTCTCTTAGATTCGATATGGGCAAAGTGCTTATCACTGAAAGCGTATAGCTTTTAGAACGATTCTTGATTACATCTGATCAATCGAGGGGAAAGGATTATGAGTCAGCGCGATCGCAACTTGCAAATTCTAAATACGATGGGGCGGCGGCGCTTTATCCAGTACGGCGCTCTCGCGGCTGGCACAGGCATCTTAGCTGCCTGTGCCTCTAACCAAAATGAATCTGTCAATACTGCCGACGCTGACACAACCGCAGCCAACTCGGGTAATGCCAATCGCGAGCTAACCGCCATCACGTTTGGCACCAACTGGTATGCCCAGGCTGAACACGGCGGGTTTTATCAAGCGATCGCGACGGGCATCTATGAAGAACATGGCCTCAACGTCACGATCAAGATGGGTGGCCCCCAGGTCAACGGCACTCAGTTACTCATGGGTGGAGCCGTGGACTTCTTCATGGGCTACTCATCTGACGCGATTAAAGCGGTCGCTGAAGGTATTCCAAAAGTGACCGTTGCAGCCATGTTCCAGAAAGACCCGCAAGTCTTGATTGCTCATCCCGGAACAGCAGAAACTCTAGCCGATTTGAAAGGTCGTCCCATCTACGTCTCTTCGTCCGCTAACACAACCTACTGGCCGTTCCTCAAAGCCAGATATGGCTTCACCGATGACATGAAGCGTCCCTATAACTTCAACATGGGTCCGTTCTTGGCCGATAAACAGGTGGCGCAGCAGGGCTACCTCAGTTCAGAGCCTCGCCTAATCAAAGAAGAAGGCGGTATCGACCCGGTTGTCTTCCTACTGGCCGACAACGGCTACGAACCCTACTCCACCACGATTGAAACGCGCCGAGAAATTATCGAGAGCGATCCTGATCTCGTGCAGCGATTTGTAGACGCCTCTATCAAAGGCTGGTACAGCTATTTAGACGATCCGGCTCCAGGTAATGAGCTAATCAAGCAAGATAATCCTGAAATGACCGATGAGCAAATGGCCTATGGTCTAGAAAAAATGCAGGAATATGGCATCGTGATTTCCGGCGAGGCTGAAACCGACGGCATTGGCGCAATGACCGATGCCCGCTGGCAGTCTTTCTTTGAAACCATGTCTGAAGCGGGTGTATTTGATGCCAATGTTGACTTCACGCAGGCTTACACCCTGGATTTTGTTAATAAAGGAGTAGAAGCCTATCAGTCCTAGTTAGGAATGGCCGAGTTTTAAGTTCTTAGTTTTGAATTTTGCATGAGTTGCTCCACCTAAAACTCAAAACTCAAAATTTATAATCTAGTTCATTCCAACTCCTTAGTTGATGATCAGCATCCCTCACCCTCTCCTGCTGAGAGCGCAAACAAGAAACAATCCCTGTTCCTCAACCCTAACCGCCATGACTC
Source organism: uncultured bacterium (assembly GCA_966674685.1). GTDB lineage: Bacteria > Cyanobacteriota > Cyanobacteriia > Phormidesmidales > Phormidesmidaceae > Thainema. The sequence goes on from CBKWJC010000022.1 coordinate 34,275, forward strand.
TCTCACCTGCAATCCAGCTCCATCAGGTCGGCAAGACCTACAGCAACGGTACCGTTGCTCTCCAGGGAGTCGATTTGGCCGTTCAGCCTTCTGAATTTGTCAGTCTGGTCGGGCCATCGGGCTGCGGCAAGAGCACCGTACTGCGGATTATCGCTGGATTGGGAGAGCATTCCTCTGGCTGGTTAGAGCGGCACGAAGACCCATCTGTGCAAAATCTGGCCTTTGTCTTTCAGGAAGCGGCACTGATGCCCTGGGCCACCGTGGTAGACAATGTGCATTTGCCGCTGAAACTGATGGGGCGATCGCTGCGGCAGTCTCGCGCCGATATCCAAGAAGCGCTCAACATGGTTCATTTGGAAGGATTTGAGCAGGCATATCCCCGTGAGCTGTCGGGCGGCATGAAAATGCGAGTTTCGATTGCGCGAGCGTTGGTGACCAAGCCGCAAATTTTGCTGATGGATGAACCCTTTGGCGCGCTGGATGAAATGACCCGCAGCAAGCTGAACGGTGAAATCCTGCGGCTGTGGGGCGAAAAGCGCTGGACGGTGGTGTTTGTCACCCACAATATTTACGAGGCGGTTTACCTATCCAATCGTGTTGTGGTGATGGCAGCCCGTCCCGGTCGCGTGGTGGCGGATATCCCGATTGAGGAACCCTATCCGCGCAACGAAGACTTCCGTATGTCGCCCCGCTTTAATGAATACTGCCGCGAAATTTCGGCTCGTCTGTCGGAAGGTACATCCATGCCCTACATGGCGATTAACTAACATGGCGCTGCACAAACCGCTTAAACGACCGATGAAACGATTGAAGCTCAAGCGGCTACTCACGCCGGAGGTGATTGCGCCGTTTATTGTCGGTGTGGTTGTCCTGCTGATTTGGGACTTAGCGGTGCGGATTTTCAATCTTCCGCCCTATCTACTACCAGGGCCGCTGCTCGTTCTGCAAACGCTGATTCAGGAGTGGGGCGATCTGTTTTCGGCCTTACTCACCACGGTCAAAATTACGCTGGTGGCGTTTCTGTCGGCAGTAGTATCGGGTTTGCTAATTGCTATTCTGTTTGCTCAAAGTAAGTGGATTGAGCGTAGCTTTTTCCCCTACGCCGTGGTGCTCCAGACAACTCCCATTGTTGCGATCGCACCTTTAATCATCATCTGGCTGCGTAACAGCACCTTTGCCGCACTGGTGATCTGCGCCTGGATTGTGGCGCTATTTCCGATTATTTCTAACACAACGCTGGGCTTAAATAGCGCCGATCATAATCTGCTCAATTTGTTTCAGCTCTACAAATCCTCTCGCTGGCAAACGCTGCTGTATCTGCGCCTGCCCAGTGCCCTGCCCTATTTCCTGGGAGCGCTGCGGATTAGCGGTGGACTGGCTCTGATTGGTGCAGTGGTGGCTGAGTTTGTCGCGGGTACAGGTGGTCAACAGTCGGGGATTGCCTACGAAATCTTGATGTCCAGCTATAACCTGCAAATTCCCCGCATGTTTGCGGCACTGCTGATGACAACCGTGCTGGGCGTCATTATCTTTGTGGTGCTGACGATTATCTCGGATCTGCTGTTGCGTAACTGGCACGAAAGCGCCGTTAAACGAGAAAATTAATCTAGCTGTCGCCCTTCATTCAAGTACACCATGACGGTTTTAAACATTCTTCCCGACCTAGAAACAACACGGCTCAAGCGCTGGACAGTTAACGACTACCATCGCATGGGCGAGCTTGGCATTCTGGATTCAAGTGAGCGAACTGAACTTCTGTCTGGACAAATTGTTTTAATGACGGCCAAAGGAACTCCCCATGTAACGGCTTTGCGGCTGCTTGCAACAACACTGGATACGCTTTTGACAAATGAGCCTGCGTTGGTCAGCACTCAAGATCCGATCCAGCTAGACAACTTCTCAGAACCGGAGCCAGATCTCGCTGTCGTTCAGGGCGAGATCCTGGACTATGCCGACCAGCATCCCCGCCCGGAGCAGGTCTATCTGGTTGTAGAAGTTGCCGATTCGACCCTCAAGCAGGACTGCGGTCTCAAGGCTCGGCTTTACGCTCAAGCTGGGATTGCCGACTATTGGGTGCTCGATCTCAACAATCGCCAACTTCACATTTTTCGCGAACCAACCCCGACAGGCTACACCCGCCATCTCATTCTGACCGAGCCAAATCAAGCGTCACCGCTAGCTTTTCCACAGCTTTCTCTCGATCTCACGGCGATTCTTCCTCCAGTGAACACATAGCTGCAAGTGATATGAAGTCTGGTTGAAAACCCATGATTTATTTTTTGTGAAACGCTTGCTCCGCAAGCGTTTCACAAAAAATAAATTGGTTCCTATACGCGGACTTGATATGAGCATTAAAAAACGGGTTTAGAAACCCTATAACTAAGGCTTCCAAACCCTTTAATTCAAATTAAATTAACCGTTCTCAATTACACTGCCATGCAGCTAGCCAAGGTTAACTTTGACAACCTTGTTCTTTTCATCTTCTACCTTAGGCAGCGTGAGATGCAGAACACCATTTTTGTACTCGGCAGCAACGTTTTGATTGTCGATGCGACCGGGTAGAGGAATGACCCGCTGGAACCGACCGTAGCGGAATTCCGACCGAGTGGAGCCATTGCTCTCTTCCGTTTTCTCAGACTTGCGTTCACCGCTGATTGAAACCGATTCAGCCGTGACCTCAACATTGAGATCCTTCGGTTCCATGCCTGGAATTTCTAGCCTGAGCTGATACTCATCTTCAGTTTCATCTAGCTCAGCCGCTGGCGCGAAGGTCATGCCAAAACCATCGGGCCGAGTCGGTGAGGCAAGTACATCGTTAAACAAGCGGTTCATTTCCCGCTGTATGTCATGCATTTCCTGAAATGGTTTCCAGCGTACGAGTGTCATAACCTATCCTCCTTGAAGTTAAATCAACAAGGTAGATTCAATCCACGAACGCTTGATTGAACTCTACACTTTAATAGTAGGTCGTCAATCCTAAGCTTTAAAGTTCGGTTTAGAGAACATTTGGCCGCATTTCCCGAATTCATATGAAATTCGGTTGAGAACCCATTGTTTATTTTTTGTGAAATGCTTGCTAAGCAAGCATTTCACAAAAAATAAACAGGTTTCTTACACCTGAACTTGATATCACTAGTTGCCTTTTTGTCGCGTATTTTTAATTGTTTGATGGTTAATTCTTCAGCTTCAACTTCCGCGATCGCACATCCCCATCCCTATCTACCCGTAACAGCGTATCCACTCAGCATTGCGCCGATGATGGATCGCACCGATCGGCACTACCGCTACTTCATGCGGCAGATTACAAAGCACACGCTGCTCTACACCGAAATGGTGACTACTGCCGCCATTCTGCATGGCGATCGCAAGAAGCTGCTGGGGTTTTCTGAGATTGAGAAGCCGCTAGCCCTACAACTGGGTGGCGATCATCCAGCCGAACTGGCTGAATGCGCCCGTGTTGCCCAGGATTGGGGCTATGACGAAGTTAATTTGAACGTGGGGTGCCCTAGCGATCGCGTCCAGAGCGGCAACTTTGGCGCGTGCCTGATGGCTCAGCCGCAGCGCGTGGCCGACTGCGTCGCCGCCATGATGGCCGCCACGGATTTACCCATAACCGTCAAGCACCGCATTGGTGTGGACGACCTCGACCGCTACGAAGATATGGCCCATTTCGTGCAAACCGTCTCCCAGACGGGTTGCCAGCGCTTCACCGTTCATGCTCGCAAAGCCTGGTTACAGGGACTCAGCCCCAAAGAAAATCGCGATGTGCCACCCCTGCGCTATGCAGATGTCCATCGGCTCAAGCAAGACTTCCCCCAGCTCACAATTGAAATCAACGGCGGCTTCAAAACCCTGGAACAGGCTCAAGCTCAGCTACCAGCGGTCGATGCCGTGATGATTGGTCGCGCAGCCTATGACAATCCCTACATCTTTGCCCAAGCCGACCACCAGTTTTACGGCTCCGATGCTGAACCCCTATCGCGGGAAGCCGTTGCGATCGCAATGCTGGACTACTGCGATCGCTGGGTCGCCCAAGGTTTTAAGCTGAACACCGTCACGCGTCACATGCTGCAATTGTTCTATGGACAACCCGGTAGCCGCATTTGGAAACGAGTGATCACGGAGAATTCGTGCCGAATCGGTAACGGCTCAGACGTGATTCGAGAGGCGTTGAGGCAGATGGGTAATGGGGTGGATGGGTGATATCAAAAGGTTTTGAGTTGTGAATTTGAGTGCAGTCACTCAAAATTCACAACTCAAAGCTCAATATTTTCCAATCCAAGTTGAACCTCTTGATAGAGTCTTCTTGATTGAGCGTTGGATAAAAGTTGAGCAGTAATATCTCCTCCTCAAGCTTATGACTGCTAATACCGTCGAACTATTTGCCACCCAGGTTGCGATCGCATCCCTTGATGCTTACCGCACTCACCTCTCGCCTCGGAAAGGCTTTTCCTGTCCCCACCGATTGCTGCATGGCGGCGAGTCCTGTTCCGACTACGTCAAACGCATCTTGACTAACCAGAACCTAAGCGCAGCTATTCAGCTTGCTCCTCAACGATTCCAATCCTGCAAAACTGCTGCTCAAACCTTACAACACAAAGCCGAAGGTGGCTGTATCGTGATTCCGTGTTGTATACCGATCTAATAAGCTTTTCGGCCTTGCTTAATCTGGCTGTGAATTGTGATGTGGAGGCGGTGTCTCCACATCACAATTCATACTTAAAATCAGCAATCCCAGCTTTTCTTTTGCTGACCCATCCCCATAGCTACAGCAGAAATAAAGAGCAAATCGCGATCGCAACACCATGCAATGTGCGATCGCATATTTGAAGATGCATGATCGCGATCGACCTGCTGAAGCACTTGCCGATACAATAATTTTCTATCGCCATCATTAAATCATTGCGATATCAATCCTTAGCCAAAGGAGGCTTACGGTGCGGCGCGATGTCTTCATCAGAAACGATTCGGGTGGGTTTAGCGTACTGGCTGCATCAGCGGCTCCTGCCATCATTGATGAGCGCCTAGATGAGCTGGAATATGTAATGGCTCATCAGGTTTTGCTGCTGGAGCTATATGGTGATGATTCGATGCCAGTGCGCTTAGTGGTAGACGAACCGCTGCTGCCAGAGGAAGAGGCTCAATGGCTAGCCCACGTTGCCAGCCAGATTGAAGCTCCCGATGGCCGATTACTCGTCATGGGTGGCTTCGATCCAGATGTACTGGCCTGGTGGCAAGAGGATCATGCACCTGATGAAGATGGTGATGGCGTGGCCGTGGTGCAGGCTAGACCCGGCAACTGGCTGGTCGATGTGTATGCCCATGTTGGCTCCATGAACGGTCGCCAAATTCTCAGTCAGGCCGAGGAAAAACCGGGCGCTTTTTTCCGGCGCTGCTATCCCGATCAATCATTTCCGATTTGGTTAGCCAAAATGCTGGAATACTCCGGCGAAGATGATCCGGGGTACGAAGACCTCTGGCAGGATGTTGCTGCCAGCATCAAAGCAGGTCATCTCAACTTAGATCTAGATACAGCCAGCGCAATCGGCTTTTTGGTTCACATCACTCCCGCCGCTGAAGCTCTTACTGATGGTTCGACTCAGGCATCACCAGCCGAAGCAGGCTGGTTTGATTACGATGCAGGTCAGCGAATTCCCGCTGTGTTTCCCCTAGGACTCACCGCCACTGTTCCCGATCCAGACCTCGAATCATTCTGCGATCGCATTCTGTCGCGTCCCAAACCTGTTGTAGAACTGCCCGTCGCGACCGAACTGACTGAGATCATCGAAACCTGGAGCGGCGAACCGCTGCAACCGCTAATCGGGGGAGGTGAACGGCAGTTAAGACCCACTGATGCGTTTCATCTCTACTGGACGGCAGCACTCTGCGCGGATTCGCCGCCTCGCTTCGAGCTGTGGGTAACGACCGACGAAGCCTGGACACCTCCTGCTCCCTCGCCTGAATGTGCCGTTGTTCACAAAGGTGTTACTAATGGGTTTACAACTTGGGCACTGGGGCCACCACCGAATGCAGGCGGCTGGTTCACGTGGAATGCGGCGCAGATCGCTGCGTCCGGTTTAACTGATCTACCAGATGGCGCAACGCTCATCCTCGCTATGGCACCCGACCGAGATGACGAGCCAAGCCTAGACGACGAGGTTGATCCGGCTGTAGGTCGGGCGCTTTACAGCGGTCAGATACAAGACGGCATTTGGCGGATTTCAGAGGCATCGCCTGCTGTCAGTCGAGAAACGCTGGATGCGGCGCTTGCCTTCGTCGCTGAGCTAGTTGAACACGCTCATATCTCAGTACACGGAGCAGACGAACAGCGGGTACTCAAAGCAACTGCCGCCATGTATTTACTCCCAAACAATTCATTGGTGTGGGATGGCGAAACCGTACAGCTCGCGGAACCGGATCAGCGGATGCTGATTATGCTGGCTGAGCCTGTGTTTAGAACCCGTTTTGCTGCTCAGTGGCCCAGCGATCCGATTGATGCTGATGAGGAGTGGTAACGATTTAACTGGCGATTTGTTTAGGATATATCTGGGTAGCTTCAGGCAATCGGATCTGGCCAAACAGCTCAAAATAGTACCGCAACTGCATCTGTTGCAGCGCTGGAGGTAGGCCAACGTGAAACTTGATGCGCTGTGCCCCCTGATGCTTACCCTGCTCATCGACTTGGAATTTACCGTCGGTCAGGATGCGGTAATCGTTGAGCTTGCTGTCTAAATCGTTCTCAATGTTCTGGGGTTTGGCATCCATGCCCACAAACAGCAATTCTCCTGGTTCCCAAAACAGAAATCCTTCCTGCTTCTGTTTCTGCTTTGGCGTAATCGTTAAATCCAGAATGTACCAGTTGAACCGCTGATCGTCTGCTCGTTCCTCGCGCAGCAGTTCTGCCGCTTCGGGATCGCTATCGGTTTCGCTACTGGCTTTGCGGACGGGCGGTTTGGCGCGGCGAATCTCGTGAACCTGGACTGCGGCCCCTGACAGTACCTGGCCTTTGGCTTTGAAGGGTAAGGTCAGCAATCGTCGAATGGCATAACCAAACCCATAGCGCACACCTAAAAGGAGCGCTGCAATTAACAGTAAACAAGCCCACCACGGCAAAAATTTAATCGCAACTACCAACAGTGCGGCTAGTACAAGAAGCGCTAAAAACGTAAACTTCAGCATGGGATACACTCATCTATGTAGCGTTGCCCAATGATGAAATAAAGGCTTTAGAGCGGCCTCTAAGTGAGCAACAGGTTTGTGTTAGAACACTTTGATCATTCCCAACAAACCTAGAAAACTCACAGGATGAATTTAGTTCAATTTTATAAACTCTGGGTTAGAAGGTATGGCCGAGGTGCGATCGCAGTTTCAATCAACCGAATCTAAACCTAGCTTGCATCAAACGTGCGATCGCACTCCCAAAACTTGCAGCACCCTCCAGAAACGCAGTTTCTGACCTTCGACGAGGTCCAGGACGGTCGTTCGTCCTGGTCGAAGGGGTCTGGGGGCAGCGAAATGCCCCCAGTGGGGTTGTGATTTAGTTCAGATAGCGGGTAAGAATACTAATCTGATCATCTGGATGCCGCTGAGCCAAAACTCGCGCCACATCACCTGCACTCGGACAAGGAATCGGTTGACTCCACTCGTTCACTTCAGCAAACCCGCGCCGATGCAGATTTTTGATGGTGACAATGATATCGGGGCGGGAGCCGAGCAGGATGAGCCGCAGGGGATGGCGACCATCGCGGATATTTTGGTTGGTCGCAACAGACTGTGGCGCTGTTTGGGAGGCAGCACCGAGGATGAAGTATGTCATTGTGTTGTCCTTTGGTTTTGACTTTCGGGGAGGAAAGCCAAAAACCTAGCCCCCCTGCAACAGATGAAGTGCAATGCAGAGCGGCTGAGGCTACAATTACCCAAGCCTGTGCGTTGCTGTGCCAACGTTTACAGGTCAGCCGCTCAGAGTTGTCGTTACCAACTCTGGGTGGCGTTGACTAGATTTTTGGTATCCAGTTGTCGCGCAGAGATAAAGAAGGAAGCGCGTTGACAACTTAACGTTTCACAGTAAGGGATTTAGCCTGTGTCGTCAATCTAGGTTCACTGACAGAAACATCAGCTTACTGATAGAAGCTACCTCTAAGCTGAAATGCCTATGCCAAAGTATTTCTAGAAATTAAATATAGAACTTAAAATTATATCGACGTTCTTTTACAGTTGGATTCGAGACAAGAATTTCCCCAACAGCATCAGAAAAACCTACTGTGACAGGTTGAGATTCGCCTAAACGACACGCATTATAGTTCAGTTTAGTTAGTCCAAAAATATCTTGTCCAACTCTTTCTATAGAAGCTTCACCATGTTGGATAATAATACTCAACGGTACAGGTACTTCCCACCCATCGTAAGTTGCAAGACGCGGTTTAAAGCCACTTGCCCATAACAAACCAGATCTATCGTCTAGTTTCATAAATGTTCCACGTATTACAGGCATTTCACCAGGACGATAAAGCCTAAAAGGTGTTCGTTTATCGCTACGAACTCGAATGCCGACTAGCTTCACATTTGAAGGGCAGGCTTCTTTATAACCCTCAAACTCTTCACTACTAATTGATGAACGTGAATGCAAAAAAATTTCAGTCAGCTCTTTTCCCTCTAGTTCACGATAGGTTTTTAAAGCTCCTGCTAAAAGATTATAAGCGGCTTCTTTAGTTAAGTGGAACTGCTTATCTCTAGGAGAATACCAAGGGCCAAAATCCCCCAAGAAAACTATTCCATCTCCAGTGTCAAGAAACATTTGGGCAGCGCAGCAAGCTGTTCTGTTACCTTCACTCTCATCCGTTTTGCGAAAAGCAATGCCAATATAGCAAGTACCTTCACGTGCAGTAACCAAGCGCCAAGGTTTACCCCCAGCTTTATAATAGAAAGCTGTTCCAAGATTCCACATTCTATCTGATAAGGGTGTTAAAGATCTTTCACCAAATTTATTTTCATTAGTCAATCGAAGTGTAGATTCACGAACGATCTGAATTGGAATTCCATATTTCATGGAGCGAGCTTTGATTTGACGGCGAAAATCAGGTGAAAATCTATAAGTTTCTGGATCTATATCGGAGAGAAGGCTTAATTGTCCTTGCTGCCTCTTCCGAACTTCCTTTTTGGAAATCTTTTCTCCTGTCGAGTTAATAACATAAGATTTAGGGCGGCAATTACTATATACTTCATCTGGAACAACACAAATAGCTAATTTTGGAATTTGATCCAATTTAGTAGCAGCTATTTCCAACTTGTTAAGATATAGATTCGAAACTTTATAGGCACGCTCATGCTTTTCATATGTGCGGGCTGCTTCTGAAAGTTCTGTAGGGTCAAGCAAATATGATTTCAGTGGTTGACTAGGCCAGCGAGTACAAAAAGCTGCTTCAAACCCTGGATAAGGAGGCCACAGGCGAAAATTAGGATTTTTTGCGCGAAAACCGCTGTGTTGCTTGTCAATGTCTTTAGCTTTGGAATCAATGTCCAAAGTAGCTGGTCGCATTAGAGCTTTTGACCATTTTGATAGTTTAGATAAACCTAAACCAGGTCCAATAACAACATAAGAAATAGACTTAGCTCTTGATTCATCATCGGCGTCATAAGGTCCAAATAATGCTAATCCATCATGAGGATCTTGTACTCTTTGCCCATAACGAAACTCAAGCTCTGGTTCGTCAAATACGGTAATATGATCATTCATCGTTATTCACATGTTCATCATCATCAGAGTCACGAAGCGAAAGCAGTTCTTCTTGAGCTATCTTATAGTTTCCTATAGCATCCTCATTAATAGAAACTGTAGAATAAAAGCTAATGGGATTTGCTTGAATAATTATTTGTTGTTCTGGCTCATCTCCCAAGATTATATGATCTCCATTTGCCAAAAACTGAGCTATTGCAAGAATACGTTTTGACCATTCAGGGTTCCACCATCCTTTACATAGATCCTTACGACGGGAGCTAATTTTGCTTTTTTGTAGAGGTTGTCCTTCCATGTCTGATAGTTGAACACGTACAGTGAGAATTACAGAAGGACTATATAGATGCAGGTGTTCTAAATTGACTGAAAACACAGGTGCAAGATGATACCAGTATCTTTCTGATGAGAGTTTGTATTTCCTGTGATTGCAAACTGTTATGGGACTAGCTTTGGAGCCATCAAGTTTCACATAGCTGAGTTTATTTTTGGTCAGTAAATCTGATGGAAAGTAAAACAATTTAGATTCTTCACAATACTTTAGCCCTTTCTCATGGCATTTTGCTTGTAAAGATTTTTTTATTAGCTCTGCAATTAAATTTTCCGAATTTACACCATAAACTTTCATGTTTGTCTCCCAAGCCTTTCCTTCCGAAAAAACAATGCCAAGTTTTGACTTCGTTTCTTCGCTCGGATGAAAAAAGGAAAGAAATCTATTAGAAGACCTTTCTTTTCGGAATGGCCATTTTAAACTAATATCACTGAGTAATTCTTGCTCAAAAAAACTTGTCCTTGACTCGAATCTATAAATGATTTTGGGTATCACTTTGATGGCAAAACAGTTTGAATGTAGTGTCTCTGCTTCATCTAACACTACATCTTTGCCTAAAAATGATTCAACAGATAAAGTTCGACCATAAGAGATTGGCTTTGGACAATTATTCTTTTTTAATCTTGTAAGTAATTTACTGAGTCCCTTTGCCCAATTTGTCTCAAATGATATAAAAGTCAAAGCCTTTGTTTGACTGTCTAATTTTTGAATTGGGAAGTCATCTAAGCGTAATGGAATAACAAAATCTTTAGAGTGCGTTGTATCCATGCCAACTGCAATATTTCTTTGCATGGTAATATCTGAATCATCAAGACTTGTATTAGAAAAAAGAGCAATCATGCAAAATATTCTATCTCTAATAGCATGATTTATATCATCAGGAAATTCATCTACTAGAGACTCACTAAGATGCTTATTCCATATACGATAGCCCTCGGCTGTTAATTTGCGGGTGAGCCAATCTGCAAGAACAAAATCTTGAGGTGTATAACTAATTAAAACATGCTCACGATCTAAGGATTTGTTTAAGCCTTCTTGTGTAATCAGAAAATTAGGGGGGAATATCGCTGAATGATTTTTTTTGAGTTCTGGATACTTTGTATCTAACAAAAGTCGTAAGCGTTCAAGTCCAAATATTTTAAGCTGCCAGCCGTAGGTCTGTTCTATCTTTTCAATCCATGAATCTCTTTGTGTTGCTGTAGGTTGTTTGGTTGTCATAAAAACAAGTTCATGACATGTATGACCATTTCTTTGGATCTTTTTAGCATCTTCTGCTAACTTAGCTTGCCAATCTTCGCGGACGCTGTAAGCAAATATAGTAACCTGATTTGTACTACAACTGACGTGTATAGCATCTCGCCCTTTATCACTAAATCCACCAAGAGGTTCTATCGCTGGATAATCTTCTAACGCCATTAAGTCATGACAAAGACGTTCAAAATCAGAATAATCCGTTACTTGTTCAAGGCAGTAGATGGTTAAATTGGGTGCCATTGTTTTTTGCACCTATCCTAAAGTGGTATCTTCGTATTAATTAGGAGACATGGTAACATCAAATCAAATATTAGGTTTAATCCTAAGCATTGAGAACATGGTCACTTCGGCCAGTCAGTGCAGATTGAGGACTGGTATTAGTGTATTGCCGTTGTACAGGATTGGGAAATAACCATACCTACGCTGACTCAGAAATGATTTTGGCGTTTAGCAATGTAAAAATTCGGTCTAACTCCAAGATTCCAGTCAGCTCGACCTCTTCATCAGAGGTTAAACCCGCTTCCCGCTGCTTTTCATTCAAGCCTTCTAATCTAGCTTGCAAAGGCTCACTAAACTTGAATAAATAAAGCCCTCTAACAGTCTGCATTTGAATGCCTGCATCAATAAACGACGATGGCTGAATCATCAATTGTGCATCCATTGCCCTTATCTCCCTTGCTGTTTTCATGAAGACCATTACTTCAACTATGGCATGGACATCATGAACTGCTGCTGAAAAAGCACGCAAGCATCGAGAATCCAATCCGGTTTGCTTCAACCGCTCAAAAGGCGATGAAAACCTACTATGGTTTAGTTACTGTCTGTCAAATCTCCGATACTGCAATTGCTTGAATTGTTATGCCCTCTAGAGATGCCATTCATGATCCGGTAAAAGCTGCCCTGCAACAAGATGGATGGACAATCACCGATGATCCCTATGTGATCTCCTACGGAGAGCGATTTTTGTTTGTAGACTTGGGTATAGCTGGACGGTTTATTGGAGCTGAGCGCGACAACTACCGAATTGCCATTGAGATCAAGGAACTGCGAGGCAAATCACCCATTGCCGAACTGGAACAAGCTATTGGCCAATATATGCTCTATCGGCTTCTCCTAGCACAGGTTGATCCAGAACGGGGTCTCTATTTAGCAGTCAGTGCCCAGGTCTATGACGAGCTATTTCGAGAACCAATCGGGGAACTGGTAATTCGAGATTTGCCGCTCAATCTGTTAGTTGTGGATGTTGAGACTGTTGAGGTGAAACAATGGATACCGCCACTTTGAGAGACACAGTCAAACAAGTGCTCAGCGAGTATGCCCGCTTAACGCCATCCCACGGGCAAATTCGACTCGATACCGTTTTCGACGACACTCAGGATCGCTATGCCCTGATGCAGACAGGCTGGAGCCAGGGACGAAGGGTGCGGGGCAACCTGATCTATATAACCCTGCAAAATGACCGGATTTACCTGGAATATGACGGTATGGAGCAGGGCATTACCCAAGACTTAATTGATCGAGGCGTTCCCTCTGAGCAGATCGTTCTAGCCTTCCTGCCAGAAGCCCCCCTCGCTCTGGCCGTATAAACTCCGTAGGTTGAGGTCGCGCTTTGCTAATGCTGTTAGCGAAATATTGTGTTGCAACCTTTTCCCTCTCCCAAGACTGAAAGAGGCACTTTGAAGATTTGGCTCCCCTGCTCCCAATTTGGGAGTAGGGGTTGGGGGAAGAGGGCAAAACTCGAAACGTCAGGAGTTCGCCAACAGGATTCGTGTTGCTTAACCAACTTATGATCTATGGCAACGGCGTCATCATTAACTGCTGTTGCTGCTCTTGCTCCATCTGCTGCTGTTCCATCTGCAACTGCTGCTGAATCTGCGTTACCGCTTCCACCGTCTCCAATGCCGTCGCTTGCTCTGGATTAATCGCCAATGCCGCTTGCAGTGCCGCTAGCGCCTCGTCATACCGCTCAAGCTGCGCCAGCACCACCCCTTTCCCCGTCAGCGCCTCCGCATTCGTCGGGTCAATTTCCAGCGCCCGATCATAGGCAAGCAGCGCATCCGCATACTGCTTCAGCGACAGCAGTGCCGCCCCCCGGTTAAACCAGCCCTGAGCCGACTCCGGATCGAGCGCAATCGCCTGATCCGCCGAAGTCAGCGCCTCATCAAATTGCCCCAGCAGCCACAGCACCACGCTGCGGTTGGCCCAGGTTTGCGCCCGATTCGGGTCAACCCTCAGCGACTCGTCATAGGCATCCAGGGCCGCCTCATACTGCAAAATCGTCCGATAAATCACGCCGCGATTAAACCAGGCCAGCGCTAGTTCTGGATTCAGCTCCAGCGCCTGTTCTGTATCTTGCAGCGCCTCATCATAGCGTTCCAGATACCAGTAAATCACCGCCCGATGATTGTAGGCTTCCGCAAAATCCGGCTTGATCCCCACTGCCCGATTAATCGCCGCCAGCGCCTCCTCATACTGAGCCAACCCCGTCAGCGCAATGCTGCGCTCATTCCAGGCATTAGCCTGATCGTTCACCTTCCACTGAATATCGCCCTGAACCGCTGCCACGCAGGCCGCCAGAGCAGGTTCATACTGCTTCAGCCGATTCAGCAGCGTACACTGACCCAGCAGCGCCAGCGAATAGTCCGGCTTAATTTCCACCGCCCGATTGTAGGAGGTCAGCGCCTCCTGATTGCGGCGCAGTTTCTCCAACACCTGCCCCTGCGACGCCCAGGTCAGCGCATTATTCGGATCAATACTAATCGCCTGGTCATAGGCCGCGATCGCAGCATCATATTTTTCCGCTGCCGTCAGCGCCCGTCCCTGATGCGTCCAGGCAATCGCCGCCGTTTCGTTGCCCCAGTTGCCGTTGCCATCCAGCGCCGCCTGACAACTTGAGATCGCACCTGGATAATCCTGTAATTCCACCAGCGTGGCACAGCGATAGGCCAGCGTCAGCGAATCCTCCGGCTCCAGCAGCAGCGTCCGGTCGTAGGCAATCAGCGCCTGCTCATACTGCCCCGCCTGGGCCAAAATCACGCCCCGATTAAACCAGGCCAGTACGGGCGAACGCCCGCCCCAGTTGCCATTCACCCGCAGCGCGTCGTTACAGGAATCCAGCGCCGTCTCATTATTATCCAACGCCGCAAATGCCACACAGCGATAGGTAATCGCCAGTGAATTCTCCGGGTCAAACTCCAGCGCTCGGTCAGCAGATGCGATCGCATCTGGAAACGCCTGCATCTTCAGCAAAATGCCGCTCCGCTCCGCCCACACATTCGACTCCTCCGGCTCAATCACCAACGCTTGCTCACAGGCTTTCAGCGCATCCTCAAACAAATCCGCATCCGCCGACAACCGACAGAGATCAAACCAATAATCAAAATCCTCCAGATTCTCAAACGTCTCTTGGGCAGACGTCGGCGTCGCCAGCGTGATAGTGGTGGCAAGTGCGATCGCAGCAGGCAGCAGTCGCGATCGGAATTTGGCAAGTGCGATCGCGGATTCGACCCACCGTAAAAAACTTGAAGAACCTGTGGCCCTCATCCCCAACCCTTCTCCCACAGGAGAAGGAAGTCTCCTCAAAGTCCCTCTCCTGCGGGAGAGGGATTTAGGGTGAGGGCCACACGCGCCAAATCGCATAACAAGGATCTCTTCAGCTTCAAAATCGTATCAAAATCTAGCAAATTCAATAATTTGCCTAACGTAGACTCTATCCTAAGCAATAAGGGGTTTTCAGGATTCAGCAAGCAAAATTGACACAACATGATCATGCGTAACGTATTCAGCCTCGCGCCTTGCGTCAAACCCTCAAACCGGAATTGTGTTACCACGATACAGCGACACAATCCTTGTCTGAGCTTGCCAGTTGCGATCGCACTCACCAGCAGTTTTCTTATTCTCGCTAACCAGCCCACTTGGGCCGCCAACCGCCGCGATGTAGCTCAGCTCCTCGCCACCCGCCAGTGCTCCAACTGCAATCTGCGCGAAGCCCAACTGCGAGGAGCCTATCTACGTCAGGCCAATCTGCGACGTGCTGACCTGCGCGATGCCGATTTGAACGGAGCCGATTTGCAGGGTGCGTACCTGCGCGAAGCCGATCTGCGCGGAGCCGACCTCCGCAACGCTAATCTAGAAAACGCCAACCTAGATGGCGCACAGCTCGAAGGCGCACTCCTGGCCAACACCATCATCGACGATCGCACGTTACTGGCCGATCGCTGGGAAACCGTGCGCGACATCGTCACCAACGGCGCACAGGGCCGCGATTTGCAGGAAGCCGACCTGGCCGGAGCCAACCTAGATGGAGCCGACTTACGAGGAGCCAATCTAACAGGCGCAAACCTAGAAGCTGCCACGTTTGAAGGCGCGTACCTAGCTGGCAGCAACCTGAACGAAACCAATCTGGAAGAGTCCGATTTCTTCATTGCCGACCTCCGCAGCACCAGCATCAGCCAGTCCAACCTCGCCGACGCCAGCTTCCGAGCCGCTGATTTACGGAATAGTGACTTAACCGAGGCCAACCTGGACACCGCCGATTTTCAGCTCGCCTATCTCGATAGCGTCAGCCTGCTCGGAGCCAATCTGGAAGACGCTGACTTCACCGGAGCCTATCTGACCAACGCCAACCTGAGTAGCGCCATCCTGGAAGACACCATCTTTTTCATTGCCGATGTCCGCAATGCTAATCTCAGCGACGCCATCCTCGAAGGTGCTGAGCTACGTGGCGCAGACTTCAGCGGCACCACCCTCTCCGCTGCCAACTTGCAGAACACTGATCCAGAAGGCATTCGTCTCCGCGATGCCGACCTTGAAGGCTCTGATCTCAGCGACCTCAATCTGAGCGGAGCCGACCTCAGCGGCAACAACCTGCGGGGCGCAAACTTGTCTGATACCAACTTGACCGGGGCCAATCTCAGCAACGCTGATTTGACGGGTGCCAACCTGAGTAGCACCAATTTAGAAGGAGCCAACCTAGAAGGAGCCAACCTGACCAACGTTAATCTTGAGGCTGCCGATTTAACCGAAGCCAACTTACTGGGTACTACCCTACAGGGTGTCCGCTACGACGCTTCAACCAACCTCTGCGACACCGTTCTACCCGACGGCAGCCAACATAGCTGTCCTTAGCCCAAAGCAAAAAGCGGGGTGCTGAGCACCCCGCTTTTTGCTTTGAGTTATTGACTATATCAATTCTCTGAGCTGTTCAACTGCAGCCATTCCGCCCCAGAAGAAGGCAATGTGAACCGCAACAGATAAAGTCAGCGCAACGACTCCCAGCGTCAACCCACCAATACTGATAAATCCGTCATCATCCAGCAGACCAAACCCCATGACGAAAATGCTGAAGGCTGGAGCCGTGTTGGTCAGCGGCAAGGGGCTAATCATGGAAATCGAGAGAATTGCGATCGCAATTCCTAAAACAAGCTGACCTGTGCGGCCCTTACAGATGGCACTCAGGCGCGGACGCGAAATCATTTCAATTCGCTGTAGCCAGGGAACTCCAGCCTTGATAACCTTTTGAATTTGAGTGAGTTCAAAACTGCGATCGCGCCACTTTTCAGGTAGCCAGGGTCGCTCTCGTCCCATCGCAAGCTGAACCGCTAACACCAGCATGACAACCCCAAACGGAATCGAATAACCCGGTGCTGGAATTGGCAAAGCAGACGGCAGCGACAAACAGACAAACAGAAAACCAAACGTGCGTTCTCCTGCTAAATCTAAAATGTCGCGGAGGCGAACGCGCGGCTCCGATTTCTCCATCGCGGATTCATTTGTAACCGGACGAACCGGGGCCACCTCAAAAAAATACTGCTGAAGTTCCGCAGAAAGCCTAGCCATAAATTGCCAACTTTGAATGGTACGAAATGTTAATTCGCTCCACTTTATCAGGTTTCCCTCTGGAGCCGTGAGTGAAATCACGGGATCTTTATCGCAAATTTGCATAGCCTTATATCGCGTACCGAAACCCAAAGGGAGATTGTGTCGCTGCATCGCAGCGACACAATCTCCCTTTGGGTTTGGAATAAGCTAGGTGTAGGTATGAGCCGCTAAACTATTCTCGGTTGCGGCGTCGAATCACCCAAATTACTGCCCAGATGATTAAGCTGACAAGCACAATTTTGGAAATTGGCCCCAGATATTCTTCAACTCGTGTGTAGTTTTCGCCCAGAAGGTAGCCCAGATAGGTCAGTAGCACTGTCCACAGCAGCGTACCAATGGTTGAGTAAATGAAAAACGGCAGAAAAGGCATATTATAGGTGCCCGCCGGGATTGAGATCAGTGTACGAACGCCTGGAACTAGCCGACAGAGCAACACGGTTCGACCACCATACTGATCAAACCAGCCCTTCGCTCGATCCATATCTCGCACAGACAACCCGGCCCACTTGCCATATTTTTCTGTCAAGTAGCGCAGGCGCTTACCGCCCAGCCACATTCCAGCTACATACCACAGCACCGCGCCAAGCAGCGTACCCACAACACCCGCAGTGACAGCCGGAACGGCCTGCATTTCTCCTTGCGCGATCGCAAATCCAGCCAGCGGCATAATCAGCTCTGATGGAATAGGTGGAAACAGGTTTTCCAAAAACATCAAAAAGCCAATGCCAAAGTAACCCAACGTCGTGATAATTTCTGTGACCCAATCTGCCATATGTATTGCTTTACTCTGCTGAGAATGTTGGATTTATTACGAGTCAGTAGGTTGGCTCACATCTT
The DNA here is from genome assembly GCA_966674685.1 of uncultured bacterium. GTDB lineage: Bacteria > Cyanobacteriota > Cyanobacteriia > Phormidesmidales > Phormidesmidaceae > Thainema. Next base: position 52,307 of record CBKWJC010000022.1, read on the forward strand.
GCACCCTGCACTTTGAGAATTTGCAGTGGTTAGTCTGCCGCTGCATCGCGGCGACAAACTCATCCTGCTGGGTTTTGATGCAAGATGTGATTGGCATCAAGAAATGCATCTAAACCATCGAGAGAACGTCCCGGAGAGCATTCCCCCAGTTGTTGAGTTATGCATTTATTGACATGCAGCTACTTACAACATTTTTCAACCTCGTGAGGTATGTCTAGTACTTTCAAAGTCCCTCTCTCAGTGTTGGGAGAGGGATTGAGGGAGAGGGCAAAACCGCATATTTGCACATTCGGGATGCTCCCCGTCCGTACTCAAACAGCGTAGAAAACCAGCGTGGAAAACGCTGTATATAAATCTGGTTGAAAACCCATCATTTATTTTTTGTGAACCGTTCGCGGAGCAAGCGTTTCACAAAAATAGACTGGGTTCTTGTACACAGATTTAATATTAGGCGGTACATCTCTATGCCTCAAGATAATTGCCAATCATCGTTTCGGTATCTAGAGAAGGACATTCATTAAAACAGAACTGTATCAATCTTTCGATACAGTCCTTTGATATAGCTTTCCATAGAGCATCGCGATCTGGCCTGCATTATGCCTGCTGCTTAATCGGAATTTCAATTTGAAATTCGGTGCCTGTTTCCGGAGAAGACTGACACCGAATCTGACCCTGATGCTTCTGCACCACAATCTGATGGCTAATCGATAGCCCCAACCCCGTTCCTTTTCCGACGGGTTTAGTTGTAAAAAACGGATCAAACAGATGTTTTTGTACATCTGGAGAAATGCCAGCTCCGTTATCGCGAATGCTGATCCGCACCTGCTGTACGGTGGGTAAACACTCTGTTCGGATTGTGATTTGGGGTTTAAAGGCAACGTGCACTGCTGCACAAGTGTGCTGATGCTGCTCCAGTGCGTCTAAGGCATTGGCCAGGATATTCATAAACACCTGATTAAGCTGACTGGGATAGCACTCAACATGGGGTAATGAGCCATAGTCCTTAATCAGCTCTACGCGCGCGCCGCCTGAGTGTAGCTTCAGGCGATGATGCAGAATGAGCAGTGTGCTATCAATTCCCTCATGTAAATTGACCGCCTTCATCTCGGCTTCGTCTAGGCGAGAGAATGAGCGTAAAGAAAGCACAATTTCGCGGATGCGATCGGCTCCTACCTGAACAGACTGCAAAATTTTGCTGAGATCTTCGATCAAAAAGTCCAGATCGATGGCTTTAATCTGATCTTGAATGGCAGGCGATGGCTCTGGGTAGTGCTGCTGATAAAGCTGGAAGAGTTGGATCAGATCTCGCGTGTAACCCTGGATGTAGCCAAGATTGCCGTAGATGAAGTTGACGGGATTGTTAATTTCATGGGCAACGCCTGCAACCAACTGTCCTAAACTCGACATCTTTTCGGTTTGAATCAACTGCATCTGCATCTGTTGCAGTTCGTTGAGTGTTGATTTAAGCTGCTGTGCTTGCGATCGCGCTTGCTCAGCATTGGCTTGAGCCTCGGCATACAGTTTAGACTGCCGAATCGCGACCCCAATCTGTCCTGCCAGTGCTTCCAGCAGATCAAGTTCATCCTGTGTCCAAGTGCGTTCCCCTCGGCACTCATGAGCGATCAGTAGTCCCCAGAGGTGAGACTGTACCTGAATCGGCACAATCAGGTTGGCCTGAACCTGTAGACTACGCAAAAAGTTGACGTGGCACTGATCCAGTCCTGGATCGTTGAGATTGGGAATTGCCCGCACTCGTCCAGAGGCGTAAAGATCGGCGTACTTGTCGGGGAAACAGTCATCGGCTCCGATATCGCCCAGCACAGACTGCCACGGCTCTAGCACATCTTCTGTTACTACGATGCCGTGCCAATCGTCACGAAACTGATATACCACTACTCGATCGGTATCCAGCAGTTGGCGCACCTGCTGAACCACCGTGTGCAAAATGGTGTCTAAGTTCAAGCTGCTGCGAATTTGAGTTGCGATCGCATTAATCAGCTTTTCACGCTGAGCCAGCTTCTTATACTTAGCCTTGGACTGGCGGAGAAAGTCTTCTGCTTGCTTACGCTCCGTAATGTCCTCAATGGTGCCCAGCAGTCCAATCACATTGCCTTGGGCATCATGCAGCGGCAGCTTGTTCGTTTCGCGCCAGGTCAATTTGCCATCGGCCTGAAGCTGCGACTGCTTAATCCGCAGCATCGGTGCATTGGTCTCCATCACTTGGCGATCGCAGGTGAGATACCACTCCTGTTGTTCAGGTGTCCAAGGCAAATCCGCATCCGTCAAGCCCACCACCTGCTCCGGATCAACCCCGGCCATTTCCGCCCAGCGCCGATTGCAGCCCAGATAAACCGAGTCTCGATTTTTCCAAAAAATATATTGGGGAATGTTGTCGAGAACGAGTTTCAGTAATTCTTTGTCCTTCAGTGACTGATCTAGAGATAAAGGGATACTGAAATCGGTTGACCCTGCTTGATCTGGTTCTGAACCTGTAGAAACAGAATTAGAATTCATCTCTAATGGATCGATTTGATCGATTTGATCAATTGCATTCGTCGCACTGACTGAATTGGCTAGATTATCTGGAGTTGATGTCTGGACTTGAATTATCTCATGTTCTGCTGAAGGCATAGCGCCAGCGTGATCAGTGGCAAATCCAGGCATTTCTGCTCCGACCGTGGGCAGGGCTGTGGCAGGCTGATTGCTGTATGCGCCGTCCACACTACAGGAAACGGTTCGACCAATGCTCAGCACCTGCTGCACCACACCCGCAGCATCCACAAGTGGACTATAGGTAACCTCATAACCAATCGCCACTTGCTGGACAGGCAGCTCATAGTAAATTCGTAGGGACTGTCCAGTTTGAATCACCTGCTCTAGGTGATGGTGCATCTGCGTCAGCGTTGGCTGGAGCGCTGTGTGTTGACCCATTTGGCTCAGCTCAAGATTGGTTTTGCTGATGCAGACCTGAGCCGGAATTCCCAGCAGTCTCACCACTGATTCATTCATACAACAGTAGCGACCGCCCGAATCATAAACTGCGATCGCATCAACTGCCTGCTGAATAAGATGAATCACGGTGTCGGTAGCTGTAGAAGCCTCTAATGGGTCAGACGATGTTGGCTGGGTGAGATCAGGCTTGACCATGACAAAACTAACTATCTTTGACGAGGGGATTGACGACAACAGGAACAGTCGAAACTGCGATCGCTGACCATAAATGAATTTTGATAAATAATTAAAACACGGTTTCTCATGAAGCAAGCTAAGCGGCATGTTAGCTCTAGTTCATAACTTCTTAACCATAAGTTAATTAGCTCGGTATAAATGAGTGCAGAATCTAAAAAAAAGAGCAGATCGGAGAAGCACCTTCCGTTTTTTTAGAATTGGTTTATTCGTGCCGTCTTACCGAGGTGAATCATCAGAACTTCACGAGAGATCAAGCGCTTATAAGCTCAGATTTTGTAAGCGTCTTGATTAAGAATGCCCATTAGCACCCATACTTTATCGCCCATGTCGAATTGTCAATCTTATTTTGACTCACATCTTGTACCCAAACCCACAGAGGTTGTTTTGCCGCCGCATCGCAGCAGCAAAACAACCGCTTTGGATTCTCAACATGCAAGGTGCAAGGTATGAGTTATTCATTGATCATTCAGCACAAAAAGCAGTGACATTGGTCAATCAATGAGTTCGGCTCGATCAATGGACATAGACTGATACCTACCCATTCATCTCAATATCTCAATGAGTAGAGGTGCATTTTTAACATTTATTAAAAGATTATTATTAACAGTACTTGCTAATTCTTAGTGCTAAGGATTGTGAATTAAATGCATTCGATAGTTAAATAGCTGCACCTTGTCATAGAGTTGACAGCAAAACTCACTTCTACAGTTTGCGGATTTATTGCGGGTTGTTTGCAGATTGATTAAATCTAGGCTCCTAAACTAGGTTCCACAAGGAACCAATGCAGCAAGTTTATATAGCCTCACAACTATTTTCAGATTTTGGCTCTGTCTTCAGGATGATTATTGAGCGATATACACACTGTACAGGCTGGACTACCGCGACTGAGTCAGATCTGGTAGGGTTTTATTTTCGTTTTATTTTCATTTTGCTCGCAGCAGGGAACAGCATGGAGTCGCTCAAGGGAAGAGATTTACTTAGCCTCGCCGATTTAAGCCGGGATGAGCTGCTAGGACTCATTCAACTAGCCGCCAATCTCAAAAGGGGTAAACTTGCTCCGCAATGTCGCAAGTCGCTCGGTCTCATTTTCAGTAAAGCCTCAACCCGCACGCGAGTGAGCTTCTCAGTCGCCATGTATCAGTTGGGAGGCCAAGTGCTCGATCTCAGTACAGGCAATACCCAGATGGGACGTGGTGAACCCGTAGAAGACACCGCTCGCGTCCTCGATCGCTATCTGGACGTACTCGCTATCCGCACCTTTGAGCAGGCAGAAATTGAAACCTTTGCCCATTACGCCACCATTCCCGTCATTAATGCCCTGACGGATCTAGAGCATCCCTGCCAAATCCTGGCCGATTTGCTGACGGTGCAGGAAGAGTTTGGCACCCTCGAAGGGCTGACCATTACTTATCTAGGCGATGGCAACAACGTAGCTCATTCCTTGATGCTCGGTTGTGCCCTGGCTGGAGTCAATATCCACGTTGCCACTCCTGCTGGATATGAACCCGCTCCCGCTATTGTTGAACAGACTCAAGCGATTGCCAACGGTCGTAGCCAAGTTTTGGTCACTCAGGACGCGGAACTCGCCACCAAAGGCAGCAACGTACTTTATACCGACGTTTGGGCCAGTATGGGGCAAGAAGATCTGGCCAATGAGCGCATTCCTCTTTTCATGCCCTACCAAATTAACGAGCCGCTGTTGAGTATTGCTGATCCCAATGCCATTGTCCTGCACTGTCTGCCCGCCCATCGCGAAGAAGAAATCACCAATGCTGTGATTGAAGGGCAGCAGTCGCGAGTTTGGGACGAAGCCGAGAACCGGATGCACGCCCAAAAAGCGCTCTTGGCCGCCGTACTGGGTGCGCTTTGAGCTAAACTCTAAACCAATTGATGTGAAAAGCGTGATTCGCTTTTCACATCAGCAAAATTAATTGCGTAACGAATTCTAATAATTTTAGCTAGACCATATTTACCTGATGGTACGCTTGTTCTAAGATGATAGGGATGACCCTTAACCGTCTGCAAGCAGACCCATATTATGGCTACTGACACCTTAACCAAAGCTCAACAGGAGCTATACGACTGGCTGGTTGATTATATTCGTCGCAATCAGTATTCTCCTTCAATTCGTCAAATGATGAATGCGATGGGATTGAAATCACCTGCGCCTATCCAGAGCCGCTTGGAGCATCTCAAAAACAAGGGCTATATTGACTGGCATGAGGGTAAAGCGCGAACTCTTCGTATCCTTAAATCTCCCCAAGGCGTTCCTATCTGTGGTGCGATCGCAGCTGGCGCGCTGGTTGAATCGTTCACCGATACAGTTGAACATCTGGATTTGTCCACCCTACCGCTACAGCCCCAAGACTTTGCACTCCGGGTGCGGGGCGACAGCATGATTGATGCGCTAATTGATCAGGGCGATGTCGTCATTATGCGCCCAGTCCGCGATCCACAGTCTCTCAAAAACGGTGTCATCGTCGCCGCTAGAGTAGACGGTAGCGGTACAACCCTCAAGTATTTCCATCGAGAAGGCAACAAAGTTACGCTGAAGCCTGCCAATGGCCGCTATACCCCAATTGAAGTGGACGCCAAAGATCTTGATATTCAAGGCACACTGGTTGCGGTTTGGCGCGGCTATGATCCCTCTCTAAAAGCCTGAGCAAAACAGCCTGAAGAATGACCTAACTGCAAAGCTTAATAGGTGAAACTATCGGTTGGCTGAAGGCAAATTCTGAAAAAGGCGATACAGTGATCTCTGTTTCGTCGTGGCGTCTGTCCAGTCGGTTCAAGGTTCATAATCTGCTGCTTTGGTAGAGTGCTTGCACGACAGGCGCTCTACCAATATTCAGTTACTGAACGAATCAACCGCTGATCGTCATGGCGCTTAGCTGCCGAGTAGAGAGGTATCGTCATGTTTTTAGTGACAGGAGCTACGGGAGGACTGGGGCATCGCATTGTGCAGTCACTCCGTAGAGATGATCAGCCCGTGCGAGCTTTTGTCCGATTGACCTCGCACTATACCCCCTTAGAACAGCATGGAGCTGAGATCTGCATTGGTGATTTGCTCCAGTTGCGAGATATTGAACGCGCCATGCAGGGCGTTGAGTATGTGATTAGCGCCCACGGTTCCAATGATTCAAACGGTGGCAGTGCCCAGGATTTAGATTATCGCGCCAATATTGACTTAATTGACCAGGCTAAAGCGGCTGGGGTCAAGCACTTCGTATTCATCTCAGTGTTGGGAGCCGATCGCGGCTATGAAGACGCGCCCGTATTCAAGGCTAAGCGCGCCGTTGAGAAGTATCTTCAAGACAGCGACCTGAACTACACTATTCTGCGTCCGTCTGGCTTTGCGTCTAACTTGTTGCCCCTAGCTGAACGGTTCCGCCGGACAGGTCTTTATCTGCTAATTGGTGACGCCAAGAGCCGCACCTCAATCGTCAGCACGGATGACCTCGCGACAATTGTTGCCCAGTCTGTGCGAAAAGAAGGAGCATTTAACCAGATTTTTGCCGTAGGTGGCCCAGAAATTCTGACGCGCGACGATATTCCCCGCATTTTTGGCCGTGTTTTTAACCGGGAACCGATTGTTATCAACGTGCCGCTGATGGTGCTGGACGGTGCCCGCAGTCTAGTCGGTATGTTTGATGCTTCTACTCAAAAAGCCCTTGGCACGTTTCGTACCCTACTTGCCAATGAGTTTTATTGTACTCCTGCGGAAATTGAGCGCTTAGAAACCGTGTTCGACATCAAAATGGAGTCACTGGAGCAGTTTATCCGCCGCTATCTCAGTGCTTAACAGGAATAAAAAAGGTGCCGAGTAGGGGCAAATGGCCATTTGCCCCTACATAATTTGGCCATTAAACGCGCTAAGTCAATGCGGCAATCAGTACGGCAACGACGGCTCCAATCAGCGTGTTTAGAAAGTTGACCATTTCGTTAGTGAGCCAGTCCCACTGCTCTTGTAGTGTTGCGCCGATGACGCTTTCGGCGTTCGTGCCAATGAAAGCAGCTAGTACACAGATCAGCACGCCCCAGCCGCTAATCAGGCCAGTTGCCCAGCCGACAGTTGCGATCGCAGCCGATCCAATTACCCCGGCCAGCGTCCCCTCCAAACTCACGGCCCCCTCTGTCCCCGCCGGAACGGGCTTCAGCGTCGTGATCAGAAACGTGTGTTTACCGTAGGCTTTGCCGATTTCACTGGCGCAGGTGTCCGAAAGCTTGGTGCTAAAGCTCGCCACATAGCCCAGCGCCAGCCAGCTTGTCCACGGTTCATTTGGCCACTGCGCGAGCGTGATCCAGCCAATTCCTACTGCACAGAGCAACCCTGTCAACGCCGAACCCCAGACATTTTCTGGCCCCCGTGCGCCGGAACGCTTTTCGGCAATGCCCGCTGCTTCTTTTTCTGCTAGGCCAATCCGCGTCACGCCCGACCCAACTAGAAAGTAAAACATCACCACCGCATAGCCCGACCAGCCAAGAATGCCGAGAATCACCACACCCAAAAACCAGGCATGGAGCAGCCCCATCGGCGTCAGCAGTTTTTTCGGAGCCAAAACTGCGATCGCAGCTAAAACCGTATTTAATCCCAGCGCAACCCACCACGAGGATTGAAGTCCAGCTTGAGATAACAAGTTCAGTGACAGGGGCATAGCACCAAAATGCATCAACAGTACCACCCTAGTTTAGGGCTTATATTCGTTGTATAAAGTGGCGCTATGGATTTGTTGAGTTTTGAGTGTTGAGTGCTGAGTGCTAGGACTTATACCCATCCATCCACCCTTTTACCCATCCACCCTCTTACTCTTCACCCCTCACCTCCAGCAATGAAGCAGGGTGGTTTCATTTTGCCAAAATAAATTCTAGAGTCGCCATTTCACGTATCTGGTAGGGGCGAATGGCCATTCGCCCCTACGCAACGTTGATGGTTCTAAATTATCCTTTGCCTAAATGAAACCACCCTGCTCACCTCCAGCAATGAAGCTTGCTATAGTCACCTTTAGACTTAGAACAACGGGATTAAAAGAAACGCAATTATGAAGTTGACATATTACGGGGCGAATAGCTGGCTGATTGATCTGGAGCATACCCGTATCCTGCTCGATCCGTGGCTGGTTGATGATCTGGTATTTGGCAATCAGTCCTGGTTTTTTCGGGGCTATCGGCAGCAAAATCCGGGCATTCCTGACCAGTTTGACCTAGTTTTGCTTTCTCAAGGATTGCCGGATCATGCCCATGTACCGACGCTAAAGCAGCTTAATCAGGGTATCCCTGTCGTTGCGTCTCCGAATGGAGCAAAAGTCGTCCAGCAGCTTAGTTACACAGATGTCACGGCTATCGAACCTGGACAAGTTTACCAGTTTGATAATCGGCTGAGTATTCGAGCGCTACCGGGTTCAAAAATCGGTTTGACCCAGGAAAATGCCTATATTCTGCAAGATATGCGGGCTGGAACCAGTTTGTATTACGAACCCCACGGCTTCTATGCCGAAAATGTGCAGGATTATGGGCCAGTTGATGTTTTAATTCATCCGCTGGTGAATCAAGAAGTGCCTGTTGTCGGAGCGATTATTCAGGGACGCGATACTAGTTTGGATTTGGTGAAGTACCTGAAACCACAGGTCATTTTGCCCACGACCGTTGGAGAAGATATCCAATACACAGGTGTTTTAGGTTCTGTTTTGAAAACCACTGGCAGTGCAGAGGAGTTTCGCCAGCGGCTAGCAGCACAGCAAATTGACGCGCAGGTAATTGAACCGCAGGCCGGACAACCTGTTGAGCTTCAGCTTCATCCGGTAGGGTAGGGTCAGTGTTCATGAGGGGACAGAGGAGGGCGTGTGAGTGAAGAGCGAGGGACGGTATTAGCTCTCTTGTGGCTGGGATTGATTGATTTGTATTTGCTGATCAATTAGGGCTTCAATTTCGGCCTGTAGTTGGTGTAGTGACCAGTTACCGTAAAGAGAACTTGCGATCGCACATCCGCCTGCCCCCACGCCTTCTTTGACGTACCCCTGCTCATAGGCTCGCAGTTGAGGATGGCGCGACGATTGAAAGCTCAAACCCGTTGCCAGCAGCGGCACATCGCCCACTAGCTGCGCGAGTCCCACTGTATCCCCTGTCGGATCGTTTGCTACCCAGCGCGTTGTCCCTACCACTACGTTTTCCGGTTGCCAGAGTTCATAGTGATAAGCTGCGATCGCACGAGTCAAAGCATACACCGCTAGCATTTGCGTTCCGCCAGCTAGCAGTACACCGCTGGTGCGGCTGGCCGTTAGCACCATGCCAGCGACGACCACCTGCATGGGATCGCCGATGGCGGCGACAAGGGCTAGGGGATCGGGGAACGAGTTGGTGGTTGATGGTGAGCAATCGGCAGCATGATAAACAGGAACGGGAGGGGGAAGATTTGCGATCGCATTTACCGTTTCACATCGCATCTTAAACTGGCGTAATCCGGCTTCCACAACCTGACGCTTCTGATTGTGATTGCAGGTTACATGGCTGCTGTTGACCTTGTCCCAGGCCGGAATACCGAGTCCAGCTAGCACTGCCAAAGCCGTCGTCGTGCCGCCAACCACGCATTCGCCCAAAATTAGATAGGACGACGTTTTCGCCAGTTGTTCTCCCCAGTGCATTCCTTGCTCTAGCAAATGCTGCACCGTCGCCAGTGACATCGCTTCACCCGTGGTCACGCAACCAGCCGCTTGACCACCCAAATCAACGCAGGGAACGGTGGCAGGATGACGTAATCCAGCATTAAATACCTGAATTGGAATCTGTTGTGCGGCCAGGACAGCGCGTGAAATATACACCGGAGACGCGCCTGCCTGGAGTGGCGGTAGAGGTCGCTGGGGGTGGGACGTACAGCCATTGACCAAAAACTCGGCATCTGCGATCGCAGTATATTCTCGATCCGCTGGAGTAGCTCCAGCGGCGGAAATTCCGGGCAGCAAGCCTGTGGCCGTAAACCCTAAAACGCAGGCGAAAAGCGGCAGCTGGCCTCGGTAGCGGTTAATCCAGCGCTGCGCCCGATCACTCTGGGTATGAATCTGAATGGCATTCACGCGTTAATTGTGCCTCTCTCCGAAGTCAAGTGAAGGACCAAAAATAACCGAATTTGATGACAAAACCCAATGATTGCAGGCTATTAAGGAATTCCGCTGAGTAAGGGAGATCTTGCTATACATGGAGATAGATTCTCTCTTCGTATGAAGCCGGGTTGAAAACCCATGATTTATGTTTTGAGAAACGCTTGCGAAGCAAGCATTTCTCAAAATATAAATTGGGTCTTATAGCGGCCTTCATATCATTCACCTCATTACAGCTTGGCCTCATGGATCGTCATTCCGTCCAGATTGACCCGTTGAACAGTCCTCATCCTATTCCGTGGAATTGGGTAGTGGCAAACCAAACGGAGTTTACCACCGAACAGCTAACAAACACTGAATCAATCAATCGGTTCTACCGTAGTCAGTCTTTGCGTTCCCCTAACCAGCGCTATGCCGCTTACAGCCGCATTCAGCTTCATCTGTCTGCCAATACAACGCGGCATCGAGTCAGCAGTATGCTGTTTATTGAAAATCTGGAAACTGGCAATCTACAGACCATTAACATTACATCACCGCTGTTTGGTCAGCCGTTTTCTGACGAAGCTGCTACGCCACCCGGCGCGATCGCAATTGTGGTTCCCATTTCCTGGTCAGTGGATAGCGATCGCATTTTGGCCCGAGAGTTTGAGTCCATTTTTGGCAGCGACATTGCCTCGGACTATGCCGTTGTTTGGGATTGCAATGAGCAGCGCAGCTACACCCTCTCGCCTGTTGGCATGGAGTATAACCACGCCATCCTACTGGGCTGGAGCCAAGCGAATCCAGCCCAAATTCTGTTCAAAACGGGCATGATGGGCGATGAAGACTGGCTGTATTGGACAGTGAATGAATCCGGTGAAACGTTCCCAGCACCAGATGATCAGCCTGCGATTCATGGTGAAGTTGTTCACCATATTTGGGCAGGGCCACAGTCTCGGGGTTAGGCTATCTGGGAGCGGGTTGAGCCGTCAGCGGTGAAAACCCGTAGATTTTCCGGATGACGCGATTGCTAGCTGTAAATTGCCTTAGCGACTATCCAGGTGAGTGCATGACGGGTCAGGCAAAATCTGCAACGCTATTGGCGCAACTGAGAGCCGCAGTTCAGGCTGCTATTGCAGGTACGGGCGATGAATCATACCTGCTGTCCAATTCAACCTCGGATCACGACCCTGTCCCGCAGCTTGAACTGCCGACCGATATGGTCTATCAACTGGGTGCGATCGCAAGTATTTCCGCACTCTCCATTGCCGCTGGCAGTTGGCTCCAGCCCGACTCGGCTCCAGTTATCACACCGCCGGACACCGATCAGAGCCAGTCGGAACCCACTAGCCAGCCCAATTCCCTTAGCGTTAGCCCAACCGTTGCAGCGCCCGAAAATCTAGCTCCTAATTCAGAGCGCTCAAATACTGTTGCCCCTGAGCAATCAACTGAGCAATTAACTGAGCAATTAACTGAGCAATCAATTGCTGCTACTTCTGCACTAGAACCAGTATCTGCTAACGAACCATCCGCTGAAATACAGCAGTTAGCTGCACTGCAAGCCCAAACGCCGATGCTTCAGCAGCAGTTGTTGAGTTTGCAGAATGAGTTGCGATCGCTACATGAGCAGCAGGGTTTAACCAATATCGCCATTGACGTGCAGCGCTTTGCGGTACGGTTAGATAATTTGGCGACGCAGCAAGTGACGGTGAATGAAAAGCTAATCGCAGCGCAGCAGCACCAGGCGGCATTACTTCAGCAGTTGGACGTTTCCAGCCACAGTCAGATTGCCCTGCGGATTCTGGATAACAATATCCGCTACCGTGCCCTGCTGGAGGAACTGAGCGCTATCGATCAGCAGTTGGTAACCGTTTCGGCTCAGATCACGCTCGATTCAGCTCAACTTCAGGAGTTACAGCGCCAGTACCAAAGTCGGTACGCTGAATTACAGAAAGAAGCTCAGCAGTCGCTACAGCTTTACCTTCAATCTTCTGGCAACGCCGCCATTCAGCGCCAGTCGGTTCATCTCTCGACCAAAATGATTGAGGAGTCAGCCTATCTGAGCAAACTCCAGCAGGCTGTCCAAACTGCCCATCAGATCCAGGTTTTGCAGATGCGGCAGCAAACCGTCGAGTCGGCCACTCCCCACATTCAACAGCGCCAGCAAGCTGCGATCGCACTCATGCAGCAATATCGCTCCTTAACTCAACAGATCCAAACCGCTTCCACACAACTGGATCAGAACCTCAACCAAATTGCCACCCTTCAATCGCCAATCGCCCAAGCCAACCCTCAATAATTTGCGCCCTACACAAATTTCCAACATGTGAACCACAGGCATTACCCGTACCGAAAATATTTCACCAGCAAATAAATCATTCTCCAGAGGCAGGACAAAATCATTTTTTGCTCCGCATAATCTAGTGTTGTGATGCGAAGTTTTCGAACGCGATCGCAACTGGATCAAAATATACGCTTACTTGGGCTGTGTTTAGAAATTTATAGATATCGCTAAATTATCCGATTAGCGATTTTCCTTCTTAATTTTTTACCCACCAAACTATGACAAAGACAGAAGCAACCTCATCGATTCAATCCAAAGATCAATTTGAATCAAGTCAACAGAAACTGGATACCGTTGTTCAAACTCAAACCGATGCGATCGCAAGTGATGAGATTAATTTAGAGTTTCTCTACACGCGCGATATCGAGTTTCGTCAAGAGACAATTTATTTTCTGGTGGTGGATCGCTTCTGTGACGGTGATCCAGACAATAACGAAGGTGAAAATTCAGAACTCTACGATCCAAAGCAGCAAGACTGGGGTAAATATTGGGGCGGCGATCTTCAGGGCGTTATCAACAAGCTGGACTACCTGAAAAACATGGGTGTGACCGCGATTTGGTTGACGCCGCTGTTTGAGCAAGTGGAAGAGCTGTTTGTCGAAAATGCTGCGATTCACGGCTACTGGACGCGAGACTTTAAGCGCCTCAACCCTCGCTTTATCGGCAAAGATGAAGATCCATCGCTTAATAATACCCAAGACACGCGCAACACCACCTTTGATCGGCTGATCGAGGAAATGCACAAGCGCGGCATGAAGCTGGTGCTGGATATTGTCTGCAACCACAGTAGTCCCGACGTGGGCGGCAGCAAGGGAGAACTCTACGACGACGGCACGCTGATTGCTGATTTCAATAATGACGAGGATCACTGGTATCACCACTACGGTGAAGTGACCGATTGGGAAGATGACTGGCAGGTACAAAACTGTGAGCTAGCGGGACTGGCTACGTTTAATGAAAATAATGCCGAGTATCGCAACTACATCAAGGCAGCAATTAAGCAGTGGTTGGATCGTGGCGTTGATGCCCTGCGGGTCGATACCGTCAAGCACATGCCGATCTGGTTCTGGCAGGAGTTCAACGCTGATATCCAGACCCATAAGCCGGACGTGTTTATCTTTGGCGAGTGGATTTTCAGCCATCCTGCGGATGATCGGTCGGTGGAATTTGCCAACTCTTCCGGCATGACGATCTTGGACTTTGGCCTAGCCGTTGCGATTCGGGCCGCCCTGGCACAGGGAGCCGAATTTGGCTTCCACGAAATCCAAAATATCTTCGACGAAGACTATCGCTATGCGGGCGCAACGGAGCTGATTACCTTCTTTGATAATCACGACATGCCCCGCTTCCAAAGTCTGAACCCCGATCCAGACATGCTGCGACTTGCGATCGCGCTGATCATGACCTGTCGCGGTATTCCCTGCATCTACTACGGCACGGAGCAATATCTGCATGACGACACTGACTTTGGCAATGATCCCTACAACCGCCCGATGATGCAGCAGTGGGATACAGAAACCGAGGTATACCGCAATGTCCGCCTTCTATCGGGTCTACGTCGCCTCAATCCTGCCGTGGCTCTGGGTAGCCAGTGGCAGAAGTACGTGGAACCTGATGTCTACTGCTATACCCGCAAATATCGCGATTCCCGCTGCTTTGTGGCGATGACTCGCGGCTTGGCTACCACGATTGAAGAAGTCCATACGGACATGCCCGATGGCGAACATACCTGCATTCTGACTCGCCGCAAGTTTCAGGTGACAGACGGCTTGATTCATAACCTGGAATTGTGCGATCGCGAAGTGATTGTCCTGAGCCACGTCGGTGAGCGGGTGAAAGCGCAAACGATTATTCGCGTCCAGCTCAACGGCGTTTCAACTCAGCCTGGAGAAACCATTGTCGTGATGGGCGACTGTCCCGAACTGGGCAACTGGGACATTGCTAAAGCGTTTCCGCTAGAATATGTCAATGAAAATACCTGGTTTGGCGAAATTCCCTTCGAGGAGAGCGCCGGGAAGCCAATTGCTTACAAATACGGCATGTGGCGGCAGGGACAGTCGCCGCTGCGCGAAAATCTCACCTGTCGCCGCTGGGTGGTGGCTGATTCGGGTACGGTGAAGTGGCGAGATACCTGGCAGTGGTAGTCGCAGTAGTGCAAAACGGATCTCAAGTCCACATGTAAGGAACCAATTTATTTCGTGAAAAACGCTTGCTCTGCAAGCGTTTTTCACGAAATAAATCATGGTTTTTCAAAATATTTTAGGTTAGGGCGAATGGCATTTTAGGTTAGGGCGAATGCCATTCGCCCCTACTATTAATCTTGTTCTTGGGAAAACTGCTGCTCTAGTTGACGATATTTGGGCACGTCGATAATTTGTTCAAACTCGTGAAATGCCAGCGGTGTATTGAATCCATGCGTTGTTTGGTGGGTGTGCAAATGCTGGAAGCACTGCTGTAGGGCGTGGGTCGCTGCAAACAGCCCAGCTAATGGGTGAACAATAATTTTGTAGCCCAATTCTTGCAGTTCTGCTTGAGTCAGAACCGGAGTTTTGCCACCCTGGATCATGTTGGCGAAGAGAGGAACGTTTGGAAATGCAGTTGAGATCGCACGTAGTTCCTCCACTGACTGCGGTGCTTCAATAAACAGCACATCAGCACCCGCATCAATATACATCTGCCCTCGCCGCATCGCTTCCTCCAAACCCAGCGGCGCACGGGCATCCGTTCGGGCAATCAGCACAAACTCACTCTCCCCCCGTGCCTGCACTGCCGCCCGAATTTTCTGCACCTGCTCAGCAGCGGCAATCACTCGTTTACCTTCAAAGTGACCACACTTCTTTGGCCACTCCTGATCTTCCAAAATCATGCCCGCAATACCAAATCGCAGACAATCTTCCACCGTCCGCATCACGTTGAGCGGATTACCGTAGCCCGTATCCATATCAGCAATTAGGGGAACGTTGATGGTCGCCGCCATGCGCCCCACCGTTTCAATCATCTCCGTTGCCGTGACAAATCCGTAATCAGGCCGTCCAAGCAGAGCCGCCGCAATGCCAAATCCGCTGGTAAACACCGCTTCAAAGCCGGCCTGCTGAGCAATCTTGGCACTGAGACAGTCGTAAACGCCGGGTAACACAACGGGTTCAGGACGCTGGAGCAGAGAGCGAAACTGTTGAGCAGGAGTTTGGGAAGGTGGCATGTTGGGTGGATGGGTGGATGGGTGGGAGATGAGGAGCGGGGGAGAAAGGGAGCGACGGGGCGGGGGGGGAATTTTTAATTTTGAGTTATGAGTGTTGAGTTGTGAGTGAACCAATTTTCTAAAACTTAAAATTAAAAACTCCTCTCGCCTCACTCCTCACTCCTCTCGCCTTACGTATTAAGACCGTTCACGTTGCGCTTTGATCTGCAAAAGGATGGTGTTATGAACTTCGCGGGTGATGGGATAGAGGGCAGCAATGCCAACACCTGTGAGGAGGACGGCGGCGGGCAAGGGGCCAAGTAGCCAGCGAATGGCGGTCAGGGCGCTGTCTGGCTGATTCAGCGCTACGGCGTCACTTCCCTGCTGCGTCACGTAGCCTGACCATTCCAGGGTTTTACCAACCAGAAAAATTGAGATGGCGGTGCCAAATTTCTGGAGCTGCACCATTAATCCGCAGAAGATGCCTTCTCGCCGCTGTCCGGTTTGCAGCTCATCGCGATCAATCACATCGGGCAGCATCGCCCAGGGCACCAGATAAGCGGTGGACAGACCAAAGCCTGCGAGGACGCCTAGAGCGTACATCCAGCCAACTTGCCCCGGTTGCAGCAGAAACAGCCCCAACTGTGCTGCCACCGTCAGCGGAATGCCCCAGCAGTAAATTGCTCGTTTACCGATACGCTGTCCCACCGGACTCCAGAAAAACATCATGGCTAGAGCGGTTCCCTGCACAGCTAGCACCATTTGAGTGAAGTGCTGGTCGGGTAAGTCCATCCAGTTGATGACGAAATAGGGCAAAATTGCCGCTGTTGCCTGAAGCGCTACCCAAGAACAGAGGTAGATGCCCATAACGTAAAGGAACGGGCGTGAACTGAAAACGATGCGTAACTGTTGGCCAATCGGTAAATGGGAAACGGCTTCTGCATCACGAGTGGATTGAAGTTGCCAGTAGCGATCGCGGGTTGCCCACACGCAGCCCAGGACTGAAATAATTACAATTACGCCAGAAATAATGCCCAGTAGGGAATAGCGCTGCCCCACATCGGTAACTGTGGCGAAGATAACTTGAGCGATGACTAGTCCTAGAATGCTGCTGCCAATACTGAAGGCTGACTTAAAGCTGACCAGTTGCGTCCGCTCATCATAGGTTTGAGTCAGTTCCGCCGCCAAGGTGGAGTGCGGAATCGCCACGGCGGTCAGTGCTGCATAAAACAGAATTAGAACGCCGCTGTAGTAGAGAAATAACTGCCACTGCGCTGCTAGCGGCGGCATCAGCCACAGCAGCCAGAAGCTCATCCCGAGCGGGACTGCGCCCCACAGCATCCAGGGATAGCGACGACCCCATTTGGAACGGGTGCGATCGCTCAGCCAGCCAATTAGTGGATCATTAATCGCATCCCACACTTTACCGACCAGCAGCACCGTCCCTGCTAATCCCGGCGACAGACCAACCACGTCGGTAAAAAAGAACAGCAGGAAAAAGACCAGGATGCTGTTGGGAATTTCTTTACTCAGTTCGCCAACCCCATAGCCTAACTTGGTCGTAAGATTGAGAGCGACAGGCGTCGTGACGGTGGAAATGGGCGGCGCGGACATACGGTACTCCTTACATGGCGAAATGTGGCTATATTATCCCAGTTCTTCAAACTAGAGCGATCACTGTCCACTGGATTAGAACTGACTAAGGATTACGCTGTGCATGGGTAATGGAATAGTTGAATTGAAATCAAAAAGAGAGGCGCACGCTGTGCGCCTCTCTTTTTGATGATTCGATTGGTTAGCGCATCAATCCGATTAATTGGTCGGAGTTGGGGGGGCGGGAGCAGCTGGTGTGGGCTGCTGGTTGAACTGGTTGAAGGTGGCTTGAGAAACTAGGCGAATCATCTCCACGGCTCGACCATCGTTAAACGGACGCTGCACCATCACTGCGATCGCATATCGTTTGCCGTTGGGCAAATCCACGATGCCAGCATCGCCCAGCATTGCGCCAATGTCGCCCGTTTTATGAGCAATCAGCGCACTCTGATCGCCCAATCCCTGAGGCAGCAGATCTGCGGCGTAGGTGCGCTGCATGATGCTAAACAGTCGATCCCGCGATCGCAAACTCAGTAACTCGCCCTGATTCACCATACTGAGCAGACTGACGAGATCTTCTGGACTGGTGGTATTGGTGCCCTCCAAATCCGGCAGCGGCGCGTTGATCACCGTGTCCTCTAAACCCCAACTCTTGAAGCGCTGGTTCAGCTTGGCGGCTCCACCCAGGCGGTCAATCAGCATGTTGGTTGCGGTGTTGTCGCTGTTGATAATCATCCAGGACGCGGTTTCCAGCGCCGAGTACACCGTCCCGGGCGGATCATCCTGCATACTGCCAGAACCGGTTGCCACCTGGGCGGCATTAATCGTCAACGGCTCAGTCAGGCTGATATTGCCCTGATCCACGTCTTGTAGAAATGCAACCAAGATTGGGATTTTGATCATGCTGGCGGCTGATACGGGCGCACCGCCCTCAAAATTGAGGTATGCCTGACTTTCCAAGTCATACACAAAGGAGGACAGTTCCAGACCCGGCATTTGGGTTTCAAGCTGGACCAGTTGATCGTTGAGACTCGCGAGTTCGTTGCCGAGAGGCAGTGCGATCGCAGTTGGCGTAGGTTCACCTCCGGTGGTTGCGATCGCGGCTGCCGTTGTGCTTTTTTGAATGGAACGCTCTGGATTCGCCTCCACTTGGAGTTCTGGATTCCAGATCGACAGCGTTGTGCCCGCAATGCCCGCAATGCCAACACCCAAAACGAGCAAGCGTAACCCATAGAGCAGCGGTGACGGCAGTTTTGAAATCCGACGGATTGCACCCGAGCGGCGCTTGGGAGGGGGCGGCACGAATGGTAGTCCCGGATCGCGGCGGGTATCTCGTCTAGCGGCTCGCCGATTCGCTCGGCGACGTGCAGCCACATCGGTAGAACTTGTGGCGCGACGAGGAGTTCCAGCCTGTTGCCGCTGGCCCAAATACCCACCTGTACCTGGAGTCATGCCAGGTGAGCGCTGAGCGGCCGACTGTATGGGAGAGACAAAGTTAGTTTGCCCACCAGTTTGCCCACTAGTTTGCCCGCTATAGGGTCGGGTTCCATAGGAGTTGGAGTAGGTCGAGCGATTGGTGAGCTGAGATACTGTCGATGGGTAGGCCGACTGAGGGAAAACGGCCTGCGGCTGTTGGCGTAATCCTGGGCGGGATGGATCTGCTGAGGATCGAGACTGAGCGGGAGATCGGCCAGATCGATCAGAGCGTCGCCGTCGTCCACGCAGATAGGCGATGGGATTTAGAGGATTCGATGAGTGGGATGGATGATCTAGAGAGGCCGATGGTCGAGACGGAGGCAGTTGGGATGGCGTCATGCGGGACGGCGACGTGTGAGACTGAACCATGCGAGATTGAGCCGCTGTCGAAAAATCGATTACAGATGGAGAAGTCGTCTCTTGAGTATGAGGAGACGTCGGGGGCCAATCGCCAGTTCTCGACATCGAAAACCTCCCAGTAGTGGAATGTAAATAGATCAAGTGCACTACACGATCAAATGCGTGCTGCTGATTCAGCATTCTAAAGGTATTTCTAAATTTTGGATGCGTCTATCGTTAGAAAAAGTCAATTCCCGTCCCAATTTGTTCAGAAATTGATGCAAAATCCGGTTTTTCCATTGCCCATTTTGCCTCATGCCAAGATTCATATTTCGCATAATTCCGCATAAAGTCATCTTTTGGGAAGCTGTGTCTGCTATTGTCTGACGGTTATGTACAGTTTGCGTAAACCTCTATAACGATTCCTTAAAAAGCTATGCCGAATTGAGTTTAATCTCACCGGATGCCCCCGTGTTTACCCGTATATTGTGGGGAGGAAATTATCGAAACTGTTTTTCTGTCCCAAGATGTAGCCGTTGCCATTTAGGTTTAAGACTATAGATAGGTTCATAGAGTGGTTGAACCACCTGACAAACCTGTCTAAACCTAATTGGTGACGCTATAAGTGACAGGCTATCAGCTCGAACGGGATACACCAAGGTAACTTGAGGCAACTGTTATGTGGGGAGTCAAGTTTAGGCACCAATCGTTAGTAATGGCTGTGGAATCTAACGTGCAAGCCAAACCGCGATCGCACGTTAATCTTCGCGTTCAATTGCACATTTCGTCATTGCTCTCGTCACTTTATCTGCTTGCGATCGCAGGTGGCCCTGCGCTTGCCTCTGATCCACTGGCTGAGCCGTCTATCATTTCCTCTACCCCTAGCCTCGACCTCGCACAAAATCCCAATCCCAATGACGACCGCTTTCTACAACCAATTCCAGATGCTGATGATATTCCGCCACTACCAGATGAAACGGAAGCAGAGCCAGAAACCGAAGTGGAAACAGCGCCCGTATCCCCGACTCCTGATGGCACAATAACCAGTTTTTCAGTCGCGCGGGTGGATGTCCTTGGCAGTACGATTTTTGATCAGGATGACTTTGCCCCGATTACTACCCCCTTAGAAGGCCGTCAGGTAACCGTTACCGAATTACAGTCTGCGGCTGACCAAATTACACAGCTTTATCTCAACCAGGGGTATATCACCTCCCGCGCCATTTTGGTGGAACAGGCAGTTTCCGATGGCGTGGTGCAAATTCAGGTCATTGAAGGTTCAATTAGCAATATCCAGATTGAAGGGAATGAGCGTGTTCGGGATGCCTATATCCGCGATCGCATTCAGCTAGGAGCCGGAACCCCTCTGCGGACGGATCGCTTAGAAGATCAACTGCGATTACTGCGCCTCAATCCGCTATTTGAAAATATTGAGGCTAGCCTACGAGCGGGCGACCAAGTTGGAGAAAGTATCCTGATTGTGCGGGTTGAGGAAGCCGACCCCTGGATTGTCAACGCTGGGGTTGACAACTATTCTCCCCCATCGGTTGGCTCGGAGCGGATTGGCATTGATATCGGACACCGGAACGTATTCGGCATTGGTGATACGCTGATCGGCTCATGGGATCGGACAACTACTGGAGAATCAGTTGTCTACGACCTGAGCTACCGAGTGCCGCTCAACGCCAAGGACGGCACGCTCCAGCTTCGGGCACAGCTTGACGAAAATGAAATCCCCATCAACTCTGCCCTGAGCGTTGAAGGCGAATCTGAACTATACGAGATCAGTTTCCGGCAACCGCTAGTCCGCAATCCCCGCGAAGAATTTGCGCTTTCCCTCGGCTTCAGCCATCGCGATGGTCAGACATTCTTGGGCGATCGACCCTTTGGCTTCGGCTTTGGCCCCGATCCAAACACAGGCATCAGCCGCACCAGCGTCTTTCGCTTTGGGCAAGACTATATCCGCCGCGACAGTCAGGGCGCGTGGGTCGGTCGGTCGCTGTTTAGCATTGGGACAGGTTTATTAGACGCGACGACCAATGATGACCCCATTCCCGATAGCCAATTTATTAGCTGGCTAGGGCAGGGGCAGCGAGTGCAGCGTCTCAGCGATGACCATCTTTTAATTGTGCAGCTCGATCTACAGCTCACGCCTGACTCGCTTCTGAGTTCAGAGCAGTTTGTGATCGGGGGTGGTCAATCGCTGCGGGGCTATCGGCAAAACGTGCGCGCAGGCGACAATGGCTTCCGCTTTTCAGTCGAAGACCGGATTACCTTGGGGCGTAATGAAGCCGGATTGGCAACATTTCAACTGGCTCCTTTCTTTGATATGGGCGCTGTTTGGAATGATAGTCGTAATCCCAACAATGCTGGCCGACCTGATGAAGAATTTCTCGCTGGCATTGGCTTGGGTCTACTGTGGGAACCGCTGCCCAATCTCAATATTCGGCTAGATTACGGTTTGCCACTGGTTGATATTCGCGATCGCGGTGACAATGCCCAAGATGACGGCTTCTACTTCAGCGTCCGCTATGGCTTATAGCAGCGGGAGAGTATGAGAGGGGTCGATAATCCTTTTTAAATAATTTAATGAATTAGATTTTTTTACTTATACGAAAAAATCTACAACTCATCGCAATGAAACTTCAGTAAAGCTTATTAAAGCTACTCAATATACTTTGCATCTTGAATCTTGTACGTTGGGAATCCGAATCGTAATTAGTCACAGCAATAAGGAAGGCTTAATGAGAAAGCCTCCAAAGTCCCAGG
>CBKWJC010000023.1:0-72739 GCA_966674685.1 uncultured bacterium
ATGGCAGAAGACCATTGCTCAGGAACGCTGACACAAAATAAGTTGGAACTAGTGTCAATCTTTTTCTCTACAACTATTTCAGCGACTTCTGAATCAGGGAGAGTTATATGGGTGGCCTGATACAGTTGTAGCTGTCAAGGTTCTGTTCAATACGATAGTTTGTTTGTAATTCATAACGATGGGCAGTTAAAAATTTGATAGATTGTCTAGTCTCGAGCAATTAATCTATCAGCTCACGCTTCAAGAACTGATTTTGAATAGGTTACGCAGTTTTAGGTCGCTCTGGATTTTGCTGGACTTTTAAGCAAGAAATCTAATTTTCAGTTTTATTGAACCGATACCCTTAAGGCATGTGCTCACCTATCTAAATCAACTTGTCCATAAGACATAAAAACTCTAACTCATGGCAGAAACAATAGCTCCCAGAATCCGCCAGGTTGTGGATGAGCTTTATCGTACTGAATCACGGCGAGTATTTGCTACCCTGATTCGCCTGCTGGGTAGTTTTGACTTAGCTGAAGAGGCAACACACGATGCCTTTGCTGCTGCTGCTGAAAAGTGGTTTCAGGAGGGAGTACCTGCTAATCCTCGTGCTTGGCTGGTGTCTACAGGGCGTTTCAAGGCGATTGACACGTTGCGCCGCCGCGCTCGCTTTGATGCCTCTTTGGCAGAATTGGCATCTAAATTTGACACCGAAACCGACTCAGTTGAAATCAAAGATGATAGTCAAGTAGAAGATGACCGTTTGCGGTTAATTTTTACCTGCTGTCATCCGGCTTTGTCTCCGGAGGCGCAGGTGGCGCTAACTTTGCGAGAAGTTTGTGGTTTGACTACTGAGGAGATTGCCAGTGCTTTTTTAGTTTCATCGTCTACGCTGGCCCAGCGGATTGTGCGGGCTAAAGCTAAAATTCGCGATGCGGGGATTCCTTATCAGGTGCCATCGAAAACGGATTTACCGGATCGATTAGAGACGGTGCTCCAGGTGATCTATCTGGTATTCAATGAAGGATATGCTGCCTCCTCTGGGCCATTACTGACGCGGGCTAATCTTTCGGAAGAGGCGATTCGGCTCGGGCGACTGCTGATGGAACTGCTGCCTGATTCAGAAGTGATTGGTTTGTTGGCTCTGATGCTGCTTCAAGAGTCACGACACACTGCACGTATTTCGCCCACAGGTGATCTCGTTTTGCTTGAAGATCAGGATCGTTCTTTATGGAATATGGTTCAAATTGCCGAAGGTCGGGAACTGGTGCAACGGGCGATCGCATCAGGACAGATTGGGGTATATACAATTCAAGCTGCGATCGCATCTATCCATGCCGATGCTCCCAGCACTGCTGCTACTGCGTGGAACCAAATTGTCGCCTGGTATGACGTACTGGCTCAGGTCAATCCGTCTCCGATTATTGAGCTAAACCGAGCCGTTGCGATCTCAATGCGCGATGGGCCTGAGCAGGGACTAAAGTTGGTGGACGACCTGCTGAATCAAGGCAATTTGAAAGACTACCATCTGGCTTATGCGACTCGTGCCGATCTGTGTCGGCGGTTGGGCCGAACTGCTGCTGCTAGAGATGCTTACCAGCAAGCACTGGCGCTGGCTAAGCAAGAACCGGAACGACGTTTCCTCGAAAAACGTTTACGAGAATTGGATTGAAAAATTTTTGCTCATCTGTCGATTTACCGCTTCACTAAACGACTACTGAACAAAGGAGATAATTTCGAGCAAGGTGCTGAGTATTGAAAAGTGCTGAGTGCTGAGCGTTCCGTTGCTCAACCCAACCTACACAAGTTCATCTCCTAGGGTGGGCATCATCCACCATCTCTACATTTCGTGTCATTCATATTGAGAAATATAGGAGATTCTGCCGATCATGAAATACATGTTGCTCATTTACAGTGACGAAAACGCCTGGACTGAGAGCGAACAGCAGGAATGCTACGCCGAGTCGGTGCAGCTTACCCATCAGCTCAAAGCCAACGGCCAATACCTGGGTGCGTCGCCGCTACAGTCTGTTTCCACTGCAACCAGTGTGCGGGTACGCAATGGCAAACAGATGGTCACCGATGGCCCCTTTGCCGAAACCCGCGAACAGCTCGGTGGCTACTTTTTAATCAACGCCAGAGATCTGAACGAAGCGATCAACATCGCCGGACGCATCCCCGCTGCCCACAAAGGCACTGTCGAAATTCGCCCCATCGTAGAACTGCCCGATCTGCCAGAAAACTCTGCAAAAAATTCTGGTCAGCCTGTCGATTTAGGCGCTCTCGGTTCGACTACTTAATAGAGCGAGGGTTGCGAAGTGCGGAGGGCTGTGGATTTTGGATTTTAGATTTTGGATTTCGAGGACTGAGGAGGAAGTGGCAGGAATACGCCTTACTCCTCTCGCCTTACTCACTCACAGCCTCTACAGCCTTTACAGCCTCTACAACCACCATCATCAACAAGGTTAGACCCATGACCATAACCCCTACTCAAACCCATGCAGAAGCTCAAATTCGCCAACTGATCGATGACCATATTCGGGCGATTTGTGCCAAAAATCTCGATGAAATTATGGCTCACTATGCGCCAGAGATTGTCCTCTTCGACATGAAGCCGCCGCTCACGATCAACGGCATAGAAGCTTGCCGCCAGATGTGGGTGAGCAGCTTGCCCTGTATGCCGACGATTTCGGGTATGGAAACGCAGGAGCTGAAAATTACGGTCAGTGGTGATTTAGCGATCGCACATTGGATTGCCCGCTTTACTGACATTGATCCGGAGCATCCAGCGGCGCAGATGTGGCTACGGCTCACGGCGGCTTGCCAGCAACACGAGGATACCTGGCAGATCGTCCATGAACATGTCTCGATTCCCTTTAATGGCTAGGGTTTCGCTGGATTAAGCATTGCTCAACCCAACCGCCGCCAAAATCGGCAAAATCTTGTTCAAAATTGTCCCAAATTTGCCCTTCAACCTGTCGATCAAGCGCATCTCTGTTCGACTAAAGAGCAGAGCCAGGATTAAAGCTCATTCATTCTGATTCACGTCAATACTCACAGGAGAATTCGTTATGAAAGTCATGGTTTTAGTCAAAGCAACCCCTGAATCTGAAGCTGGGGTGATGCCCACTGAAGAGATGCTGACAGAAATGGGACGGTTCAACGAAGAACTGGTCAATGCCGGGGTCATGCTGGCGGGTGAGGGGCTGCATCCCAGTTCTAAAGGGGTACGAGTCCAGTTTTCGGGTCGCGATCGCACGGTTATCGATGGCCCCTTTACTGAGACCAAAGAGCTAATTGCGGGCTTTTGGCTCTGGCAGGTGGCGTCGATGGATGAAGCAATGAACTGGATTCAGTGCAGCCCCTTCCAAGACGGCGAGGTTGAAATTCGTCCCCTCTTTGAAATGGAAGACTTTGGTGAAGCATTGACCCCAGAACTACGGGAGCAGGAAGAACACCTACGGGTCGAAGTTGAAAAGCAAAAGAGCGCCTAGAGTGCATGGCCTGAATGACTTGTAAGGAAATGAGTGCTGAGAGTCCGTGAAAACTATTTGTTGAGACAATCGGTATTTGTTCGCCATTTTCTGAACTTTCTCGGCGACGGATTTTCTTAAGCATGATTTAGAGAATAAGTTTGCTCCAAGATGGTACACATGAACTATAATTTGTGAGTGGTTCAACAAAATTCAAAAGTATCGTCATCGCGACTTTGGTTGAGACATCTACCAAATCCAACATTTGAACGTTTTCACAGTTTTTCAACGTCCTAATCGTCCTAATCAATGTGACTACTGCTATATCGTTCCAACCACAGTCTCAATACCGACTAAAAACTGTAGCTACAACTCGGCACTCAGCACTTTATTCCCCTAATTTGTTGAACACAATTTCTAATTCTTTATTCCTCAAGGAGAATGCCATGAAACTGAATCCTTATCTGAATTTCAACGGCAATTGTGAGGCGGCATTTAAGTTTTACGAGCAGGCTTTAGGTGGCAAGTTTGCAGGCAAAATGACCTGGGGAGAATCACCCGTAGCCGTAGATGCACCGGATGGATGGCAGGAAAAGATTATGCATGCTGAGCTAAACGTGGGCAATCAAGTTCTGATGGGAGCAGATAGTCCACCGGAGTATTTTGAAACAGCTCAAGGCACGTCCGTATTGCTCAGCATTGAAGATCCGGATAAAGCCGAGCATGTGTTTACCACATTGGCAGAAAATGGAACTGTAAAAATGCCGATTCAAGAAACATTTTGGGCTGCTCGCTTCGGCATGTTAGCTGATCAATTTGGTACACCCTGGATGATTAACTGCGACAAAGACAATTAGCCGTCTCCTCAAATTTAAGAACCATAAACCGACAGCCTAATCTATCAAATTTTGCAAACAAAAAGTGGATTGATACCCTCGAAGAATTACAGGACAAACTGACTGAAATCAACCAGTTAGTGGCTAATCTACAAACTGCGATCGCAGTTGAGAAATACTACACTGACTATCCCGTAATTTCGATGGTTTAACTCTGCGAATTAGTCATCAAATTAGTCATTAGGAGAAATTGAAATGGAAGCGATCACAACACAACAAACAACACAGCAAACATCAGTTCAAGAAATAGCACAAGACACCATGATGCCTGCTCAACCGCAGAAAGAGCATGAGTGGCTACAAAAACTAGTTGGCGAGTGGACGTATGAATCGGACGTGATTATGGGGCCTGATCAGGCTACAGAAACATTTTCAGGTAGCGAAAACGTGCGATCGCTAAATGGCCTCTGGGTAATTGCGGAAGGTCAAGGTGAGATGTGTGCAGGAGGAGACATGACCTCTATTATGACGATTGGCTACGATCCGCAAAAGCAAGGCTATGTCGGCACTTGGGTTGGATCAATGATGACCTATCTCTGGGTGTACGATGGCGAAATGGATACTGATGAGCGAGTGCTGACCCTCAAGGCTGAAGGCCCCGCCATGACTGGCACTGGCATGGCCCAGTACAAAGATGTGATCGAGTTTAAGAACGATGATCTGCGAGTGCTAACGTCTCACATCCTGGGCGATGATGGCCAGTGGCACCAGTTTGTCACCACAACCTATCGACGCAAGCTATGAGTCGCTAGGTATACAAAACCAACAGTCATGTTCTAGGTGAATTGTAAAAGTCTCGCTGTGCGAGACTTTTACAGTATTAACTACAGTGTTAAACCAGTATCTTGGCTTCATACTCGGGTAGGTCTGTAACCCAGACGCCGTCTTTGACTTCAATGTCGTAGTCATTCATCCATTCGTGCCAAGTTCCATCGTGGGGAAAGTTGGGCACTTGATAATCCGCTAGATACTGATCAGAAAAGTTGATCACAACAATCACTCGTGAACCTTCATCATTCCAGCGGATATAGGCTAGCACCTTGTTCTCTGGGTTTTCGTGGCAGAACTCAACGTTATCGGTGCGGAGGGCCTGGCTTTCCTTACGCAGGCGGATCAATCCGCGATACGTTTCCCAGAGGTCGCGATTGCGATCGTTACCGAGTAGCGTCCAATCAATCTTGGCTGGATCTAGCGTTTTCGGTTTATATGCCCCAAACTCTTCTCCCATCCAAATTAAAGGTACACCCATTACCGTCATCACCACAGCCGCTGCCAACTTAGCCTGCTTGAAAGCCGCATCATCAAATACGCCATGATTAGCAAGCTGCACCATTAAGTGATCATGGTCATGGTTGCTCAGGTAGTTGATAACATTCACGGCTCCCATATAGCCTGAACGCTTGGCATCAACTAGCTCTTTTAGCGTTTCGATATCAATCTCATCTCCCCACAGCACTGGTACAAACTGATGCTGAAATCCGTCGCGCCAACAGGCATCCAGCGGCCCTTCAAGGTTTGTAGCTTCCGGAACTTCTGGAATTAGTTCACCAATGTTAAAAAACGGCTTCGGATGCGCTAGTTCAGCGGCTTCATCCGCGAGCTGCCGCAGAAAATTAAAGTGGCCCATTTGCTTGACGGCATCGAATCGAAAGCCATCAATGTGATATTCCGTAACCCAAAACCGAACAATATTTTTAACAAACTCTTGAGCTGGATACAGATCTAAATTCTCGTCGTAGTGATCATAGTCAAACTCTGGGCCCCAGTTGAATTCAGGATCTTTGGGGTCTTTTAAATACCAATAATCGTAATCGATCTGTGTTAAAGGTGCTTCGTAGTCAGAATGGTTAAGGATGATATCCAAAATAACGCGGATACCTCGGGCATGACATTCATCAATCAGGTGTTTTAGGTCGGTAGTCGATCCATAAGTGGACTCTACAGCAAAGTAATGGCGAGGATTGTAGCCCCAGCCTTCATCTCCCGGAAACTCTTGAATCGGCATCAGTTCAATCGCGTTAATGCCCAATTCACAAAGGTAATCAAGTTTTTCGGTGACGTGCTTGAATTTTCCCCGAGGATAGGGATCATCTTCCCCACCCGAAAAGTCTCTAACCAGGATCTCGTAAATGACAAGGTCATTGTTAGGCGGCAGAAATTGATCGTCATGCTGCCAAATGTAGTCATCAATAATAGGGTTACCATTTTTGATTTGTATAACGGCCATCTGCTGAGTTTCGTCCACATTAGTTGCCCTAGGATCAACAACTTCAACCCACTCATCAGGCTTTAGAAAATCGCTTTTAGACTGCACCCAAAATTTGTAGGTGTAGTGACCATCTTCCAAATCAACTTTGGTGCGGAAATAGCCATCTTTTCCTTTTTTTAAGACAATTTCTTGTCCATCTAAAAAAGAGCCTTTCAATTTTGCTCCTTGGCTATGGGGAGCAAACAACTCAAACTCAATCGAGTTAGCCATACTTCTTATCCTTTCTGATTGGTAGATTAACTACCATCACCGTGCTTGATTTACTGTGAAATCAAACCTACTTTTTATCACCCTCCTAGGGGACGAGTTGAAAATTTTCTTTTTTTAATACTGGTAATCTATCCTCAGGCAGAAAACAGAAGCGAAGAATCTGCATAAGTTTTGGAAGAAATATGTTTGCTTTTGCACCTGCTGATTTGACTTTGTAATTACAATTGCAATTGGTTCAACGCTTGGGCGTTTAATCACAGCGAAGGGTGTATCACTTATCACTCATCGAAAGTCTGACGGCATTTTTAACTCTAATCCTATTGCAATATTTAGTTTCCTGGCTCACTGTTCGATCATCAATTGTTGAGAACTTAATAACTGCAGATCCGTGTCTGCTTTACTTTCGGGGACAGTTTTTGTACAAAGTGATGCGGAAGCAGCGGATTACAAAATCTCAATTACTAGCGGTTGTGCGCGAGAAAAAAATTGGTTCTTTACAAGCAGTAGAAGCAATTGTATTAGAATCAGCTGGAACAATTGCCGTGGTCAAAAAAGAAATCGATGGAGCGCGCGCGGAGCATTCTATATTAGATAATGTCTCTAAATATAACTAGGCGCGAGTCTTCTCATATTTTGCGCTACAAAACGAATAAGCTGTTTAGCAACGCTATAATGACCTAGATTAAGGCAATAGCCCATTAGCTTATCATTGGAATAGCGGTTGCAACACCAGTACCAAGCGTAATCCGGTTCAACCGCCCAGTTCAACTATGAATCTGCCTGTTCTTGTGCGATGCGTTCACGAGTTTCAACTAGCAGTTTGCCCAGCATATTCCTGCCGCTGCCGTCCCCACCATCGCCCCAATACCTATCATTAGTTGTATGCTCGATTAGCTCTGCATTGCCTGTGTCCAGAAGCTGTTTGGTGAGGTCAGGATGCTGAGTGAATTTGGCATAGAGCGCTTCCCGCATGATGTCGTCTTTTACCACTTCCCAATCCGGGCGTAGCGGTCGGTTGCGATCGCGCCCCAGATTCGCAGCTTCCCTCGGCGTGGCAGCTTGCCGAACTTCCTCTTCATGAGGAGTTCCAGCAAACTTTTGTGCTTGAAAATAGTGCTCCGAGGTCGGCCAAATTTTGCCGTTTAAATAGATAGCGTACGGCGCAAAGTTTGAGAAGAAGCCATAGGGTTTATTCAGGTGATAAAACTTAATTGCTTTCACAGATCGAGCTTCAATAACGATTCCACCAAATCGAGCTTCATCCGCCCAACATTCAATCCCTTTGATATAGCAAATATTGCTTGTGTATTCTGCTTGTGTATCCACAAAAACAGCTTTGAAGCCGCCACCGATTGACGTATTAGAAAAGCCGAGCTTGCGACCATCAGCATCGCAAGCTTCGCCATAACAAGTCCTACACACCTCATTCGGATAGCGCTCCCGATGATGGACTCGCCGGGAGCATATCGGGCAAGAGTGATAGGCTTTGGTGCTCACAACCGTTATCGTCCGCCAACCACGACATTCTGAATCCGCACCGGGGGGCCACCGACGCTAACAGGAAGAGGCGATTGACCGCCTTTGCCGCAGCCACCGTTGGTGTAAATCGACTCTTCACCGATGGCGTCGATATCTTTCAGGGTTTGGAAAACATTGCCACTGAGGGTAACGTCGCTGACGGGTTCAGCAATCTCGCCGTTGCGAATCATATAGCCCTCTGCTGCTGCAAAGGTGAACATTTCGCCATTGGTTTGTCCACCCAGCATCCGAACCGCGTAGACACCCTCGTCAATTTCACCAATCATGTCGTGCACCGAGCGATCGCCCGACTCAATCCCAGTATTAGTCATTCGCACAATCGGCGGATAAGTGGCGCTGAGGGCGCGAGCATTCCCCGTTGGTCGCTCCTGCATCTTGCCAGCGGTTTCACGGTTGTGCAGCCGCTGGGTCAAAATGCCGTTCTGAATTAGATACTTGCGCTGGGCTGGAACGCCCTCGTCATCATACTTCAGCGTTCCTGGCAGATTGGGCATTGTGGCATCGTCCACTACGTTGAGCTGCGGAATTGCTACCTGCTTACCCAGCGTCAACAGCTCCTGCATACGGGGGTTTTCATAGACAAAGTCAGCTTCGGACAGATGCCCAAAGGCTTCGTGGATGAAGACACCTGCCAAGTAGGGATCAAGAATAACCGTATACTGGCCGCCCTTGACAGGTTTCGCTTCAAGCTGGCGAATCGCTCGCTGAGCTGCCGCCTCGACTTGGTCTTCAATGCCTAGCAAAATGTCGTAGTCTGAGCGCGAGTGAACCGACTCATAGCCCTGACGGACAAAGCCATCTTCGCCGCGCGCCACCACGCCAAAGCCGCCGGAAATATCCAGCCGCTCCTGCACAATGCAGCTACCTGTGGAGTTGACGAAATAGGACGTGGCAAAGCGATCGCGATAGCTGGACATGGTGGTCTGGATGCGCGGATCAATTTCCAGTAAAAGCTGGTTGTAGCGTTCAACAAGCTGCTGCTTTTCGCTGAGGCTAATACCGCGCGGATCGCGCCCGAGTTCCACTTTGACTACGTCTTCGATTGGATCGACTTCAGCGAGATAGGTCTTGTCGCTACCGATCAGCTTGGCCTGTTGAATCGCTTCTTCAATGCGGGATTTTAGCTCACTCAGGCCGTTAAAGGTGACAAAACTCCAGCCTCCGTTATGACAGGCGCGAATCCCTCCTGCTAAACCAAAGCTGCGGTTCACCCCATCCAACTGCGGCCCCCGATAGGCAATTGAACTCGATTCGCTCTGTTCGAGCCGGACTTCCAGATAATCAACCTGACTACGATAGGGCGCGATCGCATCAACAATCTGGTCTTGGATCGAGGTGGTTGTGAGCATGGACAAATCCTCGCGAACTGCAAACCTGTTTTATCTAGTGTAGTTGGAGAGACTACGGATTGGGGAGCAAAATCAACTGCTATTCACCCCAAACCCATCCCCTGCAATAATAGGCAGAGCATTGACTGGGTAGGGCGGCACTACTATGCGGAAACCAATCATTAATTTCCAGAAATTTGGAGTTGGTGCACTAATTTTTCTCCTGATTCATCCACTGGCCAAAACCGCGATCGCACAATCTTCCCCGATTGAACAACCGACCACAGCCCTCTGCCCCAATCAGCTCCAAGCTGCCATTGAACCGATTATCCAGCAGCCACAACTGGCGCGATCGCGCTGGGGAATTTTAGTTGAAACCTTAGATGCCGATCCTGAGAATCGTCAGACTCTATATGAGCTAGAAGCCGAGCGCTACTTCATTCCGGCTTCCACCACGAAACTGCTGACGACCGCTGCCGCCCTGCACATCTTAGGCCCGGACTTCCAAATTCGGACATCGATTTATCAGATTTCAGACTCAGAGACTCCCAGCGATTCAGCCGTGAACCCAGCGAGTTCGCCTAGTCCTATGATTTTGCGGGCTGTGGGTCGCGGCGATCCGAGCCTTGACACAGCCGATTTAGACAACTTGGCCCGACAAATCCGCGATCGCAACATCACCCATATTGATCAGCTTCAGCTCGACGATAACTATTTTCAAGGATTGACCGTTCATCCCAATTGGGAATGGGAAGATGTGCAGGCAGGCTATGGCACAGCCGTCAACAGCCTGATTTTGAATCAAAATGAGGTTGTGGTAGATCTCATGCCGCAAGCTGTTGGAGAACCGCTACAGGTGGAGTGGCGCGATCCCAATCAGGCTGAGCAGTGGCAGGTGGAAAACTATTCCACGACAGTGGCAGCGACGGAGCCAGAATTTCTGCGAGTAGGTCGTAGTTTTCAACAGCCAGTTCTGCAAATCTGGGGTCAACTGCAAGCTGGGGCACCCCCGGCAGATGTTTCGGTGTCTGTGTTTGATCCGGTCGCCAACTTTGGCCAAGGACTAGAACAGGCATTGGCGGCACAGGACATTACCGTAGGGCAGGTCACAATTTTAGATGATCCTGATTTACCGCCCAACAGCCAAGAGGTTGCCATTGTCATATCACCACCACTGACTGAGCTAATCACGACAGCGAATCAGCAAAGCAATAATTTATTTGCTGAAGCCTTACTCAGGCATCTCGGTTACTACGTCTTGGCCGTTCCCCCAGAGGATTCCACAGCGGCGGGGCTAGAAATTCTGACAACTGCCTTGGCAAATATTGGCGTTGATCCAACCAGTTATGAAACGGTCGATGGGTCTGGTTTATCTAGGCACAACCTCATGAGTCCCGCTGCACTGGTGCAAACCCTACAGGGGATGGCTGCCGAACCGGACGCTGAGCTATATCGCCAATCCCTCGCGGTCGCTGGAGAAAGCGGTACGCTGCAAAATCGGCTAGCTGATAGCGCGATCGCAGATCGGCTGTGGGGTAAAACGGGAACCGTCAGCGGTAATATTTCCCTAGCAGGCTATCTTGAACCGCCCAATTATGAACCCTTAGCGTTTAGCATTTTGATTAACCAGTCCGATTTGCCAAGCGGTGAACTGCGTCAGGCCATTGATCAAATCGTGCTGCAACTGGCGCGACTGCAAGTCTGTAATGCCCAAGTTGAACCTACTCGTTAACGTTCACTCAAGTTATCGTTCAACACACTCAACTTCCTATGACGACTACCTTACAACAGCTTCAATCCGCTGCCGGAGCCACATTGGCAACCATCGATGATCAAACGGTTCCAGCCAGCTTTGGCAATGATGCTGAGGCATGGACTGCGGCCCAATCTGGAGTTGCGATCGCAGATCGATCTCACTGGGGCCGCATTGCAGTGGGCGATAGTGACCGAATTCGCTTCTTGCACAACCAGTCCACCCACGATTTTCAGTCGCTCAAACCCGGTAGCGGCTGCGAAACCGTATTTGTCACCTCCACCGCCCGGACGCTCGATTTAGTCACCGCCTACGTGACGGACGAAACGGTGCTGCTGATTACCGCTCCAGGCCACCATCAGTCGCTGATCGAGTTCATGGATCGCTACATCTTTTTTGCCGACAAAGTGACGCTGACGGATCGGACGGGTGACACGGCGCTATTTAGCCTCATGGGGCCGCAAAGCGAGGAGCTACTGAAATCCCTGGGAGTCACGCTCACCAGTAACGCGACGCATACCCATGAAACCGTTGACGTGGATGGTATATCCGTCCGAGTTGCCGTCGGCAATGGCCTCGAGCTACCAGGCTATAACCTGATCGTTGCAGCCGACCAAGCCGCCGACCTGTGGCAGCGTTTTGTCAATGCCGGAGCCGTCCCAATGGGCGATCAGGTTTGGCAGCAGTTGCGAATTGTGCAAGGTCGCCCCTTACCCGGACATGAGCTAACCGAAGACTACAATCCCCTCGAAGCTGGCCTCTGGCATACGCTTTCATTTGAAAAAGGCTGCTACATCGGCCAAGAAACGATCGCGCGGCTGAATACCTATCGAGGCGTGAAACTACAGCTTTGGGGAATTGAGCTCAGTGCGATCGCACCTGCACAATCCCCCATCTGGCACGACAATCAAAAAGTTGGCGTGCTAACCAGCGTGGCTGAAACACCAGATGGTATACGCGGCCTCGCCTACATCCGCACCAAAGCGGGTGGCGCTGGCCTCACCGTCCACGTCGGCGAAACAGCAGAATCTGAATCTGCGATCGCAGGCACAGTTATAGACGTGCCCTACCTATCCCACGGCTACCTGAACCCGACCTAAATTTTCCAAACAACGTTGTTGCGTAGGGGCGTTAGCGTAGCCATGTCCGAAGGGCTATATGGCCATTCGCCCTTACCAAATTTTGGATTTTACGATTCCGTCAACAGCACATTCAGCCGATTCACAACCTGCCGCCGCTGTTCCAAACAAGCCGTTTGATACGCCGCCACAATTTCAGCCACCAACCGTGTTTCCACTGCATCAACGGACGCCTGAGAAGGATATGTCCAATAAAGTTCTGGATGCAGATCCGGCTGAAAAACCTGATCGGCAATTGTCTTAAACAGTTCCTCATTCAACGGCTCATCCGCTTTGAGCTGCTCACAATAAGCCGCTGATTCCGCAGTACTCGGTTCAACCGTTTCCAGCGTACTCATACCGTTGCGATGAATACGAGTCGTCAACGATTCCCCCGTCAGCTCAGCCATCAGTTGGCTTTTGGCCTTAAACCGAATCAAAGAGCGAGTGGGATATAAACCGCGCAACATGGGAACTCCTTGCGTTAGCTGTCGGAATGATTTCGCAATAATTTTGGTTATTCTATGTCAAAGCGTGCTCAACTCTACAATTAAAGTTGAACAACCGCCATCTGTCGCGAGGGTAAAACTTGAGTGCTGAGTGTTGAGTGCTGAGTTGTAATTTGCCTTACTCCTCACCAAAATTAATGTGTAGCTACAGTTGCGGTAACTGGTATAAGTAACATTGTTAAAGAGCACCTGTTATCTGTTACCGCATCCAGCCCATGAATAAATCGCGACTTTTTCGTTTCGTGTTAACCTGCCTTGTCATCGTGATGACGGTGATCAGTTATCCAGTTCATGCATCAGCTCAGGAGAATACCGTTGATTACACGCTGACCGACGTGCGATATCGCGATTTTTCTCATAAAAATCTGGAAGGTACATCTTTTGCGGGTGCAGAGGCTCAAGGTGCCAATTTTGAAGGTGCAAACCTACGGGCTACGATTTTGACTAAAGCCTCGTTCACCGAAGCTAACTTGAAAGACGTTGATCTGTCTGATACCTTTGCCGATCGCGTTTCATTCAATGGGGCCGATTTGACCAACGCCATTTTTACCGATGCGATCGCATCTAGCACCACCTTTGCCGATGCCATTATCACCGGAGCCGATTTTTCCGGGGCGATCTTAGATCGAATTCAAGTGAAGTACATGTGCGATCGCGCAGATGGGGTCAATCCCATCACCGGAATTGCCACCAAAGCCAGCTTAGGCTGTCGGTAATACACCAACAGCCTGCCGCAATCTGCACCGAAAATCGTCGAGTGGGCACCGCCCACCAACCTCAACTCAGAATTCAGCTCACATCTTGCTTACTGACCTAACCTTTAAAAATCCAGGTCAGCCGATAGACAGCTAGATTACGCACTAGCTCAAAAACCTTACTCGCGGCGATTCATCTCGATTTGCAATAGGGGATAGCTAGAACTAGGCAATGAATCAACGTCAGTTGATGAAAAATAAGCAATCATCAAAAACGGCAGCGTTAGCGTTGCAAAGGCAACCAACGTTCCAAAAATGTCTGCAACCTTACCGGAGCTACGTTTAGGAGGGTTATCAGACTGACTAGCAGATTCCATACTATTGAGAATGAACCAACTACTTAAAAAACTTAAAACCGAAATGTGTAAGCCTAGCTTAACCCAAGAGATCTGGGTGCAACCTAGACTTTATACAGAAATTTTAACGATCCCACCGGATGAAAGTGTCATCTAATCAACAGTTGTCATCGAACTTCTCATTGATCGATGACTTTGCTTATATAGCTTTCTCAATGCAGCGTGAAAAACGCTGGTGGAGTATGGAAATGTTTCTCCGCCTTCAGCGGTTGATGGAGAAACAGTCCTGGGAACCTCACTCGGTTGAAAATGCTATGTGAAATCCTTGACTCGCATCAGGACCGACTCACAGCGCTCACCAAAATCCAGGAAGTGATGTTGCCACTACATCAGGAGCGTAGAATAGCTTCTCAGTAATTCGCATGGCGGGGTCTCACACATCTCGAATGGGGCTGTCGAGACCTATATCTACTTATCCACCCACTGTTGAATATACTGATCAGATAAAGCGGCTTAATATGGAATTCTTTATACGGTAATCACGTATATTTAATGCGGCTTCAAGTATTAAAAATAACTAGTTTCAGAGCCTTCACGGTTTGGTTTTCAGGTTGATATTGCCAATCCTAGATGTAGAGATATTTTCCCTTGGCTGTTTGTTAGCAACAAACGGGCTGTTCATTCACCTACAACTAGGAACAATAATTATGAAACGGAGTTCCATCTATGCCGCCATCTGCACTGGCGCTGCAACGATAGCAACGATGGGTTTGTCAGTTGGCTCGGCTGAGGCTGCCAGCCTCAGCTCAACTCAGTACTATAGCCAACTCGGCAGCAAGAGCGGTTTGAGCTATGAAACCTGGAGCTTGATCAACGAAGGAATCAATGGCGAAGGACAGGCGCTGAGCAGCGGTGAGTTGGTACAACTGGATACCTCTAAATTGACCTGGCAAGCTGGCGTTAAAGACGTTGAAGTCTTTTTTATCAATGAAGGTGCTGGCTATCATAACCAGTTTCTCTACTCCACCGAAGGTCGCAATAATCTGCAAACCATTTGGGAAGATGCGTCTTCTGAATACAGTATTTACGCTAATGGTGGCCCTTTATCTCTGGGTGAGCGCCACGTTCTAGGCGATTTTGCTGGCAGTACCCGACTGGACTTCTTCTTGCAGAATCCTCAAGGCGATCTTTTCGGTGCGATCGCAGAAGATAATATCGATCAACTGGTGCACCTCACAACTTATCAGGCTGGCGATCTGCTGGTTCTGGCTTATGAAGACATCACAGGCGGTGGCGATCGCGACTACAACGATGTTGTCATTGCTGTTCGTGGTTTGGTAGATACCTCCACTGCTGATGTACCTGAACCTGCAAGTACAGCGTCATTGGTTGGTCTGGGCGTTCTTGGGACGCTACTGGCCCGCCGCAAGCGTGAAGCCAATCGGGATGTCTAGATCAACCTAAAAAATAAAATTATTCTTCAAGAAGATTCAGCTCAGAGTCCTCCCAGAATTAATAATCAATCTTTAAGGTCAGTGTTTTCTAGGAAACGCTGGCCTTTTAACGTTTATAGCCTTTTCCCATTGGGTGATATTAGCCATCGTATCGGCCAATACTGATGTCGCCTTTACTAAATGTGATTTCAGTTACTTTAAAACGCTATCGAGATCACAATTGATCCCCAAACTCATCACGGTTATTTCGCACAGGATTCGAAACAATGAGTAATACCAACTCCACGTCAATGCTGTAAAAGTTCCATGATGCCTAAGCCATGCCAAAAACCACTCCGCCCCAACCCGTTTACGACCCACCGTGATCCCGAAACGGGCAAATGGTATGTTGTCTTTCCCCAGTCAGGATATCCCCAGCAAGGGAAAAGAGCTTAACATTGCTTCAAGTATTTTCCTTATAGCGTTCAATCAGAGCCAGCGTCGTCTATTCTGGACAAAATTGGTTATGGTTATCGGTTCATGTGGCTTCGGGTTTTCAAAGTTCCACGTAAATTTGCGATCGCATTTCTCACAGGGCTGCTCCTCGTTCAGCTAATTGGGCTAACGTTTTTTGGACTCAGCTTTTTTCAGGCAAGCTTGACAGATTTGCAAACAACGACCGTAAAAGTATTGTTTGCGGCTCCGTTAGATGAAGGAGCAGTTTGGGCAGAACTGATTGACAGCTTCAACAACCAGAACTCAGATATTGAAATCGATATCGTCACAGGAGACTATAACACCGACCAAGTCAAAGCCATTTACACGGCTGATCTGTCTGGAGAAAGTTCGCAGTATGACTTGGTATATATGGATGTGATCTGGTTGCAGTGGTTTGCTGATGAGGGATGGCTACAAGATTTATCAGATTTGCTGACCCAGGAAGAGCAAGCGGCATTTTTGGAAAGTGAATTGGCAGCAGGATACTACCAGGACAGGCTTTATCGGATACCGTTTCGCGCCGATATTGGGCAGATGTTCTACAACACAGAATTGATGGCGGAATTGGGAGTAGAACCCGCTCGAACGTTTGACGAGCTGATGGCTCAATCGCAAGCATTAAAAGCCCAAAACCCAAACGCTTTAGGATACCTTTGGCAGGGGCAAAAATATGAAGGATTGATTGCCAATTTTGTGGAGGTGTTGGCAGGCTACGGCGGCTTTTGGATTAATCCAGAGACAGGAGAAGTCGGACTCAATCGACCTGAAGCGATTCAAGCAGCCACATTTTTAGCCAATACCATTCGTGAAGGTGTGTCGCCTCAACAGGTCACTGGCTATAGCGAAACGGAATCCCTCGACAAGTTTATGGAGGGGGAAAGCCTGTACGTCCGAAATTGGCCTTCTTTTTGGAAGAACTTACAAGAGGGTGGTAGTTCATTGTCGGAGGATCAGGTCAATTTGGCACCTGTGGTAGCCGCTTCGGCTATTGGTGGGGATAATTCTCAAGCCTGCCGAGGTGGATGGGGTTTTGGTATTGCCAAAAATGCAGCGCATCCAGAGGCCGCTAGACGGGCAATCAAGTTTTTAACCAGTGCCGCCGCGCAACGACAGTTTGTGCTCAATTCAGCCCATTTACCCAGCCGTTCTGCCTTATACAATGACGACGAAATTGTAGATAGATACCCATTATTTCCTGAAATGTTGGAGAGGCTGGACAATAATTCCGACTTTCTTCGACCTCAAATTCCCGAATACGATGAAGTGTCTGGCATTTTGCAGGAGCACCTCTGGCAAGTATTGGTCGGAGATGTTACTGCTGAACAGGCGATGCAAGCGGCAGCAGAAGAAACACAAAACAAATTATGAGCAAGCTCTGAAAACGAGGCTTAGGGAGAGGGGAATGATTCCTCCACTACATTTGACTCTGTTTCCATGCGCGATCGCCTATCAGTTAACTCTATCTCAGTGCGCGATCGCGCATTATCTTGCGGATCTTGCTGCATCAAGTTCGCTATTGACAGCACGCCATTCACAATCAGCAGCGCAAGATTAAGCCCCGTGAGCAGCCAAATCCAGAAAACCTCGACGTTTTGCCGAGGCTTCACGGGTTTGGTGTCGAGCCGTCGCAAAATCTCCTGGGCATTCAGTGGGCGCTGTCCAGGGAAGGGAGCCATCAAATCATCAATCAGCTCTGCAAACCAGCGATCGATCTGAGGAGCCGAATCGCGCCAGATCAAGGCTCCCGTCCCATCATCGGTTTCCAGATCCACCGGATGCTGCCCCGTTAGTAAATGCACCAGTGAACGACCGAGGGCATAGAAATCAGACTGGGGGACCGCTCGACCATTGATTTGCTCCAGTGGTGTATAACCGGGCGAAACGATACTGGTGACATCGCGCTGACCGCCGATTTTGGCCAGATAGGTGTTTGACATCTGGCGGACGGTGCCAAAGTCAATTAAAGCCAACTGTCCGTTGGGACGCAGCATCAGGTTAGAGAGTTTGATATCTCGATGAAACAGTTCTGTCTGGTGAATGAGTCCTAAAATTTCGCAAGCCTGACGTAGCCATTGCTGGGTTTGTTTTTGGTCAACGGCACCGTGTTTCTCTAGCCACTGCTCCAGCGTCAGTCCCTCAATTTTTTCCATCACCAGGCAGGCTAGGGATTGCCTGTCTGATGTTGTAACCGTGAAATAACCATCTAGCTCAACCTGGGGAATGCCAGGGTGATTCAACTGTTGCAGCGTTTGGGCTTCGCGCTCAAATAAAGGCACCAGCTTGGGCTGCTTGAGCACCTTCATCACTTTGATCGTTTGCGGATCTGCGATCGCGTGCTGATCTTCCACCTCAAAGATATCGGCTGGATGCCAGTCGTCCAACTCTCGCAGTGGCCGAATCAGGCGATAGCGATCACCCACAATCAAAGCTGTTCCGCAGGCCGCACAGTGTATTAACATGTCGGCTTGTTGCCGCTGCGGACATTTGGGGTTAATGCAATAGCTCACAATGATGCCTCACGGAAGATTTAGCGGGACATGCGATCGCGCACATATTCCATCACCACTGGACGCAGTGTGAAGCCTGCTGCGCTTTTTTCCAACAGCGATCGCCGATCGAGTGATTCCAACAACTGCAAGATATTACTATGAGGCAGTTCCTGCTGTAAGCGATTGACATCAGCGGGTTCTTCGATTTTTGCCAATACATAAAGCAGTTCTTGTTCCGCTTCTGACAATCGTTTGAACTGCTGATCGATCAAGAAATTGATATCACCATTGATCAGAGTGCGTCCCTGTTTCAAAAAGCCTCTAACACTTCCATTGAATAGCTCGCGAATAATCGAGGTGGCAAACTTCAGCTCCAGAGGATTGCCGCGATAAGTGCTAATCAGTTCTCCCCACTGCTTTTCATCTGGCAGATTTGCCTCTTGCAAAATACCCTGGGCAGTACGCCCTAATCCAGTTAGTTTCAGTGATTTCACAGGCCGATTTGGCCCATCCAGCCTAGTAATGATTTCTTTAATCAGTTCTCGGCTGGTGATCAAAACGCAGCTTTGGTGCTGTTCTTCGCCCAGTCGTCGTAATAGGTCGCCATAATTCTCGTAACCTGGTTGATACCGTCCGGCCAAGTCTCGCTCACGCATGATCGTGTCCAGGTTGTCGAGCAGGATCAAACAGCGATGGGTATGGAGATATTCTGTCAGAGCGCAGAGCTGGGTGTGCAAATCCCCTTCAGATTCAATCATCCGCGTGGGAATTTGCATCAGCCAATGATGCAGCATTGTTTCCAGCCGTGGCGCGTGGCGCAGAGATTGCCAGATTAAACACTCAAACTGATCTTGGATTTGCTCCACCAGTTTCACTAGCAGGCTGGTTTTACCGATGCCGCCTGCTCCCCAAACCATGGCCATGCGGCAGGGAGGATGTGACTTAGTGATCCAAGTTTGTAGGGTAGCTAGCTCTTCTTCTCGCCCGTAGAACACGGGTACATCTGGCACCTGCAACCAGTTGATTTTGAGTCGGGCTGACTGATAGCCCGCTGCTGCTAGCCAATCTGCCACATCGCGCCAGCTTTCCAGCGTATTCAAATCACGCTGAGTCAATGTTTCTACATAGCGATAA
Source organism: uncultured bacterium (assembly GCA_966674685.1). GTDB lineage: Bacteria > Cyanobacteriota > Cyanobacteriia > Phormidesmidales > Phormidesmidaceae > Thainema. The sequence goes on from CBKWJC010000023.1 coordinate 19,683, forward strand.
ATGGTATTGCTTAAGCTAACCTCAACGGTTTTGGGAGCAGTAAACCGCTCGGCGGCGATCGCAGCTGGGCTATAGCGACACAGCAAACCCCGCAGCATCTCCCGTTCTGTCTTCGTGAGGGTTGGTTGTTTATGGGGAGCAACTTCCTGTTTTGCGATCGCAAGATCCGCGTACAGCTTTTCCAAGTTCCATCGGGTTTGCGCTTCTGGAAAGAGGGCCTTGTTAGCAGTCATGGGCTAAAGCACCAGAGTTTCTTTTGCCTTTTGTGCCTTTCAGGATAACAAGTCTTAGGCACTCATCTAGTCTCTTTATCGTGCAACATACCAATTTATAACTCGTTTTATAACGCTACTTATGGTCGATCTAACCCTTGGCTTATCTAGAGTTGAAGCTAATTGAGGCGGCATTCAGAATGCCAAACTCTTCACACCGAGTTAGACGAAAATCATGGTTAACTTCAGAACTATACCTAAATTACCTAGGTTTAATAAATTACCTAAATTGAGATGGGCTCGCTGGTTAGTAGTTGGTTTGTGCTCATTTTTACTCAGCTTAGGGATTGGGACTGCTCAAGCTGTTTCTCCCTTTTACTGGGACTTTATTAATGTCGATATCAATCTTCAATCAAATGGTGACATGGTGATCACCGAAACGCAAAAGTATACCTTTACGGCGAATCACACAAACCAGCGCTATCGCTACATTCCACTGGATGACATTGATCAAATTACCGATGTTGCCGTATACGAAGGAGAAGAGCAACTGTCCACCGAAACTGGTACTCAGGATGACCAGTACTGGATTCGTTGGCGACACAATTTAGAAGCACCAGAATCCCATACATTTAAAGTTCAATATCGCGTTGTGGGTGGTGTACAAACGCGAGGAGCGAATCATCAGATTTACTGGCGCGCCCTCTTTCCAGAACGCGATACTGATATTAAACAAGGCAGCGTCACCGTTCGTTTGCCTGATGAATTGGCTGGCAAAGTCAACCAGTTTACTAGTACAGGCGTTGCGGCCACGAATCGGCAAATCGATGCTCAAACGTTTGAATTTACTGCCAATCAACCCCTTGCTCCCAGAGAATTTCTGGAAGTCAAAGTTCGCTTTCCTAACAACATTCTCGATATCGCTGATACTGCTAGTTCTCAAGGACAAACTGCGATCGCAAATCGCACTAATGGGACAACAACCACTGTTCAAAATCCAGACTTGATAGCAGAGAATTCGCAAATGTTCTGGCTTATCATCACAGCTGTTGTTACCGCAATCGGCTCCTTTTTCTTTTTTACTCGGCGTCCTTGTCCTAGATGCGGTAAGCGAGGACTCCGCCGCGTGCACCAAGTCATCCGTCCCGCCACGAGGCACCAGAAAGGCGAAAAAGAAGTCGGCTATACCTGTAATTCCTGTAGCTATCGTCAGACTCACTACAAAGATATTCCTAAACGGTCAACCGTCACATCTAGCGGCAACCCCGGTAGCGGCATTGGCGGCATTGGCGGCGGTGGCTACGGTGGTGGTGGTGGCGGTGGCGGTAGTTGTGGCGGCGGTGGCGGTGGTTAATTGTCGGTGATTAATACCTGATTGTTTCTTTCATTCTCGACTGTCCAGCCAGATCTCACCAGCCGTAACCAAGTAGTCCACTGCCATCACATCCGCCAGATTGCTGCATACTCAACTCGCGCCCCCATTACACCAGCAATTTGGCTCCCCCTAACCGCAAACTTTACGCTCTAGCTCTATCATGGGTCGCCAACTGCCCAGCAGTTACTAAGACTCAACCTTGTTGTGAAATACTTGCCGTGCCAGCCTTTCACAACAAATGACGAGTTACCAACCTCACATCTGGCACCAAAACCCAGATGGGTTATCTTGTCGCTGCGATGCGGCGGCAAGATAACGGGCATTGCCTAATCTGGGTATGAATTGGATGTGGGGGCGGTGCCCTCACATCACCACTCATGCTTAAAATCAGCATCCCCGAATAACGGCTTCGGGTGCTCAAAGCGCGAGGTGCAGGATGTGAGCAACCGAATTTTCATCATCTAGCAGAGAGCATTGAAGATGCTAAATCTCCTTAAACACACTCCAACCGTACAGCCCCTGCTCCCTACCTATTTAGGCTCAGCCGCTCAAACAATTGGCTATGTTGAGCAACCCATTAGCCCCAATCATCCTGGTCGCATCCGCTATCAAGCCACTTACTGGTTTGGAATTTGTAATGGTGGCGTGCGATCGCTACCGCGCGGCACCCAAGTCAACATCATTGGTCGCCAAGGTAACACCCTGATCGTTGAGCCTGCGGTGCAGTCTTGTCCGTTGATATCCTCGTAAAGGATATCGTCGTCAAGATTTGAGAGAAGTGCGATCGCACTTCTCCAAACTTCGCTTCCAATCCCGCTCCAGACTATAGCCATATTCACTTGGGTTGAGACAGCTAGGCACCCTAACGTTGACCCTAACGTTTAGATGTTTGAACGTCTTCAGCATGTTCCCATGTTCTAACTAACGTGGCTACAGCTATACAAGTCCTGCTGAAACGATTGGAATTTCGCTAGCCTGGAAAGAGAACCCAACGGTAATCCTCATGGCTCATATTGATCAGCGCCGATCGCAAAACGTAGCGGGCGATTTTTACGTCGATTCTACCTGTATTGACTGTGATACCTGCCGCTGGATGGCTCCTGACATCTTCCACCGCGCCGACAGCCAATCAGCGGTTCATCATCAACCCACCAGCCCTACACAGCGGCAGGAAGCCCTCCAAGCGTTACTCGCGTGCCCAACCGCTTCCATCGGCACAGTAGATAAACCCCACGATATCAAGGTCGCCCAAGAAAGTTTTCCCCTGCCCATCACGGAAAACGTCTATCACTGCGGCTACCATTCGGAAAAATCCTTTGGAGCCACTAGCTATTTGATCACCCGTCCAGACGGCAACGTGATGGTCGATTCGCCCCGATTCGCCGCGCCGCTCGTTAAGCAAATTGAAAAGCTAGGCGGCATCCGCTACCTCTACCTGACCCATCGTGATGATGTCGCCGATCATCAAAAGTTTCACGGCCATTTCAAGTGCGATCGCATTTTGCACACCGATGAAATCACGTCCAGCACCCGCGATATTGAACATCCAATCAGCGGTTCCGATCCCATCCAGCTAGCTGAAGATCTGCTAATCATTCCCGTCCCCGGCCATACCAAAGGCCATACCGTCCTACTCTACGACCAGCGGGCGCTCTTCACAGGCGATCACCTCGCCTGGTCGGACTATCTGGGGCATCTCTACGCCTTCCGCCGCCACTGCTGGTATTCCTGGCCAGAACTGGTTCGCTCCATGAACAAACTGGCTCAGTACGACTTTGAGTGGGTGCTGCCGGGACACGGTCGCCGCTTCCATGCCGACGATATAGCAACCATGCGACAAGAAATGCAGCGCTGCCTCACCTGGATGGACGAAACAGCCTCCGTTCGTGCCTAACTTGCTCGTAAAAGCTCCCCTGCCCCCTTGCTCTGATCCCTCCTGCTCCAATCCCCTCAACTTACGAAGCTCTACTAACAAGAAAAGGTACGAGTAGGGAGATCCGAACTCTATCAAACGGAGTATTCCGATCTACGATGCACAACAGAGCAGCATACGATAACCATGATTGTGAATCACAGCCAGAGATCCTGTAGGGTGTGTTAGGCGTAGCCGTAACGCACCATCACTGTCGGGATCGAGACAGTCGTGTATTTTGGATGTGCGATCGCTTTTGCCGTTTCTTTTGAGAATTGCAAGAGAAGAGAATCGCAAATTCATTCAGCCAAACCAACCGAATTTCGTTTAGGTTTTGTACTAGATTTTGTAATTAAAAATCGTTGACTCCTATGACCACAGTTCTAGAGCAGGGCAACATCAGTATCCATACTGAGAATATTTTCCCGATCATTAAAAAGTGGCTCTATTCTGACCACGAAATTTTTCTGCGGGAACTTATTTCCAACGCTGTAGATGCTATCAGCAAGCTGAAAATGGTGTCCTACAGCGATGAATTTGAAGGCGAACTCGACGATCCAGAAATCGAAATTACCATCGATAAAGATGCCAAAACCCTGACCGTCACGGACAACGGTATTGGCATGACAGCGGATGAAGTCAAGCGCTACATTAACCAAGTTGCCTTCTCCAGCGCTGAAGAATTTATTCAAAAATATAAGGACAACAGCAACGAGAACATTATTGGTCACTTTGGTCTGGGCTTCTACTCCTCCTTCATGGTGGCCAGCAAGGTCGAAATCGATACCCGGTCTTACCGCAAAGATGCCCAAGCCGTTCACTGGTCATGCGACGGTTCGACCGAATTTACCCTGACTGATAGCGATCGCACGTCGCGCGGCACATCCATTACCTTGACGCTAATGGATGACGAGGCAGAATATCTCGAACCTAGCCGCATTCGCCAGCTAATCAAAACCTACTGCGACTTCATGCCCGTCCCCATCAAGCTGGATGGCGAAGTCGTCAACAAGCACGAAGCAATCTGGCGCAAATCTCCCAGCGAACTCACGGATGAGGACTATCTAGAGTTCTATCGCTATCTCTATCCCTTCCAGGAAGATCCGCTGCTTTGGGTTCACCTCAACACCGACTATCCCTTCGTGGTAAACGGCATTCTCTACTTCCCGAAGCTGAAGCCGGATGTAGACATCACCCAGAGCCAGATCAAGCTGTTCTGCAATCAGGTCTTCGTCAGCGACAACTGCGAAGAAGTGGTGCCCCGCTTCCTGTTGCCCCTACGCGGCGTCATTGACAGCTCCGACATTCCGCTCAACGTTTCCCGCAGCTTCCTGCAAGCCGATCGCACCGTCCGCCGCATTGCTGACTACATCGCCAAAAAAGTTGGTGATCGGCTCAAGGAGCTGTACAGGGACGATCGCGCCCAGTACATCCGCTGCTGGCAAGACTTGGGCACCTTCGTCAAGTTCGGCTCCATCAACGACGACAAGTTCAAGAAGCAGGTTGAGGATATCCTGATCTATCGCACCACTGCCGATCTGGGCACTAAAGCCGACGATCAGCCCAAGGTGGAAGTGCAAACCGCTGAAGGCGATGTTTGGGAAGAGGCCGCATCCAGCAGCGATACCCACGCCGTCACCGATGAGCGCGGATACTCCTACACCACCCTGCAAGAGTACCTAGAGCGCAATAAGGAACGCCATGAGAACCGAGTGTTCTACTGCAACGACCCCGTTGCTCAGTCAACCTACGTCGAGCTGCACAAGAGCCAAGGTTTAGAAGTTCTCTACCTCGATTCCTTCATTGATACTCACTTCATTTCGTTACTGGAGCGCGAGTATTCGGATGTCCGCTTCTCCCGCGTCGATGCCGAGATTGACGATACCCTGATCGATCAGGAGCAAACTGACGAAATCGTCGATCCGTCAACCAACAAGACACGGGGCGACCAGATTAAGGAGTTGTTTGAAAAGGCGCTCAATCGCCCCAAGCTCAATATCAAAACTCAAGCCCTCAAAGCCGACGATGGAGCCAGCGCACCACCCGCCATGGTGCTGTTGCCCGAAGCTCTGCGCCGTCTACGGGACATGACCGCTCTCTACAGCCAGGAAGCGGCTGAGTTTCCTGATGAGCACATCCTGATGGTCAACACCTCTCACCCGCTGATCCAGAATCTGCTCAAGATCAGCCAGGGCAGCATTATCACTGGTAGCGGTGAGTCACCTGCTAGCGAGATGGCTAATCTCATTTGTCAGCATGTGTATGATCTAGCATTGATGGCCCAGAAAGGGTTTGATGCCGATGGCATGAAATCTTTTGTTGAGCGTTCTAATAAGGTGTTAACTGCACTTACTGAAAAGTCTGTGTAATCTTGACTAACGCAAATGAGGAAGGAGCCAGCACACTGTGCTGGCTCCTTCCTCATTTAAAGCGCTCATTCAAAGTGCTATATGAAGTCCGGCTGAACATCGATAATTTATTTTTGTGAAACGTTTGTGGAGCAAACGTTTCACAAAAATAAATTGGATCCTTAGATACAGACTTATTGTTAGATGGACGTAACTGGACTCGAACCAGTGACCCCCACGATGTCAACGTGGTGCTCTAACCAACTGAGCTATACGTCCCAACCGACTTACAAAGATAGCATGAAGCTCCCAATTAGCGCAAGCGGTTTCAGCTTAACTAAATGGTTTATGGTCTGCTACGTAAAATCTCACTTCTGCTTCGGTACCGTCTGCCCGTAGAATAGGTGGCGTTATCTTTAATTTGTAAGTACCTGTTGGCAGCTATCCGTGAAATTTTTTGTTTACCACACTCCCGAAGCAACACCTGTTGATGCTCAGCCTGAATGCGCGATCGCAATTGATGTCCTGCGCGCTACAACGACCATTGCCAAAGCACTATCGGTAGGAGCAGAGGCGATTCAAGCCTTTAGCGATATTGAGCAACTGATGCAAGTCAGTGAGGCATGGGCTGCCGATAAGCGCATCCGAGCGGGCGAACGGGGTGGCAAGATGGTAGACGGTTGCGATTTGGGCAATTCACCGCTAGATCATACTGAGCAGACAACGGGCGGCAAGCGCCTATTTATGAGCACTACCAATGGCACTCGTTGTCTGGAGCGTATCCAGCAGTCTAAAACGGTGTTGGCAGCAGCCTTAATCAACCGTCAGACCGTGGTGGATTATTTGTTGCGCCAACAGCCGGAAACGGTTTGGATGGTAGGGTCTGGCTGGGAAGGTAGCTATTCTCTAGAAGATACGGTCTGTGCAGGCGCGATCGCAGATGCGGTCATGCAGGCGACGAACCAGAGTTTTGCAGATCTGGCGGGCAATGACGAAGTTGTCGCAGCGGTGAGCCTATATCAACAGTGGCAGCATCGGCTGCTGGATTTAATGAAGTTGGCCAGCCACGGCCAGCGCCTGCTGCGACTAGGCAATACAGAGGATCTTGAATATTGTGCCCAACTGGATATTCTCAAGGTTCTCCCCACCCAGCGAGAAGCGGGCGTACTAATTGATCAGCTCAGTTAAGGGAGCCATCTCCAGCGTATCTCCGCAGTAAACCTGAACCAGAAGGCCAGGGTGCGATCGCACCCTGGCCTTCTGGTTCAGGTTTTTTTGGCGTTTGTCAGGAATGACTTCTATGACAGGCTGCTATACGTGCCTTGGTCAAAGTTAAAGCATCGTTGGCTACAGAATTAACGATTGCAAACTGGTTCCGTAATTCTATAAATCTCTCTGTCTTGGGTTTAATGGACAACTGGTATTCAAGGTGCAAAATGTAAGGTATGTCACATAAAAGTGCACCCAGTGAGTTCTGAAAAAGTAGGCTATTCCTCCAAAACAAACCATTTTCAACTTAAATGATTCGTTTTGGCAGTTGAGTAATAAGATTAAAAGTAAAAAGTTAGCGTAAGCATCTACGCTGCTACTAATTCTAATTATTGAAGGAGTGAACACAATGTCTTTAACAAAAGAAGTTCTTGCGCTCGCAGCTATTTTCTCCGTCGGTATTGGCGTTGCCCAGCCCGCATCTGCTGATAGTCATGGAATGATGACAGAAGCTGACCTGATGACCGAAGAAGTCATGCCAGCGGCTGAGGCCGAAACAATTAGTCAGGTTGACGACACAGCAGAGTCAACTGTTGTTAGTGGCACTGTGGTTGATATTGTTGGCAACCAGGTACGAGTCCGAGATTCTGAAACTGGAGAGACTGCTTTTTATGACATTCCCCGCGAATCTCAGATTCAAGCAGGCATTGAGGAAGGTGACGTCATCGAAATGGTGTTGATGGATGACATGGTCGTAGCCGTTAGTGGCCCTGGTGGTGAATCGGTACAAATTACAGAAGTTGACGAAACCGTCGTTGACGAAGAGGTTGTCGAGGAAGAAGTGGTGACAACAGAAGAAACAATCACCACTGAAACGGAAGTTGAAGAAGAGCCTGTTGTGGTTCAGCAAGAAACCGAAACAGTTGATACAACTGAAACTCCTGCGCCAGTTCGCGCCCTCTGGTAAATCTGAATTGATTCACATCTTGATTCTGCATTGCGGCATGATCACGGCTTGTTAATCTAATCTCAAGTCTGTGCATAGGAATCCAATCTGTTTTTTGTGAAACGTTTCACAAAAAATAACTGATAGGTTTTCAACCGAACTTGGAGCTAACAGCAAAACCCCGCGCTAGGCACGGGGTTTTGCTGCTAGTTTGCGTCAAGTGCGATCGCATCTAGCAATATATCTTGCTGATTGAGCATTTCCTGCAAACGCTCCTCAGTGGGATGATCCCAGCCCAGCAGATGCAGCAGCCCATGCGTTGCTAGCCAAGCCAGTTCCCAGCGCAGCGAATGGCCTCGTTCGTCTGCCTGTCGCTGTGCCGTATCAATCGAAATAATGATGTCACCGAGATTGAGCGGAATTTCATGCCGCAGCATTTCTGGCACTGCGCCTTCTGTCTCCAATGCCGCGAAGGATAGGACATCTGTGGGCTTGTCCTGCTGGCGAAATTGGGCATTGAGCTGCTGAATTTCAGCATCATCGGTTAGCAATAGGCTCAGCTCATAGGCATTAATTGGTGACAAATCCAGGTTTAAGTGGGCCAGCCAGGTTTGAAACCAGGACTGCCAACAGTCGATGGCAATCACTGGAGATCCTGACGTGGAGGTATCCTGGTCAGCGAGCAGCGGATCTCGATACTCGACGGCAACTTCTACGTCCGGTAGAGCAGAGCGTTCTGGGGTTTCAATCGCCATTGGTGATTACCAGAATTACCGCGTTAGATAGGCTAACCCTACCAGTATCGCTAGCAGTCCAACGCTAGTCAGCGCAAAGTGAAAGAGCGACTTGCTGCCCTTTTTCACCATGTTACGCATCGCCAGCTTGACGTATGAAGGGGGTGGTTCGTTGGTTGGCAATGCAGTGGATGGAGCTTGATTTGATGAAGATGGATCTGCGATCGCAGCTTCCACGGTCGAGTTATCTGTTGACTGATCGGTTGTCGGTGTAGATTGACTCATCTATCTGTGATCTACCATTCAAATTAAAATATTGTGCCTATTCATCAAGATAACGGATTATCGAAACTCCGTCAGGCATTCGTCAGGTATCCGTCCAGCACAGTCATTGCAGTTATCAAACTACAGACGGATTTAAGACTTCTGGCCGCAATTTCAGCCTAACCTATACCAACAATCTAGATCTGGATAGAGGTGTGGGTATGACATCACCACGTCGGAATGGTTTTCTCCGCGATTTTAGGGAGTTTATTGCGCGGGGCAATGTCGTTGATTTAGCGGTTGCGGTCATCATTGGTGCCGCCTTTGGCAAAGTGATCACGTCTTTGGTGGAAGACGTTGTCATGCCGGGAATTATTAATCCTATTTTGAGTCAAACGGGCACAGGTTGGCGTGAGGCAGAAATTGGCCCAGGTATTCGCATCGGCAGCTTTTTCGGAACAGTCATAGATTTTTTGATTATTGCCTTTGTCATCTTTCTCATTGTGCGCGCGTTTGAAAAGTTCAAGCGGAAGAAAGAAGTAGTCGAAGCTGAAGCTTCTGCTCCCGATCCAGTTGCAGTTGAACAAGAATTGACCAATGCCATCAATCGCCTCACCCATACGATTGAGTCGCGCAATTCTCTCTAATTGATCTCTCTAATCTACAAGGTTCTAATATCAAGTCTGGTTGAAAATCCATAACTTATTTTTTGTGAAACGTTTGCGGAGTAAACGTCTCACAAAAAATTAAATTGAGTTCTTGGTTTCTTTCCACAGACTTGCATATAACAACACAGGCTAGCGCTGCTGGCCTGTGTATGTTGCTTAAAGCGCAGTAAACCACTGGCTCGCTTGCTGTAGATCCACATTGCCACCGCTGATGACCACGCCGATGCGCTGTCCGGCAGTGGGTATTTTTTGCGCTAAAACCGCTGCGGCAGCGAGACAGCCCGTTGGCTCGACCACGATTTTGAGCCGTTCCCAGAGATAGCGCATCGTCTGTAGCACCTCGGCATCGGTCACGGTTATCATGTCGTTGACATAGTGCAACACAAAGGGAAATGTCAGCTTGCCCAAATAAGGGGTACGCGCACCGTCGCAGATCGTGTCGGGATTGTCCACTGTCTGTAGCGTTTGGGTTTGAAATGAGCGGGTGGCATCATCGGCAGCGGCGGGTTCTACGCCGATGATCTGACAACTAGGCGAAAGGGTGCGAGTTGCGATCGCAGATCCCGATAGCAAACCACCACCACCGCAGCACACGAGTAGCTGATCCAATTCACCGACTTCCTCTAGTAATTCTTTGGCAACGGTACCCTGTCCAGCAATTACATGGGGATGATCATAGGGATGAATAAACGTCAGATTCCGTTCAGCTAGAACTTGGTGGGCCAACTGCTCGCGATCGGTCGTCATGCGATCATAGGGAATAATCTCGGCCCCATAGCCAGCGGTTGCCTCACGTTTTACCGTAGGCGCATCAGAAGGCATCAAAATCGTGGTTTGAATCCCCAAAAGCTGACCGGATAAGGCTACAGCTTGAGCATGATTACCGGAAGAGACGGTGAGGACACCCTGCGATCGCAGTTCATCATCCAAGCGCGACAGAGCGTTGTATGCGCCCCGAAATTTAAATGCACCCATCCGCTGGAAGTTTTCGCACTTGAAGAAAATCTTGCCGCCCGTTTGGCGATTCAGCGTCCGCGACGTTAACACAGGGGTTCGATGCGCCACTCCATTCAGCCGCTCTGCGGCAGCGGTGATGTCTGCGTAGGTGATATCTGGTAGGGAGTCCGGTAGCGAGAATGGGGCTGGATTAGCGGCTGTCATGATTTATTCTCCGTATTCATCCTCTGCGTAGACTGTTCCGTCCGCATGGGTAAATCGGTATCCGGCTGGCGTGTCGGTTGCCAGCAAATCCACATCGGGATAGTGCGCCTGGTCGCCAGATGTGCGATCGCCAATTTCGAGATAAGCAGCGGGTTGATTGCTGCGATTGATCAAGCAGTGACCATTGGGTTTTCCCGCCGCAAATCCGGCCATCATTCCCGGTTGCAGAACCTGCTCGCCAGCATCCATCACCAGCGTCAGTTCACCTTCAACGATGTAGATAAACTCGTCTTGGCGCGTGTGCCAGTGGCGCAGAGCCGAAGCGCTACCCGGTTGCAGCGTCACCAAGTTGACGCCAAAGTTGGTCAATCCGGCTGCATTGCCAACTCGTTTGCGGCTGCGGCCTGCCACTTGAGCGCGAAATGGTGCGGGATAGCCTGTGCCTGTAGAATCGGGAACCTGATGCGGATTAATTATCATGATGAGCGCCAGAGACATAGCTACAGCGAGCGTAGTTAAAACACGGATGCTGTTGTAGTACAGCTTCACCGTATCAGAACAACCCTATTGACGAATGTGACGATTGACGAGTCTGAATCGCTGTTGGCCATTCGCCGATAGCCTTGTTCTTCTCATCTTGCTTGAATTGAAGCGGTTTGCCCATGCATGTTTTTTATGTAGTTTAATTCAAGCAATTCATCACTGAATCAATAAGTAGCTACAGATTAATAAGTGCATCCCAAAAATCGGGAGCACCTCGGTTTTTGGGGGTGCGTTTATTGATGCCAACTGGCTTAGCTGCACAGTTCAGGTGAAAGCCGATTTTAAAGCAGCCTGATTTTCAAGCCGTCTGAGCCTACAGGTTAGATCCTGTTTTGCCATCTACCTAAATAGGCAGAATACAAGGCAGAATTCAAGTCCCACCCGTTTCTTTTGATAGAGGAATTCCCTTAAAACCCCCACTAAGCTCTAGCTATGTTGAGCTAATTGTCATTTTGATGCAGATTTTGGTGCAGATTTGCGTTTTCTGTGTCTTTATGCTGAACAACAATGCATCTAAAACTAAGGGTATAGCAGTGAAATCTATTTATAGCTTAAAGCATGCTTCCATCTTTCTCGGCGCGATCGCAATGCTGTTCGGTTCGGCCTCATTGGCGCAAGCTGAAACATTGACGACCCAGGAATCTGCGATCCGATTAGAGGAATCAAGCCGATTAGAGGAATCTGACCTATTACAGGAATCTGCGATCGCAACCAACGATTCTTTTATTTCCGTGAAAGAAGCCAATAATCAGACGAAACAAAGCGTTTCTACACGGGCCGCAGATTTACTACAATCTGATGATCCACAAGCAGATGAGCCTGCCGTCACGCCCTCAGATGTATCGACTCCTTCTTCTACGACTCAGTATTCACTAATGCCAATTACCTCTACTGAGGGAGCAGTGGTTGATACACCCGCTAGCGAAACTGCTCTTACAGATGACTATAGCGATACAGCCTATAGCGATACGACAGCAGACAATACTAACTATTTATCTCAAGTTCAAACAGAAGAAGACTTGATTTTTGAAGATGTAGGCGGCGGTGATGACGATGTCGCTGGTGAAGAGGTGGCACAAGTCGTTTCGCCTGGTCGGACGACTCGTTCCGGGCCGAGCTACATCGGCATTGGCGGCAACATCGGCATCGGCGATGGCGACACCGCACTGGGAGAGGGTAGCTTTGCAGCCTTTAGTAAAATTGGTTTGACTCGCAATATTTCGGTGCGTCCGTCTGTATTAATTAATGAGAATCCGACGATTTTATTGCCCGTTACATTTGATTTTATTCCGGGCGTAACTCGGGTAACCGAAAATGTTTCTGAAGAGATTGGCTATCGAGTATCGCCCTTCATTGGTGCAGGTGCAGCCATTTCAACGGGGGATGATACGACAGTTGATTTCCTCGCCACAGGTGGCGTTGACGTTCCTCTCGGCGATAACTTCACGGGTGTTGCAGCCGTGAATGTTTCGCTGTTTGATGATCCGGCAGTTGGTTTACTCCTGGGTGTTGGTGTTAACTTCCCAGCGCTGCGATAAGACTTTTATATAAACAGCAAGAGTGCCATGTCACTGTAGGTAGTGATATGAAATCCGGTTAAAAACCCACTGTTTATTTTTTGCAGGCTTGCTAGGCAAGCCTGCAAAAAATAAACAGGCTTTCTATACAGCATTTCCCACACTGGTGGAGTATGGAAGTGTTTTTCTACCTCCAGTAGGGAAACGCTTCTCGGAATCTCATTAGGCTAAAAATGCTGTAGAAAAGGAAATGCGATCGCACCTTTTCAAAGGTGCGATCGCATTGAGGAGTTAAGGGAGTTCAGCGTGTGATATTGATATGCAGCTACTTAGCTATCAGCTTCCTCAACTGCACATTCGATCATCCGCAGAGTTGCAGCAGCAGCATAGTTCCGTAGAGCAGATAAGTTAGGTGAGAAGCGGTTGCCAGACTCGTTCATAGGCGACGCAACGCCGCAGTAAGAAGACATTTCATTGACCGTTGCCTGCGACCAATGGCCTGCTGTATCAGCGAAATTGGTTGCAGCTTGAGTCGATATCAGTGTCGTCGGTTTGCCTTGCAGCTCTTGAGCATATTCAGCCGTGCGGCGCATGATAGACATTAGTTCAGCGCGTGTAACCGCCTGAGTGGGGCGGAAATTGCCATCACCATAACCGGCTACGATACCCTGCTGCTGAGCAAACTGAATCTTGGCAGCACTCCAGCGAGAGGTGGCAACATCACGGAAGGGAGCGCGGCTAACGCTGGTCGGCACGTTGAGGTTAATGTTGGGAATGTTTTCTAAGGATTCTAAGGCCATAGAAACGACTTGTTCACGGGTCAAAGTTGCGCGAGGCCGGAAGGTGTTGTCTTCCGAAAAGCCTGCAACGAATCCCATCGCTACTGCTTCTTCAATCTCAGACTGGTAGAGATCACCACGGATATCCGAGAAGGTAACTGGAGTGGGGTTAACAACAACGCCGCCATTACCGCCCGTGTTACCACCTGTGTTACCACCCGTGTTGCCACCTGTGGTACCGCCCGTGCTGCTGCCGCTCACGGCTGTTGCCGCTAGGTCGCCTTCGTAGGTTAGGTAAACGTGGCCCAGCGTTTGGCCTTCAAAAGTACGCTTGGTGAACCGCCAGCCATCTTTGAGGTTCAGCTTCGCGAAGTTGTTGGTTGTGCCGTTCGCGCGGGCGATTTCAAGCGTTTGACCCCGACCACCGAAGGGAACACCAACTAGAACCATGTCGCCATTGCGCTGCTGAACGCGTAGGCTATACTGCAAACCTAGATCTTGGCCGTTGGCGCGGATGGAGTAACCGTTGCTATCGGTAGACCGACCGCAGACGCCCGTAAAGTCAAAGCTCAGCAGAAGGGGATCAACAATTGTGGGAGCCGAGCCGCTCTCGCCCCAGCATTTCTTGGTGCTGGAAATTTGCTCTAGCACCAGTAGCTGATGGGAACTGCCGTTATTAACTGGAGATGCGATCGCAGCAAACTTGGTTTGATCGACTTCTTTTTGTCCGAACGAAGCGGCAACGGACGAGCTAGACACAATGGTGCCAAATCCAACTGCTGCAGTGGCAACGGTAGCAAGAGCCGCGATGGAACGACGGAAGATAGATTTCATGACAAGTCCTCAACTGATTCTGTGGAAAGCAAATGCACCGGATTCGTTAGGTATGAGAAGTCGCGGTGCTCTGATAGTCCCTATCTTGCGGTGAGGATTGTCACAAAAGTAATGTGACGGTTTGACTTTCCCAACTGTCCTGATATGGCACAGCGGATTGGAGGGTGCGATCGCAGATCCAAAATCGCTAGATTCCTTGTCAATTAAGGCACTAACTTTACTGCCCTCACTGGCATGGGTACTTTTTCCAGTTCCCCCTCGTGTAGCAGTTTAAGAGGTGGATCTTAGCTGGGAACTAAAATGGAAGAACTATTGTGCGTCGCGTGAGTAAGTTGTCTACCGACTTCAGTATTGATGAATTTTGGTGGTTAATACGTCCCACGAAGTGCGGCACATCAACCAGACTCGACTTATCACAACAGTAGGAAGACTAATAACATGGGTATTTACTCCAATCTCATCTTTCCACGCCTTTTAGATGCTGCCATGTCCGGAGAACCCTGCCCCCAGTATCGGCAAGCCGTCCTCGCCCAGGTATCCGGTGATGTTTTAGAGATTGGCTTTGGTACGGGTCTAAATCTGCCCTACTATCCTGACTCTATCAAACAGCTCACAATTGTTGATCCAAACCCAGGCGCAACTGCGATCGCGCAAAAACGAATCGCCGCATCGCCCATCAACGTACAAACCCATGTCCTCAGCGGTGAAAACCTCCCATTTACAGAGGCCAGCTTTGATACAGTTGTCAGTACCTGGACCCTCTGTAGTATTCCCAACATCCAGCGAGCTCTCAGCGAAATCTATCGCGTCCTAAAACCCGGTGGTCGCTTCTGCTTTGTTGAACATGGCCTGAGCAAAGACACCTCCATTCAAACCTGGCAAAATCGCCTCAACCCCATCCAAAAAGTAATCGGTGATGGCTGCCATCTCAATCGCAACATTGCCGATTTGGTGCAACACCAGTTTGACCGAGTCGAAATTGAGCAAGGCTACGCCGAGGGCTTACCCAAATTTATCGGCTACACCTACCAAGGCACCGCCTGGAAAACCTAAAAAAAGTAGCAGATTGCTCTCACTCCCCCACTCCTCTACTCCCCTACTCCCTGCCCACTCACTCTCAAAGTTCCGTCAACGCTTCAACCCCTAGCCCCTCTTCTAACAGAATCCCCATTAACCCCTGTGTAATCCGAACCAATCCCAATCGGGCTTGAGCCAGTTCAGGCTGCTGCTGAGCCACATCGCCAAAGATTAGGCACTGCCGATAAAACTGTTCAAAGCAGCGAATCAGCAAATCTATTTGGCGACTAACCTGCTGTGGGGTATGGCTCCTCTCACGATCTGCCCACTCATCCGTTAGCGTTATGAAACAGCGGATCAGATCCCATTCACTGGGATGTCGTAGCCGTAGTTGTTCCTGCTCATCAAGCCAAGGATATCGATACAATGGCGATATCTGTTCCTTCGCCCTACCAAAGCAAACTATCTCGGTGTTAGCCCAAGACGATAGCAACCCTTCTCGGATTGCTAACTGTAGAAGGCTAGATGTTCGAGCATGAACATATTGAGCCGCCCAAATCATTGACCACGCTTGTGGCCAAACGGGCTTCCACATTTCTGGTGGTCGTTTTTGAGGAACAGCCAACGTAAACGGGAGCTGGCGAATAACTGGCGCAGATTTCACCTGCTGATAACTCTTATTTTGATGGGGTTGCACAATCGCCAGTTGTTCCAGCCAAATTGCAATACCTACATCTGCCAGGTCTAAGTAAATCCATCCAAGCTCGTTCTGCTGGACTATAAATTGTGACCAAAGGAGGGGTGAAAAATCTTCAGAGGGAGATAGACTATCGCAATCACCCTGCAAATCGTTTAATCGGCACGTTAGACAATCTGCGATTTGGGCTGCATCGAAGCTTGCTTTGGCAGCGAGTTTGAGTGCTAAAGGACTTGTATAGGAAATTAGCGTAGAGTCTTTACCACTTTTTGACTTTAATTTTATATCCTGGTAGCTAACTTGTGTGCCGATTTTCGACCAATCCGTTGTAACCTCTGCCATAACCTGAGATTGATCAACTACAAGTGCTGACATCTGACTTGCTGTTGCGGCTTGAAGGTTTTTGAATAACAAAAACTTTAGAGAAAGTTGTGTAATATAAAATACTCCTTTGTCTAAAAACAACCGTAACTTTCAGTAAGCTTTTTGAAGCTTTTGTAAAGATTTATGCAAGAGTTGTTCGGATTTACGGTTACGTTGCAGTATCAAGCGTAAAGCTTGCTCAAATCCATCTACGCATTATCCAGTACCAAGAGTTTTGTAGAGTAATTGAGGAGGAAAGTAAGAGCTACATCCATCGCCGATTTATTTATTTATATAGAGAAATATAGAGAATCTTAAGTTGTTTAAACTGTTGTTTCTTGGGTTCTCTTTACTGTGCGTTAAAGTATTCGCGTATCTCATGCCTATTATAGATTTTGTTTATGGTCGTGCTGTGTTCTATAGCCGTTATATTTATTTGATTTAACTAGGTTGATTTAACTAGAAGTTAGTACTTCAATTCCGCTCCCTTTCCCTAAGTTGGCTAGTGTTTGCCATCAACGCAAGTCCATCAGCACTGTTCAGCATCTTATTATGTATTCGGAATCGTCATCACAACCTGAAGCGTCTCGCCCGTTTTTAACTTGGCAGCGGATTTTGGATTGGGCGCAGGAGCATTATCGTTGCCGCACCTTTAGTAAGGATGAGCGGATTCCGGCGCGACCTGGAATTCTTTATTTGGTGCAGCGAGGTGCTGTGCGGCTTGTGGGTAATGCTCAGGTTAGTACAAGCCTTGCCAGGGGGGAAGAAGAGGGGGTAGAGCTGGAAGAGGCTTTTCTCGGGTTTGTAGGAGCTGGGCAGCCGTTTGAGATTGTGGCGCAGTCTCCGTTTACGCTACAGAGCTTTGCTCACGTCGATCAAACGACAGTCATCTGGTTGTATTGGCACGATTTGGATAATTGGCCTCATTTCCGACGAGAGGTATTGGATGCGTTTCGCTATCAGCACCAGCGGAAACTGCTTTGGCTGAGTACTTTAGGCCAGCGGCGAACGATTGATCGTTTACTTGGTTTTCTCACCTTGTTAATTGAAGAGTATGGTCAGCCGTGTGATCAGGGTTACTGTTTGCCGTGGGCGCTGACTCATGCTCAGATTGGTAGCGCTATTGGCTCAACTCGGGTGACGGTTACGCGATTGATGGGTAAGCTGCGGCAGCAGGGCTTAATTCAGAATTATGGGGATGGTTTGCTGTGTCTGCCGTCTAGCAGTGCTGATCAAAAAAGGTAAAGTTCGAACTTCGCTTGATTGTCTAACATAGGGCTAGTTAAGTTTTTGGGGCGGCAGTTGTTGCGTCTAGCTGGAACTAAGTCGCTGAATATTCATCTAAAAACTGGGGAAGTGCCCCGGAGGTGCTTTTCCCGTTTTTGGATTGCGTTTATTTATGCCAACTACTTAGCTGTTTAGAACCAGTTGATGCTCTAGGGCAGAGCAGAGCGCTATAAATAGGCAACGGTTGTGTTTATCTATCCGCGAAATCAGGCGATTTGACATGTTTAAACGGACTCCTCAGCCTTCACGAGGCCGCCAAGTGGTATTAATGTCCCTAGGCGTAACGGCCATGCTGGCTGGAGCGGCGGTTTCGGCATTGGATATGCTGGGTGTGATTGACTTTAGTCGGTGGCACCAGCGGTATTTGGAACCTATTGCTGAGTTTGGGCTTGGAACGCGGCGATCGAATTCGCTGATATTGCGTCAACCATCAGATTCGTTTGTGAAGACGCTGGCGTTGATGTCGCCAGAGGCGCGATCGCAACAGCTAGAAGAGGTCGCAACGCAAAAAGATTCTCCTGAGCGGGCGCGGGCGCGATACTTATTAGCAACTGATCTCATTCAGCAAGGCCAGGCTGGCAGTGCTATTCAGTGGCTAGACGGGCTGGAAGATGAGCATAAAGTGCTACAGCCCTATGTGAGACTGAAGCAAGCGCAGGCTTATGAGGCGATGGGGCAACCGGAGCAGGCTAAACGGGCTTGGCAGACGCTACTGGATGAACATAGTGATCATCCGGTGGCAGCAGAGGCGCTGTATGCGCTGGGCAAAGATGGCGATCGCAGCTATTGGGATCAGGCGCTGGAGACGTTTCCAGCATCACCCCGGACAGTGCAGATTGCTCAGACACTGCTGAAGGAGAGAGAAGACAAGCTGCCGTTGATGCGAATATTGGCTCGTCACGGACTGCACCTACCGGGAATTACAACGCTGTTAGATCAGATGGTCGCAACCTATGGTGATCAGCTTACGCCGGAAGATTGGGAAGCAATTGGTTTTGGCTATTGGGAAAAGTTGACCTATGCCAAAGCCGGAGATGCTTATCGCTGGGCACCAGAGACCCCTCGAAATCTCTATCGGGCGGGCAGGGGACTACAGCTTGGACAGCAACGAGAAGATGCGATCGCAGCCTACTACTATCTCAGCGAGGCATTTCCGGATGATCCAGAAACGGCTGAAGGGCTACTCAACCTTTCCGCCCTAGTAGATCAAGAAACTGCGATCGTGATCCTAAATCGGGTGATTGAACAATTTCCAGAGCATGCTGCTGAAGCTTTGTACGAGAAATCGCTGCTACTGGACGAAATGGACAGTGCCGAATCCGCGTCCCAAGCTCGCCAATCCATACTCAGCCAGTATAGTTCCTCAGAAGCGGCTGCCACTCTTCGCTGGAACATGGCTAACCAGTATGCAGAACAGGGACAATACCTCCAGGCTTGGCAGTGGGCCGCCCAGATTCCCAACGAAAATCCAGATAGTGATCTAGCCCCAGAAGCTGCCTTCTGGTCAGGTAAATGGGCCTTGGAAGTGAATCAATCCGACGAAGCCCAACGCGCCTTTGAATATACGATTATTCACTATCCTGAGTCCTACTTTGCTTGGCGTTCAGCCGTGCACCTAGGATGGGATGTTGGTGACTTCAATACAGTGCGCGACTTGAATCCCACCATTCAACAGCCCGCACAGCGAGCACTGCTACCGGCTGGTTCTGAAACTCTGCAAGAGCTGTACCAATTAGGACAAGAGCAAGAAGCCTGGGCACTCTGGCAAAGTGAATTTGAGAATCCGATGGAACCAACAGTCGCAGAACAGTTTACCGATGGTCTGATGCGTCTGGGCGTTGGTGACAATCTAGATGGCATTTTCATGGTGTCCAGCTTAGAATGGCGCGATCAGCCAGAAGAAATGGAGCAGTATGAGACACTGGCAGAGCAGGATGCCTACTGGCAAGCCCTATACCCATTTCCTTTCCAAAATTTAATTCAAACCTGGTCAACCGAACGCAACCTCAATCCTATGTTGGTGACCGCCTTGATTCGCCAGGAATCCCGCTTTGAATCACAAATTGAATCGGTTGTAGGCGCGAAAGGGCTGATGCAGGTGATGCCCGAGACGGCAGACTGGATTGACCAGAACATTGACGCTGGGGAGTACAACCTGGATAATCCGGCTGACAATATCAAGCTAGGAACCTGGTATTTAAGCTATACCCACCAAGAGTACGGTGATAACTCACTCTATGCCGTCGCTAGCTATAATGCTGGCCCTGGTAACGTGGCTGACTGGATTACGCGGGACAATTTCAAAAATGCAGATGAATTTGCTCAGCAGATTCCGTTTCCAGAAACCAAAAATTATGTGCGATCCGTCTTCGGTGGCTACTGGAACTATCTACGGCTCTACAATCCAGATATTGCGGCCAAGGTGAAGCAGTATACTGCTCGCAAGACTACGAGTTCAAATACGTTTGAGATACCCAGTAATTAGCTCCAGCGCCAAAAGTTATCGTTTCGATTCCAAGCATTCATGAAGCAACCGATACAATAGGTTAGAACGCACAGAATCATCGTCCATTTGAACTGGAGAGCAACCGTATAGCGTATGACGTCTCCCCCTGAGTTGGAAACTGCTCCAATCAAGCCGTCCCAGGCCAACGACCAATCTGACTCCGATGAACGAAATTATCTGGATGAACTGCCGGACGACGTGGAAATGTCGTTGTTTGATCATCTAGAGGAGTTACGCTGGCGTATTTTCTATTCACTGATTGCGGTAATTGTATGCGTGATTGGCTGCTTTGCAGTGGTGCGCCCAATTGTCGAGCTGTTAGAGCTGCCAGCTAAAGGCGCTAAGTTTCTGCAACTTTCGCCGGGTGAGTTTTTCTTTGTTTCTCTAAAAGTAGCTGCCTACAGTGGTTTACTCCTAGCTAGTCCATTTATTCTGTATCAGATTATTCAGTTTGTTTTACCGGGGCTGACTCGACGTGAGCGACGGCTGATTGCGCCGATTGTCTTAGGCTCCAGCGTGCTCTTCTTTGCGGGGTTGGGTTTTGCTTACCTAGCTCTCATCCCAGCCGCCCTGAATTTCTTCATTAGCTATGGGGCTGATGTGGTGGAGCAGCTTTGGTCAATTGATCGCTACTTTGAGTTTGTGCTGCTGCTCATGTTTAGCACTGGATTGGCGTTTCAAATTCCCATCGTGCAGCTTTTGCTGGGGCTGCTGGGCATTGTGTCGTCTGAGCAGATGCTGAAGGGATGGCGCTTTGTTCTGCTAGGAGCGGCAGTTCTTGGTGCAGTGTTAACTCCATCCACTGACCCGATTACCCAAAGTTTGCTGGGTGGTGCGGTGCTGTTGCTCTACTTTGGCGGCACTGGCATGGTCAAGTTAGCTGGGCGCTAGCTGTCTTTTCTGTCCTTCCTAAAACGAACAGGAGCCGTGCTAAGGCACGGCTCCTGTTCGTTTTAGGCGGAGTTAGTCATCCAAAATCCACTCTGATTCGCGGATGCCCAGGTCGAGCGGGATACTAACTGCTTTGCCGAGACGGGGGCTTTCTCGGGTTTCTTGAATGTAGGTGCGAATTTGGTCGGCACCGCCCCAGGCATTGAGATAGGCTGCAATCGTGTCTAAATGGGCGAGGTATTCGTCTTCGGTCATGGGAAACGAAGCTTGCTCTAAATATTTCCACATTACCTGCACAAAGATCTTGCCTTGGGTGCGTCGGAGCTGCATGCCAAAGGATCGGCCCCACTTGGCCAGCAGTAGTTCATGTAGTTCTTGTCCAGTCATCGTTTCAAGTCACCCATCTAAATCGCAGTATTTGCAGCAACTACTACTTTGTTTAACCTATATTTGCACCTTGCAAAACTAGAAGGTGACTGATCAGAGTGCCGGGGTGCGATCGCAGATATCGTTTCGGTTTTTGAGAACAAAGACGAAAGATGAATTGATACATTTCTTAACAGAAAGCGAAAAGCTGGTTTACAATCTACATTTCCTGGCGACCTTGAGGTTGAATCGTGTTTATGTTGTGTAACAATGGTCTCAGAAAACTGTAAACTGCTTTAGCAGATACCTTTATACGGATTGAGTTAGCTCAAAGTTTAGTGAGTTTAGTCTAGATTTTTGGTCTAGATTTTTCATTAAGTTAAGTGAGTTAACTGGTTAATCTAAGCGCTCCGCTTCGTTCAAACGTTGCAGTCTGAATTTGAGCGCAGCAGTTATCGTAGTCTCCATTTTGAACGCCTACATACAGCTTAAGTTATGACTCAAATTTCTTCCGGGAATGCGGATGTGCCCAGCATGGGACGCCGTCAGTTTATGAATTTGCTGACGTTTGGTGCAGCGACAGGAACAGCACTCGGCGCGCTTTATCCCGTGGTCAAATATTTTATTCCGCCATCTAGCGGTGCGGCGGGTGGTGGTGTCCTTGCTAAAGATGCATTAGGTAAGGACATTAACGCGAGCGAATTTGTCTCTAAGCGCAAGCCAGGTGAGCGCTCCTTAGCCCAGGGTCTCAAGGGCGATCCGACCTACATTGTGGTCAGCAGCGAGGGTGGCATCACAGATTATGGCATCAATGCTGTTTGCACCCACTTGGGCTGTGTTGTGCCTTGGAATGCCAACGAAAACAAATTCATCTGTCCTTGCCACGGTTCTCAGTACGACAGCACGGGTAAGGTTGTGCGCGGTCCGGCTCCTCTCTCCTTAGCGCTGGCTCACGCCACGGTTACTGAGGATGACACAATTGCACTGACGCCTTGGACAGAGACCGATTTCCGCACGGGCGATGATCCGTGGTGGGCGTGAGCCACTTATACGTATGCCAAGCCTGCGGGCTAAACCTCGTTATTTCAACGTTTGAACCCCGAGTCCTGAGTTATTGAGAAGCGTGTTACTGATGAGAAGTGATTTTGTCCTGACGAGTGCGATCGCACGTTTTCGCAACATCGCCAAGGGCATTGCGGTAGTTTTGGCTGCCGTTCTGTTCTTGACTATTGGAGATGCGATCGCGCCTCAATCCGCTGTGGCCTACCCCTTCTGGGCGCAGCAAAACTATGAAAGCCCTCGTGAAGCTACGGGCCGGATTGTTTGCGCCAACTGCCACCTGGGTGAAATGCCAACCCAAGTTGAAGTGCCTCAAGCGGTACTGCCTGACTCCGTATTTGAAGCCGTAGTTAAAATCCCCTACGACCTCGACACCCAGCAGGTCTTAGGTGACGGCAGTAGGGGTGGCCTCAACGTGGGTGCGGTCGTGATGCTGCCGGAAGGCTTCAAGATTGCACCAGCCGATCGCATTCCCGAAGAAATGAAGGAAAAGGTGGGTAGCCTCTACTTCCAGCCCTATAGTGAAGATCAAGAAAATATCATCATTGTTGGCCCACTGCCCGGTGAGCAGTATCAAGAGATTGTTTTCCCCGTTCTATCTCCTGATCCAGCAACCCAGAAGGGCATCAGCTTTGGTAAATACCAGATTCACGTCGGTGGCAACCGCGGTCGGGGTCAGGTCTACCCGACTGGTGAAAAGAGCAACAACACCGTCTACAATGCATCCGCTGCTGGCACTATTTCCAGTATTTCAGCAGTTGAAGCAGGGGGATACGAAGTCACTATTCAAACCGATGCAGGTGACACTGTCGTTGATGCTGTGCCCGCTGGCTTAGAACTAACCGTGGCCGAAGGTGACGTTGTTACAGCAGGTCAAGCGCTGAATAACGATCCGAACGTGGGTGGTTTCGGTCAGCGTGACGTTGAAATCGTGCTGCAAAGTTCTACTCGGATTAAGGGCCTCATCGCCTTCCTAGCCGCAGCAACTTTGACCCAGATTATGCTAGTGCTGAAGAAGAAGCAGGTCGAGAAAGTCCAGGCTGCTGAAATGACGTTCTAGGTGATCTGGAGATTGCGGTTACCAAAAACCTAGCTTCAGCAAAAGAGGGCATCGCGTTTACGCGATGCCCTCTTTTATTTTTATTCAATGGTCGAGTTCAATCGAGTTATATGAAGTCCGGTTGAAAAACCATGATCTATTTTGTGAGACAGGTTTGCGGAGTAAACCTGTCTCACAAAATAAACTGGGTTCTTATATGCGGATTTTACATTAGACAACAATTTCAACGTGGGGAGCAAACACATACCAGGTCAAAATACCGTTGAGGGGTTGCTCTAGCTTAACTTTCAGGTGCTGCGCTGCGGCTGGATCAGGAAAATACTGAGCCAAGTTAAACGC
Organism: uncultured bacterium; assembly: GCA_966674685.1. GTDB lineage: Bacteria > Cyanobacteriota > Cyanobacteriia > Phormidesmidales > Phormidesmidaceae > Thainema. The sequence continues at coordinate 43,770 of CBKWJC010000023.1, forward strand.
AGAGGGAGCTAAGACCTTGTACTTATTTGCATCTGACAGTTCAGCAGCTTGAACGGCGTTTTGTTTTAGATAGGTATCTTGGGCAACACGCATTTGAAAGCGCTCATTGATGCCATAGGCGATTTCAGCGTGTAGTGCATAGACATACCAGATATACTGGCCTCTCAACGGAGCCGTTAAAAACACCTTGTAGTGTCCTGATTCACTCGTGAATCGGCTGATTTCGAACTCGGTTCCGTCTTTCACTTCTGCCACAGTACCTGGGGCCAGTTGAGCAGACTGCTGTGTACTGGGCTTGAGGATAGTGTCGTTGATAATAACGAGTCGCATGGTGAGTATCCTTAGGTGGAATGTGTTTACACTGTTCATTTCAAGGCAGCGTCACCTCATTTCGTAGAACACCTGCCAAGTTCGCCTAGGCTGGGTGAAGCTGCCGAATGCATACGTAAAAGGAGCTTAGCCCCAAGGCCAAGCTCCTTCTTATGAAACCGTCTCTAGCAAGAGCGACTATTTGCTCTTGTATCGATTGAAAAATACAGCGATAGTCCTATTGGTTCGGACGTTTTTGTAGCGCGGCTTGTGACCGTATCACAGAAACGTCCGTGTCCTAACAGAGCTGACTTACAGCTATACCCTAGATTGCAGTTTTCCTATGGGCGAGTAAAGATCTCAACGTGGGGACCAAAGGCATACCAGGTGATAATGCCATTGATGGGCTGCTCTAGCTTCACCTTCAGGTGCTGAGCAGCGGCTGGATCGGGGAAGTACTGCATCAGGTTGAAGGAATCAGGGGCCGTAACTTTATGTTTGTTGGCATCTGACAGTTCGGCTGCTTGCTTAGCTTCCTGTTTGAGATGGGTATCTTGAGCAACACGCATATAGAATTTTTCATCAACGCCATAGGCGATTTCAGCGTGCAGAGCATAGACATACCAGGTGCGCTTGCCTTCAAACGGATCGGTTAAAAACACTTTGTAGTGGCCGGATGCACTGGTGTAGCCGTTGATTTGAAACTCAGTTCCATCTGCAACCTTGGCTATTGCTTCTGGGGGCAGTTGGGACGATTGCTGAGTGCTTTGCTTGAGTGCAGTGTCGTTGATAATGATGAGTCGCATAAGGGGGGTTCCTTTGTTTGATGTCCTTACACGATTCATTTCAAGGAGATAGGAATCCATTTCGTAGAGAACGCCTAGAGATCACCCAGCTAGGGTGAGCGTGAAAATTAATGGGCTTTTCCCACTGGAATCTTCTATCATGGTGAGCCGAGTACATAGATTGGGCATGATTTAGACTCAAATCATAAACCCAGGATGCTAGATGAAACGCTCCTCCTAGGTTTAAGAAATCGGCCAATATGTTGTCTTTATGCAATTTATTCGCTTGAATATAGACGCTTTGGCCAAAACGCCTTGAATCTATTCGCCATTTTGGAGTCATCGTTGTGTCATTTGACGCTGTTAAATCCCGTTTTCGATCGATTCGGTTGCGACAACCCCCAGATATTCACTGGGCTGATGTTGCTAGCTATATGCGGGAAGTCAGTCAAGTTGCTGGCTCGACGGTGGTTGCAGTTGGCATGGTATCAACGGCTGCGATCGCAGGCGGTTTTATTGGCTTAGACATTACCCTGCGGCGGCTACCGGATGTGCGGCTGCTAGCTCACTACACTCCAGTGGAAACCACCTATGTCTACGACATCAACGGTAAACTGCTCAGCAGCCTACATGATGAAGCTAATCGTGAGGTCGTAACGCTGGATGAAATTTCTCCTCACCTGAAGCGAGCCGTCTTGGCGATGGAAGATGATCGTTTCTATCAGCATGAGGGAGTTAGCCCCAACGGAATTGTCCGAGCGCTTTTACGGAACGTACAAAATCAAGAAACTGTAGAAGGGGCATCAACTCTCACAATGCAGTTGGCTAAAAACCTTTTTCTGACGCCGCGCCAAACACTCAGTCGTAAGGTTGCAGAAGCCGTTTTAGCAGTTCGCATGGAACAGGTGTATGGCAAAGACAAAATTCTAGAGCTATATCTCAATCAGGTGTATTGGGGGCACAACACCTATGGCGTCGAAACAGCAGCTCAAAGCTACTTCAAGAAATCGGCAGCAGATCTAACCCTAGCAGAATCGGCCCTGATGGCAGGTTTAATTCAGGCTCCAGAAGAATACAGTCCGTTTGTGTCGCCGGATTTAGCTGCCACGGGGCAAAGGCTGGCTCTGCGGCGTATGCGTATCCTGGGCTGGATCTCAGAGGCGGAAGAACGCGCCGCTCTAGCGGAACCCCTCCGGTTTGGTGAAGTCACGTCGTTCTCGCGCAGTAAATCGCCCTACGTCACGGATGCAGTTACACAAGAACTGGTGCGGCATTTTGGTCAGGGGACACTGTTGAAAGGTGGTATGCGCGTTCAAGCTACCGTTGACCACAACCTCCAAGAAATTGCTGAAGGGGTCGTACAGTCGAGCGCCTTTGATCTCTACCAGCGGGGTTACTATGCGGATCAAATGGCGCTGATTTCAATTGACCCTCGGACTCATTTCGTCAAAGCTGTCGTCGGTGGCGTGGACTATCAAAAAAGTCAATTTAATCGAGCGCTTCAGGCTCGCCGCCAGCCGGGTTCGTCCTTCAAACCCTTTGTCTACTACACTGCCCTGGCAACTGGGCAGTATACTCCCTACACAACGGTAGATGATACAGAAGTTTCTTATCCTGATGGCGGCGGCACCTATACGCCGCGCAACTATGAAGGCGAGTTTTGGGGACCGATTACGCTGCGGACGGCGCTGATCCACTCTCGTAATATTCCAGCCATTCGCTTAATGCATGACTTAGGCGTTGAGCAAGTGATCCAAACTGCGCGATCGCTGGGTTTGAAGGGTGAGATGGAGCCTGTTTTACCCCTAGCATTGGGAGCAGTGGAAGTGTCGCCGATTGAGATGGCGAGCGCTTTTTCGGCATTTGCCAGTCAGGGCTGGTATGCTGAGCCTACGTTCATTGCTCAGGTGACCGATAGTCAGGGGGAGGTGCTTCTCGATAATATTCCTGAACCGCGACTGGTGCTTGATCCGAGGGCGACAATTGAGCTAACCAGTATTTTGCAAGGGGTGCTGGAAGAGGGAAGTGGTGTGGAAGCGCGGCTACCGGATCGGCCAGCAGCGGGTAAAACTGGCACGACGGATGATGCCCGCGATGTCTGGTTTGTTGGGTATGTCCCACAGTTGACGACGGCGATTTGGGTTGGTAATGACGATAACTATCCAATTGGGGATGGGGCCGCTGCGGGTGATGTGGCTGCACCAATCTGGCGGCGATACATGATGGAGGCGCTTCAGGGTGTACCCGTTGAGTATTTTGCTCCTATGGACACCCCGATAAATGGAGTTAGTCCAGGGCAAGGGATGCCTGGAACCTTTCCAAATGGCGTCTCGCCGCCGAATGCCTATCCTCAGACAGGTAATCAACCAGCGGGTCAATCCACTGGCAGTCAGCCTGCCTTTTCACCCTCTAATGCCACAGGGATGCCGCAAACTCAGCCTGGAACCCAGCCGAATGCGCCGTACAGTGTACCCAACAATCAAACTATCCAGCCTGGAGTTCAGCAGCCTACTGGCACGAACAATTCAGCGGCTGGGCTGTCTGAGATGAAGCAAGAACCGTTTTAGCGACAATGGGCATGGAGAGTGTTCTTTCATTGTGTCTGCCGGATGCAGAGCATACGCGAAAACTAGGGGTTGTTCTAGGCCAAACGCTGCCAGCTGGGATTGTTTTGCTGCTGGAAGGCAATCTCGGTAGCGGTAAGACAACGTTAGTGCAGGGAATTGGCGAGGGGTTGGGCGTGACGGATGCGATCGCAAGTCCAACGTTCACGCTGATTAATGAATATCTGGAAGGACGAATACCGCTCTATCACGCCGATTTATATCGGCTTGAACCCGCCGAAACCGAAACGCTCTACCTGGATATGTACTGGGATGAACTAGAAGTTGAGCCAGGAATTGTGGCCATTGAATGGGCAGAGCGATTGGTATATCGGCCCGATCACTATCTGCAAATTCGCCTGCTGCGGGAAGAAACGGGTCGCCAAGCTGACTTCATTCCAGTGGGCGAACTGGAAACGGAATGGTTAGCGACAGCGCCGTTGGCGTCGTTGGATGAGTTTGATCCTGATTGATATGAAATCCGATTAAAAACCCCGGTTCTATAGTGATTCCAGTCAAGAATGAGAGAACGAGAGAGGAGAGTGCCTCAGCCTGAGGCACTCTCCTCTCTCGTTCTTACCTAGAACTGCGATATACACAGATTTGATATGACTAATTTCGTCAAAGCTGGGCACCATACTCAGCACAACGCTAGTTGGAACTGCCGCCGTTAGTATCAGATGGACTGGATTTAGGGCTATTGGATTTAGGTGTGTGGCGTGGGGACGGCCCACCGTTATAATCACCATTCTCATAGCCCAGCAAATCTGTAATTGCCTCATCTAGTGAACCGGGATCCATAAACAAAATTTTCGTGTTTTCGCTTTCACCCAGCTTTTGATTCGCCTCTACGTAGCGCTGGGCAATCAGGTAGCGCAGAATGTCAGCACTGCTGCGACCGTGACTCTCAAATGCTTTGGAGAGCATCTGCATCGATTCCACGGTTCCCTGGGCCTCGGCAATCGTGGCGCGCTTTTTGATCTCGGCGGCCTGCTGTTTTTCCATTGATTCCAGTACGGCTTTTGACGGTTCGATCCGCTGCACTTCAACCCGAGTGACTTTCACGCCCCAGGGTGCGGTCACTTCATCAAGGTGATTTAGCAGCGCCTGATTGATGGTAGCGCGAGATGCAAAGGTATCTTCAAAGCCCATCTGACCAATTTCCGATCGCAACGTTGTCAGCACTAGGTTGCGAATAGCGGTTTCGATGTCGTCAATCTCATAATACATGCGCTCTAGATCTAGAATGCGCCAGAATACGACAGCATCGACCTGCAACGATACGTTATCACGAGTGATTGCCGCTTGGGGGTCAATATCTAGCACCTGCTCACGGGTGGTATCTTCCAGCACGATGTTATCGAGGAAAGGCACGATGAAGTTGAGTCCTGGCCCCAACTTACGGTGATAGCGACCGAGGCGCTCCACAAGAGCTTGGTTGCTTTGGTTAATAATGCGAACCGAGGCAACCATGTAGCCGATGATGACCAGCGCAAATACAGCAAGAGCGTACATGGAGTGTTAATTCAGCTTGGGTGGATTTGTCGATGACTGTTAGTCCTTATGTGCTTTGATTATGTCTTGCTTCTGGGAAAATGGGTGGAGTTTTCTATAAGACTTATCGCTGGAGGAGAATGGGCGAGCTGGGGAAAGAGGGGGTAAGGTTTAGAGGAACAAGCGAAAGGGGATGTTTGATGGTGAGTCGGCTGGTTAATCAGGCTAGTTCAACAGACCGATATGGGTCTGTCAGATAGTCTTTTGGATTTAGTCAGTATCGACCTCAGAGGTATCGAGATTCAGCATGTTCCAGTGTGGCTGGGGGTCGAGCAGGGCAGTTGTGTTGATAATGCCTGGAAATAGGGTGGGCTGTTGCGATCGCAAGATGCTGTGCTGCAAGGCAGCGACCTGATGCCAAGCTCCCAACGCTTCTAAATGAATTGCAGATGCAAGCTGACGGAGCGGCGTATTAGTGCCGCCCTTGGGACGAGCCGTTACCCGCAGCCACTGTGACAAACTGGGTGGCAGGTTCTCATTTAGACGCAGAGGTAAATCAGAGGTTGCAAATGATTGAGCGTACTGAGCTGTGAGGAAGGGTTGATAGCGATCGGCCTGCGGCGTTTGCTGCATGACGAACGCCAGACTAACTCCGCGTACAAATCGACGTAGGGCATCAGTTTCATGACTGGGGCGCTCTCGGATCAGCGGGTTTTCAGTTAACGCTGGATTCAGATAGGCCGGATCGCCAACGCTGAGGTGAGTTCCCCGAATGGCAGTGATCAAATATTTCTCGCTGGGTAGCTGATCAAATGGCCAAAGCTGTTGTGAGATAGCAGGCGTGACCGGATCTTCGGTGCCGCTCAGCATCAGAGTTGGGACGCGCACTCCCTGGAGACCATGTTGACCAAACAGTTGACCAACAATGGGATTGAACAGCATAACCTGGCGAATTCGATGATCGGCTAGGGATTGATGGGGTTTTTCCAACTCTGTGGCAGCACACTGAAGCCAACCAGCGGGTGATAAGTCAACCGATCGCTGATTTTGGCAAAAAGCCTGGAGTTCCGGCAGCGAGAGACGTGCCCCTGCTAGTACTAAGGCAGTGTAGCCCCCCATTGAGTGACCAATAATGCTGACTTCATCCGTATTGAGCCGACCTTGTAAAACGTGAGAATACTGATTAAGCCATGCAAGATGATCAAGCACGAAGGAGACATCTTGAGGTCGATCAATAAACTCGGTGGCGGGTAAAATTCGGCTCGCTTCACTTTGATCTGGCAAATCACCAACAGTGGTTTCCCGCAGCAGGGTTGTCAGAGCGGCTACGTTGCTGCCGGGGTGCTCAATGGATGCGACCACAAAACCATAGGAAGCGAGGTGTTCGGCCAGATAGGTCAAAAATTTGCGATCGGCCCCAAATCCATGAGAAATCACGATCAGCGGCCCGTGAGAGTAGCGCTTGCTCCAGTACAGCTCGACTGGAATTAAGCGATCGCGCTTTGTGTCTCGCAGCAGTAAGCCTCGGTGACGGGTAGAAAATGGGCCGATTTGAGTTGGATCAACGGTCGGTGGCAGCGTAAGCTCGTTATGGTTGACTGGCACATAAAGCTGCTGTTCAAGAACCGCACCTAAAGATTGGCTTTGTAGATAAGAAAAGTTAATTTGGGATGCCAGCATTGTGGCGGCTAAGGCATCAATCGTGACGGCCTGTTGCGGCAGCGCCTTCAACATTCCAAGTAAGCTCAGCTTTTGATCGCGTTGGGCAGCAACCGCGAGCGCGGCCCGCAGTTCTGGTACTGAAATATCTGGTGTAATTTCACCTAGCGATTCGACCAACCGTGAACCGCTGCGAGTACGCAATAGATCTTTAACGACTTTGTTGCCCAGATCCGGATTGACGGCTAGCTGGTCGGACAAAATGCGTTGGACGTTAGGGGTGAGCAGCGGACGATAGAGCGATAAGCTGTCTGGTGGTTCCCCTGTTTGGGCAAATGCTTCTAAATCTGCGATCGCAACGGATTGTTTAATTGGCCCGACTTGAATAATTAGCCGTTCTGCCGCCGATGCCCGTAACTGACCAATCGTAAACAGCAGTCCTCCAGCACAAATCACTGCTCCAAGATTTGATCCTGCTTTCTGTAGCCGTCGCCTGATGGATGCAGGCCGATTGCGTATTCCTGGTGCAGACAAGTTCATACGTGAAATCAGCATTATTAGACGGCTCGATTTAGACAGCTTAATCAACAAAATAGGGCAATGATGATGATTACGTATCTACCAACGTACCCAAAACTCGGTTCCAACACTGCATCATGAACAACGTGCTTTGTGAAGTTTGACAAAGCCATATTTAACACAGTTTGATAACCTAACACCTTGCACCTTGCAGATTGAGTTTTCCAAGCGGTTTGTTTGGCGTCCCGATACGGCGGCAAATTAACCTTCTGGCATTGAGGTCAAGATGTAAGTCAACGTAGTTTACTTAGTACGGCTTAATCAATGACGACTATCACAGTTTACGGAACTCCAATCAGTACCTACGTTCGCACAACCCGAATGTTACTGGAACAGGCCGGGGTTCATTATCATCTGGAAGACGTTGGCATTTTCAATGGCGATAATCAATCTTCCGATTACTTAGTCAAGAATCCGTTTGGCAAAGTTCCAACGCTCGAAGTGGATGACACAGTGATTTATGAGACAACTGCCATTACTGATTACGTAAATACAGCCTTAGCCGATGGTCAATTTAGCCCTGCTGATCCTCTGCGGCGGGCACGAATGCTCCAAATTATGGGTATTGTTGATAGCTATTTATATCCCGCTGTAATCGGCACCATTGTCATTCAGCGGCTGATTGTCCCAAATCAGGGTGGAGAAACCGATGAGCCGGCGGTCAAATCTGCGATCGCACCCGCCCATACTGCGATTGCCGCCATCGAAGCTCTCATGACGGGTGAGTCTTATCTTTTGGGTGAGGAAATAAGTATTGCTGATTTCTATGTGATTCCGGTGCTGCTTTACCTGTCCCAAACGCCAGAATTTCAGCCTGTGATGAGCCAGTCTCCCAAGCTTTTAGCCTGGTGGGAACGGACACGCCAACTGCCTGTCGTGCAAAAGGTCTGCCAGTAAGTCACAGGGGGGATGTCAGCTTGTTCATGATTCCCTCAGAGGACAGAGCACAATCTGTTTACATATCGTTACAATAAAGATGTTTCAAGGGTTCAATGTGCATGTCGCTGTGAATATGCCCTCTGCTGGCAAAGTTGCAGTACGTTGCATTGGCTCAATAGCATTTATAAAACATTGGAAAAGTCAATCGTAACAGGGGTTTCGATTGAAATAACGATCAACACTTTGACGCTGAGTGTTGAGAACAAGCGATTGCCTTTTCCATTGAACGATAAGGAATCACATGAAGGGTTTAAGATTTGGCAATTTATTTGGTATTCCGTTTTACATCAATCCCTCTTGGTTTTTAGTCCTCGCGCTGGTTACCTGGGATTATGGCGGCGGACTGGCTCAGCAGTTTCCCACGCTGACGGGTGCATCTCCCTGGCTCTTGGGTTTGGGTGCGGCGCTACTGCTGTTTGCGTCCGTGCTGGCTCATGAGTTGGGTCACAGCTTCGTGGCTATCAGTCAGGGGATTGAAGTAAAGTCCATTACCCTATTCATCTTTGGTGGATTGGCCAGCCTGGAGCGGGAATCCGACAGTCCGGCGGAAGCCTTTTGGGTTGCGATCGCAGGCCCACTGGTAAGCTTCACGCTATTCTTTCTCTTTATGGCCATCGGCATCTTGGCTCCAATTTCTGGGCCAATTGCAGCGATTGTAAACCTGTTGGCCTACATCAACCTGGCAATTGGTTTGTTTAACCTAATTCCCGGTCTGCCCTTGGACGGCGGCAACGTTCTCAAGTCCCTGGTTTGGAAGATTACGGGTAATTCGTACAAAGGCATCACGTTTGCGGGTCGGGTCGGTCAATTCATCGGCTGGAGCGCCATCGGCCTCAGCGTTCTATCCTTCTTTGGCCTCAGCCCCGTCGGTAGTGTTTGGACTCTGTTGATTGGTTGGTTTTTGCTACAGAATGCTGGTTTTGCGGCACAGTCAGCTCAATTCCAAGAGCGTTTGGATGGTTTGACCGCTGGCGATGTAGTTGAACCCGATAGCCCAGTCATCGCGGCTGATGCATCGTTGCGCCAGTTTGCCGATGAGTCAATCTTGAATCAAGATAGCGGCTGGCAGCGGTTCTTGGTCACTGATGCTGAGCAGCAGCTCATTGGCACGGCATCCATTGAAGATTTGAAGCAGATTCCCATTGACCAGTGGGAAACGCAGACGGTGCGCGATATCGCTAAGCCGACTGAATCTGAGCTAACCATTCAATCGAATCGACCTCTGCTAGATGCCATTCAGCTCCTGGAAGAAAAGCGCTTATCCGCTCTCACCGTCATTACGGAAAACGGTAGCGTCGTTGGACTGCTGGAGAAAAGCGCCATTATTGAGCGCTTACGCAATGGTAATCAGCTGAAGTCGGCATAGTTTAAAAAATAGAAGTAATGATGGGTCGCTGGCACCGCCAGCGACCCATCATTACTTCTATTCTTCTATTTCTTTACTTTTACTTATTTCGCTTTTTTCCCTTTGGCTTTGTACCGGGCGGCGTCCGGTGATCGCCAAAATACTTCTCACTGCGATAGCGCAGCCACACTTTCAGCGTCTCAGGAATTTGCTGTTTCTGCTCCTTCGTGAGCTGGTTATACAGATCTAGTGCCTTTTCCCGTTCGCCACGACAGGCACGGTTGTTGTGAGCATCCCAATAGGAGCGAGCCACGCGAATCCGCCGACACACTTCCTTAATGAGGGCATCGCCTTCGAGGGGTTGATCGGGATTGTGTTTGGACATAGATGAGGTTAGTGCTGAGTGTTGTGAATTTTGGATTTTAGATTTTGGATTTTGGATTTCGGGGACTGGGTGGTGGAATACGCCTGACTCCTCACTCCTCTCGCCTCACTTTTTAAGTGCTGAGTCTGAGTACTTTACAGCTTTTACTGCCTTTACAACCTTTACAGCCCTCTACAGCCTCAAATTCCTCACGCCTTTCTTACTCAAAAAAACAAAACTAAACGCACTGGGCAATGAAGGTGCGGTGGCGGGGGCTGTTGAATGTGACGGTCGGTGTTGCAAATCCTGCCGATTCAATCGCCTGGGCTAGATCGAGCGCAAAATACTGATCGAGATAGGGTTCGGTGCTTTTGAGCAGCGTGAAAACAAAGGGCGGAATCGTTTTCAGAAATTCTGACTGGGGATTCATATCCATAATAGCTACGTGACCACCGGGGCGTAATAGGCGACGAGCTTCCTGCAAAATTGCGATCGCAGCTGACTGGGGTAGTTCATGGAACATCAGGCAGGCGGACACCAGGTCAAAGGAACCGCTGGGTAACTGTGTATCTTCAGCGGCGGCATGTACCCACTGCATGGACTGGTAGCGCTCTGTCTGCTGAGCTTTGTACTGCGCCACGGTGACAAAGTAGGGTGACAGATCCACGCCCGTCAGTTGCGCTTGGGGGAACGTATCTTGCAGCGTAAATGTGCTCAAACCCACGCCGCAACCTAAGTCCACAATTGTCTTGGGTGCAGTTGGTAATTGAGCCGTCAGGACATCGTGATAGCTCTGCCGCAAGCGGGCATCGCCTTGTGCGCCTGATTCTGGCCAGATGCGGGCGTGAACTGCGCGGGCTGCTACATCTAGCTCCATCGCGGGTGTCCAGCCCAGATTGCCCTCGTCGTAGGCGTGAAAACTGGTGGTGTAATAGTCGGGATAGGTCAAATTGGGATTGGTCATCGCGGCCAAATCCTGTTCCCAATTGGCATCGAATTCGGCTCCCGACTGGCGCGATCGCAGATCTTGGACTTCCTGCCGCCACTGCACACCAATAGTTTCGGCTCGCTTGACCATCATGGCGCGGGCGCGGGACTTGGCTAGCTGCGCCAGGGGCTTGACCGCTAGGACGCCATTCACCACGCCGTTCATCACTTGAGACGTAGCCGCTGATAGAGGAGAGACAGTCGCAGACATAGGAAGATGTAAAAAGATGCAAAACGAAGAGTTAATTAACTGCCATATTTACCTAAATCAAATCCTGGCACAAGCGGTTGAGCAGGAATTTCAGGCAAATTTTGGTTAAGGTGCGGACATTGCGATCGCAGATCGGTCAGAACCGAACCTAGTACAATAACCACCTTTGATATCTTTAAGGCTGAGTAAATATTTAAGTTCATATCCGGTACCTAAACCCCGAAAGATTAATTTGCTGTTGCGATGTGGCGACAAATTAACCTCCGGCTCTCAAAGTGCCAAATGCAAGATATGAGTAAAACTAAAAATCAATAGCCAAGTGAGTTACGCTACACCAAGTTTACGTATAACATTCTCAGGAAAACCCTATTAAAATTTCAGGACACTATTCTGAGACAGCATCAAGTTTGTTCGTTGGGGTACATCCTGGAGAGATTTAGCTCAACGAATCAACTTGATACATCCTTAAAACAAATCGAGCTTACACGTTCAAGCAGGAGGCAATTTGGATGGCCGCAACTGATTTCAAAGACTATTACGCCATTCTGGGAGTAGACAAAAGCTCAAGTGCTGACGAAATTAAGCGCGCCTATCGTAAATCGGCCCGCCAATATCATCCTGACTTGAATCCTGGCGACAAAGCCGCAGAGGCTCGCTTTAAGGAAGTCAATGAAGCTTATGAAGTGCTGTCTGATCCCGATAAGCGACAAAAATATGACCAGTTTGGTCAGTATTGGAAACAAGCTGGTCAAGCTGGCGGCTGGGCAGGTGGCGCACCAGGCGGCGTTGGTGGTTTTGACTTTAGCAACTACGGTAGTTTCGACGAATTTATCAACGAGCTGCTCGGGCGCTTCTCCACAGGCGCAACAGGCAGCCGCAGTCGCACCTACAGCTATGGCTCGCCACGGGGTACAGGCGGTTTCAGCGGCTTTGATGATTTTGCGACAGGGTTTGGCGGGCGCGGAGCAGCGACTACTGGCGCAAATTTAGACCAAGAAGCGTCAATTTCTCTTACCTTTAGCGAAGCATTTCACGGTGCCCAGAAGCGACTCAACCTGGGTACAGAGATGATAGATGTCAGGATTCCGGCAGGAGCGAGAAACGGCAGTCGCATCCGAGTGCGAGGCAAAGGCATCGCCGATCCGATGGGAGCCAAGAAGCGGGGAGATCTGTATCTCAATGTGCAACTTCAGCCCCATACGTTTTTCAAATTAGACGGCGATAATTTGACCTGCGAAGTTCCGATCGCACCAGATGAAGCAGCACTAGGCGGTTCGATTGATGTACCTACACCGGATGGTTCTGTCACCATGACGATTCCGGCAGGCATTCGATCAGGACAGTCGCTCCGTTTGCGGGGCAAAGGCTGGCCGAACCGCAAAGGTGGACGTGGCGATCAGCTTGTGCGAGTACAAATTGTGCCACCGAAGGATCTAAGTGATATCGAACGCGAGTGCTACGAGAAAATTCGCGACAGCCGCACGATGAATCCTCGCAGTAGTATTTCCAACATCCGCTTGTAGAGAACTAGCATTTAGTGCCTTTACTAACAACAGCAAAGTAGGGACGAATGGTCATTCGCCCCTACTTTAATCATCAAAAAGCAACAAATTTGTCGAGAAAATTACAGCGTTGCGTGGCTGACTTGGCTGGAGAGGCTATACAGCGCCATCCAAGTTCGAGGGCCAACAATACCGTCTGCAACTAAATGATACTCGCTTTGGAAGACCTTAACAGCGGCTTCCGTTTTGGGCCCAAAGATGCCATCAATCGGGCCAGCATGATACCGAGAATCAATGAGATTGTCGAAGCCAGAAAATACTCGCTGTAGGCGCTCGACGTATTCATTACGGCTGTCACGACGCAGAACTGGCACATCAATTGGGTAACCCGCATCTAGTGCCTTCCACGTTTTGGGGCCGACAATGCCATCTTCTGCCAAGAACAGACGATATTGCATCACTTTAACTGCGAATTCAGTTTGAGGGCCAAAAACACCATCGATTTGAAGTTGGATGGGGCCACGCTGATTCAGTAGGTATTGCAAGTCTTGTACAACTGCACCTTGAGAGCCGCGCTTTACAGTGGGACGTTGAATATTGATATTCGTTTGCATCAGAAACTCCTTACAGTATGTGAATCGATAGGGGGGAATCAATTAATTAAGAATGGATTCAGTAGCGGTTTGATGAACTCTTGAATCCGTTCTGATAGAGATATCAATCCATACCGAGGAGATTTCGGCAAAGCACCTTACCCAAACTGGGGCATTTGCCGTAAGCACTAATGTGGCTACTTACTGTTGTGCAAAGTGTTGTAAAAAGTTGCGTTAAAAAATAAAAGGGCTTGACCGGAGTCAAACCCTTCTGAAAATCGCGTAGCTGACGATAGTACTCGCAGCCTTAGCGGATGTATTCTTTTAATACACTGTTGCGATTGGGATGACGCAGCTTCCGTAGTGCCTTGGCTTCAATTTGACGAATTCGCTCGCGGGTTACATTGAAGATCTGGCCAATTTCTTCCAGGGTCTTCATGCGGCCATCATCTAAACCATATCGCAAACGCAGCACATCACGCTCACGAGGGCTAAGCGTACCTAGGACGCCTTCCAAATCTTCTCGAAGTAGACTCTTGGATACCTGATCTTCGGGTGTTTCGCCATCGGATTCGATGAAGTCGCCTAGACGAGAATCTTCCTCTTTACCAATGGGAGTTTCGAGCGAGATAGGCAGTTGTGCTGATTTGGCGATGAACCGGAGTTTTTCAATGGTCATTTCCATCCGGTCAGCAATTTCTTCCTCAGTTGGCTTACGCCCGAGTTCCTGAGAGAGCAGTTTGGTCGTTTTCTTGATCCGAGAAATGGTTTCGTACAGGTGGACTGGCAGACGGATGGTACGAGATTGATCTGCGATCGCACGGGTAATCGCCTGACGAATCCACCACGTCGCGTAGGTTGAGAACTTATAGCCCTTTTCATGGTCAAACTTCTCAGCCGCCCGAATCAAGCCTAGACTACCTTCCTGAATCAAATCCTGGAAAGACAGGCCACGATTCATGTACTTCTTTGCAATCGAAACCACCAGACGAAGGTTGGACTGCACCATCTTGTCCTTGGCTCGACGCCCAATGTATAAGCGGCGGCGGAAATCATGGAGCGGCATGTCAACAGCTTCAGCCCACTCTGCATCGTTTGGTTCTCGATCCAAGTCTTCCATGAGCTGTTCCCGAATGCGTTCCAGCTCAAGCAAGTCTGCAATTTTACGTGCAAGTTCAATCTCTTCGTCCGCTCTTAGAAGTCGAATTCGGCCAATCTCTTGCAGATATAGGCGAATTGAATCTTCGGTATAGTGCTTCTTTTTCGTTTGAGTCCGACGTCGAGTTGCACGTCCTTTCGAACCCTTACCATCCTCAAGTTGAGGCTGTTCGCCACTATCGCTACCATCATCCAATAAAACTTCGAGTTCGTTTTGAGGCTTTGCGATGGTTTCGAGTACTTCTTTGGCCTGGGTCATGCCGCGTTCCTCATGCTCCTTCAGTCATTACGGGTTCCAGATGAACTGGAATAATTATATTGGCAACAATTCAAGCTGAAATTGAGTCAGTGCAGCTTAAATTGTCGCGCCATCGAATCCAAACAAAATTTGCTTGGGTCAGTTATCAGAGTGGCCTATCTTAATGAGCTGCTTGGCAATATATTCCTATATTCTGAGCAGTAAAGAATTAAGCTGCCTACTGAAATTGACAGGGTCTTTCCGATTGTAGCCTCTCTGACAAAAGTTGCATGCCATAAGTTAGAAGTTTGCTAATTCAGCATTGCTGAAGCATTTCCGGCTTAATGACAGAGTTCACACCTCTGACAGAGACAATCTTAACTGAGAGCACGCTAGGGTCACTACTAACAGAAATACCCAAATGGCGGTGATCTGCTATTTGCTTATTTCTGAGCTCGTTGACCAACTAGGCGTAGTATCTCTAAATTGCCAGTAAATTTGACATCAGAGAGGGCCAAGGGCAAAAGCAATCCACACATTAAATTAATTTAATTTAGTGGGTCTGCTGGCTGCTCCGTTGGCTACTTGGAATTGCTCCTTCTAGATTTGTAACTGATGGCTGTGGCTACTGCTGATAGACACAGACACCTAGGCACAAATGCGCTTGAACCTGCCAATCCTGATTTTAGAAAATATGTCAATGTTACTCTAGCTTAGATCACCTATCCGGCAAACGCCCAGAAATCGAGTGAATTGCGGAAGGGGATACGCTATCTAGCTCATTTACTAAGTCTAAATCCAGAAAATTCTAGGCGTAAATCACAATTTCTAATTGAAATTGCCAGGGTCTTTCAATTTGATTTATGTGTCTTCGGTTGAAATAGCGTCTATCCAAGAGGCTAGGTGAGGTTCGGACGAGGCTGTGAGACTGTCTAGGGCAAGAGCCGCAACGCTTTGACTGCGGAGACTTCCCCATAGACTACACTGTTCATCCGATAGGGTTAGCACGAGCGAAGCTCCACGCTGACTGAGACGACAGGCAGTTTGAAAAATCTTAGCTCGCTCAGATGCATCAGCCGTGTGCAGTCGATAAAATAATTCTCCTCGATAATTCATTCCCTCTTGGATGCGATCGCTAAACCAAAATTTGAACGAATGGATTTTGGCCTCATCGACAATTTCAGGTAACACCGAGTCCTACCTCATAAGAAGTCAAGAACAAACATTCTAGTCATTGGCTACTGCAATCGTCCTGATCCAATAGTTCATTGGATCAGACTGTCATTGAACCGAATTAGGTAAAGCTTAGCCATGATCTAATTTGAGCCAATGTAATCATTTGATGACTTAGCAAGCTGGCTGAGGTGCCCACAGTGCTGCCCAATAACAACTGATAAGCTGACAAAATGAAAATTTGAAGTTTTTAAATCCTGATCAAGAAAAAATCTGAGACTAGGAGAAAAAAGCACCGCTGATCTTTTGTTAAAGAAAAATCAAAGAGCTGCTTTCTGTACTCAAATTACGAGGCAGGTACGTGAGGAAAAGTACTGTACTAATTGAATACATTTGCTTGGACACATTTAAGTTCAGCATGATAAGTAGCTGCGTATAAATAAATGTCTAACCTGAAAAACCGGAGGAACGCCCTGGAGGAGTGCTCCTCCGGTTTTTAGATGCGTTTATCTATGTTGTAGCCGATCTAACTCTCGTTAAGTCCTAAGAAATTGTGAGAAACGCTAGGCGGTAGACGGTCTGTGCTGCCGATACCAATCGATTGTGCGCCTCAATCCTGCTCGAAAATCAACTTGAGCCGCGAACCCAAACGTTTGCTTTGCGCGTTCAGTATCTAGACAGCGACGGGGTTGACCATTGGGCTTGTCTGTCTGCCAAACCAATTCACCGTCAAAATCCATTAGTTCACAGATCAAGTTAGCGAGATCACGAATGGAGATTTCTTCCCCTGTGCCCAAATTCACGGGATCAGCGGCATTGTAGATTTGGGTTGCCATGACGATCCCGCGAGCCGCGTCTTCAGAATATAAAAATTCGCGAGTTGGGCTACCATCGCCCCAAACAGAAATCTGCTTTTCGCCTCGCTGTTGAGCTTGGTGAACTTTATGAATTAACGCTGGAATGACGTGAGAACTGTCGGGATCAAAGTTGTCGTTGGGGCCATAGAGATTTACGGGCAGTAGATAGATGCCGTTGAAACTATACTGCTGGCGATAGGCTTCGAGTTGAACGAGAAGTGCTTTTTTAGCAATACCGTAGGGTGCGTTCGTTTCTTCAGGGTAGCCGTTCCAGAGGTCGTCCTCTTTGAAGGGGACAGGAGTGAACTTGGGATAGGCGCAGATGGTACCGACACAGACAAATTTTTCGACACCTGCTTCGTAGGCAGCGTGGATGAGCTGGGTACCCATCATCAAATTGTCATAAAACAGTTCGGCTGGTTTTTCGCGGTTGAGGCCAATGCCGCCAACATGAGCAGCAAGGTGAACCACAATATCTTGTTGATCGACGGCTCGTTGGCAGTTTTCCAGCGATCGCAGATCGGTATTGTGCGATCGCGGAATAGTGATCTTCTCCAAGTCAGCACCGAATTGGCAAAGCTGATCAACAACTTGTTGACCCAAAAAGCCTGCACCACCAGTGACGAGGATACGTTTCCCGGCTAGGGGCAAGATGGTCATGAATATCCACCTAAGGTATTTAGAAATTTTCAGCGATTTTTATAAATGCTAGCGAGGGTTCATTCACAAATGATTATGAAATCAGAGAACCCAGGCTTTGGCGGATGGTCGCCATATCCAGTGGATTAACAGTATCTTCGCCCTGAGTAGAGTCGCCAATACCAAGGGCATGGAGATCGGCTTCAACCATCAGCTTGACCAGTCCTTCAAACGTGACGCTGGGCTCCCAGCCAAGCTTAGCTTTGGCCTTGGCCGGATCGCCAATTAGCAGATCAACTTCTGCCGGACGCAGATATCGTTGATCAAACTCAACATATTGCTCCCAGTCCAAGTTGACGTAGCCGAAGGCCGCCTCTAAAAATTCCCGAACAGAATGGGTTTCACCTGTGGCGACAACATAATCATCGGCGACATCCTGTTGCAGCATCAGCCACATGGCGCGAACGTAATCCTTGGCATATCCCCAGTCCCGTTTGGCATCCAGGTTGCCCATATAGAGTTTGTTCTGCTTGCCAGCTACAATTCGCGCCACGGCACGGGTAATCTTGCGGGTGACAAAGGTTTCGCCGCGTCGGGGTGATTCGTGGTTGAACAAAATGCCATTGCAGGCAAACAGGTCATAGGATTCACGATAGTTCACGGTTTGCCAGTGGGCATAAACCTTGGCGCAGGCGTAGGGACTGCGAGGGTAGAACGGCGTTGTTTCTTTTTGGGGAACATCCTGAACTTTGCCAAACATTTCAGACGATCCGGCCTGATAAAAGCGAACTTCGATCCCTGTGCGGTGCTGATAGTCGCGAATGGCTTCTAGTAAACGTAGCGTCCCCATCCCTACGGTATCGACGGTGTACTCTGGCGAGTCAAAGCTGACGCGCACATGGGACTGCGCTCCCAAATTGTAAATCTCAACTGGTTTGACTTCTTCTAGAATGCGCCGCAGGGTTGTACCGTCGGTCAAATCTCCATAGTGTAAGAACAGACGGGCATTTTCGTTATGAGGATCAACATAAATATGATCTAAGCGATCGGTATTAAATGTCGATGTTCGTCGAATAATGCCATGCACCTCGTATCCTTTCTGCAACAGCAATTCGGCCAAATAAGAGCCGTCTTGTCCTGTAATACCCGTGATCAGGGCGCATTTTGCCTGTGTCATGCTTAGTGTCCTTTGTTACGTATGACTGCTTGTCCGCTTTCAAGACTAAGTGCTACTGAATCCGACTAGAAAGAAGCCGAATTATTTTGGGTGACGGTCAAATCAGGTCTAACTTTCACCCAAACAAAACTAGTTTTTATAAGCGGATTTTGTATGAGATTTAGTATGGGGTGGGCTATACGTGCCTCAGTTTGATCATGCCCCGTTTCCCTACGAAACAAACATTCATAACCTGGTAGGGGGAGTTTTGAGTTTTGAGTGCTGAGTGGCTGGAATAGGCCTCACGCTTTACTCCTCTCGCCTCACTTCTTTAAGTGCTGAGGCTGTATTGACTGGAGTGGTGTACTAAAAAAGCGTTCTCGTTTATGAGAACGCTTTTTGGAGCTTGATTGAGTTAAATTCACACGATGTGCGATCGCGTTTGCCGTTGCCAGTTCGGCTTGGAAATGGATACAGCGATACGGTTGGCTAGACTACTGACGCGTTGAAAGGGTCAGAACCTGGGGCGGAGTCGCATCGGGTGGATAGAGTAAGTTCACTTGAACAGAGGTAAACGTTTCTGGCTGTAGCTTGAGCTTGAGCAGCCTTGATCTAGATTCGCCCCGCTGTTGAACCAGGTGCATGTAATCGGTTTGGGGATTGCCCTGAGCATCGGTGTAGCGGACGCTAACGGTGCCGCGAAAGAAGGTTTGTGGGGGCGGTTCCTGGTAAAACTGCAAGCCTGGGGTCGATAGCTCAGATTCCTTCAGCGGCGTTTGCCAGAAAATCTCAACGGTTTGAGGTTGAGCGGTTGGATTATGCAGCGGTAGGTTAAGGCTGTACTCTACGCCGTAGTTGCCGTGATGCTCATACGCCGTATCGGCATACCGGACTAGTATGGGAGCGCTCTGGTTTTGGTTCGTACCCAGTTCGCCGCCCCGCAGCAGGCTAATGCCGTAGGAATAGGATTCACCAGGATTGGGAATTCTGAGACTTCTGCCGCTGGGCAGGTCTGCTAAGAAGGCATTCCACTGGGCACCTTGCGAGACACCCGCAACGCGACCGTAGATGATCTGTCCCTGTTGATTGGGTGGAGTGGGAGTGCGATCGCGGGGGCCAGCCAAACCAGATTGAGTAAGTAACGCTTCCCATTCCGCCAAGGTCGGTGCCCGTTCGTCTACTACCTCTGGATCTTCATCAGAATCTGGATCAGGATCATCAGAATCGCGTTCAGAATTGCGATCGCGCTCATCACCTTCATCACCTTCATCACCTTCATCACCTTCGTCATCTGGCCAATATCGACTGTTTTTAGTTGTCTCATCTTCAATCAGCGTTTCAGCATGACCTTGGGACTGACCTTGGGATTCATCTAAGTCTGCTGAATCTGTGGCCGCAAGCGGTGCATACTGCGCCAGACTAGCAACATAAACAGGGCCGCTACTGCGAACTTGTAACAGGGTTGAGCGACCATTCAGCGGCGGATCGAGTTCGCGTACAGGAATTGGTTCATTGAGCACCATGCGGCTTTCGCCAGGAGGAATAACAATCTGGGCGGGAAAATCTGCTTGGCGGCGATCTCTGAGAACATCGCTCATGACGCGACTACCTGGGCCTGCATAAACAGAGCCGTCTGGATTATTCACCTGACTGGGCAAGTCGATGAATGGAGCATCGGGCTGACTCAAATAGCTAGCCGCAGCCAGGATGTTTAACGTGACAGGCTGCGTACCAGGATTGTGAACAAGGACACCGAGATAAAGCGATCGCAGATCGTCAGGGGTCGGAGCTTTCGCCACATGATGGGCAAAAATGTCAAAGCGTCCGGTGAATGGAAAATTTAAGTGAGCCGAGGGGGCAGCCATGCCGTCTGGCGGAAAAGTAGACAATAAAATGCCAGGAGTTTGCACCAGTTCAGGGCTATTGCTGTTGAAAACAGGCGTATCATCTAGCGATCCCGGTAGCGGTCGAACCTGCTGAGGTTGGATATAAACCTCTGGGACAGGTTCGGGTTGTGCTGTTTTCATTACAGCAGGAGGCTGAGCTAGGGAAAGAGTCGGAAGTAGGAAAAACATCACAAGTGAACGGCTGTTGAATCAAATAACGTTTGACGACGAAAAATTATTATTTTGTTGCAACTCCTCAATAAACATGCAACTGTATTGGGTGATTTAGGCTACAGTCATGCAGAGAACAAATCTGGATGAATTTTTCACAAAGCACATTTGAATACAGTCACACGGTTACACCTCAATTTCAATGAGATAGATTAACTTTCGTGGCACTAAGTAGCTGCATATAAATAAATGCATATCTAAAAAACCGGGGAGCGCCCGGCAGAGGTGATCCCCAGCTTTAAATGCGTTTATTTATGCCAATCCACTTACATTGAGGAGTTTGATCCAATCATGAAGAAGTCCTTTTCTAATCTGGCAGGAACTCTTAAGCTGCGTTCCATCGCAACCGTAACCGTAGCAGCTTTAGCTGGCGGGATGTTTGCAGCAGCTTGTCAGGCTCCGTCTGATACAGGCACTGCAACTGAGGGCACTGAAACAGAAGCAACTGAAGAAACCGCAGCGGCTAGTGGTGATGGTCTTAAATTGGGAGCACTGTTGCCCGCAACGGGTGACTTATCATCCATCGGTCAGCCCATGCTAGACGCGATTCCGCTGGCTGTAGATACTGTAAATGCCTGTGGCGGTATTAATGGCGCAGATGTCACACTGGTGATTGAAGACGACCAAACCGATCCGACGGCTGGGGCTAACGCCATGAGCAAATTGGTTGAGGCTGATCAGGTTCATGCCGTTGTGGGTTCATTTGCAAGTAGCGTTTCCAGTGCTGCGGTAGACGTCGCTGTCCGTAACAAGATTCCAATGGTGTCTCCGGGGAGTACCAGCCCTGTCTTTACTGAGCAGGCTAGGGAAGGCGCATTTGAGGGATACTGGGCGCGGACAGCTCCTCCGGATACTTATCAGGCTGAAGCGCTGGCTGAGTTGGCCATCAATGAAGGATTTACCAATGTGGCAACTGCTGTAATCAATAACGACTACGGTGTTGGTTTCGAACAAGCGTTTATCACTGCATTTGAAGAGCGGGGCGGCACGGTTGTCAATAAAGATAATCCTGTTCGCTATGATCCCAAGGCGACTACATTTGAATCTGAAGCAGCAGCAGCATTTGGCAGTAAGCCGGATGCTGTA
Organism: uncultured bacterium; assembly: GCA_966674685.1. GTDB lineage: Bacteria > Cyanobacteriota > Cyanobacteriia > Phormidesmidales > Phormidesmidaceae > Thainema. Next base: position 65,564 of record CBKWJC010000023.1, read on the forward strand.
CTGGGTGTGCTCTATGCTGAAACTGGCTCATTGCTGCTGCGGTCTGCGTATGAGCAAGGTTTAACCGATGGTGTACAGATTCTGCTGACTGATGGTGTACAAACTGAGACCTTCCCTGAGGATGTCGGCAAGACCTCTGACGGTGGCTTTATTTTGTCGGATGCACTTGGTACTGTGCCTGGTGCAGGGGGTGAAGGTTTGTCTGATTTTACGGCGCTGTGGCAAGAGAAAAATGGCTCTGCTCCGGGTGCATTCGTACCTCACACCTGGGATGCGGCTGTGTTGTTGATGCTGGCAGCAGAAGCGGCTGGTGAAAATAACGGTGAAGCGATCGCAGCTCAACTGCGGGAGGTATCTAGTGGGGGTACGCCTGTAACGGATGTTTGCGAAGCTCTGGAGATGGTTCGCAATGGCGATGACATTGATTATCAGGGGGCTAGCGGTGCTGTTGATATCGATGAGTATGGCGATGTTGTTGGCCCATACGATATCTGGAAGGTCGATACCGAAGGCAAGATCGAGACGGTTGACCAAGTTCAACTGTAGCGATCGCAACTTTCGCCTAATCTAAATGTAGGGGCGAATGGCCATTCGCCCCTACGGGATATTGGCCATTCGCTAATCATCAATCGTCGTTTTGTTGATAGCGCTTCAGCAGTTCCGGCAGATGGTCATAGCCGTCTATGCCGATGGCGGCGATGATTCGCGATCGCTGTTCGGTTAACAGATTTTGAAATGCCTCATCGCCAATTTGCCCCCGTAGAATGGTGAGAACTTTTGCGGGATAGCGCCATTCTTCCGAGGCCATTTGTTCGAGTAAATACATGGCTAGACTGCCAGTTGCGATCGCAGATGCGGCCTGATCTAACTGATACTGCGCCTCGGCTAAATAAGCCATATTGGTCGCTTGCAGGTACAGGTCACCTGCGAACTGGGCGGCTTGAATGCCACCTTCTAGATAAGGAATGGCAGCCTGCGGTTGCTGATTCATCACCTGCGCGATGCCTAAACTGCTGAGACAGAGCGCCTGACTTTGCCGATCCCCCAGCCGTTCTACCAGCTTCAAGCCCTGCTGGAGATACTGAATCGCCATTTCGCTGGTGTCGGTATCGACATTCCCCTGCTGCTGCATCCGAAACACTTCGCTGAAGCCGAGATTGGCTAAAGCATTGGCTTCTCCAGCCCGATCGCCTGCCTGCCGTGCCAAAATCAAAGCGCGCTGGCTGTAGCTGACCGCTTGATCGTACTGCTGCTGCGCTACATAGGTGCGGCTGAGGTGATTCAAATTGGCAATTTGGCAGGCCATATCCTCCGCTTTCTGAGCAATTTCCAGCGCCTGTTCATGAAACTGGATCGCGTTATCGTAGCGACCGAGCGCCCGCTGCGACGATCCCAATAGCGTTAAAATTCGTGCCTTCTCTGCCGTCCCTTCCGCCTGCTTCAGCGGCTGATCCAAGTAATCCAGCGTATCGCGCAGATAGCGACCTGAGAACGAGGCAAACAGACCACCGTACAGCGGAAAATAATCCCGCAGCGCAAAAGACCGCAGAATTTGTAGAGACATTTGGAAGCACGCCTGCATCATGCGATCGCGACTGGTGGCATTCAACGTTGCGGCCTGACTAAAACCACTGGCCAACTGCGACCACAGCACCGCAAAGGCCAAGTAGGTCGAAATCGACAGTTTAGAGCCAACCTTGGAGTCATACACCAGCTTGTCAAACCAGTTGACCAGTCCCTGCTGCAAACAGCGCAGCGTAATCATCAAGCCTACCCAGTCTTGATTTGACAGACCGTGTTTGGTCGCAAATTCAACGGTTGATTCTTCTAAAGAAAGGGTACGAAAGAGCTGCTTGGGGACAGTTTGGCTCACCTTCCGCTCCCAGGTAGCCCACGGCCCATATCGACCAGGGGAACCTTCAAATCCAATTGATCCCTGCGCCTGATCGTACAGCCAACTGACCAAATCGGTTTCTAGTTCCTGCCAAGACTTCAACCCCTGCTGAATGCCATCAGCTAAGGCTTCCACGCCTTCGCGCAGTTCGGGGTGGAGAGCCTGAGCCGATTGTTGCAGAGACTTAGCCAGCTCGCGCCACTGGCCCAGAGTCAAACTGCGATCGCGGTTTGGATCGAGTTCCTGCACCAGCACCATGAGCTGATCGGTAGGCTCAGCATTCAGAATCCGCTCCGTCGCGTCATCAATCTGCGTATTAGCCGCATTCTCCGCCTGCCACTTTTCCCATTCCGTCTGAATCGTCTTCAGCGCCCGCAGCTTACGCTCAACCTTGGCTAATTTCAGCTCATCCGTCTGGGTTTCTTTCTCTTTGTTGAGAGCCGCATACCGATCCCCCAAACAGCGGTCAAAAATCTCACCGCCGCCTTTCGGCACACCAGCCTGGAGCAGTTGATTCACCTGCGCCGTCGAGCGAATGTTGCCCTTCAGCGTCATTTGAATGATTTCATCAATTAAGGCCAAACTGCGATCGCGCATGGACGGGGTGTTGGATGGGGCAGAGTCAGACATGGGGTGAGGGAGTAAGGGTGGATGGGTGTAAGGGTAGATGGGTAGGGTATTAGGGCAGGGGAGAAAGGGAGAGGGGGAGCAATCGGATGGAGTTGCGTTTGTATTTACCTTAGCGTGTATGGTAATCGCTAAAATTCGGTTGGTAATACGTTGCAAGAAGATGTTAAATCCATTTAGCTTATATCGATTCTCTAACTGCAACTTCAAATAAAGCCCCATTTCTCCCTCTCTGCTCCTCCGCTCCCCTGCCCCCCTGCTCCAATCACCTGACTATAGCTTCATGGAAACAACGGGATTAGCACTCTATCCAGGCTTATGAACACTCCGTCCCATTTTTTGATGACTGCGGCGCTAGACAAGACGCTGCCTCGCGTTCCGATCGTCAAAAGTGCGTTCTTATTGGGATCAGTTGCGCCGGATATTCCCCTCTGGCTGCTGTCGATTGGCGGCATGGTTTACTACCAATACGTTCTTGACTGGAGCGCGGCGGATACGTTTAATCACATGTTCGACAGGCTGTATTTCCACGATCCGGTGTGGATGACGCTGCACAATTTTTTGCATTCACCCGTGATTCTGTTGACGGGAATTGCCATTGTTTGGCGATCGCGGCGCAATATCGGGTCGCGATCGCGCTGGTTCTTCTGGTTCTTTCTCTCCTGCCTACTGCACACCAGCGTCGATATTCTGACCCATGTAGACGATGGCCCCTTAATCTTCTTCCCGTTGGATTGGCAGACCCGCTTTCAAAGTGCCGTCAGCTATTGGGACGACCGCCACCACGCTCAAACCTTCGCCATATTCGAACAATCCGCCAACCTCTTCTTCATTGTCTATCTACTCGCCCCCCGCATCTATCGCTATCTGCACCGCATTCGCCAACGCCAATCTTAAATCGCCACCCCAAAAGCTCCCCCGCTCCCCTGCCCCAACACCCCACCCATCCACCCCCCTACCCATCCACTCATCCACCCCAACACCCCCTACCACTTCCGCTATACTGTAAAACTGTGCCTTTTACTGTGCCGTTAAAAATCTGCGGAATCCATCATGCTGAGAGCCGGAATCGTCGGACTGCCCAACGTTGGCAAATCTACTCTTTTCAATGCGCTCGTCGCCAATGCCAAGGCTCAAGCTGCCAATTTTCCCTTCTGTACAATTGAGCCAAATGTCGGCGTAGTCGCTGTTCCCGATGAGCGGCTGAACGTCCTAGCCAAAATTTCGGAATCGGCGGAGATTATTCCAGCCCGCGTCGAGTTCGTCGATATCGCTGGCCTGGTAAAAGGTGCCAGCAAAGGCGAAGGTCTCGGCAACCAGTTTTTGGCCAACATCCGCGAAGTAGATGCGATTGTCCACGTCGTCCGCTGTTTTGAAAATGACGACATCATCCACGTTTCGGGTTCAATTGACCCTATTCGCGACATCGAAGTAATCACGCTGGAATTGGCTTTGTCTGACTTGGCTCAACTGGAAAAGCGAATTGAGCGCGCTCGCAAACAGGCTCGCACCGATAAAAATATTCAGGCCGAAGTCGAAGCGATTGAAAAAATTCTGCCCGTCCTCAACGAAGGCCAACCCGCTCGTTTAGTTGAGCTAAACGAAGAAGAAGAATTACTGATCAAACCGCTGGGCCTGCTGACCCGCAAACCAATTATTTACGCCGCCAATGTGTCTGAAGATGATTTGGCGACGGGTAACGAGTACGTGGAAAAAGTTAGAGCACTGGCGGCAAATGAAGATGCTGAAGTGGTGATCATCTCAGCTCAGGTTGAAGCTGAACTGATTGAACTGCCGGAAGAAGAACGCGGTGAGTTTCTAGAATCCTTGGGAGTCGAAGAAGGTGGCTTGAAGTCGCTGATTCGCGCTACCTACGAGCTGCTGGGATTACGCACCTATTTCACAACTGGCCCCAAGGAAACGCGGGCTTGGACGATTCGGGCTGGCATGTTGGCTCCCCAAGCCGCTGGCGTGATTCATACCGACTTTGAGCGGGGATTCATCCGGGCGGAAACCGTTGCATACAATGACCTAGTTGAAAACGGCTCCATGAATGCGGCCAAAGATAAAGGGCTAGTTCGCAGTGAAGGCAAGGAATACGTTGTCCAAGAAGGCGACGTTCTCCTGTTCCGCTTCAATGTGTAAGGTCTGATTTTACAAAAATTGCTCATCCCGAATCGACTCGTGCTGCACATAGAACAAGCGGCACGGGTCGATTCGCTTGTTATCCTGATTTCCTAACATAGCTCGACACAAACCAAAGAAAACATAATTAATCCTGCGATCCCCACAATTCGTCGCCAATATAAGACGTGAGTGCCGTGGTCGGCACAAATCCGTATGATTCGAGATTTGCATCGGTTTGTGTTGATAACGCTAGGCAGAAGTTGAATAGAAATCAAATTTGCAGTTGTTCGGTTCACAGCATTGCGGGCTGCGAATTTGAGTCCAGCATTATTCAGGAACTGAAGGTAATTTTATGGCTCCCATCAAAGTTGGTATCAATGGTTTTGGCCGGATTGGTCGTCTCGTCTTTCGTGCCGCTATCCATAATCCCAATATTGAGTTTGTTGGCATCAATGACTTAGTGCCGCCCGAAAATTTGGCTTATCTGCTGAAATACGATTCAACGCACGGGCGCTTCAATGGCACTGTCGAAGCCAAGACCGATGGCATTGTCGTCAACGGCAAATTTATTCCCTGTGTCGCCGTTCGCAATCCAGCGGAACTGCCGTGGGGCGAATACAGCACCGACTACGTTGTGGAATCCACAGGTTTATTTACTACCTATGATGGTGCGGCCAATCATCTCACTGCAGGTGCCAAGCGAGTCGTCATTTCGGCCCCCACGAAAGATCCAGAACGGGTGCCCACCTTCTTGGTTGGCGTTAACCACGACACATTTAATCCCGAAACGGACAAAATTGTGTCGAACGCAAGCTGCACGACCAACTGCTTAGCTCCAGTCGCCAAGGTGATTAACGATAACTTTGGTTTGGTTGAAGGCTTGATGACGACTGTTCATGCATCAACCGCGACTCAGCCCACTGTCGATGGCCCCAGCAAAAAAGATATGCGCGGTGGTCGGGGTGCTGGCCAAAATATTATTCCGGCGTCTACAGGTGCCGCAAAAGCGGTTACGCTGGTGCTGCCAGAGCTGAAGGGTAAGCTCACCGGGATGGCGCTGCGTGTGCCTACTCCAGACGTTTCGGTAGTTGACTTGACCTTCCGTACTGAGCGGGTCACCAGCTATCAGGCGATCTGTGAGGCGATGAAGCAAGCGTCGGAAACCTCCTTGAAGGGAATCTTAGGTTATACCGACGAGCCTGTTGTGTCTACTGACTTTGTGACCGATCCGCGCTCTAGCATTTTTGATGCCGAGGCTGGCATGGAACTGAACAGTAACTTCTTCAAGGTAATTGCCTGGTATGACAACGAGTGGGGCTACTCGAATCGAGTTGTCGATCTAATGCTGACAATGGCAATGAAAGACGGCATTTTGAGCGAGACCAGTGCAGTCAATGGCGCAACGCCTGCCATGTCTTACTAAGACCTAATAGGGTGGTTGCTTAATCTGGGTATGAATTGTGATGTGGGGACACCGCCCCCACATCACAATTCATACTTAAAATCAGCAATCCTAGGAAGGGGCAGGTTTAGCACTCACTTGTAAGATTTAATCCAGGTTAGTCGCCAAACCTGCCCCTACAGTGAAACGTTCAGGTAGAAACCATTATTTAGGGCTTACTGAGTGGCTAATTCCTGTTCGGGAACTTTGATTTCACCTCGAAGATAGGCAAAGACACTTTTATCGCCAATGTCAGGTGGAATTTCTTGAACAACTTTACGAGCGGCAAAAATTAAAAACAGCGTGGCCCATGCGCCCAGAAGAATAGATTTCCACTGGGTTGGTAGAAAGCCAAACATGTGACCTAACAGCAAAAACGGGATGAGCGGAGTCAGAAAGCGGGTTTCGAGCCGATTAAAGCAGAATGCTTCTTTGAAGGCAATTCCGGTCAATGCAGCGAAGGTAAAGCCGATGCCCAAGATGGTGAGGGGGTGTTGGTAAACGGTGAGTGGCAATGGTGTGGGGTAGGCAAATGAGATCGCAACTGAGGCGATTCCACCCATTAGCCAAAACGCTTGCAGCGTCCGGTGCAGCGGCTTCAAGTAAATATGAATAAACTTTAAACTGACGCCCATAGCGATCCAGAAGATGGCGTAGAGTCCGGTGATGAGATTCAGGACAAACGGGCTGAGGTCAGTCCGCAGGGTGAGGAAAGTTGCGATCGCAAAACTAAGAGCGGCTACAGCTAAACCGCCTCGATAAATACGCACTTCCTGTCGATCTTCAGCGGTGATAGTAAACTCACCGAACTGGCCTTGGTAAACCGGAGTGTCTGGGGCAATATCCATTTTGATGTCTCTCTTGTGCTTTGGGACGGGGACGCTGAATGACGGGTCTTTCAACGAATGCCGTACCCTCACGATAACTAAATAATAAGGGCAACTCACATCTTGCACCTTGCATTTCGAGAACCCGAAGAGGTTGTTTTGGGGAAGGAGCGGGGCGGGAAAAAAAAACCTCCTGGGGGTGGTGCAAAAGGGGAGGGGAAAAAAAAGAGACCGGCAAGCGGGCCCGACACATGCGGGCC
>CBKWJC010000024.1:0-71838 GCA_966674685.1 uncultured bacterium
TAAGGGAACGGTACTGTTCAGTTATCCTGTTTTGTCAGCCGCATACCAAATCTGGGAAGTTTGGCCCAGGGAATATTTCCTTGAAATTGAATTGAATTGAGATACCAAAATGCTACGACCAAAGGCAAAACGTATCGATCCCAAGGGTATGCCTTCATCATGATTAGGCTATTAAATAAAACCATCAAGGTAACTAAGTTTGGCTGAGAGAAGCGAACACAAGCTAAATAGGATAGCCCATACAGTAAAGCTATTTTGGCAATGTCACTCGGTAAAAGATTCGTAATTTTAATTAGGTTTCCAGCTCCAAATAGAAGTGGAGGATAAACCAAAACAAATAGCAGCAGCAAAACTGCGATCGCTAACAGTCGCGGCCAATGCATTTGCAGAACCGAAATACTCTTTCTGATCAAGAACATGAGCTTATTGGTTTTGTTGGCACTTAAGAACTGTTTTGGAAAAGTAAATAAGATAAATTCTGGAATGACAATATAAACTCCAACAAAGGCTAAAAAGTTAATAGCGCCACCGGGAGTTAAACTCCAAAGCGATTGCTGCACATCCGGTACCGATCGATATTCCAAACCAGATTGAGGGGCTAATCCTTGAAACAAATAGACCCAGAATAAAATGGAAAGGACAGCAAGTAGAGGAGCAAGCCATCTCCAGTGATCCTGTAGGCGAAACTGGCGTATTTGTAGTGATTGGTTAAAAGCTAGAATAAACTCATAGCTCATGATTGCAGCCGGAAAAGCAATCATGTACTGTCTTGATGCGATCGCAAGGATGAAGGCAATGCTACTCAGCAGGTAGCGATCGCGGACATAGGTTATGAGTCCCAGAAGCATCCAAAAGCAGGCTATCATTTCCGTATACAGCCGCCCGCTCAAAAACAAGTAGTAAGGGCACATAAACAGCCCAATTAAGCATAAAATCGCTCTTCCCCCTCGGCTGCGATTAGGCCAACCGATTAGGAAAACGATGACTATGGATAAGATAAGATTTAAAAGCCGTCCAGCAAATATGCCCTGATTGAAAAGATACTCTAAAGAGCCAAAAATTACGAATGGCAATGGCGTATTTAGCTCCTTATAGTCGCTTAGATCTGCCAGAGAGGGAATGAGCTGATCGCTAAATCCTAAGCTAGTTTCCCAAAACGTTTTTTCATCCCACCAAAAAGGACCTTGCAGAAAATCGAGCCAGGCTACCAAAGCGGTATAGATAGCAGCTACACCCAGTAAAAAGAAAAACTTTTGTTTTGTACGACTATTAATTAAGTCCATGAGCTCATGTGCTGAATGGTAATGCCAACCTAATATATAAATAAAATCACAACCTAAAAATCGAAGAGTGCCGGAGGAGCACCCCCGATTTTAGATGCGCTTACTTATGCCAACCTAATCAATATGAAATCCGGTTAAAAACTCATTGTTCATTTCACAAAAATGAACGGAGTTCTTATAGCATTTTCCCAATCTAATGTGGTGCAAGTAAGGGGCTTAAGCCCCTTGTTGATCAGCCATGAGTGTACCTCGGTAGCTTGAGAAATGCTGTATACACGGATTGCATATAACTACAAATCGAAGCGTCGTTAACGACTACTTTGAACATTCGTCAAAGCTCTGGGACGTTCTACTGTTGAAGATGACATATCTTGTGAATATCGGCGGGTATATTGGTTACTAACTAAACGATTTAAGAGATGATCTATGCGAATCAAGCCTTTTTCCACAATAGAAATTCGTTTGCCAAATGCTAACCGCTTAGCGAGAGGTTTTACATAAGCTTTTTGGCGACGAAAGCCCAATCTTTCGTAACGCTTGTGGAAGTAACCGTCCTCTGCTAGATTCCATTTTTTAATAAAGTGCTCTAGGCTAGCTAGATCCCAGGCATTGCTCCAGCGCAGCATAAAAAAAGCTAGATCAGACCATTCTAAAGGTGGCCCTGGAACATAGGTCACTATGACGTCTCGCTCAGCAATAATACGTCCACCTGCTTGAGAAACTAGCATACAAAAATCTAAATGTTCACGGGTACTCAGCAACTTTTCATCGAGTAACCCAGTTTTATCAAACATGTCTGTTCGAACCATCATGCAGTGAAATTCAACATAGTCGCATTCTGCCCGTTTGAGTCGATCTTGAACATCTGCAATATTTCGTTTGAAGTGACATTTGTGGTGAAAGCGTCGGGTCTGAACACCGTTAACCCAATCCTCTTTAATCTCAATGCTACCGCCAGGATTGTGAATCATTGTATGAATGGGTTCACTAATACAAACCGTTGGCCCTACTACATCTGCATCCGTTTCTTCAGCACAGGTGACTAAACGTTCTAGCCAGTGAGGCGTTACTACCACATCGTTATCGATGAAAACAACATACTTTGTCTTGACATGGCTCAGACCAACATTTCGCGCCTGATTAGGTGATAGATAATGCTCTAAGCGTACCACCTGAAAATTTTTTTCACTAGCAGATGCAGCTAAATAGCGACGAATATGTTCAGGCGAACCTGCATCTACATATACTAACTTGAAAGGAATATCAGTATGCTCATAGATACTTTCAAGAGATTGTCGAGTATAGCTGAATCGTTCCCTTTGGGTGAGAACGATGGTTACTTTAGGCTCAAGATTAGTGGGGGTATTCATTGCACTTTCTCCATAATTGATGTTGCTATGGCGTTTTTCAGTCTAGTACGGTGCAGGCAAAGGGCTTAATCCCTTTTTTAATAAGGTGCGATCGCACCTCGGTAGTTTGGGAATGCTGTAGTTAGCTATGTACTGGTGGCATCCAATCTAAGATTGACTTTTAACAGGCTTAGGAGCAGGAATCAAATAACATAGGATAGCCATTTTGGCTGTCCCTCGTCAGGCAAGATGCCTGACCTACGAGTTTTGTAGATTATTTGATTTTTCTTCTTTAGAAAATACTGTTCTAATTGCTTTGCCGAAATAACTTGGAATGGCGTTTTTTACTTTTCCAGAAATGTGGCCAGGATGAAGCATAAAAGCCCAGGCTAAATTCTTGATCGCTGCTCCAGATTGGCTCAATTTATGAGATGTTTTGGCGTGTTTACATACAAACTCTGAGAACATCTTGGGATGATTTAGGAATACCTGTCGATGCTTCTTCACTAGCTGATTAAAACTGATCTGACGCAAGCTCGGATTACGGGAAATACGGGGGCCATCATGAGCCATTAGCCGATAGGTAATGTTTGGAATGCCCAAAATCGAGCAGATTGGATTGAGTCGTAGGAAAAGCTCTGTGTGTACCCGTGACTGAAATGTTTCATCATAACCACCGATGCCTAAGAAAACATCTCGTTCAACGACTAGCGTTTGTTTCGAGATAAATGACTGTTCCGGCTCAATTTCTTCTAAGAAAAAATGCGATCCCCGTGGCAAGGTGGGTGGAATTCGAGTTTCAACAATTTGCCCCGTTGAGTTGACAACCTCTAACCCCGATAAAACGGCAACTGGTGGTGGTAACGTAGCGTTTTCGAGTGCATCAAGGGATAGCTGAGCCATTTCTGGTAGTAGTTGATCGTCATCATCTAAATAGGTTATCCAGCGACCTTGAGCCGCTTTTGCTCCAGCATTTCGAGCTGCAGCAGTCCCTCGATTCTCGGACAGTCGAATAATTCTTAGGTGTGGATGAGTAGGTAGAACAATGGGTACTGGAGATCCGTCATCTACGACGATGACTTCAAAATCGTCAATGGTTTGATTGAGCGCACTTTGAACAGCCCGAGTCAATAAATGAGGACGGTTATAGCTGGGAATAATAATCGAAAGCCTGAGTGAATTTTGCATAACTAAAATCCAGCGCTACCTTCAAATTTGAGTGAAATTTATCTGCATGTTCATCGTTGATCATAGATACGGAAATTGACGCTATAGGTGTGGTTGACTGCGTGGTTGACTAGCCGATAAAGGCGCCGTTGAAGGAACTAATGTCCATGATCGGGGCTGATAGAATTGACATTTGTGGATGTTGCAGTGAGCTGTAACAGTGAATCGAAACGATTCCACGACATCAAAGGTGTAAACCGCATCTTTTCTGACCCGTATTTGCGCCGTATACACACCAGGAGCAAGACCCAGATAAGGAAGTTGGAGTTGGATTTCAGAAGAGCCAGGAGAGAGGTTGAAAAAGGCATCGTCGTTTTGCCCCCGCAACGATAGGGCATAACCTGCATTCTCGACACCGCCAACCTTCGCAATTCGGATATCCACGGCAACTCCGCTGTAGCTGCCGTGGGCCTCGCAGTTGACGCACAAGCTCATGGCTTCTCCCGTCAGCACGGTTTGCGTCGGTTGACCTTGAGCATCCCGGAAAAAGAGGTCGCGAATGTCAATGCCCGCGCTGGCTGCGGCAGGTTTAGCCGGAAAGGTCATGCGATTCTCAGAGCGTTCAACACTGCTGAGGAAGAGGTCATGCTCATACTGATCGACGACCGTGTTCACGTCTCCCTGCGTCACTAAAGCACCCTGAGAGAGATAAATGGCCGTATCGCAAATGTTCAAAATAGCCTGAGCATTGTGGTTCACCAGGATAAATGCAACGCCTTTCTGCTGGAGTTCATACAGACGGCGGTAGCATTTGGCTTTGAAGCGGGCATCCCCAACCGCAAGAACTTCGTCAATCAGCAAAATATCGGGTTCAGTATAGATGGCGCAGGCGAAGCCCAAACGGGCTGCCATACCTGAGCTGTAGGTTTGCACTGGAGCATCAATGGCCGCTTCAATCTCGGCAAACTCAACGACATCTTGAAAGCGCTGTTGGATCTGGCGGGTTGTCAAACCCAGAATCGACATGTTGGCGTAGATATTTTCCCGTCCGGTCAGAATCGGATTAAAGCCTGCCCCCAGTGCAATCAGCGGCGCGAGACGGCCCCGAATTCGCACTTGACCCGTATCGGGTTTGATCAAACCGCTGATAATTCGCAGCAAGGTACTTTTGCCAGCGCCGTTGCTGCCGACTAGCCCTACTGCCTGTCCCCGATGTAGCTGAAAACTAATCGACTGGAGCGCCCAAAATTCCTGCGATCGCAACCGATCGCTATGGCGTCGTCCCCCGGTCAGATCTGCCGCGATATCTTGCACACCATAAAAGAGCGATCGTTTTAAATCGCGACAGAACTTTTTGGATACCCCTTCAACGGAGATGACAGGTGGCTCTGGCGGCACCTGTTCAGAAATAGATTGATGTTGAGTATTCAGCAGCATCTATGACGTTACCCTCTCGACCACATACGGCATCGCAATTCGAAAGCCCACCCAAGTCAGCAAAAGCCCTACCAGTGTGAGACCGCTGACGATCCAAAACGCAACGGGCTGGGTTAGCACCCCTGTAGTCGCTAACTCCCGCAGCGTCACTAACAGCGGCGTGACGGGATTCCAGGCCACTAGCGCCCCAAACAGTCCCTCGGTCGGGACGGGATAAATCACCGGGGTCAGAAACAGCCAAAACCCCATGATCATGTTCAGGCTCTTGGAAACATCCTGGTACAGCACCCCAATTGGAGCCAGCAGAACACCCACCAGCGTACCCAGCAAAATCAGATGAATCAGGGCGATTGGCGTCAAGATGACTGTCCAGCTCACGGGCACTCGAAAATAGACAAACAGGCTGACAATCAGAATCAGCTTGATGCCGAAATTGAAGCCGACTTCCCCCAGTTTGGCTAAAATGATCGCCTCACGGGGAAAGTTGACCCTGGCCAGCATGGGCTTCGCCAAAATCACGGCCTGCACTGGCCCGGTTGCAGCATCGACAAAGGTTTGCCACAGAGCCGTATTGAACATTACATAGGCCGGATAGGGAATATCCGTCTCGCCCACGGCAAACACATTGGCATCTTTCGCCAGCGTAAAGCCCAGAGCCATTGCAATGGGTGGAATAAATGCCCAGGCAATGCCCAAAACCGCCTGCCGATACTGGGCGCTGATGTCACGCACCATCAGCCGCCAAGCCAGCTCACGGGAGGCTAACAGATCACGCCACATCGTCCACAGCAAATAGCGGGGACGCCGCAGCAAACTATCGGGGGTGTGAACAACTTCGGGAGGCATAGAGATTACGACCGAACTATGAACTAATACCGTTTCTCTTAACTATGGCTACACATCACCTCTCGGTTGCGTGAGGCGAGACGAGTAAGGAGTGAGGCGAATTGCACCTCAGCACTCAGCACTGGACTCATTGATGGTACTAAATTACAGAATTGATATAACTCTGCTGTAGGTTGGGTTGGCAATAGCGAAACCCAACGAAACGCTTGCTGATGTTGGGTTTCGTTACCTCAACCCAACCCACGAACTAACTGCCGCTGGCCGTTTTATGGCTTGGTTCAATGCGCTGGTCGATGCGCTGGTCAATGCGATCGCAGATTGGTGCGGCATCACCCGGCCCCGAACGCTGATACCGCAGCATTTCCCAGAAAAAGCCAGCCGCATTAGCAACCTGCGACACAAATAGCACAGCGGTTAAAACCAAGCCCTTGCTACCTTGACCATTTACAAACGGATAGCGCAGCAGACTGAGATAGTAGTTGCCTTCAATTTGAAACTGGCCCCAGCCTTTCTCTTCGCGCGTTTTGTGGAATCGAAATGCTCCTTGTCCATAGCTGAAATGCTGTCTCCAAAAGCTTTTCAAGGACATGGGATGAGCGTGATAAATCACCACTTCCGGCGCGTAGGTCATGCGATATCCGCGATGAATCCAGCGATCGCACAATTCGCGATCCTCGGAGGTCGTAAAGCTTTCATCAAATCCGCCCAATTCTCGGAATTGCACCGCAGGCACCACCATGTTATTGGACGCAAAGAACCGCGCCTGATCCCGCACGGCATTGTAGTGGTCGTAACCCATGCTGATAATGTTCTGGCTGGTCGTGGAATAGGGATTGTCGGGTAAGGCATTGACCGTTTGCCCCCCAACAATATGCCCCGGTTCCTTGGCAAAGCAGGCATCTAGTGCCGTGAGCCAGTCGGTGGCGGGTCGGCAGTCATCGTCCGTGAAGGCGAGATATTTGCCCTGAGCCAGTCGGGCTGCGTGATTGCGAGCCGCAGCAGGGCCAGCATTGGCCTGTCGAATCAGCTTCAGGTTGAGCTGAGCTTGAAAGGGCGCAACCACCGAGTCTAGGGGCTGCTGACTGCCATCATCCACGACCAGCACTTCCATGCGATCGCGGGGATAGTCTAGCTGAGTCAGCGACTCTAAACAGGTCGCCAACTGCTGTGGGCGGTTATAGGTAGGAATGATAATGGAAAAGGTGGGCTGTTCCATGTTCGTTAAAGCCTCATTAGTTGGCCGTTGGTCAGTATTAATTAGCGTTGATTGCCGTTAATCGGTATCGCTGTTGATAGATAAGGAAAGCGTGTGCCAGTCCACATCACGAGTCCACCTAGATCGATGTTGGCGATTTGGACAAGGAGGTATGCTCCAGTTGGTGGTGCTGTTGCTGGCGCGCGTGACGCGCCGTGAGTAAGCGATTCAGACGATGATCAAACCACATCAACACCCGTTCCAGTTTGGGACTGTAAAGGCCAAAGGTGAGCTTTAGAATCACAGGCGCTACAATCGTGACTTTACGCCGCCAGCCCAGCTTTTTGTACTTGGTTTTGAAGTAGCCATCTTCAGCCAGATTCCACTTATCCCGCAAGCGATCCAGGCTCTTGAGCGTCCACTCATCGCTCCAGCGCAGCATGTAGTAGTGCAGGTCGCTCCACTGGCTGGGTGGGCCAGGCACGTAGGTTACGACGCAATTGGGTTCAAAATATACGCTGCCGCCCGCCTCTCGTACCGTCATGCAGAAGTCCAAATGTTCCTTGGTATTGAGCATTTGCTCGTCTAGCAGCCCCACTTGCTCAAAGATAGAGCGACGCACCAGTACGCAGTGAAACTCGGCCAGCTCCGTCTCTTGGCGCTTTAGCTGTGGCTGAATTTGAGTCACAGTTTTGCCCTGGCTATACATTTTCTCTCGCAGCCGTCGCCGCCCAGTTTTATCGACCCAAATGTGGGATTCTCCGCCCGCAAAATGGACTTCGGCATGCAGCGGTTCGTGTTGACACATGAGCGGGCCGACCACAGCCGCACCCGTTTCTTCAGCACAGCTAACCAAGGCTTTGAGCCAACCAGGAGTGACCACTACATCATTGTCAATAAAGACAACATACTTAGTATTAGCTTGTTGAAGTCCTATGTTTCTAGCTTGATTAGGGTATAAATACTGATTGGTATGTACTATCTCAAAGCCTTTGATTTGAGCTTTCTCTTCTAAATATTTTCTGAGCTTGTACGGTGCTTTTCCATCTACGTATACAAGCTTAAAAGGAATCTGTGTATGGGCATATACACTTTCCAGGGATTTTTCTGCATAACTAAAACGCTCCCTCGGAACAACTACAATAGTGATGTCTGGTTCGTTCATGCCTACTCCTAATTTTTAGATTTCAAACGTCATAGAAAAGTCTGATTTAATCAGAAGATAAAAGTGTGACTTTTGTGGCACGAGAACCTGTATCCTGAGATAAGCTAACACTACTGCCAACTCCAATTAAATCTCTATAGTGTTTCACTAATTTTTCATTAAGATTATTGAGTTCAAAGTTCTGTTCAACAAAAGTTCGCCCTGCCCTGCCCATTTCGTGCCAGCATTCAGGATGAGTGATCAAATAATTCAGCTTTTCAACTAACAAATCCACATTTTTTTCAGGAACCAGAAATCCTGACACACCATCTTCCACTAATTCTGGAATGCCTCCATGAAAAGTACTTATTACGGGTAATCCTAGTGCCATAGCCTCTTTCAAAACATTGATTGGTGCGTCTTGATTGCCGTCAGAAGCAGTAATACTGGGGGCAATAAATAAATGACAATTACTTAATATTTGAACAATACTCGATTCGTCTTTCCAACCCAATAAGTGAATATAGGATTTAGCGTCAAGCTCATCAATTAAATGCTCTAATGTAGATCTTAATGGTCCATCACCAATGATGTGATAGCTCAAGTCCGGAGTGGTTTTCTTTTGCTTGGCGATTGCTTTAATAGCATACTCAAAACCCTTTTTTTCAACTAATCTTCCAGTACTGGCAATTCGGATAGATTCTCCTGACTTCAGAGAACATGGACAAAACTGAAATTTATTAACATCCAGGCCTGAAAAATGAACCGCTAGTTTCTGAGGATCGCAACCCAGCTCAATTACTCTTTGACGGAAAAAATCGCAATTAACTAAAGAATAATCTACGTCTCTAAAAAGCTTTCGGTAGGTTTTATCGCCGCCTTTTCTAACGTGACAGCTAATATCAAAACCTCGAAACATCAGTACTAGCTTGGGAGTTGGCTTCATGATTCGTTTGAGTGCTAACCCTTGATAGCCCAAGGTGCCAAACTGACAATGAATAATGTCATAGGTAAGATCTTTGTTCATCAAGGCTGTGGCTGAGTATAAGAGCCATAGCCCTGCAGCTTGTTCTCCATAAGCAAAAACATTCAAAGAACGGGCGATTAACTTTGGTTGCTTATAAAGTTGTGTCAAAACTAGTCCAATGCCTTTTATAGCCCGAACCAAATGATTTGAGGGAATTTGGGGCAGACGATAGGTATGCTCTATCAAGCGATAGTGATTTACATCGGGATGTACGATAGACCAATCTTCTATTTGTTGGGTAAAAATATCAACATGATGTCCTCGGTCTATTAATCCCGTTATCTGATTAAGAATAAAGGTTTCCGATAACTTCGGAAAGTGACTAACTAAGAATGCGATTCGCATAATCTTTATGTACGAATAGATGTTCCGCCAAATCTAAGTCTAATTATTTCCCAAGCAGAGATATAACGAACTACAAACATTAGGAATGAGACTTTGACTTTTTGATCGATCCCCTGCAAACGCATGTCTAGAAAAGTATTCATAGTAAAAAAGATGGGAGGCGAGAGATTTTGAAACAGAATTTTCAGGATAATATACTGGCGTTGCCAAAAGGTGTTGGCTCGCCTTAGCTGCAAATCATAATGTCCTCCTGTGATACGACGAGTGCGAGTATATAGCTCTCGAAAGGAGGCACGCGCAGGATGTTGCACTAAGACTTCCTCAGCATAAACTTGTTGATAACCTCGGCTATAAATTCGAGAGCCCCATTCCATATCCCCCCCGGATCTCAGTTGAGTGTCAAACTTTCCTATCTCATCAACTACATGCCGCCAGGTAAAAACGTTAGCGGTTGCCCCTCCATGAAATTGTTTGAGTAAATTGACTTGAGAAAATGCCGTGACGCTTTCATATAGTTCTACGGGCGTAGGAGCTTGAGGATTGGTAAAGAAAAGTTGGACTTTACCAACTACCTGTCCACAGTTTGGAGTTTGCTGTAAGCGAAGTAGTCCTTTCTCTAACCAGTCCGGAGCTGGAATGCAGTCAGCGTCAGTGAAGGCAATCACCTCACCTCTAGCTAAGGTAAGACCTTGATTCCGAGCCGCATAGGAACCGGGAGTTGGCTCAAACGTGAGGATGATGTTGTCATAGGGTTCGACTGCCGCTTTAATCGGGTCAATCGGCTCAGAGCCGTTGTCTACGACAATCACTTCAAACTGCGATCGCGCATAGGTCTGTTGGGCTAAAGCAGTCAAACAGAGCTGTAAGCGCTCCCCATCATTGAAGACGGGGATAATCACTGAAATGAATGGGCGATCAGAACTGGCCATGACGTTTCCCTCAGCGATACTAGGCTGCACGAGATAGCGGCTGGGTATTAGCCTGCGGTAATGCTCCTTGCCGTACCTTTGACCACTCCTGATCGGTAAAGTTCTCGTGATAAGAACGCTCGACATTGACATTCCAGAGATCGTGTTGCTCTCCAACAATATTGCGAGCTGCTAGCAGCGCCGTCAACATCGAATGATCCTGGTTGTTATAGCGATGCATTCCGTTGCGTCCAACCGTTTGCAGATTTTCAAAAGTTTTAATGTAATCTTCTAGAACCTGCAAATGTTTGCGATACTCACCGTCATAAACAGGATATGCCTTGCGTTGACGAATCACACAACCATCTTCCACATCGCCCAGCTTCACCCCTAAATCGAGACGAACAACTTCCTGAGCAGCCAAATCAATCAGTTGCTGATTAGGCATTTCCCAAAGTTCATCTCCTTCGCTACAGAAATACTCCATGCCTAAGCAGGTTTTTTGAGGATCGGGTACCATTTCTGGACTCCAGTTTTTGAAGTTTTGAATGCGACCCACTTTAAATTCAGGACTGTGGATATACAGCCAATTGTCTGGAAACAAATGCTCGCGATTAACAATCAGCGACACAATTAAAAAGTCGCGATACTTAAGTCCTTGTGCTGCGGCTAACACCTCCTCCGGTGGCAGTGGGTCGAGGCGATTGACTAACAATGCAATCGGCATGGAGTTGACAAAATGATCGCCTATCAGTTCGAGTATCTCGTCACCCTGCTTCGCAATTACTTTGGTAATTCGCTTTCCTTCCCGCTCCACGCGAATGACTTCGGTATTGAGATGCACAGGTGAACCATGCATATTCAGCAGATCTTGGCAGCGCTCCCACATCATGCCAGGGCCAAGACGGGGATAGTCAAATTTTTTGATCAGGCTTTTAGCATTCTGACTACCAAAGGCCGCATTGATAACAGCTTGCTTGAGCGACATATTCTGAATACGCTGAGCAGCCCAATCTGCTCGGATTTGACTACAGGGAATACCCCAAACTTTCTCCGTATAAGTCTTAAAGAAAATCCGATAAAGCCGCTCTCCAAAGCAGTCGATGACCCATTCTTCAAACGTTTCTGCTTCGAAATTTGGATTTCGATATTTATGCAATTTAGCTTTTAAGTAGCTGAACAGAATGAGAGTGCTTCTGATTGGCCCTAGATTGTTCAGGGTTTTGAATAGCGATAGCGGATAGTCATAAAACTTGTGGTCGTAATAAATCCGCGATAGTCGAGGGGTTTGGATGAAATCATCCCCCAAAATTTCTTTCCAAACCGCTTGCACTTCACCAACTTTGGTAAAAAAGCGGTGTCCGCCAATGTCAAACCGATAGCCCTTATAGGTTTCTGTGCGAGAAATGCCGCCTACTCTATCGGCCTTTTCAAGCACGATTGATTTTTGGCCGTGCTTCATCAACTCATAACTTGCAGTGAGTCCAGCAGGGCCACCCCCGATGATGACTACGGGAAAAGATTTCATATCAATTAACTCCAAATACTTGCGTCGTACATCTCGAACGTTGCGAATCAAGTGCACCCAACTGCCGTATTTAACGGGCGGTCAGATAACCTATCTGGACTTACAAACTCCCCAAGGCATGGGTGGTTGCGGTAAGTGCAACTGGCTTGAGAAATGCCTCAAGCTGCCGTATGCAAAGGCAAGCCCGCCGTAGAGGAAATAAAACCAGTGCCAGGGAATCACTCGTAAAGCAAACCAAAGCCCCCGCTGGCGATAAAAGAATCGATATACATCCCAGTTGATTGCCAATAGCCCGAGCACTAGGGCTGCGGCAATTCCGAGGAGCCAAAATGTTAATCCGCTGGTCGTTAAACTGGTGACTAGACTGGTTACTAAACTAGCAACTAGAGTAAATGCAATAATGACGCTGATGCGATTTGTATGGTTCAGGTTCAAATCGGCGTTGAAAGTGCGATCGCTTAAAATCAGCTCTGTCCAGGGTAGTGCTCGGTAAAATATTTCTGCTCGCAACAAAGAAAGCGGCGTCCAGCGCTTTAAATGTTTAACCTGAATGTCTTTACACAGGCGAATAGAATATCCTGCTTGCTTCAATCGATAGCCTAGCTCAATGTCTTCTACACAAGGCTTACGATAACTTTCATCAAAACCACCAACAGCCTGAAAAACTGAGCGGCGAATGGCTCCACAAGCACCCCAAAACGTAGAGGCAACGTCAGAAGATATTTGATGAGTGTAGTGATGAAATAAATTCTTGTATTGAGATAGAAAATTGTCAGCACCCGGTGCATCGTCATACGAGCCAATTACGGCTGCAATGTTTTTTTCTTGTTGAAATACATCTACCAAACGGGAGATTGTATCTCTGTGAATCGTGACATCAGCATCAACGAAAAACACAATATCGCCTTGAGCCGCGTTTGCCCCCCGGTTTCTGGCTCGGGCTGGGCCACCCGCAGTAGGGTACCTGAAAACTTTTGCTCCAAAGGATTCTGCGACCTGCCAGGAGCCATCCATATCGCCATCAGCCACAACGATGATTTCATCAGGCTGCTGACTCGATTGCTTAAGACTATTAAGACACTGACGGAAACTGTTCCCCCCATTGTGAACTGGAATGACAACTGAAATTTTTGGCTTTGATAACACGTCGGTCTGCTGAAAATTCATGAGATCAGAACTGAATAGAGAATGTGTGTACAGGCCAATAACGCAAGGTCAAACTCAGTAGATAGGTCTAGATAGCTCAGCTTCACAATGAAGGATCGTCGCCTGCATCATGCTAAGCTGAGACCGAAAGAGGTGATGTGTGGCCACGTTACGGCGGCAACATCGCTCTTTGGGTTTTAGTGCAAGATGTGAGAAGACAATTGAGGGCAAATAGAGTAAACCCTTACAGAGCAAAGGATTTAAGCCCCTTGTTCAGCATAGCCTCACCAAGAATTAGCACTAAGTATTGATAGTACTCATGTAGAAATAAAGTATCTTTCAATACCACAATTTTCAATTTTTTCTAGAAAGCTCGCATCCCTAGACCTAATGTTTTAGACAATTCGAAACTTGGTAAGACTGGAAGGAAGAGGTTAAGGGAACACTAAGAATATGCAAGGAATATATTATGGACAGCTTGTTGTCTCAGTAATCAATTTTCTTCCTTAATTTATGTCGATAAGCTATCACGCCCATCACGGCCGATTCATGAGAAATTCTTCATCTTTATGAGAAGTTCATATTGCAATTTGTGTAATAACTACAACCTTTCTGTGTTGCTTATCAGTAAAAAAGCACGATGATTTTCAACTCTTTGACTGTAATTGTTTTGACTGCTACATAGTGGCATGATGCCTATGAGTAATTGATACAATTCAGCATGTCTAGGAACAAAAAGGCGTCTGGAGTAGTCACTTGTCGGTTTGCTCATATCTTTCTGGCACCTTGCATTTTGAGACGCTGAAGCGGTTGATATACACAGCAGACCGCGATGGAGGAAGGTCTTTGCAAGAACTGAACCTGCTCTCCCACCACAATTGGAAAAAGGGGATCGGAGATAAGGGCTGTTGGCAAAAACGGAATGCTTCCGATGGATTTGGATTGAATTTGGTTTAGATTTGGATGCTACATTACCATCCAAACTTATTTGCTATAGCACTACTGATCTCAGTGGTTCTGAGGAGTATTTGAAGCAAGGAGATTGTTAAATTCGATACATAGAAATTGGGTCAAGTGTTTTATTTTCAAGAAATTTTATCACTTGAAACTTTTGCATTGAAAATCTATCTATGGACAGAGGGTATGTAGTTTGAGTAGTCCTTTTGCGTTAGCACATCATGATTAACCGCGTGGGTTCTAGGTAAACTTGCCAAGGGAACGATTTTATTTTTAACTGTTCCCATTTTTCGCGATAAACCTCGGCCTGAAGATGATAGTCCTGGGGCGATTGAGGTTCACTATGGAGCTTGAGGTAGAGGGTGACGCGGTGCTGAGTTTCGCTGACCATTGCTAGCCAGCAGGGAAACGAATTGCGATCGCAGGGCTGGTGGGGCTGTGGGAACTGGATATGGTGTGCCCGTAGCCCCACATAGCCAGTTGCGGATACCATTGGAGTGCCGACCTGGAGGCAGCAGTTCCAGTCGAGGGCTTCGATGTAGTCATCATCGATGCGGCGGGCGCGGGAAAAGTTTTTGCACTCAGTGACTTTTGCAACTTCGAGCGTGGGCGGACGTTCAAAAATAGCTTCCCTGCTGCCTTCTGCCTGAATTTGGCCCTCCGAGAGCACTAGCAACTGGGTGCAAACTCGATAGGCTTCTTCTAGTTTGTGGGTGATGAACAGAGTCACCCCCCGGTATTGAGACAGGACTTCAATCAGCAGTTTTTCAATATGGCTACGCAGGTAGGTATCCAGAGCGGACAGCGGCTCATCTAATAAGAGAATGTCGGGCTGAATTGCGATCGCACGAGCCAGAGCCACCCGCTGCTGCTGTCCCCCAGAAAGCTGGTGCGGATAACGGTCTCCCAAACCGCTCAACCCCATGTCATCTAAATACTTCACCACGGCTGCTGTCCGCTGTGATCTGGGCGTATCTCCCATGCCAAAGGCAATATTTTGAGCCACAGTGAGATGGGGAAAGAGAGCATAGTTCTGGAAGACTAGGCCAACTTTGCGATCGCGACTCGGTACGTTAATTCGCTGATCCGAGTCAAACAATACTCGCCCATTCAGCACAATCCGCCCCTGGGAAGGTGTTTCTAACCCAGCAATACAGCGTAGAGTCATACTTTTTCCTGATCCGGATGCCCCTAGTATCCCCATTGGCTCATGATTGGCTGTAAATCCCAGCTTCAGTCGAAACCCCGGCACCTGCCTCTCAATCCGCACCACCAGTTCAGCTTGAGTGCGAGATGACCCAGTAGCCGCCGGAACCGACTCCAGTACGGATCGAGGAGCTACCATAGCCACCGAACGAGTAACGCCAGTTCCCAAAATCGAGGCTACAAATGAAGCCCCCTTGCTCCCCTGTCTCAATGCTCGCGCCGGAGAAGATAGGGGGGCTGGAAAACGATCTTGTGGTGTCAATCCGACTGGTAGCAAACCAAATTGATTGCCGCTCAATGTCCCAAAAAAGACCCAGTTAAAGCCGCGCTTGACCCAGGCATTGGCGGCTGTGGTTTTGTGGGACTGGCTGCGGTTGCTGTAGTTAATTCCAGCA
Organism: uncultured bacterium; assembly: GCA_966674685.1. Classification (GTDB taxonomy): domain Bacteria; phylum Cyanobacteriota; class Cyanobacteriia; order Phormidesmidales; family Phormidesmidaceae; genus Thainema. Next base: position 15,934 of record CBKWJC010000024.1, read on the forward strand.
ATCACCACCAGGGAAACCGCGATCATCAGCAAGACCCAAGCCAGAGCAACACCCATACGTCCTGCTTCTGCGGCAAAGAAAATGGCGATCGGAATGGTCTGGGTCACACCCGGAATACTGCCGCCGATCATCAGCGTTGCCCCAAATTCACCCAAAGCGCGGGCAAAAGCCAGTACCGTACCTGCTAATACTCCCGGCCAAGCCAAGGGCAGCAAAATCTGCCAAAAAATTCGTCCTTCCGAGGCTCCCAGTGTGCGGGCAGAACTCAGCAAATTGAGATCCACCTGCTCAAACGCGCCCAGTACGGTCTTATACATCAACGGAAACGCCACTACCGTTGCTGCAACCACTGCCGCCGTCCAGGTAAAGATAATGGAGAGACCTATCTGGTCGAGCAGCCTGCCAACAGGACTAGTTTTGCCCAACAGCAGCAGCAGCAAAAAGCCCACTACAGTTGGCGGCAGCACTAGGGGCAGCGTTAAAACCCCATCAATGACTCCCCTGGCTCGACCCCGATAGCCCAGCATCCAGCGAGCAACGAGAATGCCCATCACAGCCGCTAGCAGCGTAGCGACAAACGATGTTTTCAGCGAAATCCAAAGGGGAGCCAGGTCTAAAGACATGAGCAAAACTTGAGTTGGAGCAGTAGGCAGTCCGATCTTGCACCTTGTAACTGAGAATCCCAAAAGATTATCTTGTCGTCGTGATACGGTGGCACAATTATCCGGCTGGATACTGGTGCAAGATGTGATGTCAAGTCTGTGTATGAGAACCCAATTTGTTGTTTATAAAATGTTCGCTCAGCAAACGTTGCACAAACGATAAATTATGGATTTTCAACCAGACTTTCGATGAGTCTTTTAAGTCTTTCTACTCGGCCATCGTAAATCCATACGCTTCAAAAATCGTTGTGGCTGGATCACTGGAGAGAAAATCAACAAAGTCCTGAGCTGCTTTAGCATTCTCACTATCAGCGACTACTCCAATCGGATAAACGATGGGAGAGTGGCTATCGACAGGAGCCGTTGCGACCACCTGCACCTGCTCTGAAAGTTTGGCGTCGGTGGCATAGACCAAGCCCGCATCCACATTGCCCGTTTCGACGTAGGACAAAACCTGTCGCACGTCTTTGCCAAACACCAGTTTGGGCTGTAGAGCTTCAAACATATTCATTGAGGTTAGAACTTCTTGAGCATATTGGCCAGCGGGAACGCTTTCTGGCTCACCCATAGCGAGCTTGCTGACTTTGTCTGTGCCGAAATCGCTGAAGTCGGTAATCTCTGTCTTGTCCCGAGGTCGAATGAGAACCAGGGTGTTGAGCATCAGGTCTTGACGGGAGCCGTCTAAAATCTGCTCCTGTTCCTCTAGATTATCCATCCACTGCTTTGAGGCAGACAGAAAAATATCAACTGGTGCCCCCTGAGCAATCTGCTGAGCCAGAGAACCGGATGATCCAAAGTTGTAGGTGATAGTAACGTCGGGTTCTGCCGCCTGATAGGCTGCCTGCACGTCTTGCATGGCGTTTTGTACACTTGCTGCTGCGGAAACAGTGAGCTGGATGGGTTCCTCGGGTCGGGCGGTGTCAGGGACTGTTTCAGTGGCGGTGGGAGTTGGGGTTTGAGTACAGCTAAGGGTTCCCAGGCACGTTGTCACCGCCAGAGCAAGGAGCGAAGTGAAGCGACATCTGTCTACTGTCATAAAGATCTTAGCTGAGCTGGCGCGTGACGATATCCCTATATTCTCTCGCTTCTTGCATACCTCCGCAATTGTGAGAGTTAGGAACAGATCTGGATGAGATGACTGTAGTGAATGACTCGTGAATTGCTGTAGTTCATCCGATTTGTCCCGATTTGTCCCGATTTGCCCCCATTGTGAAACGCTAATGAAATCGACACTCACACATACAATGCGCCCAGTCTCAACTGCCGCGATCTCAGAACGAGAACGGGTTATTTCAACGCTCGTTCTGGCCTTTAACACCGATCCGGCCAATCGCTGGCTGTTTCCCGATCCGCATCAGTATCTGACCTACTTTCCCCAGTTTGTGCAGGCATTTGGCGGGAAAGCGTTTGAATGCCACACGGTTTACTATAGCGAGAACTATTCCGGTGCGGCGCTGTGGATTCCACCGGGAGTTGAACCCGATCCTCAGCCTGTCATTGATTTGATACAGCGTAGCGTTGCACCAGCCGATCTGGTTGATGTCTTTGCAGTGTTTGAACAAATTGAGCACTACCATCCCAAACTGCCCCACTGGTATCTGCCGTTTGTTGGCGTTGAGCCGAGCCAACAAGGTAAAGGTTATGGTTCGGCGCTATTACAGCCTGTTTTAGATCAGTGCGATCGCAACTGCATTCCTGCTTATTTAGAATCCTCAAATTCAGCGAATATTCCTTTCTATGAGCGCCACGGATTTCAAGTAATGGGTACCATTCAAGCAGGACAATCTGCTTCAATTTTTCCGATGATTCGCCAGCCAAAGTGATACCAGTTCTTTAACTTGTGGCTACCAATTAACTCCTCTTGCCCCTCTGATCACAACATCTAAAAGGATGTTTGGAAAGTTAAACATTGTTCAAATACTCTCTATAGCACTTCTTGTGCTAATAAAGGGGGAGTTATTTTTTGGAAGCCGCGCTCCGCGCGGCTTCCAAAAAATAACTTGTACCTCAGTAGCTTAGGAAAGGCTATAAGTTGCAGCCCAATTTGCTGAAACATTCACTAATCCTATTAGTCCCCAATTAGGAGCACATCATGTCTAAATATAGAAACGCCTTGCCCCAGCTTTCTAATAATTTGTTTATCGCTGATGGTGGTCTTGAAACGACCTTGATCTTTCATGAAGGGCTTGATTTACCGGAGTTTGCTGCCTTCGACTTGTTGAAAAGTCAGTCTGGCTATCAAGCGTTACAGAACTATTTTCGCACCTATGTAGATCTGGCAAAAGCCTATAAAGTTGGCCTGATTTTAGAAAGCGCGACTTGGCGAGCCAATGCCGATTGGGGAACCAAACTCGGCTACTCCAGCTACACCTTAGAAGAAGCGAATCATCAAGCCATTGAACTGCTCCATGTTATTCGCAACCAGTCTGAAACAGAGCAGAGTCCGATGGTGATTAGTGGCTGTATTGGCCCTCGGGGTGATGGCTACGTTCCGGCAATGGCCATGACGATTCCAGAAGCTACGGCCTATCACCAAACGCAAGTTGAAATTTTCTGGGAAGCCAATGCTGACTTGGTTTCGGCCATTACGATGAACTACGTTGAGGAAGCGATCGGGATTGCTCGGGCTGCTCAGGCACTCGAAATGCCCGTGGTGATTTCCTTCACGGTTGAAACCGATGGTCAGTTGCCGACGGGTCAGAGCCTGCAATCTGCGATCGCGCAGGTGGATCAAGCCACGGATAGCTATCCGGCTTACTACATGATCAACTGCGCCCATCCCACTCACTTTGCAGCAATCTTGACCGAGGGAGAACCCTGGCTAGAGCGGATTCAAGGTCTGCGAGCGAATGCGTCTACTAAAAGCCATGCCGAACTAGATGAGTCAGACTCTCTGGATGACGGCAATCCCATCGAACTGGGCAGTCAGTATCGTGAACTACTCAGCAAGTTGAAGCGATTGAATGTTCTAGGTGGCTGCTGCGGCACCGATTACCGTCATGTAGAAGCGATTTGTCAAGCCTGTCTACCTGTCCTCTGGGCACATACTTCGTCGCGCTTGCCGCTTTCGATGTAGTCATACCGTTTCTCTGTATGGCCACACATCAATTTTATTTCATTCATTCACCTCTGTAAGGAGACGCTAATCATGCATTTCAGGCTGCACTTGACGCGCAGATTCAAGTTCGTATTGATCACGACGTTGGTAGTGCTGCTGACGCTGGCAAGCCCTGCCCTATTTCAGTTTGAGGTACATGCCTCTGAGGCTGTTACGCCGAATGCTGAACCAACATCGATGTCGGATCGGCAGGCTCCGCTATTTGATAATTTGGGCGACCATCAGTTTCCTATTTCTACCTCTAATCCTCTGGTTCAGCGCTATGTCAATCAAGGACTGATTTTGGCCTATGGATTTAACCATGCCGAAGCCTTCCGCTCGTTCAAAGCCGCTGCTGAACTAGACTCCACCTGTGCTATGTGCCACTGGGGGATGGCCTACGTGCTTGGTCCCAATATTAATGCCGCCATGCAGGCAGGTGATGTGCCGACGGCCTATCAAGCGGTTCAAGCTGCGATCGCACTGAGTCCCTACGCCACCGATCGCGAGCAAGCCTATATTCAAGCTTTAGCCAAGCGGTACACGGATGATCCAAACCGCGATCGCAGTGAACTTGACCAAGCCTATGCGGATGCAATGGCGGCAGTGGCGCAGCAATACCCGGATGATCCAGATGCCGCCACGCTTTACGCCGAAGCGCTGATGGATACGATGCCCTGGGACTACTGGACAGAAAGCGGTGAACCCAAACCCCAAACCGTGACGCTGCTGGACACACTTGAATCCGTCATGGATCGCTATCCACATCATCCCGGCGCGCTGCACCTCTATATCCATGCAGTTGAAAAGGAACGGCCAGAGCTTGGCGTTGCCGCAGCGGATCGCTTGGGTAATCTAGTGCCGGGAGCCGGACATCTGGTTCACATGCCGTCCCATATCTATATTCGAGTAGGTCGCTATCATGACGCTATCGTATCGAATCAGCGGGCTACAAAAGCAGATCAGGATTATGTGACCCAGTGCTATGCTCAGGGACTGTATCCACTGGCCTACATGCCGCACAACCACCATTTCCTCTGGTTTGCCGCCATCATGGACGGGGAGCAAGCAGTGGCGCTGGATGCCGCTCAGCATACGGCTCACATGGTCGATCAAACGCTGATCCGAGAACCGGGCTATGGTGCCTTGCAGCACTATTCCACAATTCCGCTGTATACGCTGGTTCGATTCGAGCAATGGGACGATATTCTTACCGCTCCTGCTCCAGATGCGGATCTCCTGTATCCAGCAGGTGTATGGCACTTTGCTAGAGGACTAGCTTTTGCGGCTCAAAATCAATTACCAGAGGCACGACAGGAGCTAGCTGCGCTACAGGCTATCGCCGCTTCACCCGAGCTGGAGGGCGTTACGATCTGGGATCTAAATAAAACTACTCATCTGCTGTCCATCGCGGTAGAAGTCTTATCAGGCGAGATTGCTGCTCAATCTGGAGATTATGAACGTGCGATCGCGCATCTCCAAACCGGAGTTACGTTAGAAGACCAGTTGAGCTACACCGAACCCGCACTTTGGGCTGTTCCCGTCCGCCAAACTCTGGCGGCAGTTTTGTTGCAGGCCAATCGTCCGGCTGAAGCTGAACAAGCCTATCGGCAAGACCTAACAATTTATCCTGAAAATGGCTGGTCGCTACAGGGATTGGCGCGGAGTTTGGAAGCGCAGGAATGAAAAAATAGCCCGGTCTAGTTTGGTAGACCGGGCTACGATGATTGACTTGAACTTCTACCTCTGCTTCTAGTATTCCTCGCCCGACTGCGGAATTTCTACGCCACTTGACTGAATTGAGCGCTGTAAATACGCATTGCTGCTGGAGAAGATAGATTCTACCTCCGCTAGATTGCAGGGCATCTGTCATTTGGTATGCATGGTGATGTGGCAATCCCATTCAATGCCGTAATCACTAACAAATATGAAACACGTTAAGCCAATCAATGACCAGCTTGCCGTTGCAGACAATCAGCCCGATGCCGCAGAGCTTCAGCAAGCCGCTGATGTCGGATTTCAGTCGGTGCTGAATTTGCGATCGCACAATGAACCTGGCTTTCTCGATAATGAAGCGCAGCAGGCGGAAGCGGCAGGTTTGACATACGTGAATATTCCTGTAAAGCCAGATGCCATCAGTGATGAGCAGGTGGATCAACTGATCCAGCAAATCGACGAATTGCCCAAGCCTGCCCTGATTCACTGCAAAAGCGGCCTGCGATCGGGGCTGATCGCGCTGCTATACACTGCGATTCGGCAACAGATGGAGGTTGATCAAGCCCTCAATCTGGCTAAACAAAAAGGGTTTGACTTCAGTGATTATCCCAAAATGCAGCAAATTTTTGAACAGCAGATAGCTGCTCATGCTGCGTAGATAGTTATGATTGCTGTGCCAGCTAAATTCTCGGATTGCAAGACTACCAATTAATTTTGCCGCTGCAACGTGCGTATATGTTCAGCGCAGCTATACGATCCCCCGCTGTCGCCGCCCCCTTGAAAAGGGGGCTATTCCAACTCTGACTCAAAGTTCCCCCTTTTCTAGGCGAAGCCATGCCTGAAGGGCTGTAGGGGGATTTAAGGGGGATCTATGCAGAGTGTCGCGCTAAACAAGTACGCCGCAGCGGCGAAATTACCTCTTGGGTTTTAGTGCGAGATGTGAGCTAAATTCAAGGTGATTGAATTAGGCTAAACGACGTGCAAAACGGCTGGGATCGGGAAACGGATGTTGTCATCATTGGCAGCGGCATTGGCGGCTTATGCTGTGCGGCACTGCTGGCTCATTACGGCCTGCGGGTAATTGTCTGCGAAAGCCACTCGATTGCAGGTGGAGCCGCGCATGGCTTTGAGCGCAATGGTTTCAAGTTTGACTCTGGCCCGTCTCTTTATTCCGGCTTATCCAGTTTTCCGTCCCCAAATCCGCTCAAGCAGGTGCTCGATGCGATCGCAGTTGAGCTACCGTGCAAAACCTATGATACGTGGGGCTGTTGGCTTCCAGAGGGGCACTTCAATACGTCTGTAGGAGCTGACCAGTTTTGTGAGGTTTTGCAGCAACTGCGGGGAAACCAAGCCGTAGCCGAATGGCGTGAGCTTCAGCGGGTGATGGAGCCGTTCAAGGAAGCTGCGATCGCAATTCCTCCGGCAGCCATTCGGCTGGATTTTGGCGCAGTTCAGACAGCGGGACGCTATGCGCCCAGTCTACTCAAGCATCTGGGGCAGGTGATGAAACTGACGGGGCCATTCAGCCAGATTATAGATGGCGTGGTGCGTGACCCGTTTGTGCGGCACTGGCTGGACTTGCTCTGCTTTCTGCTGTCGGGACTGCCAGCGGACGGCACCAGCGCGGCGGAAATGGCCTTTATGTTTGCCGATTGGTATCGTCCCAATGTGGCGCTAGACTATCCAATTGGCGGCAGCGAGGCACTGGTAAATGCCTTGGTGCATGGCCTAACGCGAGACGGGGGAGAACTATGGCTGAGCTGCCATGTGGATGAAATTCTTGTGCAGAACCAGCGAGCGGTGGGGGTACGCTTGCGGAACGGTAAGCGGATTCGTGCTCAAACTGCGGTGATTTCCAATGCCTCTGCATGGGATACGCTGAAGCTGATTCCAGTCGGTAAGATTCCGCGATCGCTACAGCAGCGGCAAGCGATGCCCCAGTGCCACAGCTTTATGCATCTGCATTTGGGTATTGATGCGACAGGAATCCCCGCCGATTTGCCCTGTCACCACATCTACGTGAAAGACTGGCAGCAGGGCGTTGATGCGCCGCAAAACGTGGTGCTGATTTCGATTCCGTCGCTGATTGACCCGTCGCTGGCACCCGCTGGTAAACATACGATTCACGTTTACACACCTGGGAATGAACCCTATGAGCCTTGGCAAGGGCTAGATCGGCAGAGTGCAGCTTATCAGGAACTAAAGCAAACTCGCTCGGCTATTATGTGGCAAGCTCTGGAACAGGTGATTCCCGACATTCGGCAGCGCTGCCAGGTGACGCTGGTGGGCACACCGCTGACCCATGAGCGATTTCTCAGGCGCGATCGCGGTTCCTATGGGCCAGCAATTTGGGCAGGGAAAGCCTTATTTCCTGGCCAAAAGACCAAACTTGCAGGACTGCTCTGCTGCGGCGATTCAACGTTTCCTGGCATTGGCCTGCCTGCCGTCGCAGCCAGCGGCATGATTGCGGCTCATACCTTGACGCCTGTTAATCGGCAGATCGAAATGCTGAGGCGGATTAGCTGCCTGTAGCAACCTCGCCCAATCTGCATAAAACTCGCACGTTGCGCCTTGCACATTGAGCATCAGAAGAGGCTGTTTTGCCGCCGCATTGCGGTGGTAAAACAACCTCTTCTGGGTTGGGTGCAACAGGTGAGTAAAGAATCGTTTAATTGACTAAATTGGGCGAATATGAAACCTCTTACCGGAATTTTGACATTTATTGCTTATGTTAATGAATGACGAGGGCGTCAGAATGATCTGGAAAATTCTAAATCGTAGTTGATTGAGAAATTGACTGGATTAGTTGAGTCTTTCGCTCCTTACACTGCTTAATCTTCAAGTAAAACGTGGCGACCTAAATCAAGGGGGCTTGATGATGGGTCGCCTTTTTATTCTTTTCATTGCAGATAAATTGACGAGGTTAATGATGGCTCGGCTAATTATCCATGCGATTCAGATTGCGGCAATTTTGGCAGTCGTCGTTGATTTTCCTCTTTCTAAAAAGGGAATCGGTGCTGAAGTTGGTGGTAGCTATCTACAGGAATATATGAATACAGATTCAGTTCCGACTCTAGCACCTGGAGCTGCAGGTGAATCAACAGAAGATGTACAGCGCTTCCTGGCTCAAACCGGAGACTATACCGCTCCTATAGACGGTGTCTATGGGGTTGAATCCGCACAAGCTGTAGCTCGATTTCAAGCACGCAATGGCTTAGAAGCAGATGGAATTGTCGGAATTAAAACCTGGAAGAAAATTATTGAACTCTCTAGCCGCTCAGGAGAGATTTATTCCTAAATATGGGGAATACAGCATTTTTCAATCTAGTTAGGCTCATAGGAATGTCTCTTCGCCCGAGGTGAAGAGACATTTCTGTACTCCACCAGCATGGAAAACGCTATAGCCTTTCCTAAGCTACTGAGGTACAAGTTATTTTTTGGAAGCCGCGCGGAGCGCGGCTTCCAAAAAATAACTCCCCCTTTATTAGCACAAGAAGTGCTATATATCTCATTTTTAGTTGATAGACAGCTACTGAATATTCTTGCATCTCGTTCCAAGTTCTTCTCTCAATCTTTGAGGGAGCAATGTCGTTGCAGTGTTGATATCAAGCCTGTATATAAGAACTCAATTTATTGTTTATGAAGCGCTTACAGCACAAACGCTTCACAAACAATAAATCATAAGTTTCTGATCAGGCTTCATATGATACCTCTTTTGGCTACCAGTTGACCGATAAATCAGCCGATCGGCTTCTGTCTTAAACCCGATGTATTTATAGGAAAAGCTCGATAGTGTCTAGACACAGTTTAGTAACTTGCGATCGCTACATGTTTGTTTAAGCAGTATCCAGCTAGTCGCATTAACCAATCGCATTAACTATAAGACAGCAAAATACCGTTCTAATCAGAAGTCTACTCACAAGGATTTTACTTTATGAATGAGCACAACAATACCAAGCACAATCCCGACGCAAATCCTGATCCAATTACAGGCCAACATGGTGCCCATCCGGTTGGTACGGGAGTAGGTGCTGCGAGTGTTGGAGCCGTTGGTACGGCTATTGGCGCAGTTGTTGGTGGCCCCATTGGCGCGGTTGCTGGTGCGTTTATCGGTTCTATTGCAGGTGGTCTAGCTGGAAAAGGCGTTGCTGAGCAAATTGATCCGACTGTTGAAGACGAATACTGGCGCAATAATTATCAGTCTCGTCCCTATGTTGAGTCAAACTATGACTACGACAAAGACTATTCCAGTGCATACCGGACAGGCTATGAAGGCTATTCGAATTACAGCGGCCGCGGCCTGAACTACTCCAAAGCAGAACCCTACTTGCGAGAAGACTACGAAAAGCGGCGTAATAACAGCAGTCTGGCTTGGGATAAAGCAAAATATGCAGCCCAGGATGCGTGGAATCGAGCCGAAAATTCAATTCAAAATTATCGGACGCACGATGATTATTGGCGCAGTAATTATCAGTCTCGACCCTATATTGATCCGAGACATGATTATGACTACTATGCGCCAGCTTACCGAATGGGATATAACAGCTATGCGCTTTATAGCTTTAATCGAGGCATGACTTACGAGCAAGCTGAACCTCAAATCCGCTCTGAGTATGAGCGTAATTACGGCAATAGCGGATTAGGTTGGGAAAAAGCGAAGTACGCTGTTCAAGATGCTTGGAATCGAGTTAAGGATATTGTGTCTGGGAATGGTCACCCTACCCACCAGCGCTCGACTTACTAATCTTGCCACCCTCATCCCCCAACCCCCTCTTCCACGAGAGGAGAAGGGGAGCTAGAAAATTATTACTTCTCAAAGTCCCTCTCCCGCTCCGGGAGAGGGATTTAGGGTGAGGGCTAAAATTTTCCCTACTAGATGTTTCAATAGTCTGTGTAGTGATAAATTCAGTATAAATGTCTTTCTTGAGGGAGTTGGCATCAACTGGAGCGACCCTTTAGGGTGCAACTAACCTAGCTGATATGGGCCAGGTTATATAAAGTCGCGTATAAGAACCCAATTTATTTTTCATGAAACGCTTGCTCCGCAAGCGTTTCATGAAAAATAAGTCCTGGGTTTTCAACCGGACTTCAATTAGTTGCTTTGTTAGCGTTGCCAGACAAGTGGATCTAGTTCCTGTTGAAACCCCGTTAGTTGAAGAACTTCCTCCCATAGAGGAAGCTTCTCAAGCAGTGCTGCCGCTTATTCCCAATACCGAACCGGGAAAGCTAGTTCATCCTGTTGACGAAAAGAACACGATTCGCCGCAGCCTGTGGGCCTCTAGTTGGGATGGCCTGTTTGCCACCATCTATGTTCAAACCACCAGCGGTGTCTTGCTGAGTAACTTTTTAGTTGAGCTACAGGCCAGCCCTGCGGCGATCGGCATGATTGTTTCAGTGCCGCTGCTGGCGAATTTGGTACAGCCCCTCGGTGCCTCCTGGTCAAACCGAACACAGAGCCGCAAAAACTTTGGATTTTGGGTCAATGCTCCCGCCCGTCTGCTGTGGTTAGGCTTAGCTTTGGGTATTGGGGCTGCTACTTGGGGCAATTTTGACATTTCTTATTTAATATTTCTGTCTTTAGCTGTCGTTCTGGTTAGCTCATTTCTGAATGGCTTAGGAACAGCTTCTTGGCTGAGCTGGTTAGCGTCGCTGGTGCCTCGTCAGCTCAGGGGGCGCTACTTTGGCCTACGCAACAGCATTGCTAGTCTAACTGCCCTGATAGCAGTGCCTCTAGGCGGAGTGCTTGTTTCTCACTGGCCCGGTGGATCGCTACAGGGCTATGGTGTGGTGCTGGTGATCGGCGTAGTGGCTGGGTTGATTAGCCTGGGGTTTCAGCGATTGATGGTAGACGTGAGTCCGCAGGATCAGATGCAGCTACTGCGTAAACAGCAGCGCTGGACAGATCGCCAGAATCCGCCTAGTGAAGAGATGAAGTCTTGGTTCTGGCAAGATGCCAATTTTCTAATTTTTCTGACCTACTTTGCTGTCTGGAATTTTTCAGTCAATCTCAGCAATCCCTTTTTCAATCTGTATCTGCTGGAAGATCTGAAGCTGGATGTGACATTGGTGACGATTTACACGAGTCTGTCAGCGGCAGCAACCTTAGTCATGCTGGTCGTTTGGGGCCGAGTGGCGGATCGGCTCGGCAATCGCATTTTGCTACTGAGCGTAGGGCTGGTGGTAGCCATCACCCCGATTTTATGGCTGGTCACAGGAGCCAACAGTTTATCAGTTTGGCTTTGGTTTCCGCTCCTGCACCTGCTGGGCGGCGGTACTTGGGCTGCCATTGATCTGTGTTTGAATAATCTGCAAATTGGCATTGCGCCCATTCATAACCAATCGGGCTATTTTGCGATCGCAGCCGCTGTCGCCGGGGTGTGTGGTGCCCTCGGCACTGTAGCCGGAGGATACATGGCTGAAGCGGCGAGTTACACAGGTTTGTTTGGGCTGTTTATGCTGTCGGGTCTGCTGCGGCTATTTGCCCTGATGCCCTTGCTGTTTGTCGAAGAAGGTCGCTCCATTCGACACATTCTGCAAGTTTGGTTTCCGGGGCGTTCTTACAGTAGAGGACTGAGTGTTGAGGATTGAGGGTTGAGGTGGATGGGTGGATAGGTAGATGGGTGGATAGGTGGATAATCGAGTAATGATGAGATAAAGCCAATCTACTCTGTTACCTCATACCCCCCACTCCATACAGCTTCCCAGGGGATTGCTGAAGTTAGAAATGAGAAAACAAGCTTACACCTGCTGATTTTCAACGCGTTTTAGCCAGTTTAATGGCTGTTACCAGTCGCTCCCCCTGAATCAGCATCAGCAGTCTATTGATGAATCAAACTGTAAAATTAATTAAGTATTTATTGAATACGTTTTCGCAGTTTATTGACATAAATAGAAGGGCCAATAATCGTAGCAGCATGTTGCTCAAACTGTATCGATAATCGACCTGCTAAAAATCCAGCTTGGAATGAGGGCTTGAATGTCCAGAAATCTTCAAACTGATGTTCTGGATGGTAGTCTAATTCTGCTAGACGAATATTTATGTGGGAGATGAATGACTTATGCTCCTGAATCGGTACAGAAATAATTTTGACCTTGAGTAGGGATGCTGTTGTGAGACCAAAGCATAAGCCAAATACGATTCCTACCCAAATGCCAAAGGGTAAAGCAAAGCCAAAGCTGACGCCCATTACGAGTGAAAATAGCGACGACAGCAGCAGCATAAATAGTAGTGATGAAGCGGCTGTCATTGTAATTAATGTGCCCCAGAAACCTCTAGGTTCCATACCATTTTTTCCTAAATGAAATTCTGTTATAAGTAGGTTGGCATAGATAAACGCATCTAAAAAACCGGGGGAGTGCACCTCCGGGGCGCTTCCCCGGTTTTTTAGATATGCATTTATTTGTATGTAGCTACTTAGCTATTTTAAGCGTAAGCTGCGAAGGCTCAAAATTCTGCGATCGCGCATCTCAACCTTGCAAATCGCGTTACTGGATCAGCCTTGCAACATCAATCTGAATCGAGGGAAAACTCTCTGGGCAAACCATGCCGCTGGTCATGATTATCTGTGATTGATAGTTGTCATCGACGGGATTCCGCAACACAATTAATTCTCTGGTTTTCAGATTAATGATCCAGTATTCAATGATGTTCGCTTTGGCGTAGATCTGATGCTTAACCTGCAAATCTTTTCCCAAGCTGGTGTTTGAATATTCAATTACCCAGAAAATATCGGATGGATAGGGATGTCTCTCCGTTTTATACAGATCGCCCAAGGGTTTCACAATTGCAATATCAGGCTCTGGTTCTGAATCATTGAGCAGGGTGATCGGTTTTGCTTCTCGTACTTTGGCTTGGTTGCCTAATCGCTCTCGCAGATAATCTGCCGCATCACTACTCAAACCAGCATGGAGAATTCCTTCCGGGGACATCTCAATCAGTTCTCCATTCAATAATTCGAGGGGTTGACCATCGAAGACACCTGCATCTACAGCTTTGTGATAGCTATCAATGCTCCATCGATAGGGAGTAACAATTGGAGATGGTTGATTATCGGCTGCGACTGTCATCGGCTTACCCTCCATCGCTTTACCTAAAGCACTGTAGCCATTTTATATTGTATTTACCTGAAATTGGGCAAACTACAACTGACGGAGTTCATCTTATGATCGCGAAAGGAAGTTAAATGGGTATTACGGCTGAGTTAAAGCAAATTTCTGTAGAAACTCTAGAGATATTTAGGCAAGATCCAGCTTTGTTATCGCTATTCTTTAATGCCCAATGGCTTCCTGAGTCACCGATTTGGCAGCAAGCTAAATATTTGGCTGGAACATCATCTGAAAAGAATAAGCAGAAAGCTCGTGCAAAATTTGAACAACTGTCACACGAGCATGAGCTACAAATTGGACATTATAGCTGGCAGTCTCTAAAACAACAGTTTCTGGATGACTGGGAAGTGCCAGCGTTAGACTTACACAAATATTTTCCGGAACTAACTTATCTATTAGCAGGATATGTGCCAGGTTCACTTACATCGATATGGACGATTCCAGAGCTTAGGAAACTAGCAGAAAATCAAGGTCAAAAGGACTTTTTCTCGTTTCTAGTTGTTGAGAATTCAGAGTGGGATGACTTTCCCTTAGTAAATGCAATTTTTGCGGGAATTGAAATTGATTGCGAAGCAGATTATGGACGGGTGCGCTACTTATTAACTGATGAAGTTGGACAGATACTAGATGGATTGCTGTATCTCTCAGAGGAAGGTTTTCAGGATCGTTACGAGCGTGAATCTCAGAAAGAAGATCCTTTTCCTTTGATTGATTGGGAAGAAGAGGAGATGTTTGACTGGTTAACAGACTATTACAACAACATAACAGATTATTATGAAACTGCTTTTAGGGATAAAAAAGCAATGCTGCTTTATTTAACTTGAAATGACGTGACAAAGTTCTTGACAGTAGTAATTGCCATGATGGATTGGTAAAACTCTCGGTTATTGCTGGCTGTGAATCACAGTGTTTCAATAAATGCCAGTACCTCATCGCACCAGTCAATCCAGGCCATTTCGTAGCGAATACCGCGTCGCAATGTCATGTAGCGAAACTGTTCGGGCAATGAGGGATTTGTTTCTGCCTTAAATAGAGCATCCTTCTCTTTGTAAAACGCAAGCTGATCGAGGTGCATCTGGCGACGATACTGCAATTCCTTGATCAGTAAATCGCGTGGCATAAAGGCTCCGGACAGTACTTTGACGAGCAAATCCTCTCGAATGGGAGTGGGTTCAGTTGGTTCTGCAAACCAATTAGCTAACTCCTGTTTACCTAAATCAGTGACGTAATAAATCTTCTTATCCGGCTTACCTTCCTGGGGAATTTTTTCAGATTCAACCCAGCTTTTGTCTTCCATCTTGCTGAGTTCGCGATAAATCTGCTGCTGGCTGGCTTGCCAAAAACAGCCCACTCCTTCATCAAAGCGCTTACTGATGTCGTAACCGCTGCAAGCTTCATTGATCAGAACTACTAGAATCGTGTGCGCTAACGCCATTTTGACCTGTAGGAAAACGTAATCGAACAGTGACAAGTGTCTCGACTCATATCTTGCACCGAACCAGAAGAATAATCGTGCCGCCGGATCGCGGCAACAAGATGCTTTTAGGCTTCTATGAAAAATATGAGTTGACTCACATCTTGCACTTTGAGAACCCGAAGTGGCTATTTTTCTGCCACATCGCGGCGGCAAAATAGCCTTTCTGGATTTTGCTGCCAGATGTGAGTTGACATACTCAATAAGTTGAGTATAAGCTGTGGACGTAATATACAACAAGTTGAATACAAAACTTTTGTATATAAAAATACATGTATATCAAGCAATTGAATATCAACTTGTTGTATACGTCCTCAAGGATATGGCTATGACCTCTGAGACACCCGCTTCGGTCTTCACGCGCTTTCTCTGCCATGCTTCTGCATCCCCTGACTTAAATTCAGATGTTGAGCGCCAGGATGCTGCGTTAAATTCGGTTGATGATGAACTGTTGATGGAGAGTGCGACGCAATCTCTATCCCAGGCAACGGTTCCATCAAGTTCGTATCGAAAACAGAGACGGCGTTTGTTGTGGTTGCTGCCGTTAGTGGTTGGGGCTATGGGCGCAGGTGCGATCGCACAATCGCGTTCAACCAGCCAAACTCCAGTTGCCGTTGAACAGTCGCAGGCACTACCTGTGGAAACAATGGCGGCTGAACCCGTGAGTAGCTATACGGTGCAGCGAACCTATACCGGGGAGATTACTGCTCGGCGTACCAGTGACTTGGGGTTTGAGTTGGCAGGTACCGTCACGCAACTCTATGTGGAAGAAGGGGAGCAGGTTACAGCGGGACAGGTTTTAGCAGAGCTGGATATGCGATCGCTCGATACGGAACGACAGCAGCTAGTGGCGCAGCGGGATCAACTGCTAGCTCAGCTTCAGGAACTCCAGGCAGGGCCACGAACAGAAGAGATTGCAGCGGCGCGGGCAGCAGTGGCTGACTTGGAGCAGCAGGTTCAACTAGCCCAGCTTCAGGAGTCGCGGCGGGAGTATCTCCATGCTGAGGGAGCGATTTCCAGAGATGAATTGGATCAGCAAAGCTTTGGTCGGGGTTCGCTAGAGAATCGGCTGAAACAGGCTCAGAGTCAGTTAGATGAACTGTTGGCAGGTACGCGCTCAGAGCAGCTTGTGGCTCAGTCAGCTCGTATACGGCAGTTGGATGCCAGTATTCAGGCGGTTGATGTGCAGCGCTCCAAGAGTACATTAATGGCACCGTTTAACGGCATTGTCAGTCAGCGTTTAATTGATGAGGGTGTCGTTGCTAGTCCTGGACAGCCCGTGCTGAAGCTGGTTGAGGGTGACTATCTAGAAGCTCGGATTGGTGTACCAACGGACGAAGCAGGTGCGATCGCAGTTGGCAGTTCCCAAACGCTACAGGTAAACGGGCAGGCTATACCTGCGACAGTGACGGCGCTGTTACCAGAGCTTGATCCGACCAGCCGCACGGTAACGGTTGTGCTACAGCTAGAGCCTTCAAATGTAGCCACCATCGGTCAAACTGCCCAATTGCTGCTCGAAACGTCTCAGCCAGCAGAAGGGTTTTGGGTATCCAATACTGCTTTGATTCAGGGTGATCGCGGCCTGTGGTCGGTGTATGTACTCGATGATCTGGCAGAGGGCGAAAACCCCCTCGTAGCAACGCGGACAGTGGAAGTGCTGCATACCGATACCAACCGCGATCGCGTTTTAGTGCGAGGTACACTACAGGCCAATGATCAAATCATTACTAGCGGCACACATCGCATCGTTCCAGGCCAAGCCGTGCAAGCTCTCCAATGATTTGATTACTTGTAATTGATGCATAGGGCGTGTTAGGCGGAGCTGTAACGCACCGTAAAACTGAATCTAAAAATTGAAAGACCAAATTAATTTGGGTTGTATTAAAACGTATTGCACTAGGGCGTATGCCATACGCCCCTACAATTCCTCATTAGGCGCATCCTGCGCCTTATACTTATGAATCTTTTCTATCGTAATCGTCAACTACTACTGCTGACCCTAATACTAATTGTGGTTTGGGGACTATCGGCCTTTCTGACCTTGCCCCGCATGGAAGATCCGCAAATTGTGGAGCGCTATGCTACCGTGACCACGTTTTTACCGGGAGCCAGTCCCGAACGGGTGGAAACGCTGGTAACCGAGAAAATTGAGGAGAAGCTGTTTGAACTTGACGAAGTTGAGATGGTCGAATCAACTTCCAGTGCTGGAATTTCGGTCATCTCAGTGGAACTGAAGGAAGCGATTCGAGAGGTTGATCCAGTTTGGTCAAAAGTTCGCAGTAAACTCGACGATGTTGTACCAGAACTGCCAGCAGAAGCGACTGAGCCAGAGTATCGCGATAGTGCGGTGACAGCAAGCGCCATGATTGTGGGGTTGACTTGGGAGCTAGATACCCCCGTCAACTATACGATTTTGAATCGTTTGGCGGAAGATATTGAAGATCAACTGCGGGCAATTCCGGGTACGGATACAGTCGAACTGTTTGGGCAACCGGACGAAGAGATTCAGGTGCAAATTATACCATCGGAACTATCGCGATTTGGTCTAACGGCACAGCAGCTTGCTCAGCAGGTACAAGCTAGTGATGCCAAGGTTTCTGCCGGACAGCTACGCAACTCGGAGCAAGAACTGCTGCTTGAGGTCGATACTGAATTGGATTCACTAGAGCGCATTCGCTAGATTCCAATTCAGACAGGTGTTAATGGGCAAACCGCCCAGCTTGGCGATATTGCACAAGTAACAAAGGCTCAGCAAGATCCAGCATCCGATTTGGCTTTTGTCAGTGGCTATCCGGCAGTGGTGGTGTCAGCAACGGTGGAGTCAGGCCAGCGGGTTGATCAGTGGGCCGCGCAGGCTAGACAAGTGCTGACTGGGATTGAGCACTCTCTCTCAGACGGTATTGGCTTACAAACTGTTCTAGATCAGAGTCAGTATGTGCAGCAGCGACTGAATGGCGTAGTCAGCAACTTGATTCTAGGTTCTGCTTTAGTGATTGCAGTATCGCTGCTGATGTTGGGCTGGAAGTCAGCGCTAATCGTGGGTACGGCGCTACCATTGGCAACGCTGATGGTGTTTGGCAGTATGAACGTGCTGGGCATTCCGCTACACCAAATGTCAGTCACCGGAATCATTATTGCTCTGGGGCTGCTGATTGATAATGCAATCGTCACGGTAGACGAGGTGCAGGTGCGTTTGAGAACAGGTAGATCGCCAGGAGAGGCTGTGAGTCTAACCATGCGCCACTTGGCTGTACCGCTAGCGGCTTCAACACTGACCACGGTTTTTGCCTTTGTTCCGATCGCATCTTCACCGGGCGGCGTGGGCGAATTTATCGGTACAATTGGCTTGACCGTGATTTTAGCGCTGCTTAGCTCGTTTTTCCTGTCGCTGACGGTGATTGCGGCGCTGGTGGGACGGCTGCACTATTGGCAACCCTTTACAACTCGCTGGCACTGGCTAAATGATGGATTCTCCAGCGCATCGCTGGCCGCACTCTACCGCTTGACGTTACAGTTAACCTTCCGTCGTCCCTGGTTAGGCGTAGGTCTGGCGCTGGTGCTACCTATCAACGGCTTTATTCAGTTTGGTACGCTGGAACAGCAGTTTTTTCCACCGACAAACCGCGATCAGTTTCAAATTGAATTTATCCTACCGACTCAAACCGCGATCGCAACCACCCAAGAACAAATTCTCCAGGCTCGCGACCAGATTCGTCAGCATCCAGAGGTGGAGGACGTACACTGGTTCCTCGGTAAAAGCGCACCAGCCTTTTTCTACAACGTGATTGGAGAGCGCGAAAATGCGCCGAACTATGCCCAGGCTCTTGTGCAGCTCCGTTCAACTGAGCACCTGCGGCAAACCATCCAAGAGCTACAGCAGGAATTAGATCAAGTGTTTCCAGATGCTCAAGTACTCGTCAAACAGCTTGAGCAGGGGCCACCGTTTGATGCGCCAATTGAGCTGCTAGTATACGGTTCGAACCTGGATCAACTGCGCCAGATTGGGAATCAGCTACGGATGGAGCTAGCCCAGGTGCCAGATGTGATTCATACTCAGGCGGACTTGACTGAAGCGCTGCCGAAGCTCAGTCTCAGCGTAGACGAAGTGCAGGCGCAGCAGGTCGGCTTAGATAATACTGCGATCGCACAGCAGCTTAATTTTGCCCTGGAGGGCGCAGTGGGCGGTTCCATTCTGGACGGGACAGAAGACATTCCGGTGCGGGTGCGACTGAACGCTGCACAACGTAGCGATTTAGCGAATGTTGCATCCCTTGATTTAGTCACACCTCAGTCTAGCAGCGTGCCGCTGGAAGCCTTGGCAGAGGTTGATTTAGTACCGGAGCTAGCGACGATTTCCCGCCGCGATGGTCAGCGAATTAATACGGTGCAGGGTTTTATCACCGCCGGGGCGCTGCCTGATACCGTGCTAGACAGCTTTCAGCAGCAACTGGCGGAACACAATTTTTCCTTACCGACTGGCTACCGAATCGAGTATGGCGGCGAGGCTGATGCGCGGGGCAACGCGATTGGCAACCTGCTCTCTACGGTCGGAATTCTCATGGTGCTGATGACAGCGACGCTGGTGCTGTCGTTCAATTCGTTTAGCTTGGCTGCGCTAATTGGTTCTGTTGCGATCGCATCTGTCGGTTTAGCTGCATTAGCACTTAAACTATTTGGCTCGCTATTTGGCTTTACGGCCATTCTCGGTACCTTGGGTTTGATTGGCTTGGCGATCAACGACTCAATTGTTGTACTGGCGGCACTTCGGGAAGATCCACTGGCGCGGCAGGGCAACCGTTACGCCACAGAGCAAGTGGTGATAAAATCGACCCGCCACGTACTCGCAACAACATTCACGACTATTATCGGCTTTGTGCCGCTACTGCTTGATCCGACTGGCTTTTGGCCTCCACTTGCTATTGCGATCGCAGGTGGCTTGGGTGGTGCGACACTGCTAGCTCTGTATTATATTCCTGCTGTCCACCTGCTGCTCCAGCAGCGGATTTTATGGAAACACTCTGCTAGGGGTGATGCTCAACCCAGACTTGATCCCCAGGATGTCATAGAAGCTAGAGGGCAGCAATTCTGACAGTGATGTTGCAACCCCGATATTCATCGGATTAATCTCATAGAAATCTATAGTGAAAGCAGATTCCTGAAGAAAATCAAAATTATTGCCAGTAAATAACCCCTATCTGTCATTGGGATGATGATCCAGACAGATGGGGGTTATTACTGTAGGCATTAACAATAGAAGTTAGTGTAGTTAATCAGCGGTGTCATTAGGTACTTTTATGTTGATATTTGAAAACTCTAAAAAATATCTAAGTAGCTGTATGCAGTAAGTGCATAATTCATACATAAACAAACAAAGCAAAGAGCGCCTTGGAGAAGCATATCCTCGGCTTTTCAAACGCGTTTATTTAAGAATATCTACTCGGTTTATGTATTAATTTATGCATTAGTCTCATACTCATTTCCAAAGCTGCATGGGCTATAAAGAAGTTGTGTTACTTAGCTTTTTGCAGTTAAGGATAGCTTCTTGAGAACGATTTAACTTGTGGGTAGTTCTCAAGCCGTAATGATTTTGGGTGGTGTGGGCGCTGCCCACACCACCCAAAATCATTACCTACATACCACCACCAACTTGTGTTTGGCTAATCATTGATTTAATTTAAGCAGGTTGCATAAATAAACGCATCCCAAAAACCGGGGGGCTCTCCGGAGGGGCGCTCCTCCGATTTTTTGAATATGCATTTTTTGTGTACAGCTACTCAAGTCTAATTAGCTTATCAGTTGGCCATGAAGTCTGGTTTGATTCTACGTATCTGAACCTTGACGCTTTCTGTTGCTTAACCCGATCTCCGCACAACCAGCCCATAGTCCTGAAAGCTGTAATCGCAGAGCTTGATAAGTTAAAGCAACTCAGGCAAGTAGAGCGAGTTTATAGCTAATGTGAGCTGATTTGTACAAAATTTGTACAAGTCATAGAGCCGATAAAGTATTGAGCCTTTGAGGTGATTTGACTTGGTATTTGTATTTGCTGATCGAATAAGCTTGCGAAATCAATCGGCTAAGTGAATCTGCTTTTTGATTTATTTAATTTTGCTAGCTTAAAGCAAATTAAGATCAATCAGCAGAGCTCATGAAATCGGCGGCAGTAGATGTTAATGACAACTAGCTTAATGGTTGACTTAATGGGAATTGATAATTAGTCAATAGCTCTGAAGCTCCCACTTCGTCTGTATAACATGTGCTTATATCATTTATTTTGCCGATATAAACCAGTTTTAGTTAATTAAACTGTCAGGTTAATTATATTGTTTTGCCAGACGTCCTTTGATCGTTATTTCCTCTAGGTAAGAGTCACTAACCCATGAGTAAGAAGGTTTTAATTACAGGTGGTGCAGGCTTTATCGGATCTCATCTAGTCGATGAGCTGTTACAGCATCATTATCAGGTACGAGTGCTGGATAGCTTAATTCCTCAAGTGCATTCTCCTGAGGGAGTTCGCCCTTCTTACCTGCATCCAGATGTAGAACTAATGGTCGGTGATGTCCGTGATCCGGCTATAGTGCAGCGTGCGATCGCAGATGTGGATGCGGTTTATCACTTTGCGGCTGCGGTTGGTGTTGGCCAGAGCATGTACGCAATTTCGCACTATACCAGCGTTAACAACCTCGGTACGGCGGTTCTGATGGAGGAGCTGGCTCAGCATCCGGTTGAGAAGTTAGTCATTGCCTCCAGCATGAGTTTATATGGAGAGGGGCTATACCGCACCATCTCGGGTCAAATCAAAACGGGTCTCGATCGGAGTCTGGAGCAGCTACACAGCCATGATTGGGAGGTGCGAGATACTGATGGAAACACGCTGATCCCGGTGCCAACGCCAGAAACCAAGCCTCCTTCGCTGTCTTCTCTGTATGCTCTGTCTAAGTATGATCAGGAACGAATGGGACTGATTCTCGGACGGGCATACGGTATCCCAACCGTAGCGCTGCGGTTCTTTAATGTCTATGGCCCCCGGCAGGCTCTGTCAAACCCTTATACAGGGGTGTTGGCTATCTTTGCTGCTCGTTTTCTCAGCGGTAATGCGCCGTTGATTTTCGAAGATGGTAATCAGCAGCGGGACTTCGTCAATGTCCACGATGTCGCACAAGCCTGCCGCTTAGCGATGGAGCATCCGGCTGCGGCTGGAGAAGTTTTTAATCTTGGCAGTGGTCAGCAGTACACCGTGCGGGGTATTGCTGATGAAATGGCCAAAGCCTTGAACTGTGAGGAGATCGAGCCTGAGGTGGTTGGGCAGTACCGCATGGGCGATATTCGCCACTGCGTCGCAGATATCACCAAAGCAAGGCAAGTTCTAAGCTATCAGCCGCATGTTTCACTAACCGATGGATTAGTAGAACTAGCAGATTGGCTAGCTGATCAAGTTGTACGAGATCGCGTGGATGAAGCACGAGCAGAATTGGCAGTACGAGGATTAACGGTATGAAACCAGAGCATTACACTCCAGCTCAACTCGGTATTCTAGAATGGCTGCGTCCAGGTGAGCATGAGCGAGTCGAGCAGCTACTAAATGATTTACAAACTCTAGATGTGGAACACCTGCGGACAGGCGTTTCCTGGGCTGACTATCTGACGCCAGAAGGACGCGACTGGTATCATTGGCTGCTGCCCTACCTTGCTCAGTCGGTTGAAGTCCTGCCCTGCTTTCACTACACGCCACCATCGTTAGGCATTTTGCCAAAAACTGCTTCGCCTCCGCGCTGCTTGAAGGACTATGCTGACTTCATCGATGTGATGATCACCGATTTTGGTCAGTATTTTGAGTGGGTGGAGCTGTGGAACGAGCCTAATAACCTGAACGATTGGGATTGGCGGCTTGATCCATCGTGGGAGAACTTTTGTGAGATGGTTGGCGCAGCAGCTTATTGGGCTAAGCATCGTGGAAAAAAGACAGTGCTGGGCGGTATGGCTCCTGTTGACCTGAACTGGTTGCAGATTGTGGGAGAGCGAGGTGTACTTCAGTATATTGATGCGGTAGGTATTCACGGTTTTCCCGGTACCTGGGAGTTTGACTGGGAGGACTGGTCGGCGATTGTAAGAGATGTGCGATCGCAACTCGCGCAGCATGACAGTCATGCCGAAATCTGGATTACGGAAACGGGCTTCTCAACCTGGCAGCATGATGAGCGGAGTCAAATTGAGTGCTTCTTGAAAGCAGTGCAGGCTCCGGTGGAGCGGGTTTACTGGTATTCGCTGCATGATCTGCATCCTACCTTGCCGACGCAGGATGGGTTCCACACCGACGAGCGACACTACCATATGGGTCTCACAACGCCTCAAACAACTCCCAAGCTGCTCTATCGGCTTTGGGCAGAAGCGGGATTGCCAACCCTAAACGACGTGATGGCCACGACGCAGGTGCGATCGCTGTGGGTTGCCGACGAGCGACCTGCTTTAATTACAGGCGGTGCAGGCTTTGTCGGCACCAATCTGGCAGATCGACTATTGGCGGAGGGACAGTCGGTACTGCTGCTGGATAATCTATCGCGCCCCGGTGTAGAGCATAACTGGTACTGGTTAAAGCAGAAGTATGGCAATCAGGTGCAGCTTAAGCTGGCCGATGTGCGCGATCGCTACACGTTGCAGTGGCTAGTTCCCCAAGTCAGCCAGATTTATCATTTAGCTGCCCAGGTGGCGGTGACCACCAGCTTAGTTCATCCTGCTGAAGACTTCGCGGTTAATGTGCAGGGAACGATGAATTTACTAGAAGCCTTGCGAGATCTAGATACACCGCCACCGCTGGTGTTTACTTCAACTAATAAAGTCTACGGTGGATTAGAGCATGTTGAGCTAACTGAAATGTGCGATCGCTATTGGCCTGATGATCCCCCCATTCGTGCCTATGGCATCAGCGAACAGGAATCGCTCCACTTCCATAGCCCCTACGGTTGCTCGAAGGGCACAGCAGAGCAGTACATTCTGGACTATGCTCGCAGCTACGGTATTCCGGCAGTTGTATTTCGCATGAGCTGTATTTATGGCCCGCACCAGTGCGGCACTGAGGATCAGGGCTGGGTCGCTCATTTCGTGAAGCAAGCTCTCAACCAGCAGGATATCACCCTCTTTGGCAACGGTAAGCAGGTGCGCGATATTTTGTTTGTTGATGATTTAGTAGACGCCTTCCAACTGGCTCAAGCTCATATAAATCAGCTATCTGGGCGACCATTTAATATTGGTGGTGGCCCCGCTAATTCCATTAGTCTACTTGAGCTATTGGACGAAATTCGCCATCTGCATCATCGTCCTGTATCCGTTCAGTTTGGTGGCTGGCGACCCAGTGATCAGCGCTACTATGTCTCTGATACTCGTCAATTCCAGAACGCAACGGGTTGGCAACCAAGCGTTTCAGTCAATCAGGGATTAGCGCGTCTTTATGACTGGCTGAGTCATCAGCAGATTGCAGCCGATAGACCCGTTGCTTTGACTCGATAGTCTGTTCTTTGATTGAAAGTATTTGAAGTCCTATGAAATATGCGTTAATTAATCCCAATTGGCAGTTTGAAGGCAGTATCTATTTTGGATGCCAAGAACCTCATCTACCGCTGGAATATGGTTATGCAAAGGCTTTGCTCGAACAAGCTGGACATCAAGTTTTACTAATTGATGGTCAGTTAGATCGCCTGTTGGTTGCTGATATTCAAGCTCAAATTAGCCAATTTCAACCTGATTTTTCAGTGATTACAACGGCACCAAGCTATCTGTTCTGGCGCTGTGCGCCGCCGGAGCTAAGGATTCCGCTGATGGTGCTGCGTGATTTGAATATTAAAACTCGCTGGATTGCGGTTGGCCCCCATGCGTCAACCACTCCTCGTAGTACGCTGCGAAAACTAGGCGTTGATGCGGTGGTGATGGGCGAGTGTGAAGATATTCTGCCCCAGTTGGCTGATCAGGATTGGTCGCAAATTGTCTCCATTGGTTATCGAGATGGAGAGGAAATTCGAATTCAAGGTGGCCCCCACGTAACCGATATGGAGCAGCTTCCAGCCTTGCACTGGCCTGATAAAGCGATTCATCACCATCATCACCATCACCATCGGTTTGATGCTGCACCGCAGGGGCCGGGAGCCGAGATGGAAGCTTCTCGTGGCTGTCCGTATCACTGTTCATTTTGCGCCAAAGATAACTTCCGCAACGGCTATCGTCAGCGTCCTCTATCAGTTATTCTGGAGGAGCTAGACGGCTTGATTGCCCAGGGTATTGAGTATGTGTACTTCGTGGATGAGATTTTCTTGCCCCGGCGAGAGCTACTTCGGGCTTTGGTCGAACGTGATGTGATCTTTGGTATTCAAACCCGGATCGATCTATGGAATTTTAAGCTGCTGGAGCTGCTGGGTCAAGCAGGCTGCGTATCCATCGAAGCGGGGGTCGAAAGCATCACACCCGAAGGACGGCAGCAGCTCGATAAGAACTGTCGATTATCGACCGATGAGCTGTCAGCGCGTTTAATTGCCGCTAAGCAACATATTCCCTTTGTGCAGGCTAATCTGTTGCAGTCAGAAGTTGATGATACGATTGCGATCGCAAACTGGCGACAGCATCTACAGCAGCACGGGGTTTGGGCGAATAAACCCGTCCCGCTATTTCCCTACCCTGGTTCACCTGATTATGTGAAACGATGGGGCTTCCCGGATGAGCAGGCGTGGGAGCGAGCGCATGAGTACTATTTGAAGAAGTATGCTGAGTTTAGTGATATTCAAGACGCACAACCCTTGCCGCTGGAAGAGTTGGAGTCTCTAGCAGCCCGCTAGCAGATGCTCTTGCGTAGGTTGGTTGAATTACGCGGAACTTGGCACTAGCCTGAACGAGTTGGGCTACGCTGTCGCTAACCAGCTTACAAAGCACTGTAGGGGTGAGTTTTACATTAGCGGCTAAACTCAATCGACCTTAATGACTAAACCCGCCCTCTTAGCATGTCTGAACACCTTCACTGAGGTAACTTAGGATGACCAATCAGCGACCTCGACGCGTGTTGATGACGACGGACTTCATGGGTGGAGTGTGGGTTTATACGCTGGAGCTAGTGCGAGAGCTGAGCCAGCATGGAGTGGAAGTTGCGATCGCATCAATGGGAGATTTGCCCAGTGCTGATCAGCGGCAGGCGATTGAGCAGATTCCGGGCGCGCGGTTATACACAAGCCAATTCAAACTGGAGTGGATGGATGCTCCCTGGGTCGATGTTGATCAGGCCGGGAAATGGTTGCTATCACTGGCTGAGCGGATACAGCCGGACGTAGTACATTTAAATGGCTATGTGCATGGTGCATTACCCTGGTCAGTTCCGGTTGTGGTCATTGGTCATTCCTGCGTCATGTCCTGGTGGCAGGCGGTAAAAGGAGAAGCCGCCCCTCCTTCCTGGAAAACCTATTGCGATCGCGTTGCCCAGGGCATCCATCAAGCCGACTATGTCATCGCTCCCACCCGGGCCATGCTGGATGTACTGACCGATCACTACGCTACACCTGAAGAACCGCTACCCCCCAGTCAGGTGATTTACAACGGACGTCGCCCATTCTCGTGTATGCCAGACGCTAAGCAAAACGTTGTTCTAGCCGTTGGACGGCTGTGGGACGAGGCCAAAAACATATCGCTACTGAGCCAGGTTGCGCCCGATTTGCCTTGGCCTGTATACGTTGCAGGTCAGAAGCAGCATCCCCAAGGCTTGACTGCTGATTTGCCAAATGTACAGGAGCTAGGCAGTCTCTCATTTGAAGCGCTCCGGTCGTGGCAGAGCTGTGCCACCATCTATGTTCATCCGGCTCGCTACGAGCCGTTTGGGTTGGCCATTCTGGAAGCTGCTTGGTCGCACTGTGCCCTAGTGCTAAGTGATATTCCTAGTCTGCGGGAGCTGTGGCAGGATGCTGCTCTGTTTGTGGCTCCAGATGATCCGGCTGCCCTGCGAGCCGTGCTGCAAGACTTGATGGCCGATGCCGCTCAGTGCCGAGAACTGGCGCAGCAAGCGCACCAGCGGGCACAGCAGTATACTCCGCAGCGAATGGCTGAGGCGTATCTGCGAGTTTATGAGACTCTGATTGGCTCTCATCCTATCCGTCCCGCAATAGGAGAGAAAACAAGAGAACTAGATTCTCTGGCTCCCCTCTCCCACCGGGCTACTGTTTATACATAAATCTCCTAGACTTCGTTTCAACGTTGAGATCCCCCCTAGCACCCTTAAAAAAGGGGGAATTGGCTCAAAGTTCCTCTTTAAGGGGAATTTAGGGGGATCAGGCAGGGATTTAGGCGAACTAATCAGATGTGCATAAGTAGTAGCCCGCTGGGAGAGGGGTCGGGGGTGAGGAAAGCACGTAGTGACGATAATTAACAGGAGGTGCGTTTTGCGTATTGTTCTCTTCTACCATTCATTAGTTTCAGACTGGAACCATGGCAATGCTCACTTCCTGCGGGGAGTTGCCACTGAGCTACAGCGGCGCGGTCATGATGTGCAGATTTATGAACCTGCTGAGGGCTGGAGCGTGCAGAATCTGCTGGTAGAACATGGTGAAGCTGCGATCGCGGATTTTCAGGCCGCTTATCCGACGCTAAGCAGTAGGCGCTATGCCTTGCAAACGCTGGATTTGGACGAGGTACTAGCCGACGCCGATCTGGTGCTGGTGCATGAGTGGAATGATCCGCAACTAGTGCAGCGAATTGGCGAACATCATCAGCGCCATCCTTGCTATCGGCTGCTGTTCCACGATACCCACCACCGCTCGGTGAGTGACCCAAAGGCAATGGCTGCATACGATCTGCGCTACTATGACGGTGTATTGGCTTTTGGTCGAGTGATTCGGGACTTATATCTGCAAAACGGTTGGGCTAAGCGAGCTTGGACATGGCATGAAGCCGCAGATACCTGGCACTTTCAGCCGACAGCATTTGAGAAAAAGGCTGGTGACCTAGTCTGGATTGGCAACTGGGGCGATAATGAGCGCACCGCCGAGCTATACGAGTTTTTGCTGCGTCCCGTGCGGGATCTTCAGCTTGAGGCACGGGTCTATGGTGTGCGCTATCCCGATACGGCTCGTGTAGCCCTGGCTGAATCTGGGATTGACTACGCTGGCTGGCTGCCTAACTACCAAGCTCCTATGATCTTTAGTCAGTTTAAAGTAACGGTGCATGTCCCCCGCCGCTACTATGCCTCTATTCTGCCTGGAATTCCTACCATTCGCGTGTTTGAGGCATTAGCTTGTGGTATTCCGCTTGTCTCAGCGCCCTGGGATGATCTAGAAGATCTATTTGAACCGGGCCGCGACTTTCTAGTGGCTCGTAATGGTGACGAGATGAAATCTCATCTACGCTGTCTTTTAGCCGATGCTGAGTTTGCCCAGGCACTGGCGGATCGCGGACGACAGACTATTCTAAAGCGGCATACCTGCGGGCATCGTGTGGATGAGCTGCTGGCAATCTATGAGGCGGTAGCAGCGGAAGCTGTGCCAGCCCAAACCATGCGCTAATCAGCTCAGAGGATGCGAGGCTACAAATGGATTGCGTGCCAAGGTTACCCAGTATTCTAATCCATGTGGCTACTGCTATCAGTACATTTCGATAGGTTTCCGTATGAAAACTGGCTTAAATATTGCATTTTTTGGCTCTAGCTTGGTTTCCGCCTACTGGAATGGTGCAGCAACCTACTATCGCGGCATCATTCGTGCCCTTAGCGATCGCGGCCATCGGATCACCTTTTACGAACCAGATGCCTACGAGCGACAGCAGCACCGCGATATGCCTGATCCAGACTGGGCTAAAGTCGTCGTCTACCCTGCTACGAATGAGGCGGTCGCTCAAATGGTTGAGCAGGCTAGAGGCGCAGATCTTGTCGTGAAAGCTAGCGGTATCGGCGTGTTTGACGCTTGGCTAGAAGCCGCCGTTCTGTCGCTGCAAAGCCCAACGACGCTGGTCGTGTTCTGGGATGTTGATGCACCTGCCACCCTGGATTGGCTCCAGCACAACCCCACTGATCCACTGCGATCGCACTTGCTTAAGTACGACCTCATCCTTACCTATGGCGGTGGTGATCCCGTAGTGCAAGCCTACAAAGCGTTAGGAGCGCGTCGCTGTGTACCGATTTACAACGCCCTCGACCCAACAACTCATCATCCAGTGGCTCCTAATCCGGCCTTTGCTGCCGATCTAGCATTCTTAGGCAATCGCCTGCCCGACCGGGAACAGCGAGTGGAGCAGTTCTTTCTAGATGCCGCTGCACAGTTACCGAAACACCAGTTTCTGCTCGGCGGTAACGGCTGGACTGACAAGCTAATGCCCCCCAACGTGCGCTACCTTGGCCATGTCTATACAGCCGATCACAACGCCTTTAACTGCACCCCGCGAGCAGTCTTGAACATCAGCCGTGAAAGCATGGCCCGCTATGGATTTTCGCCTGCAACACGGGTATTTGAAGCAGCAGGAGCGGCAGCTTGTTTACTCACCGACGATTGGCAAGGACTAGATCTCTTTCTGGAACCGGAACGAGAAGTTCTAGTAGTCCGTAATGGTGCTGATGTCGCCGAACAACTGCGATCGCTAACCGCCGACCAAGCCCATCGCATCGGCCAAGCCGCCCGCCAGCGCATCCTCGCCCAGCACACCTACACCCACCGAGCCGCCCAACTAGAAGCTGTCCTAGACGCCACCCCCAGCAGCCTCTCCATGTCTGCATCCACCATTTAATACCTGTGCAATTGGTCACGACAGCGGGTTTAATGCTGAGTACCGAGTGCTGAGTCTTGAATTTTAAGTTTTGAGTGTTAAATTAACCATTCAAAACTCATCACTCAAAACTCAAAACTCCTTTATAGTCCTCTCTCCCCCTCCTACCCACCCACCCCACGTATCTACCATGACCCTCAACATTGTCATCTTAGGACTCTCAATCACCTCGTCTTGGGGTAACGGTCACGCTACTACCTATCGAGGGCTGGTGCGGGAGTTGAGTCGTCGCGGCCATGCGATCGCATTTCTAGAGCGAGATGTGCCTTGGTATGCGGGCAATCGAGATTTACCCAATCCACCCTATGGCAAGACGTACCTATATCAAAATTTGGACGACCTGCGCGACAGTCACACGGCTCGGATTAGAAATGCAGACGTGGTGATTGTCGGTTCCTACGTGCCGGAAGGAGTGGCAGTGGGCGAATGGGTGCAGACAACGGCGCAGGGCGTGACCGCGTTCTACGACATTGATACACCTGTCACCTTTGCCAAGCTAGCACGGGGAGATACTGAGTATTTAGCGCCCCATTTAATTCCTCAGTACGACCTGTATCTGTCGTTTTCTGGTGGGCCAATTTTGCGCCAGATTGAGCAGCAGTATGGTTCGCCCCAGGCGCTGCCGCTTTACTGCTCGGTTGATCCAGAGCTTTACTATCCGGATGCTGGCCCCTTGTCTGATCAAACTTATCAGTGGGATCTGGGCTACATGGGTACCTACAGTATCGACCGACAGCCTGGTTTGGAACGGCTGCTGCTCGAACCCGCCCGTCAGTGGGCAGATGGCCGGATGGTGGTAGCAGGGCCGCAGTATCCGGCTGAAATTGATTGGCCGCATACGGTGCAGCGGATCGAGCATCTGCCACCCGCCCACCACCGAGCGTTTTATACGAGCCAGCGGTTTACGTTAAACTTAACGCGAGCCGATATGATTCGCGTTGGCTATTCCCCAAGTGTGCGGCTGTTTGAAGCGGCTGCTTGTGGCACTCCCATGATTAGCGACTACTGGATTGGATTGGGAACTATATTTGACTTGGGCGCAGAAATTTTAGTCGCACGGTCAACTCAAGACGTTCTGTACTATCTGCAAGATGTGCCGCGAGATGTCCGACAGCACATTGGTCAGCGGGCAAAGCAGCGGGTGCTATCGTCTCATACTGCAGCCCATCGAGCCGCCGAGCTGGAACAGTATTTACAAGCTGCACTAGCGGTAGCCCCAATCAGTTCGGTTGTCCTTCAATCCTAATCTTTTTATAGCCATCGCCGCTTTGGTTGAGACATTTGCGAAATTCAATGTGTCAGTGTTTGAACCTCTTCAAAGTTTTCCAAGCTTCTAACCGACGTGACGACTACTATATCTTTCGCTAAAACCCTAGTTGAATTCACCCTGTTTAAGCATGAGTCATCCCATGACAGCCCATGATAATGCGATCGCAACTCTCGCACCCTGGTTTCACAATTTGCACCTGCCAGATGGACGACAGACGGCTCCTGATCACTTTTTGGGCGACTTTCCCAAGTTTAAATGGCAGCAGCTTGCGCCCCATTTACCACAAGACTTGACCGACTGGCGAGTACTCGATATTGGCTGCAACGCTGGTTTCTACAGCTTCGAACTGGCGCGGCGCGGCGCACAGGTTTTGGGTATCGATGTTGATCCCCACTATTTAACCCAAGCAAACTGGGCAGTGCAGCAGTTTCAACTCCAAAAACAGGTGGAATTTCGTCAAATGCAGGTGTACGACTTGGCGCATCTGGATGAAACCTTTGATTTGGTGCTGTTTATGGGAGTGTTTTACCATCTCCGCTATCCGTTACTGGGGCTGGATATTGTGGCACAGAAAACCGATCGGCTACTGGTGTTTCAAACCCTGACTATGACGGACAATGCAGCTCATCCTCATGTGGAGCGTTTAGGTTTTAATAATCGCCAGGTAATGAGTCAGTCAGGCTGGCCGAAAATAGCATTTATTGAGCAGGCGTTTGAAGGCGATCCAACCAACTGGTGGGCCCCCAATCATACTGGGGTTAAAGCGCTCCTCCGCTCCGCTGGGCTACGGATTATCGCCTATCCCGGTCATGAAATGTACCTCTGTACCCCCGATGAAGCACAGCCATCCGCCATCGCTACTTGGAATCGAGCTGAATTTGTGGCGGCATCTGGAATAGACCATACCGCTTCTTGTTGATCGGTTTTGACCGTTCATGCGATCGCATCGTCAGTGTTTGCACAACCAATCTGTGAAATATTCCCGAAAATGGCAGTGTTGCCATCATTCAGACCCAGATTAAACAACGTCAAAACTAGAAGCAGTTATTTTGTCGCTACGATGCCGCGACAAAATAACTGCTTCTAGTTTTGTGGTGCAAAATAGTAGATAAGTAGATTGGCATAAACAAGCACACTTAAAAATGAGGGAACGCCCCGCCGGAGAGTTTTCTCATTTTTTGCGATTGTATATGTATCGATGTGCCGCCACTTGTTAAATGATATCAAATTCGTATACAGCACTTTTCAGTCTAGTGAGGTTCATCGGAATGTCTCTTCGCCTCTGGCGAAGAAACATTCCTGTACTCCACCAGCATGGAAAACGCTGTATAGGAACCCCGTTTAGTTTTTGTGAACGCTTGTCAAGGAAGCATTCACAAAAACTATAGCGCTTCTTGTGCTAATAAAGGGGGAGTTATTTTTTGGAAGCCGCGCGGAGCGCGGCTTCCAAAAAATAACTTGTACCTCAGTAGCTTAGGAAAGGCTATAAATCATGGGTTTTTAAACCAGATTTTACATGGCGCAATATTCCTTTATTAAGTGGACTGAAAAATGGACATTGCTTTACTCGCAGCATTTCTAACCCCTGTTTTGCCATTTCTGGTCAAAATGGTTGAAACATCAGCAGAAACTGTTGCGGAAAAGTTTAGTGAGGATACTTGGAGTAAGGCAAAGGCAATTTGGGCAAATCTACATCCCAAAGTTGAAAATAAGCCTGCGATGAAAGAAGCTGTAACCGATTTAGCTAACAATCCTGACGATGCAGACTTACAGGCTGCTTTCCGGGTGCAGCTCAAGAAACTGCTGGAACACGACGCTCAACTGGTCGAAGCAATTACCCGAATCCTTCAAAAAAATGGTTCTCAGCCTCTCCCCTCAACGCAAATTAATCAAACGGTAGCAGGTGGTCAAAACCAGGTAATTGGTCAAGTTTCAGGCGGACAAGTCATCAGCCATTTTGGTGGATCGATGAGTTCTCTTGCCGGATACTCAACTCATGCTGAATCTGCGACGTCTACAGCACACCCGATGAAAACGATTTTGATGTTGGCTGCAAATCCCAAGGGAACATCACCTTTACGTTTAGGTGAAGAAATGCGGGAGATCCAGCGAGGGCTAGAGCGATCGCAACAGCGGGATCATTTTGTAATTGAGCAGTACTGGGCTGTCACTCCTACAGATGTCCGGCGAGCATTACTCGGTAGCCGTCCTCAAATTGTTCACTTCTCAGGACATGGTCTGGGATACGAAGCGTTTCCTATCAATCCAGATGCCCCAGAAGGACTAGCCTTTGAAGATGAAGCAGGCAATACACATTTAGTTTCCAGTGATGCGATCGCATCTCTATTTTCTCTATTCACGACCCATACTGAGTGCGTTGTTCTTAACGCCTGTTACTCCACTGTGCAGGCCCAGGCAATTGTGCAGCATATCCCGTTTGTGATTGGCATGAAGCGCGAGATTGGTGATCGAGCCGCAATTGAGTTCTCAGTTGGTTTTTATGACGCGCTGATTGCTGGAGAATCGATACCTACTGCGTACAAATTTGGCTGTAATGCAATTCAAATGGCAGGCATTCCTGAGCATCTCACTCCCGTTTTGCATCGCAAATAACGCGTTTTATGTAGTTACTTGAAATAAATTTAAGTTTAAAAGTAAAAAATACTCTTAAATTTAATCTAATTGTAGAAATAGATTAAAAAGTGTAGACAAAATTTGTTTGCTTGGTAATTGGCAACTACTATAAATGCAGTCATAGTGATTATTTTGCCTGTTTTTATGGGTAAGAAGTTATTTCACCCACGAGGGGGCTATATTATGGCACCTGATCCCAATAGAATATGGCAACTGTTATCACGATACTGAGTTCAGTAAAGAGCAAAAAGGTTGCTCAGTTGCCTCATGTCTCACCCAGCCGATCCGGATGATGTTAGTTCACAACGTTCTACGCAACAAAGTACAGAAGGCGATAAGAATCAAGTTATCGGAGAAGTGGTCGAAAGTACGATTTACCACATTTCTGATACTGGGCACATTACTATCAACCAAGCTCAAAACCTCCCGTCGATAGCGGAGACTATCAAGGCGCAACCGCTGATTCAGCGCTCTCCCTATTTGGGCTTACGTAAATTTGAAGTTCGGGACAAAGATTTGTTCTTTGGTCGCGACCAGTTAATTAGTCGCCTCCTATCTCGTCTACAAGAAACTCCTTTCCTGTTGATACTAGGCGCATCTGGTAGTGGTAAATCCTCGCTGGTTCGTGCAGGACTGATCCCAAACCTGAGTCATGTTTTGGGAACTGGCTTTCGTGAGCTGATCTTTACGCCTGATCGAGATCCGTTTGATTCATTTCGTTCAAGCCTCCGCAGTGCAGGATTTCGACAGGCTGATTTAGAAAGCTTGCAAACGGGTCAGCCGGAAACCATCGTGCAGGTTGTGCGATCGCTAAAATCTGCTGATGAAGACTGGCTGATTTTTATTGATCAGTTTGAAGAACTGTTTACCCTTTGTCAAAATCTGCAACAGCGGCAAGCGTTTGTTAATGGCCTCATTCAACTGGTGCAGTCTGAGTTGCCGAGCCTGCGCTTAGTGCTGGCTATGCGAGCTGATTTTCTGGATCGCTTGGGTGCTTATCCCCAGTTGACTGGCATTCTCCAGCGCTCTGAGCTGATTACCGATATGGGGAATGACGAACTGCGGCTGGCGATTGAGAAACCCGCTGCTCATCATGGGGTGGTGCTAGAACCGGAACTGACGGAAGAAGTCATTCATGATTTGAAAGGGCGACCCGATACTGTGAGCGAGGCGGAACGGGTTTCGCTGCCACTGCTGCAATATACGCTCAAGCTCCTGTGGGAAAACAGTGAGGATTTGATCCGCGATCGCACCTTGCGCGTCAGTACGTACCGATCTCTAGGAGGTGTGCGCGGGGCGCTCCAGCGACATGTAGACGAGATTTATGCGCCACTGCCCGATGAACAAAAGCAAGCCGCAAAGCATATTTTCCTACAGCTAGTTGATGTCACTAGCGCTGATGCGGGGACAACAGCCGTCGGTAAGGCCGTCAGCCGTCGGGCTGCTCTCAGTGAGTTTAGTTCGGCTGAACAAGAGGTGCTCCGGCGGTTAGTCGATGCCGGACTGTTGGTTAGTGATGATCCCGAGACCCATGCTGGACTGCTATCGCCCGACACTCCATCTCGCGATCGCAAAGCAACCGTTGAGCTAGCCCATGAAACGCTAATCGACGCTTGGGATACGCTCAAAGCCTGGATTGAAGAAAGTCGTCCCCTCATCCGCACCAAAAATCAATTGAGAGAAGATGCCCATCGCTGGCATGAGATGTACCAAACCAATCGGGCGCAGGCTGAGGCTGAACTGTGGCAGGGCCGCAAGCTCCAGTGGTTGCTGTCGCAAAAGCAGGAAATAGAAGCTCGCTTTGGCCAATTCAAATCTAAAGAACTTCAGTTTATTGAAGCCTGTGAGGAATTGTGCGATCGCGCTCAGCGACAAAAGGAACGCCGTCTACGCCAAACCATTGCCTGGGTCAGCGGATTTTTAGCGCTCAGCAGCGGATTAGCCGTATTTGCTGGATACCAATGGCTATTGGCCAAACAGGAGCAAATTAAAGCCCAAAGCCAAGCTGCTCAGACGCAGTTTGTTGTGAATCCCAACACGCTCGACAGTCTGATAGAGGCATTAAAAGCAGCAGAAGCCTATCGGCGCACACCAAAACTCTTTGGGACTGCAAAACTAGAGCCAGTCGTCATGGAAGCCTTGACCCAAAGCGTGTACTGGGTTAGGGAAAAAAATCGATGGGAAGGACACTCTGATGCTGTCAACAGTGTTAGCTTCAGTCAAGATGGTACTACTCTAGCCACAGGTAGTGATGACACAACCGTTCGTCTTTGGAGTTATGATGGAAAACCTTTATTCAGTTCACTAGAGGGACATACCGATGCAGTCATGGGTGTTAGCATCAGCCCAGACGGCACTAAAGTTGCTAGCGTCAGCCGAGATAGAACTTTAAAACTATGGGATGTTAAATCTGGGCAATTATTGCAAGACATTAGTCCTGCTCATAATGATGAAGTTTACTCTGCCACTTTCAATTCTACTGGAACATTATTAGCAACAACCAGCGAAGATCAAACAATCCAATTATGGACAATTCGAAATAATACGATTCAAAAATCATCGGTAAGATTTTCTAAACATATAAGTCCAGTCAGAGCGGTAGCTTTTAGCCCTAACGGACAAGTGGTAGCTTCTGGCAGTGATAATGGCCAGCTTATGCTTTGGAATCTCCAAGGTAATCTTCTAGTAGAGCCTATTAATGCTCATCACAATGGCTTTATTTTGGGCATCAGCTTTAATCAAAATGGATACTTTGCTACGGCTGGTGACGAAAATGGACATGGAGTGGTAAAGCTATGGGATACAACAGGTCAACTAATTCGTGAATTTGTAGGTAATCGTGCTACGTTCCTCAACGTCCAGTTCAGCCCAAATAAAGACTTGGTCGTAGCCGCAGATGCTGCTGGAGTCATTCATTTATGGCACTTAGATGGAACTAAAATTGGAGATTTTAAGCGTAAAGATTCTTCTCGCGCAAATAGTATTAGCTTTGGTTCAAATGGGTTAATAGCTGTTGGTAGTGAGGATAACAGCATCGAGCTTTGGAATCTTGGATCTCCCTTAGTAAGCTTCCTTCAAGGACATACTCAAGTAGTTCAAGGAGTTGCAGTCAGCCCTATTAATGGAAAAATAGCAACTGCTAGTGAAGATGGGACAGTTAGACTTTGGTCACCACAGGGTAATCAGGTATGGGAAGCAGCTAATAGCCTAGACCCAATGATCAGGGTTGCGTTTCAACCGCAACATAACACAATTGTCAGTGGGGATGTAGAGGGAAAAATTCACTTTTGGAATAGTGAAACAGGGCAGGCAGCCAGACCTGCTTTGTCTGCTCACAGTGGAATGATTCTTGGTATTGCATTTAATCCAACTGGTCAAGTTATGGCTACAACCAGTAGTGATAATACTGCTAAACTTTGGAACTTTAGCCAACTTCCAACACCTATAATTATCAATCATGAAAGTGTTGTCTATAGTGCTAGTTTCAATTCTACAGGAGAGATATTAGCAACTGCTAGTGCAGATGGTATTGTGAGGTTTTGGGACATGACTGGTAGATCTCTAGAAACTTCCATCGAAAATGATGCTGGAGTCTCAGCAATTGCCTTTAATCCCACAAGAAATTCACTGGCTTTGGGCGATGAAAATGGAGCGGTTAAGCTATGGAATGAGGAGAGTAAGCAATTACGAAAAATTGGAGCGCATCAGAAAGGCATATGGGGTATAGACTTTAGCTCTAATGGTCAGCTTTTAGCTACAGCTAGCGATGACTTCACCATTAAAATCTGGAAAACAGATGGCACGTTGCTAATGACGATTAAAGGGCATGATGGAAATGTTAATAGTGTCAGCTTTGATCCTCAAGATGCTCATGTTTTAGTATCTGGTGGGCAAGATGCACGAGCCATCCGCTGGATTATTGAAGATCCGACTCTACAAAGTTTTTGGACTAGAGGGTGTGAATATCTAGAAGACTATGTAAGGATTCATTCTGATGATCCGGAAATCCCTAGAGGATTATGTGAAATTAAATAATTTTACACCTAGATTGAGAATAAAATAATAGGCAGCTTAAAACCAAGGAGAGAATTGCCATGCCAGATAAACATGATAACGACAAAAATCAGCGCAATCCAAAAATTAACTGGAAGCAAAAAGGCTTTGGTTGGGTGCCAGATTATCCAGATATTCGGGATTTTTACCCTGTTCCGTCAACTGACCCCGATAAGTCTCAGTTGCAAAAGGAAGTACAAAAAGAAAGTATATCTAATACTATAGACGATTTAGCAAATGCATTAATTAGAGCACTTGATTCTTTGAATCAAAGAATACCAAATTCTAATAATTTAGAACAAGATGATGTTTTAAAGGTAATAGAAGAGTTAAAAGATAAGGCCTATGGCAATGTTAGATTTAATCCAGTAAAAGTATATCGAGTTCTGAGAAGAGATATCATAAATCAAGATATTAATGGGAAAAATCAAGGTTCGATAAATGAACAAAGACAAAAATCAAGAGAGCAACAAGAAGAAGTTGTTCAGATCAGAAGATGCTTGTACTCTTTAATTAAGAAGAGCGTTCTTTCTAAGCCTAATTGTAGTTATGAATTGATTAAGAGAAGTATTCTTTCTGAATCCGATTTCAATTATGAAGAAGAGTTATCATACTGTAGAAAACTGTTTGATCGATTTTCAGAACCAGAATTTGAGATTCAATGGCTTACTGAACCAAAGTTTGACGTAAATCTTACGATTCTGGTATGTGCATTTCAACACAAATTCAACTTACGCGTAGATGGAATTGTTGGTATTAATACTCTTTTGACATTAGAGAGATGCTTAGTTTATAAAGTTTTAAGCGAAGATGAGCATGATTTTATTAAAAATGGTTTATCAATAGATCAAGCTAAATTAAAAGAAATTCGTCAACAAGAGATTAGAAAACTTAAAAAATACTTATCAGATTTTAGCTTTATATCTAAAGAAAATTTACCCTTAAATGGAGGATCTTGGGATGATTGGAAGGAAAGTCCAGAGTTCGACGAAACAGCCAAATTTCTCGTAAAGCAGTTTCAAAAAGAGAGAAAATTGTTTAGCGATGGAGTAGTTCGTTATGATACTCTTATAAAGTTAAACGAATGTATTGCTAATTTAAAGAAATCTGATTCAAATTCATCGTGCCAAGATAACTCAAGAAATACTGAACCTGATAATCCAGCAAGGCTTGTTACAGTTT
This sequence comes from uncultured bacterium, assembly GCA_966674685.1. Taxonomy (GTDB): domain Bacteria; phylum Cyanobacteriota; class Cyanobacteriia; order Phormidesmidales; family Phormidesmidaceae; genus Thainema. The sequence continues at coordinate 54,900 of CBKWJC010000024.1, forward strand.
CTTCTCTGATTCCAAATGAAATATTTGAGGCTTTAGTTGATAAGTTTTTTGATTCTTTTAATCTTGGCGATCAGTATGATCAGCTTTCACTTGACAAAAACACTTTAGATGAGTTGGTTTTATCTTTGATTTCAGCTGAATTAGTTTCATTTTTAGTTTCACCTGTTCAAAAAGTAAACGATTTTGAAGAATCAGAAACTGGCTCAAAAGAAGAGTCTGAAACTATAAAAAGTTGCTTAAAAGAAGAAATCAAAAAAATAAATTTTACTCGCGATAGTCTAATTAATATTGTCAAGAATCAATTTATTATTACTGATTCAATCATTGCTGTTATTTTAATACTAATATCTCCTTTGACAGAAAATAGTAATCTTAAAAAAGCGGCATTGGAAGGTATAGAAAAGTTTAAGCAACTGCTTGATCCTACTTTCTTTGGGGAAGCTTATCGCGACAATAAAATATCTCTCCAAAATTCTGATCAAAAGAATGAGGCGACGAGCTTTCATTTAAAGCAACTTGCTTGGTCATCTCTTCAAAGATCCTTGATAACCTTGAATTTTGAGAGAGATGAAGAAATAGTTCGATTACGTGAATTAGGTGATGAGAAAGATGGCAAAGAAGATCAGATTAGTAAGCAGAAGGGAAGTATTCTTGAGAATTTAATCTTTTATGCTTTATTTGAAAGAGTATTTTTTCAATGGGGAAGCTCCATTTTTGCTTGGAATAAATTGGGGGATTCTCAAAAAAAATATCCTGATATAAAAAAGAGAATGAAGGAAGGATTATTAGCTTTTTCAAAAAAAGAGCATTTTAGACTAGTTATTAATCAGAAAACCTACCAAGAAGAAAAGCATTTTTTACTAGCCGAAGTTTTACCAACTGATCCAAATCATCCGCCTGAAACTAAACCTTTAGATCAAAACCCTGTTCAGCAAGGGGAATCATCTAGTTGTGAAGTGGTTTCGCAATCATTCAGTGCTCTGGACAGTCCAGAAATCATCTTACCTATTTCTTCCCAAACTTTTATCAAGAAGAATTCGAGCGATGATTTGAAAGAAATGTATTTTTTACTACCAGGAGCAGTAGATCTTAGCTATTGGTGTTCTCCGATAGAGGATCAAGGATCTTTGAATGCTTGTACCGCTTGTGCAGGAGTCGGATTACTAGAATATTTTGCCAAACGAACCTTTGGCGAGTTTGAAGATCTATCTACCCTCTTTCTCTACAAAGCCGCTCGGGATCTGAGACAGAGATTTGGGGATGTGGGTGCCCCCCTGCGCGACACCATGCGAAGCATGATTTTGTTTGGTGTTCCTCCAGAGCAATATTGGCCGTATCAACCCGAAAATGTGGATGAAGAACCGCCTGCATTGTGCTATTCCTATGCTCAGAACTATCAAACTCTGAAGTATTTTCGACTAGATCGGGCTGACATCTCAACACGAGATTTGCTGTTAAAAGTCAAAGCAGTCTTGGCCGCAGGATTTCCCTGCATGTTTGGTTTTACAGCTTACACATCAATCTATGAAGAGGAAAATGTCAAAAATGGATTTATTCCTTTTCCGAACCGTAAGCGTGATCGCGTAGCAGGAGGACATGCAGTTATGGCAGTAGGCTACAACGATTTCAAACCTTTGCCTTACCCTGATGGGACAGAGCGTTCTGGAGCCTTGCTTATCCGAAATTCTTGGGGTCGAGAATGGGGCTTAGGCGGTTATGGTTGGTTGCCCTATGATTATGTTCTTAACGGCTTAACCGGAGATTGGTGGTCGCTGCTGAAAGCAGAATGGTTTGGACAAGGCTATTTTGGACTAGAGGCTCGTAATCCTGGCGATCCACCGCCGGAGAACAAGCCAGGAAACTCCACTACTAACTAAATATTGCAAACTTCATTATAGTTCAACACATATATAGTCAGAACTAGACATCATGCACCTTTGGACAAGCCGTGGCCTCTGACTTAGCTGTTGCACACTGTGCTACTAGGCAGGGTTGGTGATAGGCGTCTTCGGTTTCTAGTGGGGGTGGCATTTGGCCGAAGACCATTTCGCAGCTAAAGTCGTCGAAGTTTGGAGTCATGGTGAGGGGGATGCCAAATTTTTTGGTGAAGAAGTCTTGAGTTGGTAGCTTGCACATGTTGATGCACATGCCGACGCAGCGGCTGTTGTCGAGGTAGCGACACTTTTTGATGTGGACGCCGCTGTTTTGGGTGACAATGTTGCCGTGATCGTCCTTAATTTCAACGGTTCGGACTTCGCATTCACCCACTAGCCACTCGAAGAGGAGGGTGGCAAACCAGGCGTTGAGTTCGCAAACTAGTCGGGTTGGGGAGAATAGATTACGCACTAGCCACAGGGCGGAACTTGGTACAAGGGACTTCAGGACTACGGCGACAAGCTGCTGTTGTTCTTGAGCGTTGCGTCCTTGCATAATCTGTCTAGACAAGTCTACAAAGCCGTCATAGCCCGATTGTCGGGCAGACTTACCTACTGCGTTCGCCATTTTGCGGCTGAACAGCCAGATAAACAGCCGATCAAACCAGTTGTCATGGTAGGTTTCTGGTTCAGGTGGTTGAGTGGGGTTCGGGGTACCAGTCATAGACGAACAGAGCAGCCAGCGAATGGACAGCCCAGCTTTTTGCGTAATTTTCTAAGATTAAACAGAGCTATCCTAACAGCAATTCTGCAACAACAACTAAACTGAGAACCGCATGAGCGCTTTAGATCAATTTTGGGCATTGGTCGGCTGGGTCTTTACCCTCAATCCTAAGGTCTTTGAACGGGTTGCTACTCTACCGAAGGGATGGGTGGCTGCTCTGATCGTTGTATTTTCGGCAGGTGTGGCTCAGGCGGTTGCTCAGAGCATCATTCTGTTTATTAATCGGGTGAAGCCGATTCGGTTTATTTTTAGTCTGCTGATTAATACGGTGCTGTATGTGGCGGGCTTTGTGTTTATTGTGCTGAGCACTTGGCTGATTACGCTGCTGCCTTGGACGGTGCATGTGCCGCTGCTCAAGCTGGCTGTCGTGATTGGGATTGCCTATGCGCCGCTGGTCTTTAGCTTTTTGGGCGCATTACCCTACTTGGGAGTGCCGATTCTCACGGGATTGTCGATTTGGCACCTGTTGGCGATGGTCGTGGGGGTGGCCGCGATCGCAACTATCAACACAAGTACCGCCTTTAGCTACCTGGCCTTTGGCTGGATTATCCTCCAGATCTTGCAGCAAACGGTGGGACAGCCAATTGCCGACTTTGGCCGCTGGCTGGCGGATCGAACGGCTGGCGTAGCTCTGGTTCGCAGTCGGCAGGAACTAATTGAACTGCTGAGGAGCGATCTGCGACAGGCGTCTAATCCATTCATTCAACCCTCACTACAGAATACAGCTCCAGCTAGTGCCACAGCGACCGATGAGAGTTGGGGAACTGCACCTGCGGCTCAGAGATCAGGGGCAAGTGCGATCGCAGATCCACCCATAGATCTACCCATAGATCCATCCATCGATTCATCCACAGATCTATCGAGTCCTCCAGTAGCCAACGCCAGATCCTCAGATCAATCAACTTCTAGAGCAACGAAAGCTAAGCCTGCTCGCCCCTCATCGCAACGCAATAAAATCCGAACCGTATTTGGGCTGCTGGGCATGGGGTTGATGACGGTCTGCATTGTCATCCTGTTAGAGCCAGTGCGGGAGTGGCTGCTGGGTGGATATAATCTGCTGCCGGGATTCCTGCAATTTGGGCTGGATGTGTTTTGGATTGGAGTTGTCGCGATTGTAGTATCAGGGCTGCTGGCACCGCTGGAAGCCCTTGGCTGGTGGGCAGGCTGGTACAAGGATGAAGTGGACATGACGGTCAATGCGGGAGAGCTAGCAACGCCCGTTGACGAGACAGATTCCATCTCTCGCTACATTGTTTACCTAGACGGCATTGGCAAGTCTACGTTTGAGTACCTGCCCGATGTGGAAGACTTTCTAGCTGCGCTGATTGAGAAGCTGCCATCAGATATAGCCCTGATTCGGGGCATCATGCCCTACTCAGTACTGAATAATCCTCTCAATGAAGATCGTCCCTTGGCTTTTTTGTGGCGATTGACGGAGAAGTTACGCGGCTCGAATCCAGATAGCCTGCTAGGTCTGATGGTGAATATTCGCAACACCATCATTGTGGCAGTTTCAGCCGACCAGCGCTATGGCCCGCTCTATAACCGGGGAATCGCCCAGGTGGTGTATAACGGGTTGCTGAAAAATGGCTATCAGCTCGGTAGCAGCACGCCTATAACGCTGATGGGCTTTAGCGGCGGGGCACAAATGGCAGCAGCCTGTGCGCCCTTTTTGAAACGGGCACTGAGTGCGCCGATTGATGTAATTTCCCTGGGCGGCGTCATCAGCGGCAACTGCAACGTTCTAGAACTTGAGCATCTTTATCACTTAATGGGTGATAGGGACAGCGTAGAAAAGCTGGGTCTAATGTTTCCTGGTCGCTGGCCGCTCTTTTTTCTGTCGTACTGGAATCGGGCTAAGCGACGGGGCAAAATCAGCATTATGTCGCTTGGCCCAGTCGGGCATCAACTGCCGGGTGGCATGATGGATCCAGAGTTCCAGCTAGCGGATGGCCGCACAGCTTTAGAGCAGACAGTGGATGCAATTCAGGCAGCGCTAGATGGCGATATTCTAGAAGATGAGGAACTGGCGGAACGCAAGCCCAGCAACTACAGCCTGTATCAACAAGCTGAGTTTAATCGCTATACCTACTATCCTGCACAGCAGGTCGTGTCCTCTAATTACCGCCCAATCTCCACTTGGATGGGACGGCTGATCTTGCCGCAGCATGATGAGCGCCGCCGCGTCAGGGGCGTATGGTTCAAAGTCTATCATGCGTCACCAGAGCAAGCCGATCTAGTTGGTCAAGTTGTCAAACTCCAGTGGGGCGGCGATCCTCGCCTCCAGCGCTACGTGAGAGCGACCCGTCAAGATGTCCACTTCAGTGCGGAGGCTGTCTATACGAGTCGCTTTGGGGGACTGATTCATCCCAATCGTCTCAACCATTGGCAGCAGGTCGATCCGCTGGAATCACTAGCAGCATCTCATCCTGTTGATGATGTGATTGTGGCGCTACCAGAAAACGGCGTTATGGTCATGCGGAATCAGACTGACAGCACGACGCAGCCAGAACAGCGACAGAACTATAATGGTGCGATCGCACTTCAAATTAGCTCACCACCAATGGTTATCACTGGCCGCTACTACGGTCTGGTGCAGTTTCAGGGCAGCGTTGATGACTCGGATCAGTATCGCGTGATTCACTTCAATCCGGCGTCGCGTCAGTTTGATGGCGAAGAGGAAGTGGTTCTACTGCCGCAGGTGGTGGCCGATCAAAATGATTCGTTTCCATCGGTCAATCATCAAGTTGAAGCATCACCTCTGAATGAAACGGGCTGGTATATCTACGGAGCCCAGAATCGAGCTGGACAGTTTGTGGTTCAATCCCTCGCGCCGCGATCGCTGTTGCGCTTACAGCCAGAGCGGGTAATTAGTGGCGCAGATGCAGGCTATAAGTTCATTCATCAGGAAACCTGGTCAGATGTTGCTGCTCAGAAAGGACAAATTCAGTCGGTGCTGATAGCTACAGAACTCAATGCCTCTCCCCAAGCGGCAATTGACGATTGGCAGGAAGGCGATCAGGCACTTTTGCTCCATGTCTACGGCGGCATCGGTGGTAAAAAGAAAGAACCCGCAGCGGCGTCTCCCCTGTTCTTTGGCCACTTTGCCTACGGCTTAGCGGAAGTAGTGCGTGAACCGATTACAAGTGACCTTTGCTTTAATATTCGCTACTACCAGGTCTACACCAACAACACTGATGGTTTGCCTGCTGGAGCGCTGCACTGGTCTCGCTATATGGGAGACCGTCAGTTTGGCTGGATGGGATCGCGACCTGTTGCGGATATTTTAATTAAGCACGATGCCTTTACAGGCTACTATGACAGCCCCACAGGCCAAAAGCAGTCACCGCTGAATCTCATGCTGAATCAGCTCTACGTGATGCTAGCTCGCTATCGGATTGGCGACGGTACGGGTGGCACCTATGTCGGCATTGCCAACAACTGCGCCCAGGATTCAAATCGAGCGCTCTTTGCCAGTCTCAAGCAAATTGAACACTTAATGCAGCTTCAGTCGGATTGGCTGTATACCTGGCGAAATCAGTATCCTGACCAGTGGCAGCGTTTCCAGCAGCTCATTCAGCTAGAGCGATCGCTCAAACATCAGCTTCAGCCCTTTGGCAGTCCTCGAACCGATTGGGAGCGCAATGAGTACAATCTGGGCAGTTCTCTAGAGGATAAGCCAATTCGCAATTTAATCTCTGGGCTGACTAGCTGGCGGACGCTGCTGCCTCGACTGGCTTGCGATCGCATTGCCCAGGTTTTTCTGCAACAAGGAGCCTCGGTTTGGGTGCTGCGAACCAATCAGGTGGGCGGTTATGATCCAGATATTGAGCCAATTGCACCGATGACGCTGTAATTGATATACCGACCGATACTGCCGGAACAAGTTCAAGATGGCGAATTATCCTACCACTCCCGATGGCCGCTACTTTGTCGTGAAAGGTCGGCTCTGGCGCTGCACCAATCCGCACCTTGATGACTTGACTCGCCAGCAGTTTGTTCATGAACTGATGTCAGCTCGGCGAGCCGTTAAGCAGGCTAAGCAAGCAGATGACGACGTTGCGCTTAAAGCCGCTCGCCAAAAAGTTCATGCTGCAAAGGTGGCGCTGGGTGAGCGAGGCCCTGTCTGGTGGAGGGATGGCGCTCCAGATTACAATCAGCACTTGGTTAAGAATACGCCCTATGCTGGTTGGTATGCAGCCCGGTAGGTCACTGGTCGTATTTGTGGGAAAGGGGCTTAGGCTTCTTGTTCAGTGCAGCTTTATATACTCAGGTATTGCTTAATCTTTACTGCTAAAAGCGTGAAGAAAATCTAAATTTTTATTGAAAATTCAGCTAAAGAATATTGCAGCATAATGAGTTGTTGCGATAGTTCTTCTCCAATGAAGCTGTCTAAGAAACTCAATCATCTGGAAGATATGCTGAAAACTGCCTAAGATAGGAGTGAGTTACGGCAGAATGAAAATGTAAATCCTCTGGAGGTTGTGTATAAAAGATTACATGCTCATTTTAATGGGGCTGCGCTACAGTTGCCAAACCCTATTATGGATGATTTTTATACAGTAAGTAAGACGCAAGGAAGCTGAAATTAAGTTAGATCTTGTTTTGCATGTTTATATGTTTTATTAACTGTAACTCGTTGAAACTGGTTGCTAGCGTTCAGTATTGATTGGGTCTGCTTGACAGTATTGAAAGATTTCATGTCTGGTTGGCGATGTTTCAATCAAAGCTATTTCTTCTCGTGAAAGAGTAGCTCAGTCGATGTGGGTTGGCATAAATAAACGCATCTGAAAAATTGGGGAGCGCTCCTCCGGTACTCTTCCGGCTTTTTAGACATGCATTTATTTATATGCAGCTACTTATCTGTGCTTTGAATCACCAATAAATAATAAATAATTCTGCCAATTCTCTTAGGAGAAACTTGTGTTTAGAGAACTACTGCCCCCCCTTAATAACCACAATTTGCCTTATCCCGATACCATTCATCCAATCGTTGTTCACTTTGTGATTGCGATGGTTTTGTTTGGTGTCTTATGCGACGTAATCGGATATCTCACCAAGAATACCCGCCTGTATGAAGTGGGCTGGTGGAACATGGTGTTTGCTACGGTTTCAATTTTCATTGCTATTATCTTTGGTCAAATTGAAGCAGGTTTAGCGACCCCCTATGCCGCTGCGGCTGGAGATTTGAATTTACACACCCTAATTGGCTGGTCGCTGTCCGGCATCTTGGCTGCGATTACAGCCTGGCGCTACATTATTCGCCTACAGAACCCTGATTCTTTGCCGAAGGCATACCTAGGAATGAACGCTATCCTAACGGTGATTGTCCTGTTCCAGGTTTATCTCGGCGATAAGCTAGTGTGGGTCTACGGTCTGCATACCGAAGCGGTAGTCGAGGCGGCGCGCAAAGGTTTACTGCAATGATACATGGACTATTAGTAATGCCGATTTCAATACCATTAGTGGGTCTGGGTGCAAACGGATTGCCCTATGGTATTCCGATTCATCCCAACTTAGTGCATCTGACATTGGGGCTTTTCATTGTTGCGATCGCATTTGATATCGTGGCGGCACTCTACCCGCTGGAAAAACCCATTTTCAAGTTTCTCGCCCTTAGCACCACTAGCTCAAACCTCTACGATGTCGGCTGGTTCAACATGGTTGCTGCGGCCATTATTACCTTCTTCACCGTGGCCGCAGGCTTTTACGAGATCCTGTTAGCCAATCCGCTAGAGGATAAGGTCAGTCCGTGGGGACTGAGCGCAATGGACACTATGATTTGGCACGGTCTGGGCGGCGTACTGCTGCTGGGGCTGATAGTCGGCATGACCGTTTGGCGAGGCTTTCAGCGCTACGTGTGGCGGCAGGATCGGGCGCGGCAGGTGCAGTGGAGCTACTTGATTGCTGGCCTAGCGATTTTCGTGCTGATGTTCCTCCAGGGCACCTTGGGCGCACATCTGGGCGCAGACTTTGGCGTACACGTCAGTGCCGATCAACTGATTCGCGCTGGCATTAATCCCAATGCCCAACTCGATATCCTGATCAAGCATTTGAGGCCATAGCAACATGAATCGACGCACAATTGTGCTGCTGATCGGACTTGCGATCGCAGATCTGATCCTCAGTCTCTGGATCGGCCAACAAGCCTATAACTGGATGCCGCCCCAAGCATCAGCAGAGTCCATGCTGGTCGATAATCTCTTCAGCTTCATGACCACCATCGGCAGCTTTATTTTCTTTGGCGTATTTGGCACAATCCTCTACTCTGTTCTCTTTCAGCGAACCAGCAAATACGACTTCAGCGATGGTCCACCCGTCGAAGGCAATACCAAGCTAGAAATCGTCTGGACAGCCATTCCCATCCTGCTGGTGATTTGGATTGCCACCTTCAGCTATCAAACCTATGAACGAATGGCGATTCTGGGACCAATTGAGCCGATGGCAATGGGCATGCCCACGGCTGGAGCAGCAAACTTAGCTGTTGAAGAAACCGCCATGCAAGAGCCGATCAAAGTCTACGCTCGGCAGTGGGCCTGGGAGTTTCACTATCCCGACGGAGTGAGCAGCACCGAGCTACATTTACCTGTCAACCAGCGAGCTAAGCTGCTGCTGTCATCAGAGGATGTGCTGCACGGCTTTTTCATTCCGGCCTTCCGAGTCAAGCAGGACATCATACCGGGGCGAGAAATTGGATTCGAGTTTACCCCCATTCGGATTGGGCGCTATCGCCTGCGGGATTCCGACTACAGCGGCACCTACTTTGCCACTAATCAAACCAACGTTGTAGTTGAATCAGCAGACGACTATCAGCAGTGGTTAGCTACTGCCGCTCAGGTAACACCGTCACCCGCCCCGAATGTCGCCTATGACGAATTCAACCGCTCCCAACAAGCCGCTATCGATCTGGGCTGGGCAACCGTAGCCCCAGCCCCAGCCCCCGTTGTCAACTACGCCAGTTCAGAGGAGGATTCCTATGAGTAATGCCACTTTGGGGGCTGGATCAACCAGTCTTCAGCCCCAGCCAGGGGCACCAGATAACTGGCGCAGATTTTTCACCTTCAGCACCGATCACAAGGTAATCGGCATCCAATACATCGTCACGGCCTTTATCTTCTTTCTGTTTGGCGGACTCTTAGCGATGATTATGCGGGGCGAACTCATCACGCCAGAGGCCGATTTAGTAGACCGCACCGTCTATAACGGTTTGTTCACCATGCACGGCACCATTATGCTGTTCCTGTGGACATTCCCTATGCTGAACGGCTTAGCCAACTACCTGGTGCCGCTGATGATTGGCGCACGGGACATGGCCTTTCCTCGGCTGAATGCTGCCGCCTTTTGGCTCGTGCCTGTCTTTGGCGTAATCTTAATTACCAGCTTCTTCATACCCGGTGGCCCCTCGCAGTCCGGCTGGTGGGCCTATCCACCTGTGAGCTTACAGAATCCCACGGGCAACCTGATCAATGGCCAGTTTCTCTGGCTCTTGGCGGTCGCCCTATCGGGTGTCTCGTCGATCATGGGCGCGGTGAATATTGTCACCACCATTTTCCGGATGCGGGCACCCGGTATGGGCTGGTTTAAGATGCCTGCCTTTTGCTGGACGGTGCTATCAGCCCAGCTGATTCAGCTCTTTGGTCTGCCTGCCTTGACCGCAGGGGCAGTGATGCTGCTGTTCGACCTGACCGTCGGCACCAGCTTCTTCAACCCTGAACTGGGAGGCGATCCAGTACTGTATCAACACTTCTTCTGGTTCTACTCTCACCCAGCGGTCTACGTCATCATCCTGCCCATCTTTGGCGTATTCTCCGAGGTATTCCCGGTCTATGCGCGTAAGCCTCTTTTTGGTTACAGGGTCGTTGCCGTATCATCCCTGCTGATCACGGCGCTCAGCGGCATTGTTTGGGTTCACCACATGTTTGCCAGCGGCACCCCAAGCTGGATGCGGATCATTTTCATGGTCACCTCTATGTCGATTTCGGTGCCAACGGGTATCAAGATCTTTGCCTGGGTTGCCACCATCTGGGGTGGAAAAATCCGGCTGACAACCTCTATGCTATTTGCGCTGGGTGGCCTCGTCATGTGGCTGTTTGCAGGCATTACCGGGATTATGCTGGCCTCGGTTCCCTTTGATATTCACGTCAACAACACCTACTTTGTGGTGGGTCATTTCCACTATGTGATTTTTGGGGCGGTGGTCATGGGCTTCTATGCCGCGATTTACCACTGGTTTCCCAAAATGACGGGGCGAATGTACTACGAGGGTTTAGGCAAACTCCACTTCGCCTTGACGTTTATTGGAGCCAATTTGAACTTCCTGCCGATGCACCCAGCGGGGCTAATGGGCATGCCGCGTCGGGTTGCCTCCTATGACCCAGAGTTCGCTTTCTGGAACGTGTTGGCTAGTCTGGGTGGCTTCCTACTCGGCGTTTCGACCCTGCCCTTTATCTTGAATATGGTCAGTTCCTGGGTGCGCGGCAAGAAAGCGGACAATAATCCCTGGCGAGCCATTGGGCTGGAGTGGCTGGTCTCTTCGCCACCACCGCACGAAAACTTTGAGCAAATCCCAATTGTCGTGTCTCCTCCCTATGGCTACGGCAGCAATGAACCCTTGGTTGCAAACGATCCGACAAAGGAGTTAGCCAGTGAGCACAGCTAATCTTGACTCTACCCTTAATGCCCAAACGGCCCACGGCGCAGAGCATGAAGACCATCGAATGTTTGGCTTCATCGTCTTTTTGCTCTCAGAGAGCGTGATTTTCCTCAGCTTTTTCACGGGCTACATTGTCTATAAGCTAGCGACGACAAACTGGTTGCCCGCTGGAGTTGAGGGACTGGAAGTACGAGAGCCGCTGATCAATACAGTCGTCTTGGTCTCCAGCAGCTTGGTTATCTACCTGGCTGAGCGGTTTCTGCATAAAGAAAATCTGTGGGGCTTTCGCGCCTTTTGGCTGCTGACGATGGCAATGGGTAGCTTTTTCCTCTACGGTCAAGCGGTGGAGTGGATGAGCTTACCCTTTGGCTTCACCGATGGGCTGTTCGGCGGTACATTTTACTTGCTGACGGGCTTCCACGGCCTGCACGTTTTGACGGGCGTGCTGCTACAGGGGATTATGCTGGGCCGCTCGTTTATCCCCAATAACTATGCAGGCGGCGAATTTGGCGTAGCGGCCACTTCAATCTTTTGGCACTTTGTAGACGTGATCTGGATTGTGTTGTTTATTTTGATCTACGTTTGGCAGTAAATTCGTTGCATCGGTAACCTCCAGAGGAGAAATCCATGATTATTGATGATCAGCACTATGACGTAATCATTGTCGGTACGGGGGCTGGAGGCGGCACCTTGGCTCAAAAGCTGGCTGCCAGGGGCAAACGAATTTTGATTCTGGAGCGGGGTTCAAGCATGGCGCTAGAGGATCAAAATCGGGCCGATGTTGACCTATTCAAAAAAGAACGCTATCACGCGCCCGAACAGTGGTACGACAAGAGCGGCGAACCCTTCTCACCCCAGACCAACTATGCAGTTGGCGGCAATACCAAAATCCATGCGGCTTCCCTGATGCGGATGCGCGATCGCGATTTCGAATCTATTCCCTACCAAGACGGCATCGCTCCCGAATGGCCGCTCAAGTACGCCGACTTGGAACCCTACTACACCGCTGCTGAGCAACTGTATCAGGTGCATGGGGACTACCAAAACGATCCCACAGAACCCGCACATAGTCAGGGCTATCCCTATCCAGCTATTGAGCATGAACCCGTGATGCAGCCAGTTGTAGATGCGATCGCACAGCAAGGTTTGCATCCTACGCCGCTCCCGCTCAGCCTGACTCGGCGAGACGACGATCCAACCGGGGATGCTGAGGTATTTGGGATTAACCTGGCGTTGAAGCATGACAGCGTGACGCTCAAAACTGGCGCTAAAGTCGTTTGTCTCCACACCAATCCAGCGGGCACGGCCATTAAAGGCGTACAGGCTGAGATCGAGGGGCATTCAACTCTGTTTAATGGCGATATTGTGGTGCTGGCCTGCGGTGCCGTTAACTCGGCAGTTCTGATGCTGCACTCCGCTAATGAAAGGCATCCGAATGGCTTAGCTAACCGTTCCGACCAAGTAGGCCGCAACCTGATGAAGCCGCAGATGACGGTTATTGTGGAGCGCGGTACAACGAGTAATTCAGGTACATTTCGTCGCAGCGTCAGCGTCAATGATTTCTACTGGGGCGATGGCGACTACACCTATCCTATGGGCCATGTCGAAAATAGCGGTGGACTGCTGCAAGACGTGGTGTTTGCCGAGTCGCCGCCGCTACTCTCAGTACTGGCGCAAATCGTGCCGGGAGTGGGTTTGAAGCAATTAGCTATGCGCTCAATTGGCTGGTGGGCGCAAACGGGCGTATTGCCAGATCCCAATAATCGGGTGCGATTGCTCAACGGCAAGCTGCGCTATGAGTTTGAGCCGAACAACACCGAAGCGCATGATCGTTTAGTCTATCGCTGGCTAGAAGTGCTGAAGACCTTGGAGAAGGACACAAAGGATGCAAAACGCAGTGCGGTTTTTCCTCGCGCTGAAGCACCCGTTCAGGTGGTCGGCTATCAGTCCGGCACCTGCCGTATGGGTGTTGATGCCGCAACGTCGGTACTGGATATCAACTGCCGCACTCACGAAATCGACAACCTCTACGTGGTAGACAGCAGCTTCTTTCCCTCCTGCCCCAGCGTCAGTCCAGCGCTGACGATCATGGCAAATGCGCTGCGGGTGGGGGATCACCTGATTGCTCGGTTAAGTTGATGACAAGCAAAAATGCGATCGCAGATTATTTCAACCTGCGATCGCGGATGGAGTGTTTTTAAGTTGTACCTACAGCCTTAAAGTTATGATTGGCTAACTGATTGAGCCACTTGAGTATTCTGAGGCAAAATTGCACCTCGAATCATAGCGTTATCGAGATCAACACCACTCAAATCTACATTTTGCAGATTGGCTTGAGTAAAATTTGTTTTAACTAATTTTGCGCCAGTTAAGACGGCATCTGTTAAATTAGTCCGGCTGAGATTCGAGTTGGATAAGTTAGCTTTTGCGAAATTAGAGCCGCTCAAATCTGCGCCACTTAAGTTAACGTTGCGTAAGTTAGCGCCAATGAAATTTAGATTGCGAAAATCTCGCTGGCCTGCCGCATAGCGACTCAATAACTCTTTGGCATACATAGGTTTGGCAAGCATGTGTTCAAAACTCAGTGATAGATTATTGTTGATAGGATTAACCCAATGACTGAACGTTTCAGTTCAAACCAGCATCCGCCGTCGCCGAGTGTCGTACCGAGCCACATAACCAACTGAACTGGTACGCAGATAGATGACGGTATCGATTAAATCAGAATATTCTTCAAGAGGTTGCTGAAATTCAAGATTGTTGCGATCGCAACTGTCGCGGTAGGCAGCGACAGCTTGCTCATATTTAGAAGCAGAATTGCTCATTAGGTGCCTTTAAGTTGGCGTAGATACCGCCCAGGTAGCAAACGCTTTGCGCTCAAACTAACAGTACGCTACCTAGCCTTGATTTCCCCACTCTAACACGCCGCTGAATTTTCCACAGGCATATCAACAATCTAAAGATTCTCTTCCAGTCATATCAAGTTTGGATAAGAATCCTATTTATTTTTCATGAAATGCTTGCTAAGCAAGCATTTCATGAAAAATAAATAGTGGATTTTAACCAGATTTCATACACCCTACATCCCGCGTCAAAAAACAACAGGGTAAGTTCACCGTCGCATTGCGGCAACAAAATATTTCTTTTAATTTTCTTGATTCGTAAGGTGCAAAATGTGCGATCGCTTATTTGACGAGGGTGCTGACAATAATCGTCAATGTTGCGGTGGCAGTCAGACCGAAAGCCAGATTTACAACCTGTGTAAAGGCTTTCTGATAAGCATCCACTCGAACATTAGTTTGGGTTAGCTCTTGTCTCAGGCCATCAACGTCAGTTTTGAGACCATTAACATTAACAGATAACCGCTCTAGCTGCTCTAGAACAGTTTCCTGAAATTGGTCAGAGGTATCGCTCGCTTGCATAGTGACCTGGGCAGTTGCAGATGATGGCTAGCTTCATTGTAAAACAAGTTTCCCTACAGCCAGGGGAAGTAAAAGGGAACACTTCATTCTAGCCAGCGAAACGCACGACGTAGCTCAGCCGTGCCGTTCTGCTTGTACCAGCGACCGTGCGCCAGGATAACTTTTTCCGGTTGCCACTGTAGAACTTGTTGCACGCATTGGCGGGCTTGAGCTTTGCGGCCCCAAAACGTGAAACGCAGATCAATCGGGGCTTTGCCGTCTGGATCAACGCTACCCGATAGCTTGAGCAGCCAGCGCACAGGGTAAGCAACCTTATTCGCTTCAAAGTTTTCAATCAAATCCGCCAGGATAAGCGTTGCGCTCGCCCGGTGAAAGAAGACAACTTCATCCATGAAGCGACTGCCGCGAAAGATAAGCTGGTCAATCTGTTCAGCCCACTGAGATGGCGGTTCATCAGTCAAATCCGCATCGAACGAGACGGTAATATTCTGCCGCGCGGCTCGTTCCCGCACGCCTGGTGAGGCCCAGGTAGTCGCTGCTGGATAGGCTTCTGCCCAGGTAGCAATGTGGGCATAGTGAATCTTATTCGGTGAAATCAGATGCCGGACTGCACCGATCGCATCGATCTGTACCTTCAGTTCCGGCGTGAGTTCCGTTGGAGAATGGCACCACAGCTCGTTGTTGCTCAGTCGCACGATGGTCATGCGAGTGGAAAAAGGAATCGTGGTGCCGTACATGGCCATACTGACAACTGGCCCATCTACAATCCAGATGTCCTCGTCAACGGGCTTGAGCGTGTTGATGGGTTCGTAAAGTGCGATCGCATCTTGGTTCATTAGTCTTCACCTCCCGCAGAAACAGCACGATAAGGAGCATAACCATAGTACTTGGGTCGATCATCTAGCCGCACGTGTAGCCAGGAGACGCCACCTCCAGCGGTGCTGAGCCAGACGGGTTGATCATCGGGTGAATCGCTTAAGCGGCGCTGCATTGCGACACCGATCTGTTGCCAAAGCGCATGTTTCTGTAAATCTGGAGCGTGGCGGAGGAAGGCGGCGATGTGGCCGTAGGCGGAGAAATCAGCCTGGGGACAAGGAACAACTAAGGTGGCATCGTTGCCCAGATTAGCAAATTCGACAATGCCGCCAGGGGTGTCGTCGCGGAAGTGGGCTGCAAAGGTGTGGATATCAGGGCGGCGGGCAAGGCTGGGGCTGTTGAGCAGGACAAACTCGAACGGGCGCTGGGCGGTGGCGCGGGTGACGGGTGGGGTTTCCCAGCGAAAGGCGGTGAAGGGACAGTCGGCCAGGAGCGCAATGAAGAATGCTCGAAAGTCAGCATCATCCTGCCAGCGCTGGACCACCTCAGCGTAGGGAATGGGGGAGGCGTTGCAATGCAGGGTGGTTTTGAGGATGCGGTTGTTGTCGAGTGATTCGCTGTGGAAGTGCCACATTAGGATTCAGGGGGTTGGAATTGGAGTTGGGCGAGAAGTTGTTGAGTGAGGGGATGATCGGAGAGGCTATCGGCTTGGCCTGCGGCGAGGGCTTGTTGAAGGCAATAAACAAAATTGTTCCGGCCTGTTTGGGTGTTGGGATGGTTTTCACCAAGTCGCTGAAGCCAAATTATCAATGCCCTCAAGTAAAGCGGTTCCGCCTTGCTGTATTTCCCTTGAGACCTATAGAGCTCCGCCAGATTATTCAGGCTGGATGCGACATCGGGATGCTGTTCGCCTAAGAGTTGCTTCATCAAGGCTAAGGCCTGTTGATAAAGCGGTTCGGCTTCGCTGTATCGCCCTTGAGACTTATAGAGCCCCGCCAGATTATTCAGAATGAATGCGACCGCGGGATGTTGTTCGCCTAAAAGTTGCTTCATCAAGGCTAAGGCCTGTTGATAAAGTGGTTCGGCCTCGCTGTACCGCCCTTGAGACTCATAAAGCCCCGCCAGATTATTCAGGCTGGATGCGACATCGGGATGCTGTTCGCCTAAGAGTTGCTTTCTCAAGGCTAAGGCCTGTTGATAAAGTGGTTCGGCCTCGCTGTATCGCCCTTGAGACTTATAGAGCCCCGCCAGATCATTCAGGCTGATAGCGACATCGGGATGCTGTTCGCCTAAGAGTTGTTTTCTCAAGGCTAAGGCCTGTTGATAAAGTGGTTTGGCCTCGCTGTATCGCCCTTGAGACTTATAGAGCCCCGCCAGATCATTCAAGCTG
>CBKWJC010000025.1:0-71157 GCA_966674685.1 uncultured bacterium
TGTACAACCCTTTGGTTTCGAAAGTCTTCTTTCCCCTCTTTTGTTTCCTGGAGAAAAAAGGGCTTTTTTTTGCTTCGTTTTTCCCCCCCCACAAAACTGTCATAACCAATATGACTATCGCTGTGAATAACGGGACGTAGGTTTATTAAGTTTCTAGAATGGGAATAATTCACTTAGCACTTATTGGGATAAATTCCGTGAATTTAAACGTTCAGCGTTGAATTTATTCCTCCTCACATCTTGCACCAAAACCCAGAAGAGTTATTTGGCCGCCGCATCGCGGCGGCCAAATAACTCTTCTGGGTTCCCGAAGTGCAAGGTACAAGATGTGAACTTATCAACTTCTTAAGGAGCCACACTATGATCACAGTTGCTCAGGCTCGACCCAGTGAACGGGCCGTGTTTATTCGCAAAACGTACATGCATTTAGCGGGTGCAGTTGGTGCATTTATCCTAATTGAATTTCTGTTGTTTCAGCTTGGTATTGCAGAAGCTCTCACAGCACTGATTGCAAGTAACCAATATGCTTGGTTAGCTGTCTTAGGCGGATTTGCGCTACTAGGCTGGTTTTCCAGAAGTTTAGCGGCTAAAGCTGACTCGACCCAGACGCAGTATATGGGCTTGGGTATTTATGTAGTGGGCCAGGCGCTCATTTTTGCGCCAATTCTCTATATTGCTGCGGTCTTTTCTGATCCAACTGTGATTCCTACGGCGGCGATTTTGACGCTCTTGATGTTTGCGGGATTAACGACAATTGCCTTCACGACGCGCACCGATTTCACATTTTTGGGCGGCGTTCTGAAGATTGCTGGCTTTGTGGCATTAGGTTTAATTGTCTGTAGCGTCCTCTTTGGTTTTACGCTGGGACTGCTCTTTTCGGTGGTGATGGTCGCCTTTGCCTCAGCGGCGATTCTGTATGACACCTCTAAAATCATGCACCACTATTCGACGGAGCATTATGTTGCCGCATCGCTGGAGCTGTTTGCATCTGTGGCACTGCTGTTCTGGTATATTCTGCGAATCGTGATGTCCTTGTCACGACGTTAGGCATTAGTATTAAGACCCAAAAACCGGGGGCGCGCCCCCGGTTTTTTGTTTTCACGTGAGTTTGAAAATTGCTAATTTAAGGAAGCCGATAGCCTGTCGATTTAATCGTGAATTCTCCCTGGGCTGGATCGTTTTCAAAAATAAACATGCCGTCTGCCTGTTCACGACTGGATAGAAAATCAACCTGTTGCTCTGCGGTTTCAATCGCCTCGCCACCAACCTTCAGTTCGGCCAAGATTTGCACACTGTCTGCTGTATCACCACCTTTGTTAGATACCGTGTACGGAATATAGTATTGTCCTGCCGTTGTAAAAGCTGGCGCAGTCTGAGTGACGGTAATGACGGGCGGTTCATTATTTTGGGTGAGCCAAATAAAGCAAATTAGTCCCACTAAAACAATCACAATTAGAGATGAAATAGCAATTGTGATTTGCTCTGCGGTAATTCGATAAATCCCTTTAGGACGTCCAAATTGATAGACGGTACGTTTCATATCGCAAGTCGGCCTGCGGCTCCTCCGATCGCAGTTGGCAGTCCTAGAATAACGGAATCTTTGAGCCACAATGTCCAAGGATCGCTAACACCTAGGTTTTTAAAGAACAGCAGCATCAGCATGGCGGTTACGAGCGAAACCAGATAAGAGACAACTGTTTCGCTGAGCGGACTTTGAAACAAGCCTTTCTGCTGTCGTCGTTTTGTTTGGGCCGTAAAGCCAGCCACAAATACGATGGCGTACGAAATTGCCAACGATGCCACTAGCATTGCTAAGAGCCAAGGGGGTGTGATGGCCACCTCTAGTAGAGGAATTTCGTCTGTTGGCGCAATGCTAAAGCCGATGATCACTCCGCCAACCAGGGTTGCGCCGATATCAGATAGCGTTGAGCTTAGCTCAATGGGGATGTCATCATCTGCATCCGGTTCCTCTGTATCGTCTGCATTGTCAGATTCATCAGATTCGTCAGACTCAGCGATGCCTTCTTTCAGGATCGAGCGAGCCAAGGCAACTCCGATCGCAAATGGAATTCCCTCAATTACGATTTTGCCGATACTTTCCTGTAAGGATGTTTCTAAGGTAATTTCTCGCAGCAGGACTAAGATCAAGCCTGTACAGAGGGTACCAATTGCGATCGCTTCTATACTATCGGTCGCCGCATAGAATGAATTGTCGGGGCGCACCTGCCGAAAACCGTCAGTACGATTCAGCAGAAACGCAATGACAAAGGCAATTCCCAGACTCAGCAGCATCCGTGGTGGTTCTACCGACGAGCCAATCCACCACGCTTCCATTGTGTAGAGCAGCGGAATGCCAAACAAAAAACCACCAGACATACCCCGGATTAGATCTTTTAGCTCGAACTGCCACTCATCGGGGCGAGGGAAGATGACGCGTTTTGCCATAGGTTCAAACTGTATATTCTTTGCAGTGTATATCTATAGCAGGAGGCGCGAGAATGCTGCTTTGGACAGATTTCTGTAAGTATCGCTACCAGTTTGGAAATGAGGATTGAGTGCTGAGTGCTGAGTGCTGAGGACTGAATGACAGGAATACGTCTCACTCCTCACGCCTTATATCAAGTCCGTGTGTAAGAACCGATCATTTATTGTTTATGAAATGCTGGCTTAGCCAGCATTTCATAAACAATAAATGATCGGTTCTTAAGCGGATTTCATATTACTCTTCATTCAATAGATCATCATCATGGCTCGATATAAATCTGTATCGGTTTCATATTGATAGCGGTCTTGATAACTATCTTGATAGGTATCGCCATGAATCAATGAGTGACTTGTGGTATCTTTGAGCTTCTTAGAATCAAGCTTCCAGACCGTAATGCCAAAGTTCCACCATGAACCGAATGACCAGTACTGTGCTGTCTTTGGAATGGCGTTGGGGCAAGTAGCAGTGTATTGCATGGGGACTTTCTCTCTGTGAAATGGGGTGAAACTGATATAGTCAATTTCACCTGTCACCCATAAAAGTTCGAAAACCACATCTCAATTTCTCAACTGTCACAAAAGAATTGCTGATTTTAAGTATGGATTGTGATGTGGAGGCACCGCTCCCACATCACAATCCATACCCAGATTAAGCAACGCCGTCACAAACGGTCTTATTCATCAATCGAAACACCCAACCGTCTCAGTAGATCAATTTGCACTGAGTTAAGCCCTTCAGGGTGGCTCAAACGGAAGCCGTGATAGGGACTGTTCAGCAACAGGTCAACATCGGGTTGAATATGCAGCGAGTTTGATTGTGGATCAAGCCGTTCCCAGAGCTGGAAGCGATCGCCGAGTTGCAGACTAGCAATGCCTTGATGGGGAGTGAAAAACAGGTGCGCCTCGTCATGTAAAAACGGCAGCGCTATGAGCTTGGGGGCGGGTTTTTGAGCGCGAGAATCAGTGGGTACATGATTGGACAAGTCAAGTAAAATAATTTGCGCTTGTTTATCCTGATTGTTTGAGTTGGTCTGTCGTCCGGCTATCCAGCAGTGCTGATCGTCGATACAGCTAACGTGGCTGATGTAGAAGTTGGCGTTTTCAAACAGCACAGTTGCTGTTTGATAGGTATTGTCCCAAAGCCGCACGGTGTGGTCACGTCCGGCGCTAATGAGCTGACCTTGGGGCGTGAAACCCAGATACTCGATGGCGCTGTCATGGGCCTGAATATCCGTCCGCAGTTGGTGTTTATCGAGATCCCAGACGCAAATCAGCCCTTGTCGATCACCACTGATCAGGTATTTGCCGTCCGTTGAGAAGACGAGGTGAGTAATTCCCGCTCGATGGCGGAAGGTGTGTTGAGTCGTGCCGCGAGAGGTGTGCCAGAGACGGATTGTGCCGCTCGTGCTTCCGCTCGCTAATTGGGGTTGGGATGGATGAAAGGCGAGTGCGTCAATTTCATGACGATGTCCTTCGAGGGGCTGGGATGGCTGATCGTTAGCTAACGGCCAGAGCCAGAGCCGTCCGTTCATGTCGCTGCTGGCTAGGTGCTGGCTGTCGGAACTGATTGCGATCGCACAAATCCGGGTATGGGATGCCTGCAAAACATGGCGGCAGCGCATGGTATCAAGATCCCACACCCGCACACTCCCGTCACGATTGCCAACGGCAAGCAGTTTAGCCGTTGGATTAAAAGCATAGGACTGCACGGGGCAGGAGTAGCCCATCCAGCGCTGAACCACTGACGCAGTGGGTACGGATGCAGACGACATTTGCCACAGGTGAATGGAATGGGCGGTCGGCATGGCAACGAGCCGCTGTCCGTCGCCGCTAACCACTAGAGGTGTATTCAGTTCGACGGCAACGCTGGCAATTTCGTCTAGCTCAGAATTGACGGTTTTGAAAATTAGCTGATCGTCCTTAATATAGGCCAGATAAAGGATTGGACAGCTTGTTTGAGTTCTCCAAAGGTAAGCATTGGTAATCGTTGCTTCTGGCTCGACGGTCGCTAGGAACAAGGTGGGTTCGAGGCTCCAGAGCCGGAGCGAGGTGCGATCGCTAACGGCGGCATAGAGATTGTTGTCTTCAAAGATTAAGCTGCGAATGCGATCAATATTGGGGGCGCTAATTCGCCTCGTCACATGGGTTGGACGCTCCCAGACCAGTACGGCGTAGCTATCGCTACTAGCCAATCGCTGGTCGTCATCTGACCAAGTTAGAAGGCGAATAGCAGCTTGTCGGTCTGATGGTCGGTCTGTTAATAGGGGCAACTCTTGCAGCGTACTGTTGGCCCGAAATGGGTCAAACCAGAGGAAGGTTCGTCCATTGCGATCGCCAATCGCTAGGATCTCGCCATCGGCAGAAAAAGAGAGTGCTGTGATCGGTGCGTCATGAATATTACGGACAGCAACAGTCGGGTCAGATTGGCTCTGCCAGTGCCACAAACAGATAAAGCCGAGCGCCGTGCCACAGGCCAGGATTGGCTGCTGCGGATGGAATGCTAAGCTGTAGATTTCAGCATCGTTGAACATGCGAATGGGAGTCGCTGTTTCGGCTTGCCAAATGGTGATCTGTCCGCTGGATTCACCAATCGCTAAATGCTGCCCCGTCCTATCTAGCGCTAACTTAACCCTACCTGCTAAGGGAATTGCAAACCCGCAGTTTCGCAACCGCGTATAGCATCCCGTACAGTTCCAGAGGCTGACTCGGCAAAGGTCAGCATTGCAGATATCGAGGTCAGAAAAATCGAGTGCATCAAATTTGACACTAGCAGCTTGGCAGAGGTTAATTAAGTTGCCTACTGTGTAAGAACGGGCTTCTAGCTGTCGCGCACACACCTGCTCTAGTAAGGTTTTCAACCGATGTCGAAGCTGATGAATGGAACCATAAAGTTCTGTCAATCGATGCAGGATAGGCGTAATTAACTGATCAATTTGCTGCTGAATGACGGCTGCTGGATCCTGAGCAGACCGGATTGGTAAGTAATGTAGCAGTTCAAAGTGACCCGTATCTAGTTCATCTACTAGCCTATTCAGCAGTCGCTGGAGGATAAAGTCCTGCCAAATGGCACTTGGGGCGTAGAACGGAACGCTGTTCGTTTCCTGAACAATTGAGGTAGCAATCTGGATAAAGGCGCGATCGCGCAGCTTAGAGACGGTATGAATCAAGTCAGGTTGGGCAGTAGAGCGAGACAGGTGAGACTGGAGATAGTCGATGGGTAAAGGCTTAGCGGCAACTACCAGCCAGTGCATCACGCCTTGTTCAACTGGGCTGAGATGATTGTAGTCTGCTTCTAAACAGAAATGAATACTCTGAAGCAAACGGGATGAGAGCGAATCCCAAAAGTAAGACCAGCTTCCGGCTATGGTTTGATGTACCTGCTGGGCTACAGCCGTTAGGTAGTGCGGGTGGTGGGCATAGTAGGTCTGAATCTCGTGAAGCAGAGATGCAGGCGGTAGATCTCCGTACTGAGCCATTAGCTGCTGGCTAGCCTGAGGCGGAAGTGCTGACAGGGAAAGGGATTGCGCTTGTTGCCAGAATGGACGATTGAGAATTTCCGTATTGAAGCGGCTAATCACCAGCACACAGCTCGTCGTGAGATGGCTAACTCGCTGGAGAAACTGCTGATAGAGTTCAGCCTCCTGCTGGGCACTGTGGCCGTCCTGTGCGATCGCATCAAAGTCTTCGAGGATGAGTAAGGACTGCCGCTGCTGCATCAACTGGAGCACAGTTTGCAGCATATCGCCTGGAGGTGCTGTGATTAGGGGATTTTCTGGTTCAATCAGGTGAATCAAGCGGTTGAGGATATCGCAGAACGAAAGGTGCGATCGCAACGAGCGGCAGAGAATCACCGGAAACCGATCGGCTATACGACGCACCACGGCTTCACATAAGCAGGACTTGCCAATACCTGTAATGCCTATAATGCCTACAATACGAGCCTGATTTGAAGTGAGATACTCCGTCAACTGCTGCAATTCGCGATCGCGACCGAGTAACTCGATTTCTCCGATCCAGTTGCCAAAGTCATGTCTAGTCGGTTGATTTGGCGCTGTATCTGTTGCTCTATCTGAAGATTGGCGCTCGCGCAGCATAATGCTGCTGATGGTTGCTTTCAGGTTGGTTTTACGGATTTTAGTTTGAAATACCGTACTCAGTTCGTCCCACAGGTCTGACGCGACATTGTGAACATAGGACTGGCTGTAGCGTTCAGCTTCGGCAATTTCTCGATAGGTAAGCCTGGGGTAGCGCCAAACACTAATCAACAACGTGCGCTCAATATTAGAGAGATTGGAGAGCGTCTCGTTGGCTGTTCGGTTTGTTCTCAGTCTTTCTTCGATAAAATTGAGGACTTCATCGTCTGAAAATTCCATAGCCCCTAATCGTTGATGCACACCCTGCCCCTAGTTATGGCACTTAAACGATGATGACCGCCTGTTGTTTGGCAAAGCCTATGACAGCAAATCGCTCCCCAAGTACCACATTCACATCTTGCACCCAATCAGACGAGTGTTTTTGCCGCTACATTGTGGCAGCAAAATCCTACTTGGGGTTCTGCACAAGTAAGCTGCAAGATCTAGAACTATCCACAGTTTAGGGCTAGTTTAAGACTACATAAGTGACTTTATGTGACTATTTGCAATGTTTTTAGGATTACAAGTGCATCTGTTCTTACGGGTAACTGATTAGAAATATTGGCTCAAATACCTCAAAATTAGAACTTTTCAGCTAATTGCAAATCGGCCTTAACGTCAATTTTCGAACTGACAACCTGAGAGCCTAACGTTGTTCAATCTGACTTGACCTGACTTTTATTTACTTTTTGTGAAAAAAGCGCCGCCTGATCCTGATTATTTTGCGATCAAGACCTGATTCCAAGTGACTTTGTAATAGCTGATCAGCGACTATGCTGAAGACATTCCGGTGTAAGAGCTGTGGCTGAGGCGATGTTGCCCCCGTTGCTCAATGAACAGCATTACTTTTATACACCAGAATGCCTATCTGAAGAGGTCTAAACTATGCCCCGTCTGATTCTCACTGAACTGCCTAGCCAGACTGCCGATCTAAATTGCCCTAGCTGCCACAGCTCTCATACGATTGTGGCTCATACTGACGACCACTACGTGTGTTTGAACTGTGGCTGGAGCCGAAATCTGAATGAATCCTCTGGTTTCTGGAATGCGATCGCAGCTTTTGCGTCTGCCCTAATTATGATGCTGATTTTTATCTAAATTTCTGCACGGCGCAATGCGACAAACGTTTTGAATGCACCGAACGCTGTCTAGTGTTGGAGACAGCGTTTTTTCTTTGCTTACTGTTCACTAAAACCCAAAGGGCAGAACTGCCCTTTGGGTTTTTGGATACAAGGTGCTAGATATAAAAAATAACCCCTCAGCAGAGCTAAGGGGCTGTCATTCAAGTCTAGAGAGTAGAGAGTTGATATCAGCTAGCTGGCTATTTAGCGGCGGCTCAACCAGCGACTTGCGATCGCGCCAAACGCCGCACCAACCAGAGGATTACTGAAGAACTTAACTATGGCTGGCTGATCAGCAAGTACTTCCTGGAAAACATCGGGGTGGCTGTGATAGGCAAAGGCCGCCAGTTTGGTTACGTCATCCTCATTCATGCGGCGAGCATGATGAGTGGAGAGACCTAGCCGCTGTTCTAAGTCGCGGTCATTTAAGCCCCGCTGCTTAAGGTGCTTAAACAATTCGCGGGCAACATCATCTCGCTCATTTGGCTTGATTTTTGCGATCGCGCTTCTCAGTTCTGGCTCCATCTGAGTCGCTGGAATTCGCTCTGGATGGAACGCTCGGCCAAATAGCTGCTTACGTTCATCTCGCGAGGAGCGCTGAGCAAAGTCGTCAAAGTTTGAGTATTCAGCTTCGGGCTGAGTGGATCTCGAATCTATCGACTCAACGTTGCCACTAGCCAGATCGTTCATGATCTCGCGTTTATAACGGTCACTGCTAGACATAATTTTAAAGTCTCCTTTTTGCCCTTTATTGTTAATGAATTATTGAAGTTTTATCGGCTAATCACTAGCAAGCCGCACGAATTAAATAAGTTTCAGCGATGAATTCAATTGACTTAACTTGCGTCAATAAATTGTCAAAAACCTACTTATAAAGCGGTTAGCTATATTCAATCATGCGAGTATTGTCGTTATACTTAGCTGTCATAATCAGCTCTTTGTCTGGAGCATAGATCAGCACAGTCAAATCTCGATGTGGAAAGTTCTTTTGAAACCCTTGCAGTAGCGATTTTGCAAGCGTTCTAACTTCTCTTGGTTGAACCTGTGGAGAAATAACAACACCTAATTTGTCGTTATCGCGAACGTAGGCATCTGAAATTAATCCATTTGCCTTTTGCACAACCCAATTACCAAAAGTTTGACCCGAACTTGTGTCTCCTCGTTCGATTTGAGCATAGGCACCCGTCGGTAGTGAAGCAGGCGATTTTGATTGAACGCTGCTACTACAAGCAGTTGTAAAAACTAGCAAAGCGAGTGATAGGGCAATCACTACGTGCCGAATCGAGCGAAGCAAATTCACAACAGCCTCCTGGAAAGCCTAAATAACTGCTTTTAAGCTTAGATGGCATTGGTAAGACAAACCTCTTCCACAGGAGATGTAGACGGGTATTCCACAAGTCGTAGTTAAAGTTACTTTTGATTAAGTTACTTTTGATAAAGCCAACCGCTGAATAATCGCGTTATCCTTGGCATGACAACGTAGGTAATTAAAATAACCATGATGCCAGAGTTGATCAGCGATGCCAACCAAAACGGTAGCGCTTGCTGAAGAAACGGTGCAATTGTCCAGCCCAAAAGATTGAGCAGAGCGTACACCACAATCCACGTCAACAGTGCCGTTTTGTAGCGAGGCGGCGTCCTCAGTGCCTGACCGGGAAGGGAGAACCAGGCTTCAATGCCGCTGATCTGCTGGATCTGAGGGTTTGACTCGACTAGGGGCTTGTCCTTGGCTACCCAGTATTTGCGATCGCGGGAGGTCATCCAGTCTTTGAGGTGGTCATAACAATCGAAGCGAAAGACAACAACGTATTCGGGCCGAATACCGGGTTGCGGTCGAATCACGTTGGCTCCCATATGGCCTGGATAAGCACTAGAGACTTTAGTAATGCCGCTGATCCAAGCCTCATATTGCGCTTCTCGTCCTGGTTTGACCCGCTGAGCTATAACCACAGTCACGGGATCAGTCAGTTGGTTAATCATAGCTGCTGTACCAGTTCTACGAATTAGTATTACAGATGAGATGAGTGCTGAGCCGTAATTCGCCTCACTCCTCTCGCCTCACGCTAAAAAAATGTCCGAGTTTACCAACTTCAATCCGCACAACATTAGCTGGCACAACACCACCAGGCGGCGGCAGAAACATACCTCCATTGGTGACAACATAAATGCTGGTTACATCCTCAGCGCTGCGACCAAAGGCAACAGCAGTGCTGCCAATTACGCCCTGCTCAACTTGGGCAATAGTTGTGGTCGCTCCAGTTGGGCTGATGCGAAGGACACTGTTGTAAATATGAGTTGCGGCGTAGAGATTGCCATCTGTATCAAAGGCAAAGTCGTCAATATTGGTGGGTGTGACGAAAACAGCAGGTTCTCCCGGCTGATTGTCGGCTGTAATTTGTCCTGCTTCGTGGCTAGTAATTAACAAGGTGCCGTCGGTGGCTATGACTAGATTTTCTAGGAAGGTATTAGCTGGAAACGAAGCAACAATCTGATGGGTCGCCAACTCGACGGGCGTCATGGCGTAGATGGGGGGCAAGCCTACGGTTTGAGTCATGAGTTGACAGCTACTGATAGCTGTTAGCAATTTCTTATTTGCTAAGAATCGCGCCTCCTCCAGAAAATTGTCTGCATTCTTGATAACAATCAATTTGGAATTTTTTGGAAATTAGGAGGAATGATTGGAAGTTCAGCGACAAAGCTCAGGTGGACGCCATGCTAATTTAGGGGCAAGATTTGACGCAGTAGAGTAAAACGAATACTCACAGCTTGCACCAAGAGCAACATCACTGGTGCGATACAGCGGTAACATCACCTCTTCCGACTTCAATTACACAAGGCGCAAGATATGAGAATAGTCATGCTGATTCTCTGCCTATTATAGTTCCTATAACGTTTTCCATAAACTGATGGATTTTTGCCAAGTTTTCTGAAGTGCCAATAAGGGTCTAGGCTTGAGAATAATCCAGTATTGGACTCGGTCAACCCACTGAAATAATGCGCCTTCACTTTTCAATCTTGGCTGATTCCAAATATCAGGAGGCGGGTTTCCAAAATAGCTGTGATAAAACTCTAACGTTTGGCAATATTGCTGATAATATTTCAAACCTGACTCGACGCCTCCTAATCCTGGAAAATGGTGAAGGTTTTTTTGAATTATCTTTTGACAAAACTCATCCCAGTAGGAGCGCGTATAAAGTAAATGAAGATGCCAAACCCGGTCAACGTCTGTAGAAGGAGAAAGTTCTTGCTCTGCGATCGCAGCCAGAAACATGAACTTCTTGTATTCCACAATCGCACGGTAGGCATAGTTCTCTGACCATTGATATTCCCAAGCTAGTTTCATCGAGAAGGGAAACGAAGCAAGTGGATCATCTAACTTAAATTGACTAATCCTAGCATATAAATCTTTCTGTTCCGGCGTCATCTTTCTGGCTTGAACTCAGCAGCCACATCCACAAGTTTGTTCGGGAGGAACTTTAGGAGTGGGATAAACAACCTTAATTTCTAGATCAAGAAAGTCACTCAGCTCTTGAGCAAGCCACCATAATTCTGGCTGAGTCAAGGCATGTTCATTGCCTACTCGGTATTCTATATTACTGGCATAAATTGATAGCTTTGGTGCAACCTTTATTTCTCCTCTCCGAACAGTTTTGTTACTGGCATCAATATAGCGATCAAAAGTGTAGCCAGGGTTATAAATCAAGTGCTGAATGTCTTCAAATGCAGAAGATTTAAAGCTCCATACCTTTAAATTGCAACAGAAAAAATGGCTGATTTCTTGATTTTTCTCAATTGCAATGACTTCTCTAAAACCTTTATCTTTATTCAAGCATTTAAGAAGAATGGCTAGAAGCCACAAAACAGATCCAATCAAAAGCCCGCCTGGAACGAACGGGACAATTATGAATGCTAGCATAATGCAACCCAAATTTACCAAGTTAACAGAATATCTGGGTATGATAATCTCCAAACGATTGCGATCGCGATACAACTTAATATCAGTGATAGTGGGTTTAAGATTATGATAATATTCATGGTTGCCATCTTCAGACTGCAAAGCCTCTAATGCAGTTTTAGCTGAGTCAAACCGTCGATCTAAATGTGGATGAGTCATCCTTTCTAACCATCTCGAAAATCGTCGGCTAATTTGGTCATGGGTGAATTCAATTCGTCCGTTTGTTTGTGGTAAATCAGCCGGATGAACGCCTGTGATCAGGTAGATTAA
The DNA here is from genome assembly GCA_966674685.1 of uncultured bacterium. Classification (GTDB taxonomy): domain Bacteria; phylum Cyanobacteriota; class Cyanobacteriia; order Phormidesmidales; family Phormidesmidaceae; genus Thainema. The sequence goes on from CBKWJC010000025.1 coordinate 11,964, forward strand.
CGTCATGCCAAGACTATATAAATCAGAGGCGGTGGTAGTCTGCCCAGCAAACTGCTCTAGCGGGATGTAGCCATAACTGCCTACAATCGTAATGGTGCCGCTGTTTTGGTGAGCTACTGTTTGTACCGAGCCAAAATCGACTAAATACAGATCGCCAACAGAGTGGCCAGAAGTATTTGAAATTAAAAGATTACTAGGCTTAATATCACGATGAATGACAGGCGGATTTTGAGCATGGAGATAAACCAAGATCTTGAGTATTCGGGTGGCTATCTCAATCACTTCTGCCTCGGAAAACGTCCTGCCATCTTGAATCGCTGCTTCTAAAGATGGTGCGTCAATATAGCTCTGAATTAGGGCAAATCCGCGTCCAATGTCTGTCTCAACATCAAAGAAATCGAGGTATTTAGGAACAGCAGGATGGTTCAGAGCTTTGAGCGTATCGGCCTCACGCTCGAATAGTTTGAGGTTTTCCCAAGTAAAGTCTGGCCCAAATAGCAGTAGCTTCAAAACGACTAATTCTTGCTGCGCTAAATCAGTCGCTAAAAATGTCCGTCTACCAACCTGACGGCCCAATAAAGACTGTATCTGATAGCGATTGCCGAAAATTTGGTGAGTTAACTGCTCCATGATTTTAGCCCCAGTTTTTATTCAAAATTAATGCTAGAAGGTGCCTAAAACTGTGGAATGGCAGCTAAGAATCTGAGTTTTAGAGTACCTTGATCGCAGATTTTCCTCGCGTTGACTATCTACTTCGCCGTAGGTTGCTAAAGTGTGAACTTTAGTGGGAATTGGCGGCGTTGACAAGATTTCTTCGCCTAAGCTGCTAAAAAGGACAACCGTTTGTATGTACACCTGACGACGTTGATGTTTTCGGTATATATCGGTGTAGTTTTGCGCGATTTGTGACCACTGATTTTGAGGGCAATAGCTGCGATCGATGAGGATAGTTAGACTGGGGATTGGGGATATCCAGCTAATGAAAATTCCCGCGATCGCAAACACTAGCCAACTCATCCCTAGCGTCACTAAAAGACGATTTTTGATAAAAGATTGAGACATGGTTTTAATAGGGTTAGAGATTGGTTTGAAACAGATCTTTCAGGAGTACCTGCACTTTTTCGGGCGTGCCTTCGTAGACGGTGCCCTCACGGACTGAGGCGATCGCCGCGAGTTCGTGTTGATTGACTTCGCCATAGGCAATGGGAAAAATTCTCACACCGCTGGCTTGAATCACCGATTGAATTTGTTGGAAGGTCAGTCCGTCGGTGCGTTCTCCATCGGTGAGCAAGAGCAGGTAAAACTGGCCTTCTGGATCAAGTTTTTGCTTCTCCATCAAGGATGCCAGACCCACCGCTAAGCCGTCGTAAAGCGCCGTGGCTCCTTCGGCTTGGAGTTGGTTAATGGCGGTGTACAGTCGCTTTTTTTCAAACTCATCAAAAGGGGCGAGATAAATGCGCCGGGTGGGGCGATCGCTAAAAGTCACCAGACCAATTTGGTTGCCGGGATTGATCTGTTGGCTAGCGAGCCGCAGCGCTTCTTGTACAGCAGATAGACGGTTTTCCTCCGTCATTGAGCCACTGGTATCGACCACCAGTTCCATGTAGACGGTGCGTCCCCCATCCTTACGCTGTTTCCAAAAAGATTGTGCGGCTTTGAGCACCTCCCCAGAAGGGATGGGCGGAAAATCTCCTTGCTGTAAGTAGTCAGTTTGTTCGTGACCCTGTCGAGCAGCCAGTTGTTGCATGGGTGTGGCCGTAGCGAAGGTGGCAAACTTTTCGAGGGCGGCTTTTTCGGTCGGGGTTGTCCAGTCGAAGGCGATCAGGGGGGACGTTTCGGCGATACCAAAGGGGACGTAAGCGAGTTGCTCAAAGCCGGGTTGTTGCTTTAGCCCCACGTAGCTCTGGTAGGACATGACAATGATTTGAAAGGCTTCCGGGTCGCGGAGCCAGATTTGCTTCACGTCCAGATAGGTAGGAGCGGTCAGGGTCACTTGTTTTTGAAAGGCACTGAAGGCCGAACTGACCTTTGGAGACTCCAGATCGGCGATCGCCAGCGGTTGACCATCCTCAGCATGTCCGGCAGCGCGCCAAAGCAAGGTATAGAGAAAATTCAGTGCCGGAGAGGCGATATAGGGATTGCAAAAGCCGACTTCCAGATTGCCAGAGAGAATAGCATCCAGCACGCGATCGAAGGTCACGTCGCCATCCTGGGCCAGGGTTTCATACACTTCAGGACGCATCGCCAAAATCGCTTGATTGGGCACCAGAGCTGGAGCAATGGTTTCAATGGTCACCCCATCAGCTTTGATCAGCTCTAGCCACAGGGCATGAGCGGGCGTGTATCCGGCAGGTTGACCTTTGCCTGTCCCTAGCATTTGCGCGCCTAACCCAGAGGGAATGTTACGCACCCCCACCTGGATGACCTGTCCCGATGGCAGCCTTTGTTGCTCCTGGTTAAAGGCTTCTGCCACATCCACTAGCCAGCGCTCATCAGGGCGGGCAGCATTAGCCTTTTCGGCAGAACTATAAATCTCTACATACACAACGTTAGGATCATTTGTCGGCTCTGCGCCATATAAAGGATAGGTATTTGGGTCGGGTACGGGTTCTTGCAAGGGCGGAATCTCGGCATTATAGGCGTCCGTATCTGATACCAATCGAGACTCTACTTGAATTTGGGGCAACAGCTCGTTGTGCAAGTGGCGTTCGGCACTTTCGAGCGAGAAGAACTGAGGGGATGGAGTCAGCGTAGCGGAACAGGCCCACAAAACACTGAGCAACAGTCCGATCGCAAATCCTCTGACAAATTTCTGTTTCATCATTCTGGGCTCTCCAATAAACTTTGGGCGTTTTCTGCGGTAATGAGCTGTAGGCGGGTCGAAATGCCTGAAACAGTGGACTGCGATCGCTGAGTCAGATCGGTCAGCATCAGCTGATCATGCAATTCTCGAAGCTGCTCATGGGTTTGCTGTAGCCGCGTCTGACTCCGCCGGAGTTGTTGCTGGGCCAGGGCTTGATAATGAGGCATTTGCACTCGCTGCGTAGTTTGCAGAGCACGGCTCAACTGATCTATCAGTTCCAAAACGGTGTATAGCGTTTCGATTAAATCAGGAATGAAAGTTGGCTCTTGCTGAGCGATTTGGGTTACGAGAGGGTGAATTGCGACGGCTTGTTGAACTGTTTTTTGCCATTGGGGTTGAGTAACGGTTGGCAAGAGTGGCTCAAGATTAGCTAAACGCCACCGCCAAACTTCCAGATCCAGCAGGTTCGCTGAGGAAGCAGCTAGGTTACGGCTTGGTGGCTTAGGGAAACAGTACCAAGCAGCGATCGCCGCCGCCGTAATTGCCCCACCTGTGATCAGCACGACTAGCCGCAGCCCTTGCCACAGAACTAACCCGCCATATCCCACCGTCAGGCCAGCCAGCAGCCAGCGCAGAGACGGAGGGCGATTGCCCAAAGATTCTATCCACATGGTCAAACCCTAAAATCGTTTCTCACCACAAACAGGATGAGTAATGAATGAGTAGATCCTATTTATTTGCCGCTTACTTGTCAAGTAAGTCCTATTTAAGGGCAAGTAAAGCCTGTTTGGATGATGAAAATTGTCATAGATAGGAATCTTTTACCTATGCTGAGTAACATGGAGGTGTTCATCCAATTAGTTGCGATTTCATGGCTAAACCCTCTCTCACTGCTACATCCAAAGGGATTGAGGCCGCCCACCAGGCTCTCCTCAAAGCTGGATGGACTCAAAAACATCTCGTTTCGTTGGTGGGTTGTAGTCGCCAGCCCATCACTAAATTTTTTCAAGGAGAAGCGGTTTCCCAAAGTATCTTCATGCGGGTGTGTGAGCAACTGGGGCTAAACTGGCAAGAGATTGCCGGATTAGCACCGCCGCCAACAGTGCGATCGCAACCTGACACGGCCCCGATTTCAGGCCAGGATACGGACACCCTCAATACCTTGGTGCAAACTCTGCGCCAAAAGCTGTATTCCAGTGTGCAAGAACGCTGCGGTACCATGCGCGTTCTGGATATGTCGTATCCCATTCAGGTGAACGACATTTACACCAGTGTGAATGTGCTGGAGCAAATTACCGGACGCCGCCACCAAACCCTGGATGAGTTACTACGGGCGTGCGAGGCAGAAGATTTTGATCGGTTGGGTCTGGGCACGGTAGCCGAAGAACGAGTGCCTGCACTGGATGCGGTCAAGACCTACAAAAAGCTGATCATTTTAGGCAAACCGGGAGCTGGTAAAACCACGTTCTTAAAGCATTTAGCGATTCAGTGTAATGAGGGATTATTTGAACCCGATCGCTTACCCATTTTTGTCACCTTAAAAGACTTTGCCGAAGCAGACGGTAAACCTAATTTATTGGAATATATTAGTCGTGATTTGAACCATTACTTACCCACAGAGCTGGCGATCACTCAAGAGACACTAGCAGATGATTTTTATCAAGTATTTTTAGCAGGAAAAGCATTGATTTTGCTGGATGGATTGGATGAAGTGAGATCGGAAGATCATCAGCGAGTCATCAAAGAAATTCGCGGCTTTTCTGAGCAGTTTCGTCATAATCAGTTTTTGATGACCTGTCGCATTGCGGCCTGGGATTACGTCTTTGAAAAATTCACGGAAGTGGAGGTAGCTGATTTTGATGATGAGCAAATTGCTATTTTTGCGTCTAAATGGTTCAAGCTGCACGCGATACCGCCTCAACTCTTCCTCAAAGAACTTGAACAGCATCCTCCGATCAAGCAACTGGCTACTAGTCCGCTGCTGTTAACGCTGATCTGTTTGGCGTTTGAGGAGTCAGGCGGTTTTCCCAATAGTCGCTTTGAATTGTACAAAGAGGGCATTGATGCCCTGCTGAAAAAATGGGATGCTAAGCGAGGCATTCAACGCGATCAGGTGTACAAAAATTTGTCCCACTTACGTAAAGAAGACTTGTTGAGCTATATTGCTCTGATTACGTTTAAACGAAAAGACTATTTCTTTAAACAAACGATTACTGAGCAGTATATTGCCGACTATATTCGCAATTTATCTGAGACAGATGAACCAGAAACCCTACAGATTGACAGTGAAGTTATTTTGCGTTCCATTGAAGCTCAGCATGGCCTATTAATCGAGCGTGCCAAAGGTATTTATTCTTTTTCTCACATGACATTTCATGAGTATTTTACGGCACGAGAAATTGTGCAAAATAGCCGATCGCTCGAAATTGCCCTACAAGATTTAGCTGCTCATGGAGCTGATAAACGCTGGCGAGAGGTCATCCTGCTGGCTACAGAAATGTTGCGTGACGCCTCACTACTGTTGGTACCGTTGAAACAGACCATCGATCGGTTACTAGCAGGATCAGAGCGCTTGCAGCAGTTTTTGCAAGAGGTTTGCGATCGCGCCGCTGCCCCCGAATTTGCCGACTTCAAACCGGCTGCTGTCCGAGCATTCTGCTTTGATATTGACTTCGACATTGATGAAAACCGAGCCGTCGCTCTGGCTCTCGACCGCACCGCCAATCGCTTGGTTTGCGCCAGCTTTCTAACCCGCATGATGGATGACATCAGTTTGGCAGAAGCCATTGCCATGACTCAAACCTACGATGAGCAAGTTGCTAACCCTGCGGCCAAAATCACGGCAGCGCCATCAGCCAACGCTGTCATGCTGACTGCCATTAACATTGCCATCGACTCTCACAGCCTCGACTCCAGCGAACAGGTCACCTTAAAAACCCTGCTCCAGCGCCTCAAAGGGCACGCTGACGATGACGAAACCGTGAAGGAAGTTGCCGATAAAGCCCGAGAGGTAGCCAAACACCGTCATCACATCGGCAAAGCTTGGCAGTTTACCCCTGAGGAGAAGGAACAGTTGAAGCAGTACTACACCACCACCCGCCTGCTGGTGGAATGCCTCAACAGCGATGGCTGTATGCTATCGCCCCAGAAGCGGCGGGAGTTGCAGGCTGCTCTGTTTTTGCCGATTGCACCTCTTCAGCTTGAGAAACACTAACTATGACGTTGAAGCTCTTTTCCATCCAACATTCCCATTTCGCAGATTTGCGGGACGATGTCTTTCCAGCCACCCTTCGCATCTGGCGGCAGGAAACCCTGCAGCTTTCGTCCTCAGCCACCCATTTTGGCTATGTGTTTCAGGGACAGTGTGGACTGTATCGGGGCGAATACTCTGTGCCACAACCATTTCCTCTACAGTCGGGCATGTATTTTTGTTTGCCAGGGGCTGGTAGACTTGACGGCGCAACCTCAGCCGGATTCGTTGTCACTTACCCCAACTACCAGGGAATGTTCAACCTAGGCGGCCCCATTGAGGCGGGCGGACGTTTAGCCTACATTAACGGTGGTACTAACAGTGTCCTGATTGCACCGCCACGGCTGGGCGATCCGAGTCTGCACGCCATGTATCTGCCCGCCAGTATCGAACAAACGCTGCACACTCACCCCAGTTACCGTATTGGTATCGTGGTCAGCGGTACGGGCTACGTCGCGACACCAGCAGGGACAGATGCGATCGCACCGGGAGACATTTTCCTGATTCCGGCTCACCAGAAACACTGCTTTTATACCGGAGCAGAGGGGTTAACCGCCGTTGTATTTCATCCCGATAGCGAAGCGGGATTTTCCCATCGTGATAATCCCATGCTGCAGCGCACTCTGGTTGAGGGCGTCAGCGCTGCTGCTCTCCCTCACTTACAGACTCCAATTCTGGAGCAATAATGTCGAACGTGCAAGGTACAAGATGTGAGTATATGCAATACTCCACCAGTGTGGGAAACACTAGACTTTATTGGAAATAAAGTTTTTGGGGTTGGAAATTGTTGGGTAGCGCGGCTCAGCCGCGCTACCCAACAATTTCCGATAAAGTTTACTGTATGAGTCGGTAGCCATCACTGACGTGGGATGTGTTAGCGCTAGCACAACACATCAAAGCCGCGTGAAGTGGTGCGTTACGGCTTTGCCGCTGCTGCTGGCGAATTCCGTGAATTAGGTTTTCAACTGGATTCAATATCACATTTCATCCGCATTTCATTTTTTGACGGCACAGTAAGGCTTAGTGGCTATTTAATTGGTAGTGGTATGTAGGTAATGATTTTTGGTGGTGTGGGCAGCGCCCACACCACCAAAAATCATTAAGGCTTGAGAACTAACATTTGATTTACATCGTGTACCAAAGTCAAAAAGGAATAGCCACTCAATTTTTTGATAAAGGACATTGTGGGATATGCGCCTAAGACGGATTTTGACTTCATGGATGTTGTTGGGGGGCCTACTGTCTGCCTCTGTAGGATTGACAGGATGCAGCACCTCATCTGTGATTTCTGAACGTTCCGATGCTCAAACAACGCTGATGGAGGATACCTCAGCGTCGGATCACTCAATGATGATGGACCTGGGTCCCAAAGATGCTGAGTTTGATCTACGTTTTATTGACGGCATGATTTTGCACCATCAAGGAGCAGTTGTGATGGCCGAAGCTGTCCTCGAACATTCTGAACGCGAGGAACTCAGGCAGTTGGCTCAGGCAGTGATTACGGCTCAGCAGGGTGAAATTGATCAGATGCAGCAATGGCGGCAGGAGTGGTATCCAGATGCGAGTGCGGAACCCGTGATGTATCACGCCAGAATGGGACACTCAATGGCAATGACGCCGGAAATGCAGGCTGCCATGATGATGGATGGTGATTTGGGCACAGCCGATGCTGAGTTTGACCTGCGGTTTATCAATGCTATGATTCCTCACCACGAGGGAGCACTGGCAATGGCCGAGCAGGTGCTGGAGAACAGCGATCGCACTGAACTCCAAGAGCTGGCTCGAAATATTCTAGCTACGCAGCAGACGGAAATTGATCAGATGGAAGAATGGCGACAAGACTGGTACGGTCAGTAATATCAGCAAGATTGAGCAAAAAGTTGCGATCGCAGTTAGCCAGGGTTACTTTTCGTCGTTGCGGCAAAAAATAGCCTCACTTAGAACAGCTACTGTTTATACACAGCTTGACCCTCACCCCCTCTCTCCCCAAATGGGCGAGAACCAGATCAGCGTTTCCGGCTCCCCTTCTGCTCTGGGAGGGCTGGGGGATGAGGAAAAAGCTCTGATAGGAACAGTGAGGCGAGAGAAGTGAGGAGTCAGGCGTATTCTGATCACTCAGCACTCAGTACTTGGACAGTGAGGCGAGAGGAGTCAGGATTGAGGCACATTTTGGTCAGTCAGCACTCAATTCTCGGCACTCAATTTCCTCTACTACGAATGTTCAGCAAAAAATGAAAATTTGCTGGTCTTTTGAATAACTAGGAACCTTTCGGGCACTCTAAATACACACTACTGGCTATCATCTCCACAAGACATTTATGTTAATGCTGCTTTTTCGGGTAGGGAGTGTCCGCTATGCGCTGGCGACCACATCGGTAGTTAAAGTCATTCCACAAGTGAAGCTAGCCCCATATCATGGCGCATCACCCATCATTGCAGGGCGATTCAACTACCAGGGTCAGATCGTCCCTGTACTGGATTTGAGTCAGCTACTTGGCACCCATCCAAGCCAGCCGCTACTCAGTAGTCGAATTGTCCTGGTTGATCCAACTGCCAGTCGGTCTGGGCTGCTGGGGCTGCTGGTCGAGCAAGTGACAGAAACACTGACCATCGATCAGGTCGATCAGATTCATCGGGTGGAAGAAAGTCTTCTGTGCCATCGTCCCTATTTAGGAGATGTGCTGCTGAAGCAGCAGGAAATGATTCAATGTTTGCAGGTTGATCAACTACTGTCTGAACAGGTCTATAGCCAACTGCTCATTCCGCTAGAAGTGCCCACCGTGACTGCCGAGGTAACTGTTGAATAAGGATGACCAAACGCCGCAACGAGACATTGAGGCGCTGCTTAGCCGACACATGGGTCTCAACGTTAATTCATTGGGAGCAGCGACGTTAGCTCAATCTCTGTCGCAGGCAATGGGGACAATGGGCTGCACCGATGCCGCTGCTTTTTTGAACTGTCTCAATGAGTCTGAAGATGCGCTAGAAGCTTTGGTAGAAGCAGTCGTCGTGCCGGAAACTAGCTTTTTTCGCAGTCCTGAGTCATTTGCTTATTTACATGACTATATTGTTTCAGTGGTGCAAACGCAGACTCAGCAACGGTCGTGGAGAGTGCTGAGTTTACCCTGCTCAACCGGGGAAGAACCCTATTCAATCACGATGACCTTCCTAGACGCGGGAATACCCAGCGACAAATTTCAGGTTGATGGGGTTGATATTAGTCCTGCGGCTCTCGCAAAAGCTCAGCAGGGTATTTATCAAGGCTATTCATTTCGGCGGAGCGCTGCTCATAATCCGGATCAGCATATACAGCAGTATTTTCAGCTTGTGCAAGACCGCTATCATCTTGATCCCATTGTTAAGTCACAGGTGCAGTTTCATCACGGGAATTTAGCTCGTGCAGACTGTTTATGGGGTCATGGTTCTTACGATATTGTGTTTTGCCGCAATTTGTTGATCTATTTGCATCAAGCTGCTCGCGATCGCGCATTGCAGAACTTATATCGTCTATTGGTTCCCAACGGTTTGTTATTTGTTGGATATGCCGAAGCTCACCAAATTGATCGGCAGCGATTTGCTCCTATTCGTGCGCCTAAAGCCTTTGTTTACCGCAAACTGCCACAGGAATCAGCCCAACTTGCAGCGGCTCACATTGCTCACACTGTAACGGCGAATCATCAAGTTCAAGCAACCCAATCGTTGCCTAAATCGCTGTACATCAAAACGCAATGCACCACAAAACCAACAGCATTTCCGAATAGAAACAGTTCAAATAACAGTTCAAACAATAGACTGAATCGTAATAGTTTAAGTACAAATAGCCTGATTTTCAATCAGCCAGTTGCTGCCTCTACAGGTACCGATCAGGCTGCGACAGAAAATACAGAAAAGATTACTATATCGTCATCAAATGCTGATAAGTTAGCGGATAAAGCTTTTGATACAGTCAACAGTGAACATCACTTAGCCACAATTCGAGCGTTAGCCGATAGAGGGCAATTTGAAACGGCAATGGAGCAATGCCATCGCTATTTCAAGCAATATCCTACCTGTGCAGCGGCTTATTTGCTTTTGGGCGAACTGCATCAAGCTCAAGGGGACGACAAACAGGCTGAAATTGCATTCCAAAAAACGCTTTATCTCGACCCGAACTGTGTTGAAGCCCTGATTCACTGGGCGTTACTCTGTGAACAAAACGGAGATCAGGTTACCGTGCAGCGGCTCCGGCAGCGCCTAAAACGGGTCATGCACGAAACACTTCTTTAGAGCCTGTAAATATTTCTTTGAAACAACAAATATTTTTTGGGATATTTAAATATTTCTTTTAGGTCTTGACTGTTGCTTTTGCCTAAATTAAGGGCACTTTAATTTTGCTGGAGTTTATGACTACTCCAGCATGCTGTTGATGTGCTGTGTCAAATTTGGTTGAAGCCCTTAAATTCCTCAGGGGAAGTTAATCGGATTCTACGCAGGAATTTGATGTCTGATAGGTCATTTCGATCTTTTAGTGTTGTGGTGTTCCCCTATGCTGAAGTTTTTGCGATCGCAGCCCCTACTGGTTCGTGGAGCGCTAATTTTTATTCCTCTATTTGCGATCGCAAGTGGAGCATTTTTCCTGCTCTATCAATCTCAAGTAACGGCTGAAAAGAAGCGCTTAACCGTTGAAGAAATTGAAGAAGTTGAGCTACAGCGAGACATTATTCTTCAGGATTTTCGTGAAGAAATTGCCGATCTGATGACTCTGGCCAATCAAAGCGATATCAAAGCATTAGGAAAGACATTACTCGATCAGCCCAATAGCCCAAACGCCGCAACAACCAATGCACTGAGGCAAAAAATTATCAATGATCTATTCAATTTTTCAGAGCAGAAAAAACTGTATAGAGTTATTCGATTCTTAGATCACCAAGGGCAGGGAGCAATTCGCATTGATTTTGATGCGCTCCAGGGCAACCCAACAATTACGCCTGAGTTCAACTTAGAGAATGCCTCAGACATCCCCTATTCCCAACAGGCCATTGCTCTAAAACGAGGTGAAGTTTTTCTGTCTCCCTTCGATCTTCAGGTCAATGGCGATGAAGTGGTACAACCAGTGGTGCCAACCATGCGTCTAGCAACGCCCGTTTTTGATCAACAGGAGCGCAAAGTTGGCGTTGTTATGCTCAACATTCTGAGTCAAAAAATGTTGGATCAGCTGACAGAGCAAGTCACCGATTCCAATGGAGACTTTATGCTGCTGAACCCATATAGTTACTGGCTAGCAGGGCCAACGCCAGAAGATTTATGGGGATTTATGTATGACGATGGCCAGGATAAAACATTTGCAAACGCCTATCCAGCTGTGTGGCAGGCTATGCAAGACCGCAGTGACGGTGCCATTGAATCAGCAGATGGTATCTTTGTCTTTGTTGATATTTATCCGCTAGATGAAATTCGGCGCTTAACCAATCAAGCGGTCAAAGGCGTCGAACTAACGGATAATACGCCTTACCGCTGGATCATTATTTCCCATATCCCGTCAACAAAACTGGCTCAGGCTTCACGGAGCGTACTGCTTCGGCTATTCCCAATTTATCTCGGATTCATTGCCGTGATTGCGATCGCAACGCTAATCATCCTTAGACAGCTCCAATTGGCTGAACAGACGCAGTCCCGTATTGCTAGCGGTGTAGCAATTGCCGAGCGAATTTCAGCCGGGGATCTGACGGCTCGATTTAATTTGGATAAAAGTAAGGACGACCTCAATCGCCTGCTGGAAGCGTTTGACACCATGACCGAGCGGTTGAGCCAGTTGATTGGCCGCATTCAGCAGTCGGGCTTGCAGGTGACATCATCAACCACTCAGCTTGCATCTGCCAGCCACCAACTCGAAGCAACGCTGACGGAACAGGTGGCTTCCACCCATGAAATTAATGCCACCACGTTGGAAATCGCGACGACCTCAAAAGCCTTATCAGAAACCGTCGAAGAGGTTGCCCAGCAGGTCAGCACCACAGCCGCGACGGCAGGACTAGGGCAAAGCGAACTGATGCAAATGGATCAGATGATGCGTCAGTTGGCAGACGCCACCACCAGCATTGGCAACAAGCTGGGCCTCATTAGTGAACGAGCCAACACAATTAACAGCGTCGTCACCACGATTACCAAAGTGGCCGATCAGACCAACTTACTGTCGCTCAATGCCGCCATTGAAGCGGAAAAGGCCGGAGAATATGGAGCCGGATTTTCGGTCGTGGCGCGTGAGATTCGCCGTTTGGCCGACCAAACCGCAGTTGCGACTCTGGAAATTGAATCGATGGTGAGTGAGATGCAGTCAGCCGTCTCCAGCGGCGTGATGGAAATGGATAAGTTTACTCAGGAAGTGAATCAGAGCGTCACTAGTGTGGACAACATCAGCCAGCAAGTCGCACTGGTGATCGAGCAAGTGCAAACCCTCAGTCCGCAGTTCGAGGTGATTAACCAAGGCACCGAAACTCAAACGCAAGGTGCCCAGCAGATCAGCGAGGCAATGGGCCAACTGAACGAAACGACGCAGCAAACAGCCCAGTCGATGCAGGATAGCTCACGTGCGATCGCACAGCTCAACCAAGTGGTGCAGACACTCCAACAAGAAATTTCCCGCTTCAAAGTCAGCACCTAATATGCAGCCGTGTATAAGAATCCTATTTATTTTTTGTGAAATGCTTGCTAGGCAAGCATTTCACAAAAATAAATAGGATTTTCAATCAAATTTGTCTAACGCCTCACGCCTAACATTCACTAGGAACATTAACTAACATGCGCTGTCGCACCCGCCAATTCATAAAAACCTCAGCCACCTGGATTTTAATGAGTTCTGTGCTGTTGGTCGGAGCCTGTACCCGCAATGACTCGGTGCGAATTCTGGATGTGGGTAATACAGCTAATCAGGCTGTGGCAGACGAAGCAGAAGCAGTGAAGCAGGTGATTCGAATCTCCATCGGCACCCAAGATCAGGTGATTAACACCGCTGTTGGTGGGGCCACTGTGCGAGAGCTAGAACTGCTAGAAAAGCATCTGCCCACCGACGGCAAGTATGCCAACGTAGAATACGATATCCAGTGGTCAAGCTACACATCCGGCCCGCCCATCACCAACAAAATGGCGACCGACCAAATTGATATTGGGATCATGGGTGATTTCCCAATCGTGAGCAATCTGATTACGTTTCAGCAGGACGTCAGAGATACCGATTCTATTTTTATCGGCACCTTAGCGTACAGTCCAACTGGGGCAGGCAATGCGGTTGTTGTCTCGCCGAATAGTTCAGCTAAAGCCCTGACGGATCTGAAGGGGCAAACCATCTCCGTTCCGTTTGGCTCGGCTGCTCACGGCATGTTGTTAAAAGCGCTGCGAGATGCGGGCTTGAATCCTGAAACTGATGTGCAGTTGATTAGTGAATCGCCGGAACTGGGTGGTTCTAGCTTGCGAACGGGACAAATTGCAGCCCATGCTGACTTCGTTCCATTTGGTGAGTTGTTTTCATTCCGTGGCTTTGCCCGCAAGATCTATGATGGTGCCCAAACGAGTGTCCCGACGCTACACGGGATTGTGGTGCGCTCTGATTTTGCCCAAGAGCATCCTGAACTGGTCGTAGCTTATCTAAAAGCCGTTCTAGAAGCCAACCAGATGTTTCAGGAGAACCCGGAGGAAATTGCAGCCCAAATTGAGTCCTGGTCTGGCATTGAAAAAGAAGTGGTCTACATGTTCCTTGGCCCATCGGGTCTACAGCTACTTGATCCGACAATTCGGGAAACCCAAATCAAGGCGCTCGAAAACAGCCTTGCCACGCTTGACAGCATGGGCAAGCTACCAGATTCAGTTGCACCGAATCAGGTCAGTAGTTGGATTGATGAAAGCTACTTGAAACAAGCGATCGCAGATCTGGATCTAGAGTACAACCAGGTCATTACGGCAGCTGAAACCTATCGCATAACTGGAACGGATGGACTCACGGGTGAGGCGATTCGAAATCCGAATTTAGCTGCCCAGTACTGGTTGCAGGGCGATGCTACCGTGGCCAATTTTGCCTCGATTGCCAATATGCTGAAGTCGCTGGTTCGTGAGAAAGCGCAGGGAGAAGTGGCAGATGTCATGTTTGTCCACGATCGCAATCGCGGCTGGAAGCTGTTTGCTGAAAATGCCTACTATGTCAGCGCTGGCGGCAGCGTTTCCGCCTTTTTGCTAGCGGCGGATGCTAATGCCTATGCGATCGCAAATGGCAGCAAAGTCATGTCGTTTGCAGAGGTGCAGGCCGCTTATGCTCAGTAATCCTCACCCAATGCAACAGACCTGCTGGAGCCAAATCGGTGTCCAGGGCGATCGCACCTGCTCGGAACTGGAAACCGTGGTTCATTGCCAGAACTGCTCGGTTTACAGTCAAGCAGGCCGCAGTTTGCTGGATCGGCCCGCCCCAGCGGGGTACGTGGCGGAGTGGACGGCAATGCTAGCTCAAACCCAGACCCAGCAGACTGACTACCGCACAGTTATATCAGTGGCGATCTTCCGCTTGGGGCAGGAGTGGTTGGCTCTGCCTGCCCGTCTTTTTAATCAGGTACTGGAACCTACCCCTGTACATTCTCTGCCCCACCGCCGCGATCGCATCTTGCGCGGCATCGTTAACGTGCGGGGACAAATTTTGCTCTGTGTCTCTCTGCATGAGCTGCTGGGGATTCCAGCCGATCCGGAGTCTCCCATCACTAGCCAAATGAGCAGCCCCCAAACGGGTCAACCCACGGGCGCAACTCAACTCACCCATCGGCGCAAAGTCGGATCGTATCCTCGCCTAGTCGTCATGGCAAAACAGCGCAATACCTGGGCGTTTGAGGTGGATGAGTTTTATGGACTGCACCGCTGCCAATCGGAACAGCTACAAAATGCGCCTGCTTTTAGTAGTCAATCTCTGGCTGGTTTTTCCCAATCGATTCTGCCGTGGCATGAGCAGAATGTGAGCTATTTGAATGCCGACTGTTTATTCAATGCGTTGCAACAGCAAGCCCTATGACCTCTGCCTACCCAGACCTTAGTGATTTTTCCATGCTGGATATTTTCCGGATGGAAGCCGAAACCCAAGTTGTCGTCATGAATGACAACCTGCTGGCGCTTGAGGCTGAGGCCGCTACAGGTGCAGATATCGGTTCAAAACCAAAGGATAATGCCAGTTCGAAACAGCTAGAGGCGCTGATGCGTGCGGCACATTCGATTAAGGGAGCAGCTCACATTGTGGGACTCGATCCTGTGGTTGGCGTAGCCCACGTGATGGAAGACTGCTTTGTAGCCGCTCAAAATGGGCAGATTCAGCTCCAGTCACGCCATATTGATGTCTTGCTAGATGCGGTTGACTGGTTCACTCAGCTCAGTCAGTGTCCGGCGAATGAATTACCCGCATGGCTAGAGCAGCAGGGAGGTGTAATTGAGGAGTTGGTGAGTGCGATCGCAGATCTCTCCAACTCGCCTTCAACACCATCCTCCCCATCAAGCGCGACAGCCACGTCAACGACCAGATCTGCACCCACTGCTGCGACTCCTGCCAGCACCGCTAATCCAGCACAGACGGCAGAACCTGCGAGTGATCCCAGTCTGCTCGACAGTATGCTCGACGCGGATCATCGTTTAGCTGAGCCGCAGGAGCGCGTAGTTCGGATCAGTGCCGACAATCTCAACCAGATTATGGCTCTAGCAGGGGAATCGCTAATTGAATCAAACTGGCTGCAATCGTTTACTGACGCAATGCTGCACCTCAAGCGGCAGCAGCAAGCTCTGGTTCAGCGACTAGAGAAACTGCACCAAGAGGCATCACTTCCGGCCTCAGCAGAACAGCATTTGACATCAGCTCAAAAGACAGCCCTAGACTGCCACGCGCTTCTGAATGAGCGACTGAGCGATTTTGACCAGTTTTCGCGGCGCTTTTCCCAGCTTTCGGACAACCTGTATCGGGAGGTGATTGCCAGCCACATGCGGCCCTTGGCAGATGGTATTCAGGGGTTTCCGCGACTGGTGCGAGACTTGGCTAAGCAGTTGGGTAAGCAGGTTCAACTGAAGATTGTTGGGCAGAATACGCAAGTCGATCGGGATATTCTCGAACGGCTTGAGGTGCCTCTGACACACATGCTGCGTAATGCGATTGTGCATGGGGTTGAACTGCCTGCTGAACGCCAGACCGCAGGCAAACCAGAGCTGGGCACGATCACGCTGGAAGCAACGCACCGGGCTGGTATGCTCTCCATCACGGTCAGCGACGACGGACGCGGGGTTGACCTCAATGTCCTGCGCCAGACCATCGTTCAGAAGCAGCTCGCAACGGTGGATTTAGCCGCTCAGCTAAGTGACGCCGAGCTATTAGAATTTCTGTTTTTGCCGCGCTTCTCAACGGCGGAGCAGGTAACTGAAATGGCGGGACGTGGGGTGGGTCTCGATATTGCCAAAAGCATGGTGCAGGAGGTAGGCGGCATCTTACGGGCATCAACTCAGCCGGGGAAAGGATTGACGTTTAACTTTCAGCTACCGCTGACTCTGTCAGTCATTCGGGCATTACTAGTGGAGATTGCAGGCGAACCCTATGCCTTTGGCCTGACTCGCATCGATCAGGTGCGGATGGTGCGGCCAGATGAGATTATTATTGGCGAAAATCGCCCCTACATCACGGTTAACAACGAAAACATCAGCCTAGCGAGAGCGCAGCAGGTGATGGGTCTACCCGCAACTAATCAGCCTGAGCCAGATCTGCTGTCGGTGGTGATTGTGACCGACCATGCTCATCGCTACGGCATCATCGTAGACAAATTCCTGGACGAGACAGATCTGGTTGTCCGTCCCCTCGATCCGCGCTTGGGCAAAGTACAGGATATCAGTGCAGCGGCTCTGACGGAAGATGGCTTGCCGCTGCTGATTATTGATGTGGCGGATCTGGTCTGCTCAATCGATCAACTGCTGGCGGGTGGTCATCTCAATCCCTTATCGCAGCAAGCCGCGATCGCAACTCCGAAAAGTCAGCAAAAGCGGGTGCTGGTCGTAGACGATTCCATCACAGTGCGCGAAATGGAGCGCAAACTGCTGCAAAATCGAGGCTATCAGGTAGATATAGCAATTAATGGCATGGAAGGCTGGAATACGGTGCGTACAGGCAACTATGATTTAGTCATCTCCGATATCGATATGCCCCGCATGAACGGCATTGAACTGGTGCGACACATCAAAAATCATCCCCAGTTGAAGTCCCTACCCGTGATTATTGTGTCCTATAAAGATCGCCAAGAGGATCAGCTAGCGGGTTTGGATGCGGGGGCGGATTACTACTTAACTAAGAGTAGTTTCCATGACAACAGTTTGCTCAATGCGGTGATGGATTTAATTGGTGAATAAATGCTCAATATTGCGATCGCAAATGACACCGAAATAGCCATTGAAGCGCTGCGCCGAACCATCGCCGCCACGCCCGATTCACATCTGCTGTGGGTGGCTCGCACAGGCACTGAAGCCGTTCAGCAGTGCGCCATTCAGCGACCCGATGTGATCTTGATGGACATGAATATGCCCGATTTGGACGGAGTGAATGCAACCCGCCAGATTATGCAGCAGTCACCCTGTGCCATTTTGATCGTCACAGCTAGCATCACAGGTAACACATCCAAAGTCTTTGAGGCCATGAGTTACGGCGCTTTAGATGTCGTCAAAACCCCTAGGCTCAGTCCCAACCATCCCGAAGCTGCCCAAGACCTGCTCCGGAAAATCGTCATCGTTGCCCGCTTAGCCCATCGCTGCCCCCAACCTACACGTCTCAGCGTTCCTTTTCAAGCAAACAGGTATATTCAGGTTCCTCATACCTCTCCACTGCCCCCGTTGGTGGTGCTTGGTGCCTCGACAGGTGGCCCTAATGCGCTCCAGCAGATCCTCAGTCAGCTCCCTGACGACCTCAACGCAGCCGTTGTGGTCATTCAGCATATCAATGAGCAGTTTGCCCCCGGCCTAGTCGATTGGTTGAATCGCTTTTCCCGTCTACCCGTATCGATTGCAAAAACGGGGGATCAGCTCGAAGCTGGCAGAGTTCTGGTTGCAGGCAGCAATGACCACCTGATCCTACGTCCTAATCGAACGCTGCGCTATACCCGTCAGCCTGCCGATTATCCCCATCGTCCCTCAATCAACGCCTTTTTCAGCAGCGTGGCTCAGCACTGGCCGCAACCTGGCATCGCGGTTCTACTCACGGGTATGGGAAGAGACGGTGCCGATGGTATGGCGCTGCTGCAATCAACCGGATGGCAGACCGTAGCAGAAAGCGAATCGAGCTGCGTCGTCTTCGGTATGCCCAAAGCTGCGATCGCACGTGGTGCAATCAGTACAGTCTTGTCTCTTGACCAAATTGCTCCCTACATTAGCCAAACAATCAGTACGATGACGGTTGCTACTCGTCATCAAATTCTTTCAGAATGAAGCATTCGAGCCGTTTATATAACTATACAAACAGTCCCACAACTAGCCCCAAAATCACTTAGATGATCGGTATAGCTCCAGTAACAACATTTGAATATTCATCTTCTCAGATCGTGCACATTGAGAATTCAGAATAAGTTTGCCGCCGCATCGCGGCAGCAAACTTATTCTCTGGGTTTTGGTGCACCTAGAACAGACTAATCTGATTTTTGGTATATCAACTGATGACACTTCCTTCTAACACTACCAACACAACAGCACTCCAAACGGAGCTAGCACCTCCTGCGGTCGATCAAGGGCAAACTTCGACCAGCCAAGCCGTTGTCAAGGTGTTGTTAGTTGACGATCAGATTATTGTGGCTGAATCAATTCGTCGCTTATTAGCCAAGGAACCCGATATCCAGTTTTATCACTGTAGCGATCCCCGTCAGGCCATTCCAACGGCAATTGCGATCGCGCCAACAGTGATTTTGCAAGATCTAGTTATGCCTGAAGCCGATGGCCTAACGCTGGTTAAATTCTATCGAGCAAATCCTGCCACCCGCACCATTCCAGTGATTGTACTCTCAGCCCGCGATGAATCGACGCTGAAAGCCGAAGCGTTCACCATCGGCGCAAATGATTATCTAGTCAAAATTCCAGACCCAATTGAATTTGTGGCTCGTCTCCGGTATCACTCAACAGCCTACGTCAATCTACTCAAGCGCCACGAAGCAGAACAGACCCTAGCCTACAACAAAGAGCTAGAGCGCCGTGTGGCCGAACGCACGGCTGAACTTGAAGCTGCTATGACAAGCTTAAAGCAAACTCAAGCCAAGTTAATTCAAGACGAAAAAATGGCGAGTTTAGGACAATTAGTTGCTGGTGTGGCTCATGAGATCAACAATCCCATTAACTTTATTTACGGCAATCTTGAGCCTGCACAAGAATATGCTGAGGATTTACTACGCTTAATTAAGCTTTATCGACAAGAATATCCTCATCCAACTCCTAATATTCAGACTGTAATCGAGAGTCTGGATCTAGATTTTCTAGCAGAAGATTTCCCAAAACTGCTCGGTTCCCTGCAAACCGGAGCTGAGCGAATCCATGAAATTGTGCTATCTCTTCGTAACTTTTCACGCTTAGATGAAGCCGAAATGAAATCAGTCGATATCCATAGTGGAATCGATAGTACATTACTGATTTTAGGTTCTAAATTAAAACTCATTCGAGTGATTAAAGAGTACGGTTCATGCCCGTTAGTGGAATGTTTACCGGGACAGTTAAACCAAGTATTCATGAATATTCTAGCTAACGCCGCCGATGCAGTGATAGAACATGCTCATAGCTCAAAACCCATCACGGACGATGAGATGCAAAGCTATCAGCCTGAAATTTTGATTCAAACTCACGTAACAGATGAAAATCAAGTTCAAATTTCTATTACAGATAATGGTCCTGGCATCCCTGAACCGATTCGCAATCAACTCTTCGATCCATTTTTTACAACTAAACCTGTGGGTAAAGGAACTGGGCTTGGGCTATCAATTAGTCATCAGATAGTTGTAGAAAAACATGGTGGTAGTCTTGAATGCTTTTCACAGCTTGATCAGGGCACCACATTTATAATTAAAATTCCACTCTGGCCAAAAGAAAGTATTTAAAAATTCGCTGAACACACCAACTAAATCGGTAGCCATCAACTAACGTAGGATGTGCTGGCACTAGCACAATACATAAAAATAAATTGGGCTTTTACACACAGACTTTATATCAGCACTCAGTACTTGAGCACCTGGCTCTACCTCAAGCAGTCACTAGCAAGAGTATTACGGTAGGTACGTCTTTATGACGTGCCGTTAAGAAAACCAAATAATTTATAACAGCAACTTATATGTAAATTTCATTGCTATTTACGGGAATTATGAATAACGTATAGATATAGGGTCTACCCCCGTTTTGCTCAACGATTCAGACCCTAGATAGTACGTTAATTCGGAGAAGCGTAATGGTTTCCACTTCTAATTCCTTACAAACAGTTGATACCGCCAGCAGTTCCGCTCTAACTCCCGTCCAGCCTTCATTAGACACTCGCATTAGCACTGCTAGGGAACATGCTCGTCGTCTCACAGCTCTTTACGGTACCGATTCTCCTGATGTAGCCGTTGCTTGGGAAGAAGTTGAAGAGTTACTAACCGCTAAAGCGAGACAAAAAGAGCAAAAGGTCTCTGCTTTTGAAGAGTATTGCAGCCTCTATCCTGATGCGCCAGAGTGCCGGATGTACGAGGTTTAGAGCAGGTAGCTAACTAATTAGTGCAGCATTCAGTAAAACGGCTGCGATCGCAAGTAGGCCAAACAAAATCACGGCGCTGATCACAATTCGAGTCAATGAGCGAGAGGAACGATTTAAATAATCATTATGCTCAATGGCTCGGACTTGAATCGGATACTCAACCACGGCCAATCCCAGTAGAAACAGGCCAAGTGCGATCGCAGCTAAACCCATAATTGAAGCCACGGTTTGGTTAAACTGAGAGCTTTGCTCAGGAAACACCCGACTAAATGCAATGTAGATGTTATCGGTTGCAATACCAAAACCGATCAAAGCGGTACTGTTCTGAATCCAGGACATTAGCGTCCGTTCAGCCGCTGCTCGATTGCGCTCTTTGGCCAACTCATTCGTAGCGCTGTAGGGTCGCTGTGATGGTGGCTGAAATGGCGGCTGGGAACTCATGATAAATCCGTTAGTAGGAGTATTGGGGTCATGATGCTTCAGGGTTTAGGTTAACTCCATCTTGTACTTTGCCCGTTGAGAACCCGAAGCGGTTAGTTTCCCACATGTCGGCAAACGGCGTTGCTTAATCTGGATATGAATGATGATATGGGGTCGGTGCCCCCCATCACCATTCATATTTATAGTGGTTCTAGATAAGAACGACAGGAGAGTGCCTCAGGATGAGGCACTCTCCTGTCGTTCTCTCATTCTTAACTGGGAATGACTATAAAATCTACTACTCCCCAGCAAACGACTCTTCTGGGTTTCAATATAAGCTATGAGTTAACCTAACAGACGCAGGATTGCGCGGATCACAATTCCTAGAAAAGCCAATGCACCCATGCCAATCAGGCTAATTGCAACCGTCATGCCCAGCGAACGACGGGGCCGATAGTAATAATCAGCATCCTGCTGGATATGCTTAAGCTCTTGGCGATGTTCCCACACGGCAGCCAACATGGCATACGTACCGATCCCAATAAAGCCCAGACCCAGAATCCGCGACAGGCGCACCGGATTTACATAGTCCACCACTTGTAAACTCAGAATTGCGCTGACAACTGTATCAATACCAAAGCCAAAGCTAATCAGAGCTAGACAAGTGCGAATCCAAGCCATCAGTGTTCGCTCAGCAGCGGCACGATTACGCTCCTTGGCCAGTTCCGCTTGCATGTTAGGAGGTTGACGAGGAGAGTTTGCATCCATTATGCATTTAATCTTTTTTGGTATCCAGAAAGCCGGGGGGCGCACCGGAGAGCACTCTCCGGCTTTTTGGATGCGTTTATTTATGCGAACCTACTTACACAGACTTGATCTTAGATCAAGTCATGCCAAAGCATTCTAGATTACTGACGTTTCAATGCTTTAGTGTAGAGCCACTGTAATCCACCTGCATCCAACCGTACCAGCGAATAACCAGGCACAGGCTGCTGCTGAGGATTCACAGCTTCAATCACACCAGATTGATTGTTGACAGAGCACACAACACGGGTACCAGGCTCCATAGAGACGATCCTTTGACTCGACAATTCTCACGATTTTTTACTTTACCGTGTTTGTCCCAAAATTCAAACGCTGAAATGGTAACGCTGGTTGCTCTGAATTGTGGCTATGCAGCGATTTTGGGTACGTGAGATATGAGGAGTAAGGCGTGAGGTGAGATCGCAAACCTTACCCAAAATCTACCGTTCAATCGGTGTTCGATCTGGATAGCGATTGCTCAACAGTGCCGTTGTACGGGCCAGACGAGCTTGGGTTTGAATCATATACGGCCCGCTCAATCGCCATGCTCCTAGCGCCATCAACAGCAAGCCAATCAGCAGATCGCCACCTGCTACTGCCAAAATCGCCATCGGCCAGCTTAATCCCCAATTGTAAGCAAACCAAACTGCTAGCACCTGGAGCAAAACCGTTGTCATCGTTAGCAAAACAGCCCCTAGCAGCAGCAGTATGACGCCAAAAATAATCCGACTGCTTTCTTGGCGAGCTTCCTGGGTTGCAATATCCAGGTGCATGTCGATCAGGACGCTGACTACGCGCCAAAGCCGCTGAATATAGCTGTTTAGGGTATCAATCAAACCGTTAGCGTCCACGGCCACCTCCGATGATGATGCCGAGCAGGAAACCAATACCCAAAGCCGTGAGTAAGCTGGTACCAATATTACTCCGCGCTCGATCGCCTACTTCTGGCAGCACGTCTTTCTTGAACTGGACAACCAGGTCTTCAGTATGTCGCTCTAGAACCTGCAAAATTTGGTCAATCTCTGAGGACAGGCCGCTACCGTTTGTATTGTTGCTGGTGCTGGTGCTGGTGGTGCTGCTACCGTTGGCTGCGGGTTTGGTTTGTGCTTCCTTGGCTATGCGATCGCGAATGGCCAAACCGTTCAACTCGGCTAACTGACGCCGAACGAGGGTACGCGTATGCTCCGTCTGAGCAGCAATATAGTCAACCACGGCATCAACGTCGCCTTCCGCCGCGCGAATCACTTCAGTATCCATACTTGGCCACTCCGCCTCAATTAGGGGGATTAGCTCATTCAGATTGTCTTTAAACGAGTCGTTCGACAGTTCAGCCAGCTTACCGGAGTTGTTGCGCGTTGCCATAATGCTTTACCCAAAATGCGGTACCACAGGTGCGATCGCAAAGAACTGAGGACAATCTATTATTCGCACTAACTGGCCCCAGACGCTATTAGATTTAGAGTAGCGAATAAATGAACCTGCCCGCTGCTGAGCCGCTTACAAAATTTGACAAATCTGCTGAATCAACTGATCGAGATGCTGATCACAAAACCGCTCAGCATCCGCTGTTGAAATTCCCCGTGCGATCGCATAGGTCTCAAACGCGTTATAAATCATCGCTGTAGCAATTTCCCGCTCCTGTTCCGCCACCGCCCACCGCAGCTCAACACAGCCCCGAATCATCAAGTTCAGCAGCTCATGCTCATGATGCAAATCCGCCATCAGTTGCTCAGCAATAGACTGCGATCGCGCCTGAAAATCATCTTCAGCCATAGCACCAAACTCTCAACCATCAATACCCTAAATCCCAATTGCTCCCTTTCTCCCCTGCTTTCTTCTTACTCCTCACCTCCTCCACCTGCTAGCCTAACCCATTCACAATAAAAAACCCTCAACCACTGGGATTGAGGGCGCTGGTCATTAGTGATTAGGAAGGATAGAGGAGATGTCCAGAGAGCAAGAAACGCGACTACCGCATGACTGAGAGTTCATCGCCGGATGCGTAACTCGATGTTTTTAGTATCAGATGGATAGAGAATTTTCTCCGTGACGCAAATACTTTCCTCTGTGTGATCAGTTCGGAGTTTGAGCGTGATCTTGATCATGTTGGCAACCACGGCTGGATTAGGAATCGCGTCGTTGCGTTGCTGCTAAACCTCCAGGAGCAATTTTGTTGCCGAATTGCAAAATAATTGCTTCGGTTTCTGGATTCGGAGGCGCAGGGTGTGAGTCATTTATGAAAAGGCTGGCTAAGCCAGCTTTTCATAGAAAATAAGCCGGGTTTTACACACGGACTGGATATAACGATGATGAAAATCCGAGTGGCCGATGAAGCCGATGTGATGAAATTATCGGATTTGTACCGTCAAACCGTTTTGACCCATGCGACCCAGCACTATACGCCTGCTCAAATGGCAGCCTGGGCCTCGTCTGCAACCGATTTGGAGCAGTTTCGACGGTTCATTTTAGATGTGACGACCTACGTTGCGGAAGACGAGACGGGAATTGTGGGCTTTGCTGGAATTGGTTTAGATGGTCATGTGGCGTCGGCCTATGTGCGGCATGACTGTCTTCATCAGGGGATTGGTTCAGCGTTGATGAAGGCAGTACTGGATCATGCCGAGCGTCACCAGATTCCACGTCTCTATGCGGAAGCGAGCGAGTTTAGTCTGGGGCTATTTCAGAAATTTGGGTTTCGTCTGTATGACACGGAAGTTGTCACTCGTCAGGGAGTCGAGTTTTGCCGCTATTTGGTGGAATATTGCATGAGTTAGTTACCTTCCTAGAGGAGGTTCTGTAAAACACAACATATTGCCTAACGGTTCCAATCACCCGCTGCCGAAAAGGAGCAAGGAACAAGCGGCTTGTAGGCAGCCGAGTGCAATGCCTTGTTCACCTGATGTTGGAATCTTTTATAACTTAGAACTTCGCATAATTGCCATCTCACGTTTGTAACGCTCCATCAAGGACTTTAGAGTTTCTTCAACATCATGCTCAAAGTTTTTGGGCCAACCTATACCTCGAACAGAGGATGAATCTATACCTTTTTCCTTCCAGAGCTTGTGAAGACACTCGAATTGAGCGGAATGCTCAAGAAAGTGGTGAAAGCTTTCCGGCATTACTTGAGAATCCAACAAATAGAGCTTCGTCCTCAACAAATCTGTTATCTGGGAGTTCAATGGGAAAAAATAGGTTTCAACAAAATACTGCCAAACTGCTGCATCGCTGGATGAAAAACACTGTTGATCCGTACGTCCTTCCGGTGTATGAGGGAGCTTGCTAACTGCAACTTGATAAACAATGCGCGTTTGTTGGATGAGACCGAGCAACGGACCATAAAGTTCTTCTATCTGGCGCTGCAAATGCCGTAAAGTCAACTCACGGCGGCGAGTCTTATCCTCCCTTTTTTTTGACAGAGAATCCAAAACAAACCAGCTTATAGCTGAGGTAATTGCGCTGATAACGGCTGCGTAAACAGGAATCATATGCTTATTTTCGTTTTACCTCATTTGAAATGTGTCGCATACAATCACGCAGCGCGCATAGGGCAAACTACATACTCAACGTCAGATTTGATGGGTAAAACCCCTACATTCCGTAGTTATACGTCAAATCTGTGGAATAGTACCTACTTTTTCAGGAATTAAATAAGAAGTTTGCTGTTTGACACCCCGTTTTCCGTCAAAAATGCTGGATAACATTCCCCATACCGGAATTACCCAGCACCTACCACCACGTTACAATTCCAACCTCATCGGTTACTTGACCAAGTTCTCCAAGCCATTTGGTTCAAGCACTTCAGCCTGAAAGAGGAGTTTATAGCCCGATTGTTGAGTGATAGCATTAGGATACAAAGCGCGATCGCACTTCTTTCACAACTTAATAGAACTGCGATCGCACTTTTTTCATGACTCAATAGAACTGCGATCGCAGTTAGACTGAGTAATGCACTGCTATAAGAAATTAACTGAGATGTTGCGACAGTCGGAGCGCTAGGGCAGCCAGCGTCCGGACTGGGTTCGCTGTAGAACTGAGGGGCATCACGGACATATCGCAGACATAGAGCTGCTGCGTACCCACAACTCGCAGATCCTCATCTACCACTGAGTTAGCAGCGAACGGAGAGTCCAGTGCGGGTCGATAGGGCATCCGCAAGCTGCCAGCCGCGTGATGCACCGTTCCCCAACCAAACCCTTTGCCGCCCTGTCCATAGAACCCATCCGGTTGTGCCGTTTGGCCATTGATTCTAAACTGCCCAAAAACTTGACCCGTCACCTGGTTCAACACATTCCAGATATCCTGGGGACTCTTTTGCCACCCAGCAAATGCTGGCAGCCGCGAACCTGCCAGATAGTCCACCCAGCTTTGGTTGCGGAAGACAATCTCCGGCACGTAGCCAAACGGTGGAGCAGGCTTCACCTCGTTGTTCTCGTCCAGACAGTTGCCAAAGCTAAACTTGATATCAATCCGGGCACCGCCACCGCTTGGCCTGGGGCCAGCCTCTTGCGGATCATTCTCGCGCAAATGCCAGTATTCGTGGTTAATGTTCATCTCGATGTTGAACGGGTAGCGGATTTGGTTGTTTCCATCTCGCAGTCCCTTCGAATAGAAGATGATCTTGGCGTGGTCGTCTGCCCGCAAGGGAACGCCACCAATGCTCGTGGCAAAGGTTGTCACTTCGGTGGTCGTCGGATGGTCGGTTAAGCCTCGACCCACCAACTCCTTCACCGATTGCGGCAGCGAGGGATACAGGCTAGAGCGGCGCAGCAGCTTCGGGCTTTCGATGGAGCCAGCAGCTAGGATCACCTTACCCGCTTTGAAGATTCGGGCTGCTCCAGTTTGCGTATTACGAGCAACAATCTGGTAGTGGTTGCCGTGATCCTGAACATCTTCAACAAACTGATTCACCAGCAAGTGCAGACCTGGCCCATCGCCATGATGAACTCCGGGTGTCAGGCCAAGTTGGTTGACCAGCAGCTCAGCGGTATTAAACACACCCGTCGGCTCTGCGAAGAACTGGTGACTCGGCGTACCGTCTGCTTGCAGGTAGGGTTGGTGCAATGCCCGAGGTGTTTCCTGGATGTGGAAGTCGTTGGCGAGCGGCGACTGTCTTAACTGCTCAACGACAGCTTTGGCCGTCAATCCCATTGAGTGAGACTCATTCATGGTTTTGCCGGCCTGCTCCAGCAGTCCTCCTGCCAGGTCTTGCCGCACAGAGTCTGGGAAGTAATCCAGTTCCCAATCCTGCACAGCGGGAATGAGGCCAGACCAGAAGATTGACCGACCACCAAAGTTGAGCTGTGGCTTTTCGCCAATATAGTTTTGGCTTGTGTTGTTGCCAGCCTGCCAGAACGTATCGCAGCCAAAGTGTTTGGCGAGGCTGAAGTTGGGGAAACGGGAAAAGTTGTAGACGTGGGTGGGATAAAGAAACGATCCTGCTTCCAGAACGAGAATGCGCTGCTGTGAACCAAGGCGCTCAGCTAGGTCATCGGCTAGAATACCGCCACCCATACCTGAACCGACAATGATGATATCGAAATCATCCCGAGAGCCTTGGTATTGCAAAAACAAGCGTTCTCTAGCTGCGGTTTCTTCTGAGACAAAATTAACGTATGTAGAAGGATTGAACACCATAAGCTTCTCAAGTTTAGAAGTCTAGACTGCACGGGCATGGTCTCCCCCAAAATGGTCAGCGGGGTGGAGATCTTACTTAGCAGTTTGGCGAACAATCTCATACGTGGACGGCACCCATGCGGGTACTTTCCATTGCATGCATAAAAATTTAGAAGCGAACTTCAGCTCAGTAAACTGCGATCGCACTTTCCTAAATTGCCCAGGAATTTTGCGATCGCAGGCGGGGCAACGCTGCTAGCGCTGTACTCTATTCCATCTTCAGTTATAGCGTTCCCTATAGTTCGTCACTTTCCTTTAGGATCTGAGCCAGTAATGCTGGAGCAATCCGAAAGTTTGCATCTTGTTGTAAGCGTTCAATCACAGCTTTGATAGAGGGGACGCTTCCTTCATGCCAACCTCTTAGCAGAACTCCTAAGATGCCTGTGATGCCTAGTCCTAAAGCTCTGGCTGCTTGTCGGGCTTCTTTTTCATCGAGCAAAATTTTGTCGGCAGATAATTCAATTGCCAGGGCAATGGCTTCAGATTCGCCTTGATGCAGATCGCGCCGCAGGAGGCTGACTAATGCTGTATTTTCCACTGCCTGGGAAATTAGCCATCCCTCATTGATGGCGACTTGTAGGGCACGAGAACCGGGCAGATCTTCATTGATTTTTAACTCGGTCAAAACTGCCGCAGGAATGTAGATTTGATCAAATTGCTGAGGCAACAGGAACAAATGGTCAACGATTGCCAAATTGAGCAGGGGCGAGGTGTTACTGATGACGGGCATAATTTAGGTCTTCTGCGAGTTCGGTTTCGGAGTAATGCCGAGGGATGTTCCGTTCGCCCAGAAGTTGGCTAAATTGGCGATGGTCAAGGTTGGCAAGTTCGAGCGCCTTGCCGAAGGACAATAGTTCTTGGGCATAGAGGGCGATTGCAAGTTCTTTAAGTAGTTCGGCTTCGATACGGTTTTCGGGCAATCGGATGGATTGGATGATGGTTTCAGGGATAGGTAATTCCATTGGCTTAACCTCATTCTCAGACATCCTCTTAGGATGCTGGGTAATCATATTGATGCAACATAGCTAGCATGTATAGTCTATCAACTGCCTAATGGATTGACATGAGCATCATAAGCATTATCTTAATGAAATGGAGAAGTTAAAGATAGCAGTAAGATGCAAAGCCTAATCGCAATTCCACGACTTAATAAGACTGCGATCGCACTTCCCTAAATTACCAATAATTTTGCGATCACACTTCTTTCTCAACTAACTAGAACTGCGATCTCACATTCCTAAATTGTCTAATAGTTTTGCGATCTCACATTCCTAAATTGTCCAAGAACTTTGCGATCGCACTTCTTTCCAACTAAATAAACTGCGATCGCATATTTCTAAATTGCTCAGGAATTTGCGATCGCAACTGGAGCAACGTTGTGATCGCTGTACTCTACTCCGTCAGTGCATCTGCTGCTTCTGATCAAAAAGCTCAATCGCTAACGGTCGTGATCAGCGGTTGCAATAACCTTGAACTCAGCACTAGTGACTTCCTATAATCCGCTGCATCGCGTTTGTTAGGCATTGCAACTTACCAAGATTTCTTCAAGCTGCTTGTGATCTGAAATATTAAAATCTGCTTTTTCTCTTATTTCGCCATCTGTACTTAAGAATATAGCTTTGATTCCAGCATTTTTTCCCGCTTCAATATCCAGATCTCTATCTCCTATACAGTAAAAAAAATCCTTTGGAATACCCGATTTTCTAATTATAGATATAAATGATTCTGGGTTCGGCTTCTCTGGAAAACCATCATCTTTGGTGATAATAGTTTCAAAACTCCTGTCTAAGCTTGCTTCAGATAATTTTTCCAACGTCGATTGCTTGTCTCTATGCGTTACCAAGTAATGGCTTACTAAACCTAGTGTGCTTTGAATATAACCTTTTGCAGATTCAAATACACATTCATTAACTCTGCTTTCCAAATCGTAATAATCTCTTACTTCTCTCAGTAAACTTGCTTGATCCATATTGTGTCTTTCAGCAATCATCTTAATGCAATACTTTGTATCAACAAAGATCATATTTTTTAATTCAAATAACGAATATCCAAAATGATATTTTCCATTTATCACTTGATTAAATGAATCTATGATTCTTGGGTATGCATCGTAAATAGTGCCATCAAAGTCCCAAATTATTGATTTCTTCTTCATCTACCCTCTTCTCAGTTTGCAGAAGTAATCTATCTTCTATTCAACTTTCAGAAATTATATGCCTAACGTCCGCGTTGACCGGGCCGCAGCCAATCAACATTGACTTCAAAAAAGACGCGAGATCGGCGGCTCCGCGTCCAACGCTTTGTTATGCCGGATTCCAGCCTGTTTCCCTCCAAGCAATCGAAGGTGAAATATCGACTGAAACGATATTTTTATTCTTTGACAGAGAAAGCTTCCAAGGTCGTAGTTTCTTGTAAATATCCCCTCTCGATGTTGACAAGCCTGAGTCCAATGCAGCGTCGGACTCGATCTCTTTGAGCGCGTATGACGCAATGCGATCACATAATTTAATCATGTGGTGTCCGAGCCACTCCGTTCCCTTATCCGCAGATGCATAGATCAATTCACATTTCGCGGGCACATAGAAGGAGCCTCGGATGGGTTCACTTCGGCGGTTCAAGTCCGCGAGAGCGCCAAGTTCTGAGTCAACAATTACTCCAATTGAACGAACTGAGTTGTACACATCACTGCGTTCTACGCCCCCAAGAACCATCTCCCAGAGAATCCGCTCTGGAGACAAAGTTGCATTGCGAAGTTCGATGCACGCAGTTGGCCAATACGAACCAATAATGTGATGCAGATTGTCAAAATTCAGCGTTCCCTGAACGGCGCATCCTACGGAAACGCGTTCCCCACGAATCAGTTTTGTGTTGGTGTCAACCGCAATGATGCTGTCGTACTTCTGCAAGACGAGTAATGGTTCAGAATTGAGTTGGGAAGGTTCGAGTTCGAGCCTTCCCAACTCTTTTGGCTGTGGCTTATTCTTTCGATCGTACGAAAAATGCCAAGTGCCAGATTCTGGGGTGATTACGCCGTCGTCATCTTCGAACTGCAGCTGTCTATTCGGTCCAACGACTACTTTCGTGGGCGTGACTCCTGGAGCAAATTTAACGTGAACAGACTGGTGCCTCGGCTGTTTCATATTTCAACATGCTCAAATAAAGAGATAGCTTTTCAACATGGACACACGTCTGACGCTTTGGTTCGGAGGCATAACTATTAATTAGACGGAAACAGTCTACCTAAACACCCAATTTGGCGGTTTAGGTAGAAATTTGTCAGCCTAAACATCCTGATCAGGGTGTTTAGGTGGAAATACGTCAGCCTAAACATCCCAATTGGGGTGTTTAGATAGAAACGTTCAGTATAACCACCCTGCAATTTAAGATTCCAGCTGTTTAGATTGGATTTATTATTTAGCAACAGATATTTACCCAATTCAGCCTCCTCGCCCGTTTGATAACTGATGGCAGTAGGATGCAAAGCGCGATCGCACCTCCACCTTTGAGCCATGCTCCGGAGAGATGCGATCGCACAACGACAGCACAATACCTTTTACTGCAACTACTTCGCTAGCTCCTGCTCCTGCTCAGCAACCTGATGCATCGCCTGCACCACACTATCCGGATTGAGCGAAATGGAATCAATCCCACACCGCACCAAGAAAGCCGAAAAATCAGGATAATCGCTCGGCGCTTGGCCGCAGATGCCGACCTTGCAGTTATGATTATGGGCTTTTTCAATTACCGTCTGAATCGCCTGCTTCACCGCCTCATCCCGCTCATCAAACAGCTCAGACAGTTCCGACGAATCCCGATCCACGCCCAAAACGAGCTGAGTCAGGTCATTGCTGCCAATCGAGAAACCATCAAACCGCTCAGCGAACTGATCAGCCAGGAACACATTAGACGGAATTTCGCACATCACGTAGATCTGCAAGCCGTTCTCGCCGCGCCGCAAACCATTTTCGGCCAAGACCTCCAGCACCTTATCTGCTTCCTGCACCCGCCGACAGAACGGAATCATAATAATCACATTATCGAAGCCCAGCACCTCGCGCACTTGCTTAATCGCCTTACACTCCAGCGCAAATCCCGCCCGATAGCGATCGCTATAGTAGCGAGAGGCACCCCGGAAGCCCAGCATTGGGTTCGACTCCTTCGGCTCAAACGCTGATCCACCGATCAAATCCGCATACTCATTGGTTTTGAAGTCACTCATCCGCACGATGACAGGATCGGGGTATTGAGAAGCCGCAATTTTACCAATGCCGCGCGCCAGGTTATCGACAAAATACTGCTGCTTATCTTTGTAGCCCTTAGTTAGCTCCCGAATCTGCTTCCAGGCTTTGCGATCCTCCAGCTCATCATAGTGAACCAGCGCCATCGGGTGAATTTTAATCAGGTTGTTGATAATGAACTCCATCCGCGCGAGACCGATGCCCTGGGTCGGCAACTGCCACCAGCGGAACGCTGCCGAGGGACTGGCAATATTCATCATGATTCGAGTTTTGGTGGATGGCAGGTCGCTAATATCCACATCCACCGTGTCGTAGTCCAAAATGCCGCTGTAGACATATCCCTGATCGCCTTCCGCACAGGAAATCGTCACTTCGTCGTCGTCACTCAGCATCCGCGTTGCATCGCCCGTACCCACAATGGCCGGAATTCCCAGCTCACGGCTGACAATGGCCGCATGGCACGTCCGTCCGCCGTAGTCCGTCACAATCCCAGCCACCCGCTTCATCACGGGCACCCAGTCAGGGTCGGTCATTTCCGTCACCAAAATGCTGCCGTCCTGCACCTGATCAATATCCTCGGCGCTGAGAACTCGGCTGACTTTGCCAGATGCGATCGCATCTCCAATACTCAGTCCAGTGACAACGGTTTCGCCCTGTTCCTTCAGTTTGTAGCTTTTGAGGCTGCCAGCTTGCTTCTGGGACTGAACGGTTTCGGGACGAGCCTGCACAATAAACAGCTCATCGGTGTCGCCATCTTTAGCCCACTCCATATCCATTGGGCAACCGTAGTGCTTTTCAATCACCTTGGCCCACTCCGCCAACTGCAAAATCTCGTCATCATTGAGGACAAAGGCATTGCGCTCCTTACCAGAGGTTTTGACGTTGACGACGGCCTTACTGCCTTCTTCGGCATAGATCATCTTCTGGGTTTTAGAACCCTTCGTTTTTTCAATAATTGGGCGATGCTGACCGTCCAGCAGCGGCTTGAAAACCGTGAATTGGTCAGGCGTCACGGTGCCCTGCACCACATTTTCACCCAGTCCCCAAGCACCCGTAATCAGCGCCACATTTTCGAAGCCCGTTTCGGTATCGATTGAGAACATAACGCCCGCACTAGCTTTGTCAGAGCGCACCATTTTTTGAACGCCAATCGACAGCGCCACATCCATGTGGTCAAAGCCTTTCTCCTCGCGGTAGCTGATGGCACGGTTGGTAAACAGCGATGCGTAGCACTTGCGGCAGGCATCCAGCAGTTTCTTCTCTCCGGTTACGTTGAGAAAGGTTTCCTGCTGTCCGGCAAAACTCGCGTCCGGCAGGTCTTCAGCGGTGGCGCTGCTGCGGACAGCGGTGTCTACTTCGTTCACCTCATAGCGACGGCTCAGTTCCCGATATGCCTCACAAATGGCATCCCGCAAGTCATCGGGGAAGGGTGCATCGTGAAACATCCGCCGAATCGCTTTACCCGTCTCAGCTAGAGACTGCTTATCGTTTTCCAAGGCATGAAGCTGGGATTGGATCTGATCCTGTAGCTGATTGGCTTCAATGAAGGCCCAGTAAGCATCAGCGGTGGTAGCAAAGCCGTCCGGCACGCGCACGCCCTCATCCTTGAGTGAGCTAATCATTTCACCCAGGGAGGCGTTTTTGCCGCCCACAATTTCAACATCGGTATTTTTTAATTGATCAAACCACTGAATGTAGGGATTTTTTGTTTGAGTACTCATAGTGATTTAGGAATTTGTAGTGGGTTTACTAAAAGAAATAGGCAGGGGAGAAAAGGAGCTAAAGGAGCAGGGGAGAGTGGGAGAAGCTGTTCGGTGAAGCTTTGGTTCTGCTTAGTTTTAGAGTTTTATTTAAGAGGATATTAGAAAAGCCGCTGACTGTGATTTTGAGCACTTGTAGATCCCCCCTAACCCCCCTTAAAAAGGGGGAGACTGGCTCAAAGTCCCCCTTTTTAAGAAGGATTTAGGGGGATCTGAACAACTTTGATACGTAATAGATAGCGTCTTAAACATCCTCTAAGCAGTACAAAAGCTAATAAACCAACAGGACAACAAAACCTTCTCCAAGAGTAGGCTCCGTTGCCCTGTTTGATTAACCGATGGTTCGTTGAGGAACGCGGCTATATCGGTTTTGGGTTGGCAATTGCGCTTACAATTGAAGATCCCTCCACTCCCCTGCTCCGGCGCTCACGAAGCTGGCGCTTTATCGAGGAGAAATGGGTAATCAAGCGGCTAAACGAACAGATTCTTTGACCATTTGGCTAGCATAGCCCCATTCATTGTCATACCAGCTCATGACCTTGACGAGATCACCATCGACAACTTTCGTCATAGTTAAATCTACGATGGAGGCACGCGGATCTTGCACAATGTCGGCGGAAACCAGTGGCTCCTCGGTTACGCCCATAACGCCTTGATAGTTCTCGCGTTCAGCTTCTTCTCGGAAGATCTGGTTGATTTCGTCTACGTTGGTGGGGCGTTCGGTGACGAAGACAATGTCGCAGATTGAGCCGACTGGGATTGGCCCCCGGATGGCGGCACCGTCGAACTTACCTTCATACTGCGGTAGAACCTGGGTAGTTGCGATCGCAGCTCCGGTACTGGTCGGCACAAAATTAGCGGCACCCGCGCGGCCTCGTCGCCACTTTTTGCTTGGCCCATCGACGATATTCTGTGAAGTCGTGTAAGCGTGAATCGTCGTCATCATCGCTTTTTTGACCCCAATCCGGCGACCCAGTACCTCAACCACGGGCGTAATGCAGTTAGTTGTGCAGCTAGCACAGGAGATAATTGAATCGCCATTAGCCTGGTTAACGCCATAGACGACGGTTTCAATGCCATCGTCTTTCGCTGGAGCCGAGAGAATCACCCGCTTGGCTCCCGCTTGCAGATGCTTTTCTAAATCCGGTCGCTTGCGAAAGATGCCCGTGCATTCCAGCACCACGTCAACGTTCAAATCCTTCCAGGGTAAGTCTGCCGGATTCTTTTCGCTAAAGATGGGATAGGTATGCCCATCAATCGAAAGCTGGTTGTCCTCAGCCTGTACAGATTTACCGTAGCGACCGTAGACGGTATCGTACTTGAGCAGATATGCCAAGTTAGCCGCATCAACTAAATCATTGATAGCAACCAGTTCTAGCTCAGGCGTATCCAGAATAATTTTTAAGGCAGCACGGCCAATGCGGCCTAAGCCGTTAATCGCAATCCGGGGCATCGGCTTTCTCCAAAGTAGTTTGTAAGTAATGTTTAGTACGGCGCAGGCTGATCGCGGCCAAATGCGATCGCAGGTGGGCTAGTTGCTTCCACCGCCGTGAAGGGTTCTAGAATGACATACGTATGCTCCCGCTGTGCTGGCACAACCCAGGCATCACCAGGGTTTAGCGTGATTGTCTCGCCGTCAATGTGGAGTTCGGCTTTCCCTTCAATCACGTAGCCAACGGTTTCATACTCACGGCTTCTGAGCGGTTTGGCATCCTGGGGTTGCTCCCGCTCCCATTTACGAATCGACATTTTATCGCCAACAACCAGATACTTCTGGCCCATTTCTCCAATCTGAGCTTCGGCTGATGGCTTTTTGGTTGCGCGAATCTCTACCATTGTTGTTCTTGAGTAGCGTCACCTAACCTTAGCGACCTCTACTCAGTTAATCGTCCTTCTGGTGGAAGAAGCCCGCTCTCCAGCCATGTCCTTCTTATGAGAGACACAATGTATTTCCGGCCTAATAGAGCCTAATAGAGCAAGACTAAGACTTACCAAACTTAAGAGTGAATTGGGTTCAGGAACAGGCGTCCTGGCGTCTGAACAAGTTAGCTA
This sequence comes from uncultured bacterium, assembly GCA_966674685.1. Lineage (GTDB taxonomy): Bacteria > Cyanobacteriota > Cyanobacteriia > Phormidesmidales > Phormidesmidaceae > Thainema. Next base: position 47,686 of record CBKWJC010000025.1, read on the forward strand.
AAACGTATCGAATGTCCAAGCACCACCATCGGTAGTTTTGCCTGGCCGCTAGTTAGTATTGAAAGCAGAGGGATCTGGGGAGATGTCGCAGCACGACATCTCCCCAGATCCCTCTGCTTTCATTAATTTTCCTATTGATGACTCACCGAACGCGAGCTACTCGATCGCTTTTGCAAACAGGCCAGCATTTGCCGTCGGACAGCCTTGGCCCAACCATCAAAATCGGCTGAAGCGGTTAAAACAGTTGTAGATCCGGCCTTTTTAGTGGAGGCAGTTTGTGTTGTTTGGGCAGTCATACTGTTCACCAGGAGATAAGCGCCAGTTAGTTGGATATCTACGGGATAACGAGAAGCTCCAGAAAAATCAAGGCTTGGGCAGCCAGATTATACGCCTCTTGCATATTTTCGATGCGATTTTGCCATATTGGCTGATGGTGCGCTAGGTTCTGCGATCGCAGCGAATAAACCTCAAAACGATGAACCCATAGCTTTGCTATGACAGTCGCGTAGCAGTTCACACGCAACACAGAAACTGTCATTGACAGTCAAAACTGTCAGGGTTAAGATAGGGCCATGACAACTTTGCAGCAGATTTCTCAGGCGAATTCCGAGTGGGACTTGGAGGCATTTGTTCAAGTCGCGAATGACCTCCTGCCCCAATACCTGCCACCGTCGGCAGACAGCCGCAGCCGATCAGCGGAAGCGGTTAATCCCCGACTCGTCAGGTACTACACGACTCAGGGTGTTTTAGATCGTCCGGCGCGCCAAGGACGAGAAGCTCGATATACCTATCGCCATCTGCTGCAACTGCTGGTGGTGCGTCGATTACTGGCGGAAGGCTATAGCACAACGGCGATTCAGCCAATCACAATTGAAAAAAGCGACGCTGATTTGGAAGCGCTGCTCCAGGGCGGTATCCAAATTACGGTGGAAGCTGCCAATCCGGCCCTAGCGTTTTTGCAGTCGCTTAAAGCACGAAAGGCTCCCAGCAGTCCACCTCCACCCAGCCCCAGTGCATTCGATCAACCCTCTCGGCAATTATTGAAGCAACCACCCTCGTCTCGTTCTGCATCGCCAACGGGAAAGCGATCCGCTTCGTCGGAAGACACGTTCTCAGAACCGCTTGCAGGGCTAGACAGCCAACCTAATCAACCTGAGCCAGTGTCTCGCTGGCAGCGAATTGAAATTTTACCGGGACTGGAAGTGCAGGTGCGGGACGACTTTGTGCCGCCCAGTACGCCCCAAGAGCATGAGAATCTGCTGCAATTGATTGCTCAACGGCTCAAATCCTTATTCCAATCGAGGAGGTCTTCTCCATGAGTCAGCCCACCCTTTCGATTCTGCCCATCCACGGTGCGATCGCATCTGGTCGTTCCGTCACCCTCGATATCCTGGTTACGATTGAACCGCCTGCTGTTGAACAGACGTCTGACCGCCCACCGCTGAATCTGGGCTTTGTGCTGGATCGCTCCGGCTCCATGTATGGCAGCAAGATTGACTATGCCCGCAAAGCCGTGGCCTACGCCGTGGAGCAGCTTTTACCCAGTGATCGCCTGAGTCTGACACTGTTCGATACGCACGTTCACACTGAAATTCCCAGTACCCTCGCCACCGACAAGCGCCGCCTGCTCGATACGATTCAGCGGATTCAGACGGGTAGCTCTACGGCACTCCATGCAGGCTGGGTGAACGGCGGTATGCAGGTTAGCCAGTACCTCAACCCAGAGCATCTTAACCGCGTGATTTTGCTGTCCGATGGTCTAGCCAACGTGGGCGAAACCAATCCAGATGCGATCGCAAATGATGTGCATGGTCTAATGCAGCGCGGCGTCACGACCACAGCATTGGGCATTGGCGCTGACTATGATGAGAACTTGCTCGAAGCAATGGCTCGCAGCGGCGACGGCAACTTCTTCCATATCGATTCGCCGGATCAGCTCCCGGATATCTTTGAAACCGAGCTTCAGGGTTTAGTCGGCACAGTTGGGCAGGCTGTAACCCTGTCGCTGACGCCGTTAGCAGGCGCAACGGTGCGGGATGTGCTGAACGATTTGGAAAAAACGCCCGATGGAGCGCTCAAGCTGCCCAATCTAACGGTTGGTAACCCCATCAAAGTCGTGCTGCGCCTGCAGATCCCGGCCTTATCGGCAGGAGCAACTGTCTTACAGGTTAAGCTGGCATGGCAGGCTCCTGATGAAGCAGAACGGCAGACCCTGGAGGGCAGTCTGCATCTGATGGTGGTCAGCCCAGAACAGATGAGCGACTTCCCAGCTAATCCAGAGGTAGAGGGTCAGGTTGCCCTACTGATGGCGGCTCGGGCGCGTCAAGAAGCAGTACATCTAGCGAATACAGGTGATCATTTCGGTGCGGCTGCACGGCTGCGGCAGTCTCAAGAGCAACTGTGCCGGATGCCTGCTTCCATGCCAAATGCACCCGACATCGCTGATGAAGCCGCGGCCCTGGGTGGTTTAGCTGCCGATTTTGAAACAGGCCAGAGCTTAATGGCAAGTAAGCGGGCGCGATCGCAGGCTTACCACATGATGCGTAGTCGCAAATCCAGCCACGGCCAAAAGCAACCACCTGATGCAGAATAAATTCTAATCATGCCAATAATTGTAGGGGCGGGTTTAGCGACCAGGCATCGATCTCAATTCCAACTGATAAACAAAACTCGCCCCTACAGAACATTTTTGGGATTATAATTCCCAGGAAAATCTGCGATCGTACGCCCACAATAGCTAATCATCAAGCACGGATTTTTTGCTTGGCAACCCATCCAACATGTCTGCGAATATTAGCGTCCGCTTGAATTTGGTTAAGCGTCCGGAAATCCTTCGCCAAGGTCATTTCGTCATAGCAATCATGAATACCATTATGACAAAGACGGCAGATCAATATGCCTTGATTGAGTTCGGCTTTTGAGTAGTTCTTCTTGAAATAGGTTCTGCGGTGAACTTTCTTCGGAATCAGATGATGAAAGGTTAATGGCACCGTTCGTTTACACAATGGGCATTCACTAATCTTGTCAACTACCACAGCTTTAAGTCTTCTAAAAATCTTTAATTGGACTAGCTATTTGTCTCTCCTCTCATTATAAGTACTTTCAATGTCTCTCTCTCGTTCGCTCATTCTTAACTGGAATCACTATAAAAACGGGAATTTCTGATTTTAAGCAGAAACAGAGATGTGGGGGCACCGCCCCCACATCTCTGTTTATATCCAGATTAAGCAACGCTCAAAATGGCACGAGAATTGCTAAGCCTTAATCTCACAGGTGAGATTGAGCATGGCATTCTCTTGCTGGTAGGGCGTGAGTCGAACTGGGATCGGTTTAACCTGCCAGATTTCGTCACAGTACTGTTGAATCGTGCGGTCGGCAGAAAACTTGCCTGTCCGTGCCGTATTCAAAATTGACATCTTCGTCCAGCGCTGTCGATCGCGATATACCTCGCTGACATACTGCTGGCAGTCAGAATAGGACTGGAAATCCGCCAGTAGCATATAGGGATCTTGGGTGATCAACGCCCGAATCAGCGCCTCAAACCGATAGGGATCATCGGGAGAAAACTCGCCATGCGCGATCGCATCTAGGACAGCCTTCAGCTCCGTATGTGAAGCATAGATATCCCAAGGCTGATAGCCATTGGCTTTCATTGCTGCAACTTCATGGGCTTTGAGACCAAACAGGAAGAAGTTTTCTTCACCAACCTCTTGGCGAATTTCGATATTCGCGCCGTCCAGCGTACCAATGGTCAATGCGCCATTGAGCGCAAACTTCATGTTGCCTGTGCCAGAGGCTTCCTTGCCTGCCGTAGAGATTTGCTCCGATAGGTCAGCGGCTGGATAGACAATTTGACCCAAAGAAACATTGAAGTTGGCCAGGAAGACGACTTTAATGCGATCGCGGACGATGGGATCGTTGTTGACCACTGCCGCCACAGAGTTGATCAGCTTGATGATCATTTTCGCCTTGTGGTAGCCCGGAGCCGCCTTGCCACCGAAGATAAAGGTGCGGGGCACCATTTCCAAATCGGGATTGCGCTGAATCCGCTTATAAAGCGCCACGATATGCAGAACATTGAGCAACTGCCGCTTATATTCATGCAGCCGCTTCACCTGAATGTCAAAGATTGAGTCAAGATTGACGTTTACACCCTCGTGTTGAAGGATGTAGCGCGCCAGCCCTTCCTTATTCTTCTGCTTAATCTGGTAGAAGCGAGCCTGGAAGGAGGGATCATCCACATAGGCTTCTAATCCCTGAAGCTGCTCCAGATGGGTCGGCCAGTTTTCTCCGACCTTCTCAGTAATCAAATCAGCCAGTGCCGGATTGCTCATCAGCAGCCAGCGGCGCGGGGTGACACCGTTGGTCTTGTTGCTGAACTTCTCCGGATAAAGCTCATAGAAATCGCGCAGGACGTTTTCCTTCAGCAGTTCGGTGTGTAGTGCAGCGACCCCGTTGATCGCGTGACTGCCCACACAGGCCAGGTTTGCCATCCGTACCTGCTTCTCTGCCCCTTCTTCAATCAGTGACAGACTCGCTAGCTTGGCTTCATTGCCAGGATAGATTTTCTTGACCTGCTCCAGGAAGCGGAAGTTGATCTCGTAGACAATCTCCAGATGGCGAGGCAGCAGGCGGCCAAATAGATCCGTAGACCACTTCTCTAGCGCCTCCGGTAGCAGGGTGTGATTGGTGTAGCCAAAGGTAGACTGAGTGATTGACCAAGCGCGATCCCAGCTATAGCCGTAAATATCCATCAGCAGGCGCATCAGTTCTGCGATCGCAATGGCTGGGTGAGTATCATTGAGCTGAATCGCAGCTTTACCGTTGAGGTTGTCCAGACTGTCGTGGGTACGGAGATGCAGCCGAATAATATCCTGTAGCGCACAGGTAACGAAGAAATACTGCTGCTGGAGGCGTAGCTCCTTGCCCTGCGGCGTTTCATCATTGGGATACAGCACCTTAGAGATGTTCTCTGAGATCATCTTGTTGGCAACTGCGCCAAAGTAGTCACCCGCATTAAAGGCTTGCAGGTTAAAGGCTTCGCTGGCTTCTGCTTTCCATAGGCGCAGAGTATTGACGTTATCGGTCTTGTAACCGGGCACAGGCGTATCGTAGGGAATGCCGAGGATCACTTGAGCGGGCACCCAGCGCACCCGATAGCGGCCATTCTCGTCAGTATAGGTTTCAGTGTGACCACCAAGCTGGACTTCAACCCGATATTCAGGTCGGGCAATTTCCCACGGGTTGCCAAAGCTCAGCCACTTATCCGGCAGTTCCACCTGCCAACCGTCACTGAGGATCTGCGAAAAGATGCCGTACTCATAGCGAATGCCGTGTCCCACAGCGGGAATACTTAGCGTAGCTAGGGAATCGAGAAAACAGGCAGCTAGACGACCCAAGCCGCCGTTGCCCAGCCCTGGCTCAGCTTCCCGCTCCAGCAGGTAGTCCAGCTCTAGGCCACATTCACTCAGCGCTTCCCGCACCCGTTCGTAGAGTCCCAGGTTAATCAAGCTGTTGCTCAGGTGTCGCCCCATCAAAAACTCGGCAGATAGGTAGTAAACCGTTTTAGCGTCATTATTGGCGTAGGTTTTGGCCGTTTCGATGCGTCGCTGGAAGAGTCGATCCCGAACGCTGTGGGCCAGTGCCATGTAGTAATCGTGAGGCGTTGCAAAACACTCGTCTTTGCCTTGGGTGTAATACAGATTATCGGCTAATGCTCGCTTTAAAGTTTCAATGCTGATCCCCGTCCGGTCGTTTTCGATATGAATTTGGCGGTCACCTGATACGGAAGCTGGAAGTGGTGAGATTTTTGCTTCGCTGTTGTGTAGATTGTCCATATTGAATAAATCGAGGTAAACAGTGTGTAGCAGATCAAAAATCAAGCTCAATATGCTCGATGATCTAGATTCGATTGGCTCAAAGCTTTCTCCGTAGGGACTCCATGAATAAGGGCTGTGAATTAATTCATTTGTGCGATCTCAAATGATTAACTTTGATGAACGTGTATCGTTAATGCGCGATCGCAGAATCAATTTGCACATATCCGTTAATAACGCACCATGATGCGAGCTAGAAAGGAAGGGATCCTATATCTTCTCATCATCAAGGCATTCTCCGATTTCTAAGTTAAAGTTTTGCTTATGAATTAGTGACTCTAGATTTAAGTATTCCCCGCCAATCACTAACTCATCTATACCATTCAATAAATGCTTGATTGAACAGATCGCAGCTACTGAGGGCATAAGCAGCATTGAGCTACCCCGTTCAATAAAAACAGCAATCTGCGGATTATTGACTAAACCATATCCTCCCAGCTCCGCTGAATGTCATCAATTACAGATACAACTACAGGTGTGACAGATACAATTTCAGCATTCTTTCCCCAAGAATCACCGCGCATCCCTTGTTCTAGGCCACCCAGCCCTCCTTATCGACATCTGCATCGACAGCAGGAGCTATTTACATGGCGCACCGTAGTAATCTTCCGCTACTGCCGCAAACACAGAGACTCCAGACTCCTTATGGCAGTAGAACCACAATCCCAGCATTACGCTCCAGCATACGCGTGGGGACAGCCAAATATGGCTGATTTTGATTGTGAGGCGAACGTAGTCTACAGTAGCGCAGCTACCGCTCAATTGCCAAACGGCTGATAACAAATTGGCTACATCCTTTACGCCACCGTCGCTGAGCCATTATGCTAAGCCATCGCTATGCTGTGGGCAGGGGACGCCGGGGTGATTGATAGGCATAATTTAGAGAATCGGTATTTACCCATAAGCTGCTAATACACTGTCTATCAAACGGCTGTGATGTCGTTATTGCGCGATCCCAGCGCTCCAGCAACGCTCTTACTACTCGCCATCATCGATCGGGGATCACCGATTTTACAAACTGAATTAGCATGATGCCGCCCTGATCCCCAAATGCTCGCTCGCTTCATTTCAGTCCTAACAGTTCCAGTCCTAACAAATCAGGGGTGAGACCTACACCTATCCAAACTGACTTTGCAAAAGCTTCAACTTGTTCCGCCTGAATTGCAATCTGCGACCACTGCACCACAATTTCTCTAACAGTTAGGCTACTGCCAATGAGGTTATGAAAAACCAAGATAGCTTGCTTTCTTTTAATAAGAGCAAACATTTGTAAATTGAAATTGCTGATTTTAAGTATGAATCGTGATGTGGGAGCGGTGTCTCCGCATCACAATTCATACTCAGGTTAAGCAACACCTGTATTTCCAGGTGGCTAATTCGTCGCGGCTATTGCTTCTCGGCTACAGACACATAGCGTGAGTCAAAATTTGCCGAAAAATCCTTCCCCTGACGGACTGGCATTTATGGAGAAAACGATATGCTTGATCTAATTTTCTCTGCTCATTTTCGCTCACAGCTCACATCCAAAACTAACAGGAGCATTTTGTCGTTCATCGCAACGCAAAATGCTCTTTCAAATGTCCAGCTAAATTGGAGAGATATGAATGCGACAACGACGGATCAAAACCATTTTAGCTCTGGCGGGTATTGGGATCGCGATCGCAGTTTTACCGAGTCTTGTCCCAATCTCAGAATGGTCAGGTGCACTCAATCATTGGCTGCGATCCCTGGGGGTTTGGGCGCTGCCAGCGTTTGTGGGACTCTATGTACTGGTTTCAGTGTGTGGTTTGCCAAACGTTGTCCTTTTGCTGCTGGCAGGCACCGTATTTGGCTTCGTTAAGGGCGTTATGTCAGCATCGGTAGCAGATACAGCAGGTGCGATCGCGTGTTTTTCGCTCGGTCGATCCCTCCTTCGCAAGCGGTTGACGACTTGGATTGGGCACAATGCTCAATTTGCTCAGTTCGATCAAGCGGTTGCTCAAAAAGGATGGAAAATTTTGCTGCTCAGCCGCCTATCGCCAATGATTCCATCTAATATTTTGAACTACGGATTTAGCCTAACTAAAATTAGTTTTTGGCAATATCTTTTGTGCACCTGGTTAGGAATGCTGCCAATTATCAGTTTTTATATTTATATTGGCTATGTCAGCATGAACTTAATAAGCAGTAGTTCAAAATCGAGCTTCATTGTACTGCAAATTGCGGGTTTAGCTGTTGCGATCGCGCTTGCAGTTTATATAACGCACTTTGCTCGAAAGACACTTACTTTGGTTAACAAGTAAATTGGCTTGAGCAACGTTTCCTAAAAGTCAGGAAAGTACCTCATTGGGCCGCTTTCGCTGTGTTTACAGCAACTCTAAGACAGCCTATGATGGTCAGCAACGACTGCCACGGCCTTCATGCACCTATCTGATATCATCACGCCAACTACTCCTTCAGGAACAGCTCTATTCCTGACTTGGCAGGGATATCATGTGTTTTCGATTCCAAAGCGAGAAGTATTGGAATCACCCTATCGAGTCCGGTTTTGTGGTGTTGGTGGCAAACGGGATAACCCTACAGAAAGTTTTTCCGATTGTGCACTCCGGGAAAGTCGTGAAGAAATTGGTGATGTTGTCGCTCATCTCGATAGTGCATCACAAACCTATTGGCTGAAATCTAACGGCAGTTTAGAGCTAATTGATTTGCAAGATGAATCGATTCAACCTCGCTTTATTTTTGAGAAACGCCGCCACTCTGATCACGGCAGTATGGCAGATTCCAATCGAGCCTACTATTTGGTTGCATTTAATGCCACATTAATAGCTCGACCCCAACCACATAATGAAATCGCCGCGATTATTTACCTCAAAGATCAACATTTAGTAGCACTAAAAAATAATCCTCAGCTATCAATTAGCCATTTAGTTCGTATGGGAGCTTTAGTTGACTACCAAACCAACCTGGAGTTAGAGGATTCAGCAATTTTAGTACCACATGGTACAGCACATTTGCTATTAGCCTGCTTGACCGACTAATGTAAAGCTGGTTAAGCATTCATAATTCATTTTGTGTACAGCATTTGCTTCGCCAACGTTGTACACAAAATGAATTGGGTTCTTATACACAGACCTGATATACAGCGTTTCCCACACTGGTGGAGTACGGAAATGCTTCTCTGCCTCCGGCAAAAAAGCATTTCGATGTGCCTCACGAGATTGAAAAACGTTTAACTTTTCAGACATTCCTCATAACCCATGTCGCACGTTGAGAACCTAGAGAGTTGGGGAATAACTAAGATGTGGCAATCAGTGCAACTGAGGCTATTCACATTTTGCACCAAAATCCAGACCTGATATTTTGCTGCCGCGATGTGACGACAGCAAAATATCAGGTCTATACAATACAGCCTTTCCCATACTGGTGGAGTACGGACGTGTTTCTCTACCTCCGGCAGAGAAATACGTTTATGAACCTCACTAGACTGAAAAACGCTGTATTTTTTGTGGAGTTGTGTGCTAAGCAAGCACTTCACAAAAAATAACAGTGGGGTTTCACCGAATCTTATATAACTGCTTCGGGTTCTCAACGTGTAAGGTGCAAGATATGAGCATAAATTTGCATGAATTATTGCCCAGGCTTTCTACAAGAAGTAATTGGCATGAAGATTTTAGTTGCAGACCATGATGAATTCGTTAGGGTGCTCCTGTCGAAAACACTTAACAGCTATTCCCATACGGTTGAAGTCGTTGGCGATGGTCAAACAGCTCTTGAAATGGCAACTACTTATTCCTATGACTTGATCATTTCAAATGTTTTGCTACCCGGATTAGATGGCATCAGTTTATGTCAGCAACTGCGGGCTAGAAGAGATGGCACTCCAATTCTGCTACTGACTGAAAGTGATACTCCTACTGGAGTTGCGGCAGGCTTAGATGCTGGAGCTGATGACTACATGATCAAGCCGCTGGATTTGGTAGAACTCGTGGCGCGGGTGCGGGCGTTGCTGCGCCGCAAAGATTTAGCATTGGTGCCAACTGCAATTACCTGGGGCAATTTGCGCCTTAACTCTGATTCGGCGGAAGTGATGTACCACGACCAACTGCTGTCGCTGACGCCGAAAGAATATGGCTTATTAAAGTTGCTGATGCAGCATCCACAACGAGTATTTAGTCGAAGTGTAATTCTCGATCTGATTTGGTCATCTGAGGTAAATCCAATCGAAGGAACGGTGACTAACCACATTAAAGAACTGCGGCAAAAACTGAAAGCGGCTGGCATGACAGTAGACATCATTGAAACCGTTTATGGTTTGGGCTATCGACTAAAGGCTCCCCCTCAACCAGAAACACTGTCTCCCGAGAAAGCGTTAGTTCCCAAAGTAGCTAGTCCAGCCACTGATCCGTATGCTAATCAGCCGATCAATCCGTCCGCTAATCAAGATGCCAATCAGTACGCCAAAGTAATGATCGTGGATGACGATCAAGCGACTTTAGATGCGCTGGACTATTTGCTGTATCCTTGGGGCCTACAGGTAATTAGCCTCAGCCAACCGGAGCGCTTTTGGGATGTTCTAACTACCGCAACTCCAGATTTGCTGGTGCTTAATCTGGAACTGCTAACGTTAGACAGTCTTGATTTGTGCCAGCGTGTACGGCAGGACAAAGCGTGGGGAGATTTGCCCATCGTCGCGATCGCAACCAATACACATGCAGAATCAGTGCAAAAGATGTTTGTGGTCGGGGTGGATGACTTTGTCAGTAAGCCCATTGTCGGGCCGGAGCTAGTAACCCGTGTGGTGAGTCGTCTTGAGCGCCTTCGCTATCGGGATCAAGCACGAACTCAGCTAGCTCAGGTTCCTCAGACTCAGCCCGCGATCGCAGTTAACGATCAGGTTAATAACCGTGCAGCAGCTAAATCTGCCTCTGCCGCAATGGCCTATGCCAATCTGCTGTTGGTGGATGACCAGCCGGACAACCTGCGTGCCCTGGCCGCTATTTTGAATGGACAAGGCTACAAAGTTCGCAAAGCAATCAGTGGTGAGATTGCCCTGGATGCGATCGCAAGTCTGCCGCCCGATCTGGTTTTACTAGATGTCAAGATGCTAGGGATGAATGGGTATGAAGTCTGTGCAACCCTGAAAGCCAATGAGCAAACTCGCCACATTCCGGTTATCTTCTTAAGCGCCTTGGACAATACGGCTGACAAAATGAAGGCGTTTGCTGTGGGTGGAGCCGATTACATCACCAAACCGTTTCAAGCCGAAGAAGTGTTGGCCCGCGTGAAGCATCAGTTAGTCATTCAACGACAGCAGCGACAACTGGCCGAACGTAATCGCCAAGTTCAACAGGCTAGAGAAATGTTACGCGAGAGCGAAATACAATTCCGCACGGCCTTTGAGCACCTTGCGATCGCAGTTGGCTTCATTGGCCTGGATAACAGTTGGCTCAAGGTAAATCCAGCCCTTTGCCAATTGCTCGATCATACAGAAGCTGAGTTACTGCATCAGACAACTACAGCCTTCATTCATCCAACCGATGCAGACCAGTGGCAGCAATCCCTTCAACACCTGATCAGCAACAGCAATCACACCCAGAACCCGAACCAAAACAGCAATAATTACTGTCGCTTGACCATACGCTGCGGCGGTAACTGCGATCGCAGTATTCCCATATCCGCATACCTATCCTTGGTTTGTCGCGAATCAGGACAACCGCTTTATGTTTTGGCTCAAATGCAAACTCTTTAAAACATTACAAACCTTCTCGGTTTATTTCATTCCTGCAATAGATTTTCATACCATTATCAGTTCATTATTTTTTCTATCTATGCTCAAAGCACAGTGATTTTTGGGAACTCTCTATGACAAGCTGTCCGTGCTGCTCTAGCCAAATGTTGCGCCAGGTTCGCAGTCATGAAGTCCGTTGGTTTTGTCGCACTTGCTGGACGGAAATGCCTTCAATTAAAGAGCATTCTAATATTCTGACGACTTTAGCTGAAGATTTGCTTATTCATCACCCCAAAGCATTGCTTTGTCCGCTGCTTAAAAGTATGGCTTAATTCAGCAATACCAAAAGCTATAGCGACTTAGCTATATCCTGCCAATTCAAATTTTATGGCCTATTCTACTAGCTATCAAACTCAATCACCAACATTGCTACACTTAGTTACTGACTATCAATTACTCTCTAGAAAGCTTAGCCTTGCAGTAATTTTGATTGGCATTATAGCCATTGTGGGCTGGATATTGAACATTTCAGTATTCAAAAGTATTTTGCCTGGGCTACCCACCATGAAAGTTAATACAGCCTTGTGCTTTATTTTAGGTGGGAGTAGTTTATGGCTATGGCATCAACGCAGTATGCTTCAGCATAAACTTCAAACTAAGCCTCAGAACTCAAAACTCAGAACTCAAAATTTAGTATCTAAAATCATCAGGCTTCTTATTGTTAGTTCTGCATTTTTAGTCATTTTAATCGCTTCATTAACTTTAATTGAGTATAGATTTAACCTCGATTTAGGCATTGATCAACTGCTCATCGTGCAGCCAGAACCAGCAGACAGTATGGCTCTACCAGGTCGTATGGCTCCCAATACAGCCGCTACATTTTTATCAATTGGCACAGCGCTTCTCTTGATGAGCAGCCATCGTACTAAGATTTGGGCCACTCAAAGCTTGGCAATCACTGCTTGGCTCATGAGTTTTGTTGGACTGCTGGGTCACGTCTACGGCAGCGCCTACTTCTATACCGCAGGTTCTTATACTGGAATGGCAATTCATACTGCTATTGCCTTTCAACTATTGAGTGCCGGAATTCTAGGTGCTCTATCTGATCGCGGATTCATGGCTCTTTTGACGGGTCATGGAGCGGGCAGCGTGATGATCCGGCAGTTGCTGCCCATGGGAATCGTGCTGCCGCTATTAGCAGGCGGCTTATCACTGACTGGTTATCAGCTCAAGCTGTATAGCCCAGAAGTGGAAGCAGCTCTGGCCAGCACGCTCAATATTATCGTGTTCGCAGGATTAGTCAGCTGGAATGCTCAATGTCTTAACCAAGTTGACCGGAGAAGAAGACAGGTTGAACAGGAGCTACAGCAAGCCAATATGCGCCTAGAGCAGCGAGTAGAGGAGCGGACAGCTCAACTGCGCCAAAGTGAGGAACGCCTCAGTTTGGCCATTCAAGGAGCGGGCATGGGAACCTGGGATGTTGATTTAATTACGGGTAGAGAACTGTGGAATGATCAGCACTTCAAGCTGTTGGGCTATGAGCCTGTACCCAGTGGTGAGGTCAACCCTGAAATGTGGCAAAGCCGCGTTCATCCGGATGATTTAGAGCGGATACTCCAGGCAACAGAGCAGGCGCGGCAAGAGCGATCGCTATTTCATCCAGAGCATCGCGTGATTCGGGCTGATACTGGAGAAACCGTCTGGTTGTCAGCATTCGGTCGCTATTTTTATAACGAGATGGGAGAAGCCATCCGATTCATTGGGGTTTTCTTTGACATTAGCGATCGCAAACAAGCCGAACTGCAACTGCAAGCATCACTTAAACAATTAGCCGATATTGAATTTGCCCTTGATCAATCGTCCATCGTTGCCATTACTGACGATCAAGGCACAATTACCTATGTCAATGATAAGTTTTGCCAGATTTCGCAGTATTCTCCAGCCGAATTGATCGGACAAAATCATCGCCTAATCAGCTCTGGTCATCATCCCAAATCATTTTTTCAAGCAATGTGGAAAATGATTTCAAGCGGTCAAGTTTGGCACGGTGAAGTTAAAAATCGGGCAAAAGATGGCACATATTATTGGGTAGATACGACAATTGTTCCGTTTCTAGGCGTCAATGGTAAACCCTATCAGTACGTAGCCATTCGTAGCGATATCACAGATCGCAAGCAGGCCGAAGATAATCTCAATCAACTCAATCGGGAGCTAGAACAGCGAATTACAGAGCGCACGGCTGAACTGCAACACATTAATCAGCATCTGCAACACTATGCGAATGAAGTTGAAGATCTGTACAACAATGCCCCCTGTGGCTATCATTCCCTCGATGCAGATGGCAGGATTATTCAAATTAATAATACCGAATTGAAGTGGTTGGGCTATGAGCGCGAGGAAGTGCTTAATCAGAAAAAATTTTCTGATTTGCTGACGCCTAAAAGTTTAAAGAACTTTCAAGAAGACTTCGCTCAATTTAAACAGCGAGGCTATGTCAATAATCTGGAATTTGAGATTCTTCGCAAGGATGGATCTATCCTATTTACTAGTTTGAATGCTACGGGCATCAAAGATGCGGCAGGCCGCTACGTCATGAGCCGCTCAACTCTGGTTGATATTAGCGAAAGGACGCGGCTTGAAGCCGATCGCAAACGGACGGAAGCTGAACGGCGCGAAATGCAGGTAGCGCTCGAAAATGCAGTCTCCGGTATTTCGCGGTTGGATGCCCAAGGCAACTATCTGTCTGTCAACCAAGCGTATGCGAGTGGGGCAGGTTATTCTCCCGCTGAAATGATTGGCACAGCATGGCAGAAAACCGTGCATCCTGATGACGTGGAGAAACTGAGCGCTGCCTATCAGCAAATGCTGCGCGATGGCAAGGTGGAAGTGGAAGCCAAAGGGATTCGGAAAGATGGTTCCCTGTTCTACAAGCAGCTCGTGATGATTGCGATCTACGATGAGCAGCACCAGTTCGTTGGCCATCACTGCTTTATGAAGGACATCAGCGATCGCAAACAGGCAGAAGAAGCCCTCCGCCAGAGCGAGGCAACCCTCCGCAGCTTTTTTAACAGTGATGCCATGATGATGGGCATCGTTGAGCTGTATGACCAGGATATTCGCCACATTTCAGATAATGCAGCAACGGCTCGCTTCTTTGGCACAACCCAAGCGGCGATGCAAAACCAATTGGCAACGGCTCTGGGCGTAACGCGCCAGCACATCGATTTTTGGCTTGATTATTATCGAGAAGCTCAGCAAACCCAGGCTCCGGTAAAGTTCGAGTATATTCATGAAGCTCCAGATAGCCAAAGGTGTTTATCAGTAACAGTGTGTGCGATCGCAACTCCTGTAGACTGCGCCCCGCGATGCTCCTACATGGTTGAAGATATTAGCGATCGCAAACAGGCAGAAAACGCACTCAGGCAGAGCGAAGAACGCTTGCAGCTTGCGCTAGAAGCCTCCGGTGACGGGCTGTGGGATTGGGATATGGCGACTGGCGACGTTTACTACAGTCCCCAATACATGAATATGTTGGGCTATGACGTGGGCGAACTCGCCAGCAATACCGAGACATGGGAGTATTTGACCCATCCCGACGATCGATCCTGGGTGCTTGATATTCTCAATGCCCATATCCAAGACAGTTCCCAACCCTATTCCTTTGACTACCGACTCCGCACCAAAGCAGGAGACTGGAAGTGGGTGGCAGACTACGGCAAAATCGTTGCCCGCGATGACCAGGGCACTCCCCTACGAATGATTGGCACCCACAAAGATATTAGCGATCGCAAACAGATTGAACTCGAACTCCAGCAGGCTAAAGAAGCCGCCGAGCAGGCCAACCAGTCGAAGAGTCTGTTTTTGGCCAACATGAGTCATGAGCTACGCACTCCGCTCAACGTGATTCTGGGGTTTACCCAAGTCTTGCGCCGCGACTCGTCCCTATCGTCTACGCAACATGAAACCATTCAGACCATCCATCGCAGCGGCGAACATTTGCTCAGCCTGATTAATGACATTCTGGACATCTCAAAAATAGAAGCCGATCGCACATCCGTCGAAGATAGCAATTTCGATGTGCTAGCGCTCTTACAGTCTTTAGAAAACATGCTGCATCAGCGAGCCGTATCGAAGAATTTACAGTTCTATTTTGAAATTGCTCCAAACGTACCGCAATTTATTCGTACAGATGTCAATAAGCTGCGCCAAATCCTGATCAACTTACTCAGCAACGCTATCAAGTTCACAGAGCAAGGACACGTCAGCCTGCGAGTTTCGCTAGAGGCTAATTCCAGGGAAGAGGGGATAGGGGATGGCAAAAATGAGACGTTACTGGATCAGGACGGAAGAAACCAGACAGGGGATGGCATCGAGGAACCTCTGGCAGGGAGCGGAGAAAATGAAACGGTTGGTTCCACACCTTTCCTCAACATCATGCTGCTGTTTGCAGTAGAGGATACGGGCGTAGGCATTGCAGAACATGAGCTTCAGACGATATTTGATGCCTTTGTACAAAGCCAGTCCGGAAAAATAACCACGGGCGGTACTGGATTGGGCTTAACCATCAGTCGTCGATTAGCTCGTCTAATGAAGGGTGACATCTGGGTTCGCAGTGCGCTGGGACAAGGCAGCACCTTCATTGTGCAGCTACCCATTCAAGTTGTAGAGGAAGCTGATATTCCTCCTGTAGTGCCGCAGCGACAACTGATTGGGCTAGCGCCGGGGCAACCAGCTTACCGCGTTTTAATTGCCGATGATCAGCCCGAAAATCGTTCACTGTTGACGCGGCTGATGACCCAGCTCGGCATGAAAGTCCGAGAAGCAACCAATGGGCAGGAAGCTGTAGCGCTTTGTCAGCAGTGGCAGCCGCATCTAATTTGGATGGATATTCGTATGCCCGTCTTAGATGGATATGAGGCGACGCGACAGATTCGGGCATTGCCGATCCAGCAAGTTCCCATTTTGGCACTGACGGCTCAGTCATCCAATAGCGATCGCGATTTAGCACTTGACTATGGCTGTGATGACTATGTGATCAAACCTTTTGATGAAAATCTGCTGTATGACAAGATGGCCGAATTTTTGAAGCTGCAATTTGTCTACGCAGACCCCATACAAACCCCCAGTTTACATAGTTTACCGTCCAAGGCAATAACGCTAACGGCTGAGAGCTTTTCTGACATGCCAGCCGACTGGCTGAAGGCTCTATACAACGCGGCTCAAGCCTGTGATGAAGATGAAATTGAGCAGCTTCTTCAAGCGATTTCGGATGCTAATCCTACCCTCGCAACCCAATTAAGTCAGCTAACTCATGATTACCAATTCGGACAAATTAAATATCTACTTCGAGAATACTGCGATCGTGAATCTTAATTATCATCTTAATCGCCGCCTTAATCTTCACAACGAGGCAATATTAACAGGGAAGAAGATGAACACCCAACCTAACATTTTGATCGTGGATGATCAGCCGGACAATATCCGGACTCTTTCTGCCATGTTGACTGTAGAAGGCTACAAAGTTAGAAAAGCACTAAATGGTGAAACCGCGTTAGGAGCCGTGCGGGCGCTTCCGCCCGACTTAATTTTGCTCGATATTATGATGCCGGAGATGAACGGCTATGAAGTGTGTTCAGCTCTCAAAGCATCCACGATGATTCAGGATGTGCCAATTATTTTTCTAAGTGCTCTATCTGAAATTTCAGACAAAGCTCAAGCGTTTGCAGCAGGAGGAGTAGACTACATTACTAAGCCATTTCAGGCCGAAGAAGTTCTGTTGCGAGTGCGTCATCAACTGACCATTCAACAGCAGCGACGAGAACTCACTAAGCAAAATGAACGTCTGCAACGAGAAATTGCTGAGCGCCAGCAAGCAGAAGCAATTATTCAGCGACAGGTACAACAAGAGCGTTTGCTAAGCGAAATTATTCGTCACATTCGTCAATCACTTCATCTGGATGAAATTTTAGCGATCGCAGTCGACGAAATTCGCCACTTATTACACGTCAATCAAGTCCTGATCGTGCAATTCGATCCAGACTGGAATGCTAAAGTTGTTGCTGAATCGGTTGACAAAGCACCCTTTTCCTTATTGAATCAAACTTTTGATAGCCCATCCTGGAAAGGCTATTGGCAAGACTTATTCAACCATAATCAGAATAGTATCGATGCTGAAGCACATCCTAATAATCTACAAGTTCAATATACTGATCTACTCATAAATTTTGATATCTGGTTCAACCTATCACTACCCATTATAAATCTAGATTTACCGTGGGGAATTATTGTTGCTCATCACAACTTTACATCTCGTCTTTGGGACGAATGGGAGCTAGAGTTTCTGCAACAGTGTACGGCTCAACTAGCAGTTGCAATTCAGCACTCAGATCTGTTTCACAATCTGGAGCAACAGGTACAAGACCGTACGGCAGATTTAAAGCAAGCTTTGAAATTTGAGACGTTGCTCAAGTATATTACCGACACCGTTCGCGATAGTTTAGATGAGCATCAAATTTTGCAATCAGCAGTAGATAAGCTCGCCAATGGTCTTGCCATCAATTGTTGCGAAGCCAATCTTTACAGCCCTGATTTGACCATCTCCACCCTGGTTCACAAAAGTGAATCTTGCCAGTCTCCAGCCCTAGGAGAATCGCTGTCCGTAGCGACTGATGCACTGCATCAGCAATTGCTGAACCAACAGCTAATCCAGTTTTGCTGGTCGCAGCCTGATACTCTCCATCAACATCATGCAGGCTCTAACGTCCTGGCCTGCCCAGTCTTTGATGAGCAAAAAATATTGGGGAGTCTTTGGTTATTCAGATCAAGTGATAACTCATTTACTGATTTAGAGGTTCGGTTAGTCAAACAAGTTGCCAACCAATGTGCGATCGCACTGCGGCAGTCTCGTCTTTACCAAGCGGCTCAGGCTCAGGTTAGAGAACTGCAAAAATTAAATCAACTAAAAGATGATTTTCTCAACACTATTTCCCATGAGCTTCGCACTCCTGTCGCTAGTATTAAGATGGTGATTGGTCTGTTAAGAATTACAACTAGCCAAGATAATTTTCTTTTAAAAGAGACATCGAGCAAGGAAGCAATTAACACAAATATACCTGCCACCAAAATTAATCAGTATCTAGACATTTTGCAAGAAGAGTGCGAACAGGAACTGAATTTAATTCAGGATTTATTAGATTTGCAGAACTTGGAAGCAGGCATTCAACCACTCGATCTAGCACCAATTGAGCTACCAAATTGGATTAAGCATCTCATTGAGCCATTTGAAAGCCGCTATCTTACTCAACAACAAACCCTACAGTTACAACTTGCACCAGACTTACCATTGCTCACGACTGATTCTTTTTGTCTGGGTCGAATCATCACTGAATTGCTCAACAACGCATGCAAATATACGCCATCTGGTGAAACAATCACAGTTACAACTCAACGAATAGGAGAAACAGCTTCTATTCGCGTTATAAATTCAGGAGCAGAAATTCCAGCGGAAGCAATTGATCAGGTTTTTAGCAAATTTTATCGCGTCCCCAACAATGATCCGTGGAAGCATGGTGGAACGGGTTTAGGTTTAGCATTAGCGAAAAAAATGACAGAGCATTTAGGCGGAGAAATTCACGTAGAAAGTGCTAATCATGTAACTTGCTTCACAGTGACACTACCTTTAGTTCTGTAGCCTTACCTCCTGCTACCTCCTATTTTCAAACATCCTCTAAGAGGAGCCGAAAGACTTTGATAGGCAACAGATAACTTTTCAAATATAGTGGTTCTAGATAAGAACGAGAGATTGACGACCATATTGCCAGCTCTGCCTTTAGTCAGATCCATTGCATGCGGAAAAACTTTTACCATTTGATGGTTTGTAAGTAGGGGCGAATAATGAAACAACCCTGCACTGTAGGGTGGGCTGAGCGTTGACGTAGCCTACAGCAATGTTCAAAGCCGCACAGAATACAACAAATAGCTTAAGCACCAACTATGTCTGAAGTACAGAATAAAGTTGTCATTATTACAGGAGCAAGTAGTGGGCTTGGAGCAGCCACTGCCCATCGATTAGCCAAGATGGGTGCTAAATTAATGCTTGCAGCAAGGCGAGAAGATCGGCTCAACGATTTAGTGACCAAAATTGAGCAAAGCGGTGGAACAGCTCAATATCAGGTGACTGATGTGACCGAGCGCAATCAGGTTGAAGCGCTTGCTAAGGCGACTCATGAGGCTTATGGCCGGATTGACGTTTTAGTCAACAATGCAGGTTTAATGCCCCTATCACCTCTCGATGAAACGAAGGTTGATGAGTGGGACAAAATGATTGATGTCAATCTCAAAGGCGTCTTGTACAACATTGCAGCCGTATTGCCAATCATGCGCCAGCAGCAGTCGGGACACATTATCAACATTTCATCGGTGGCTGGACATCACGTTTTTCCAGCAGGAGCCGTTTACTGTGCCACCAAATTTGCTGTAAAAGCAATTTCTGAGGGCATCCGGCTAGAATCTGACGGCCATATTCGCTCAACCAATATTTCTCCGGGGGCCGTTGATACGGAACTGACGAATACCATCTCGCATGAAGAAATGGCTCAAGGTGTCAATCAGCTCTATTCAGTGGCGATTGATGCAGACGCGATCGCACGCGCGATCGCATTTGCCATTGAGCAACCGGACGATGTCGATATCAACGAAATGATTATCCGTCCGACACAGCAGGACCTGTAAGCAGGGAACTTCTATAGGACATTTTATGGAGCTAAAACTTAAAGATCTGGAGCTAACTAGCCCCGCTTTTTCGGCATTGGGATCAATCCCCGACCGCTACACCAGCGACGGGCAGAACGTTTCACCCGCGTTGCAGTGGCGTAAAGTTCCAGCCGAAACGAAGCAACTGGTGCTGATCTGTCATGATCCCGATGCACCACTGCCGTTTGGGTTTACTCACTGGACAATCTACAACATTCCGCCGGACGTGAATGAAATTGCTGAAGGTGGAGGTAGCCGCTTTACTGAAGGGCTGAATGACTCTGGTAGCAAGGGTTACACTGGCCCAGCTCCGCCGCCCGGACATGGAGTCCATCACTATTACTTCTGGCTCTATGCGCTAACCGAAGCGCTGGATTTGAGATCCGGACTCAGTCGCACCGAGCTGCTAGATGCGATCGCAGATTATGTCACCGCACAGGCGAGACTCGTTGGTACCTATGAACGCTAAACCCAAGTGTTTAGGGCTAGCTGGTGAGCGGCATGGAGACATCGTGATCACCGTCATCACTGAGTGAACCAAGGATCACGGCCAATACGGCAATAGGTCACAAAACGCGATCGCACATATCACAGCCATCACGCCATCAGAATCACGTTGAATCAACCGACTTATCACAGAGAAAACCTGGCTTCTACACGATACTAATAGTATCGAGTTCCTGAAGTCGTCATCATGTTTGCTCCCATCCTTCCTCTCCCCGGTGCCATTTCTGAACTCTTTGCCCAAGCTAGTGCGACAGGCAAACTCACCCAGGCTGATCGCTACGGGATTCAGGCAGCAATCTTATCCGGCGAGTTATCGCAGGAAGAGCAATCCTCCCTTGATCGGTTGTTACATGCTGTTGTTCGTCAACGGATTGTAATTACGGATGATCTCTCTGTAGTCAGATAATCACTAATCAATAGGGAAACCTGGCAACGATAGACCTCATCAGGGCTGTAGAGTGTTAGGCAAAGCTGTAACGCACCACTTATATCAAGTCTGTGTATCAGAACCCATGATTTATTTTTTGTGAAACGTTTGTTCCGCAAACGTTTCACAAAAAATAAATCATGGGTTTTCAACCAGACTTGATATTACCGAAGCTTTGATGCACTGTCTCTCATTCTTGACTGGAATTACTATAGTGGTTCTAGATAAGAACGAGAGAGGAGATGAGCACCAAGATGTTTATGACACGGTGGCTAAATTAGTAAGGGATTTTGGCTCAGTTGCCATGATGTCCGAAGGTAGCCTGCATCGACTGTCATCAGCGGCATTTGGTGCTTTTGCAGCACAGCCTGAATCCGTCGAAATGCTTCCGGTAGTTGGTCGAATGGAATTCCCGGAAATGCATGATGAACTGAGTGATAATGGAGCCCTCCAACCAGCCAACCTGTACCTGGCAGAACATGCAGATTGCGACAGGTGTAAAGCTGGGTAATGTGGTGCTTCCCGTGGTTTCCCCATAGCCCGTAATGCTCTAGGTGATCGCGCATTTGAATACCAATGCCGATAGTGCGCTCTAAGATTAACCAAAACAGTAGGTATTGCAGAAGACTGCGGTGCGTCGCTAACACCAGCGCAATTAAGCAGCCCTGCATCAACACCATGCCGCCGCCATCTAGGATCAATTGCCAAGTTAGCCGGGGTGCCGCCGTTCGGAGAATCACTCCTTTGTAGAGCGTTTTCAAGATCATGCCGATGCCGCTGGCAATGAAAATATCTAAAATCCACTGATGGCGAACATACCAGCGCAGCAGCGGATGAGCCTGTTCATATTCCTGTGTTGTCCACTGCACTCGCTCTGGATCGCGCAGATTGCGGCCATTCCAGCTATGGTGCAGTCGATGGAGTTCGCTATAAACGCCAAAGGGCCATAGCATCGGCCAGGAAATCAGGCGCGAGGACAGCTCATCAAACCAAGCCCAGCCGCTCAGAGTATGGTGAACCGCATCGTGGGTGCAAATCAGCCAAAACGTGTACAGAATTCCGGCCAAGACTGTCCAGGCAACAAATGCGATCGCAGTTTCAGCACCCCAAGCCAAACTTACTAGGGTCAGAAAACCACCACCGATCACTACAAATCTGATCACTCCAATTAACGCATTGACCTGATGCAAGTCTTTAGTTGCGGCTATCAGATCTTGAGTCAACCTATCCGACATGACCTCTAAACCTCCCGTTGCGATCGCAGATTGTCCCGATTCGCACCCCGCTAATATTTGGGTCAATTCACATCTTGCATAAAACTAAAAAGACTATTTTGCCGCTGCGATGCGGCGCAAAATAACCGCTTCGGCTTCTCCATTTGCAGGGTGCAAAATGTGAGTAAATCTATTGTATTCAACGCAATTCAGCAACTTGTGTAATGTTGCACGACGTACACGTTATGCCATAAAAGATTATTCGCTTGAATGACGATTAGGAGCATGAAATTTGTGAGGTATACAGTGAATATTGCGATCGCAAGTCTGGTCGGCATAGTAGCTACCACATCAGCGCTACTCGGCTACGAATCCCTAGCGGCTCAGGAAATCACTCCCAACGAGATTTACATTGGTCTTTGGCAAGGAGTGGATGAGGTAGACGGTGGCAACTCTATTCGCTCGATTCTGCCCGATGGCGAAGGATTCAAAGTGATTGGTCGAGATACCTGGCATGGCCCCTGTGGCTACGGCGATCCGGCAGTTGGCATTTCCAGAGTTCAAATTAATGGGATGTCCTTGACGGGAACGCTAGAGCTAGACTGCCAAGCCGGAGAAACCGCCGAAAGCGGCGATCGCTCGTTTGGAGTGCGCTACACCTATGATGCAGCAACGCAAACCTTAACTGAAACCTTTCTCGATCCGGAAACCGAGGAACCCGTTGGTCGGCCTCCCATTGTCTTCTTCCGCATTTCCCAGTAGGGGCGAATGGCATAGGCGCATGATGCCCTCATCCCCCAGTCCCTTCTCCCGCTCCGGGAGAAGGGGAGCCAGAAACAAAGGTCTGGCTCTCTCCCAAGATGAGCTACTGCTTATACACATCTGAATAGTCCGTCTAAATCCCGGACTGATCCCCCCTTAGCCCCCCTTAAAAAGCAGGGTGGTTTCATTTAGACAGAGAATAATTTAGAACCATAAACGTTGCGTAGG